>DAOUJH010000010.1:0-258885 GCA_034422935.1 Dehalococcoidia bacterium | reverse complement strand
ACAAACGTGTTCTCTTTGCTAACCATCACCGCTAGGCCGTCCAACGCCACCGTGAGCTCTAAGTACTCTATGTTGTTGGCCTGCGCCTGCTCCGCTTCCGAGTCCTTGATCGGCCTGGAGGCGTTCGATATGTCCGTCTCGCCTACCGTGAACCGCTTGAACCCGCCGCCCGTGCCGGATATGGAGACATTGGCCTGCACGTCGGGGTGTATCTTGCTGAACTCCTCCGCTACCGCTTCGGAGATCGGGCCAACCGTGCTGGAACCGTCTATCTCTATCACTCCGCTCAGGGTGCTTTGCGGGGCTTGTGTGGGCGTGGGAGCTGTAGACCCGCCCGTGGATGTCCGAGGTGTAGGTGTGGGTGTCGGATCATCGCTGCTACAAGCGAGCGTTAAACCGAGGATCAGCGCCCCGGCCACAAGGACAAGAAGTCCGCGAACCTTAGATAAATTTGTCAAACCATCCCTCCTGTTAAATCTTTTTGGTCTGCCGTTGTTTCCTAGCCAAAATCCTGGCTGCTAAAGTGACGTCTCCCTTGCGATTCGTCCCAGCAGAGCTCACACGACCAGAGCCAGTCCTCCTTGGCCAGATAGACCTCGTCACGCAGGAACGAACACACCGGGATTTCAATGGGTCTGCTACACCTGGAGCACCGGGAAGTGAGGGTCTGCTGCATCAGGAGCAACCCAAGAACGCTCCCTATCAAGCCCTTGACGCGGTCTCCGATAGACTTCCGTTCCTGGCCCTCGTCCTGCCCCAGGCTATGTTCAGAACCGCCGTCGTTGCCATTTCCGTCGTTCTGCAGGCTTGCTACAATTTCGGGACCGGCCGGTTTCAAGACCATAGGAACCCCCCAAAGCTTGTCCTTCTCGCTCAACCCTGTTTTCAGTTCAGTTCGTGACACCGATAGCGCTCCGTTCCTAGTGCCATTCAAGCTAGCACGGTTTGTTGAACACTCTTTTAACAAGGTGTTAAAGGATTGTTAGCAGGTATTAGGCAGATAGGTGCTGGATACCCGCCTCCGCGGGTATGACGGGGGCGGGTGGGTTGGATGGAGCGTGAGACGAGGGCGATGGGCCGTATATTTACTACAGCGCTTTCTTGCGATAAATTGCAGGACTTGGAGGACTGTAAACATGGGAAAGTTCATGCTGCTGTTCATAGGACAACCTTTGAACCCTGGGGACGGAGACCCTTTGACAGGGGAATATATGCAGAAGTGGGGAGCATGGGTAGCGGGGCTGGTGGAGAAGGGCGCCTACGATTCGGGCTTGCCTCTGGAGTGGAGCGCAAAAGCGGTCACCAAGGACTCCGTTGCGGACCACCCGCTAGACACGGTGGACTTGGGCGGCTACATGATAGTCAACGCCGCCTCGCTTGAAGATGCGGTCGAAATCGCCAGGGAAGCGCCCAACGTGGCGCTGGGTGGTACAATCATTGTCAGGCCTTGCCTGGACGTTCAGATCTGATAGGGAACCATCACATGGCGCACGACGACACCGACCAGAAAATACGGGAGGCCCTTCACGGCGCATCCGACCGCTACAAGGAGACGTACTCCCGCTTGGGAGAGGTGGTCGAATCGGTTTTCCCCACGGCCCAGGCCGCTTTTGAATGGGACCTACCCGGCTGGAAAATCGAACGGGAGAACGTTCTGGAAGAGGCCAAAGGGACAATCGATCCCCGCTTCGTGCACGTGCTGATTGCGGAGAGGAAGGCGGGCCTGACGGTGCACCTGTGGAACCCGGTCGACTACTACTGGCTGGACACGCAGAAGGAGGCGCTGCAAGGCGCGGGATTCAAGGTGATGCGCGGCTGCGTCCAGTTTAACAGGAAGCAGCCCTTCCCATTCGATACCATGGAAAGCGTACTGAGAACGATAGCTCTATGACAACAGTGGAAAAAACCGCAGACCCCAGCAGCTACTACATGTGGACGATAGGCTGCCAGATGAACAAGGCGGACTCCGACCGGTTGGAGAGCGCCTTGATCCAGCTTGGCCTGACGCCGGTGTCCAAGCACAGAGAGGCCGACGTCATAGTCCTCAACAGCTGCGTGGTGCGCCAAGCCGCCGAGGACAAGGTGACCGGCATGCTCGGCTCGCTGAAGTCGCTGAAGCAGGGCGACAGCGACCGGATCATCGCCCTGATGGGCTGCATGGTGGGGCCCAAGACGGACGAGCTTCAGGCCCGGTTCCCCCACGTGGACGCCTTCATGCGCCCACAGGACTACCGGCCGCTACTGGAACTGCTGGGCAACCGCATGGGCATAGACGCCGAGGGCTGCCTGACCACGCTCACGCCTCCCAACGTCGCGGTCACGGCGTACGTTCCCATCATCCACGGCTGCGACAAGTTCTGCACGTTCTGCATCATCCCCTACCGGCGAGGGCGCGAAGTAAGCCGGACAATTGACGACGTTGTGCGCGAGGTGGAGCTTCTGGCAGCTCGCAACGTGAAAGAGGTGACCCTTCTGGGGCAAAACGTGGACTCCTACGGACACGACCTGCCCGGCTCGCCCGATTTGGCCGACCTGTTGACCGCCGTCAACGAGGTGGACGGGCTGGAGCGCATACGGTTCCTCACATCGCATCCCAACGACATGAGCCGCCGCATCATCGAGGCGGTGGCGTCGTTGGAGAAGGTGTGCGAGCACTTCAACCTCCCCTTCCAGGCCGGCGACGACCAAGTCCTGCAGCTCATGCGCCGCGGCTACACAAACGTCGATTATCGAGCGCTGGTGGAGCGCATACGGGAAACCGTGCCCGGCGTATCCATGAGCACGGACCTGATAGTGGGCTTCCCCGGAGAAAGCGAGGCGGCTTTCCAGGAGTCGCTGAGGATGCTGGAAGACGTACAGTTCGACAAGGTGCACGCCGCGGCCTACTCGGAGAGGCCGGGGACCATCGCCTCCCGCAAGCTGCCCGACGACGTACCCTACGATGAGAAGAAGCGCCGGCTATCGGCTATCGAGCAGGCGCAGGAGATCATCGCGGGGGAGATCAACGGCAGGCTGCTGCACACCACCACCGATGTGCTGGTGGAGGGCCACGAAAGGGGCAAGTGGAAGGGACGCAACCGCAATGACAAGCTGGTCTTCTTTGAGGACAAACGACAGCTTCAAGGCCGGACGGTCAGCGTGCGCATTGAGAAGACCTCGCCCTGGTCGCTGCAGGGCGTTGTGGTTGGGTAGGGCGAGCACGTAAATGCAACGAAGGGGGTGCGTATGAGCGACGCCAATCGGCTCCGAGGGGAAGCGGCTTCGGTACGCTGACCTGATAGGCCCGGTCACCACTCGCAGCCCCAGGATGCTGTAAGGGAGGACGTGATGAAGATGGCCTACAATCACAGCGGTCGGCCACTTGGTGGCTCTGGTGGATTCCCACGAGCCTTTGTGGGTAGTGGTCTTGGTGAGCGTCATGGATTTGACATGGTATGAAGTGAAGCGCAATCTGCGAAAGGGCTACTTAGTCACCAAGCGATACCTGAGACGCAACTACCAGAGCCAGGGTTGGACCCGAATAGCAATGGTGATAGGTGGTTGGGCAGCAACATTTTTGATGACGCTCATTATGGCCGAGGTTGTGGCCAGGCAGTTCTTTGGATCGCCCGTCGGTTGGCTGAATATGGTCGCGCTAGCCATTGTAGCGGCATGGGTATTCTACCGTACCTATTGCGCGACCTGGGGAAAACCCCGATGGAATGAGTGGCTACAGCGTGGCAAACGTCTTGCTGTGGAAGTGGTGAAACTTGCCCCTTGGTGGGCACTTGGTTATCTAGTGGTAGATGTCATATGGTGAACATGGGAACAGCGGGACACCCTGAAGGGCTACCTCATTGGACGGTCAAGAGCATGATGGCGCAGAAACTCCGCTCCGCATTGCGATCAGCTCCCCGAGAGTATGGTGAACTACATCGAGGCGATCTTCGCAAGATGACCGTGCCGACGGGGATGCAGGAGCCCCAACTTATGGAGCTATCCGCCCAGTAACGATGCGGCACAGCCGGCCGCACTCATGACCTCCCAGATGCTAGGCTCGATCTGTGCGCTTGCCTGCCCCATGCCGGTCGCAGCTATTATGACACTGGGAACAGCGAGCTCCATAAGGTTGACCGCCTGGTCTTGGGGTTTGGTCTCCGCGACCTCCAGCATCGCGCTGAGTGTAGCGAGTAGGGCCTGGTGATAATCACTAATCGCCTCCGGCGGAGTGACGGCGCCAAGCGCTGGGACGGCAAGCCCCAACTGGACGGTTAGCTCGCCCCAGGTACCGCCTTCCGGCAGACCCTGGCCGCCAAAGCACGCTGCAGAGGCGTAAGCCTGAATCGCCGCGACAAGCGGATCCGGCTGCGAAGCCGCTTCCGTAGGGGTGGGTTCTG
Organism: Dehalococcoidia bacterium; assembly: GCA_034422935.1. GTDB lineage: Bacteria > Chloroflexota > Dehalococcoidia > Lucifugimonadales > QGNO01 > DAOUJH01. Next base: position 254,509 of record DAOUJH010000010.1, on the reverse strand, counting down.
GCATAGGAGTCGGCGTTGCCGTTGGAATGGGCGTCGCCGTAGGGGTGGGTTCTGGCATAGGAGTCGGTGTTGCCGTTGGAATGGGCGTCGCCGTAGGAGCAGGAGTGGCCGTAGGGGTAGGTGTCGGCGTGGGAGTGGCGCTTCCACACGCCGCAAGGACCAGGGAGATGACCCCAACCAATACCAGTCTAAACATGGATAATACTTCCCCTTCTGAAAGGTGTCTCGGATATTACCACAATCCAGTCGCTCTCTTGCCATCTTTAGGCAGTTTCAGTAGGGTCTACAGGCGTCACCTGCGGAATTTTGCACCGCCTCTAGTTAGGATGTAAGCTTGCACTAGAGTTGAGCCTTTTCCAGCAACATAGTACACTTATTAGATAACTAACTCGCCGGGTGGTGGGGTTGTATGATTTCAGTTGAGCGCCAGCCTACCGTTCCCGTAACGGACATAGAGCAGTCCGCCTTCTGTCGCACCGATTCGTCGCTGACGGCCAAGCCTCTTATCGAGGAGTTCAAGGCACACGTCCAGTGGCAGCGGCTGCCCAGGGAGTACATCGGGCTGAATCCCGACGACCTCCACGCCCGCATCGCCGCGGCCCGTGACAAGCTGGGCGACCGGCTGGTCATACTGGGCCACCACTACCAGCGCGACGAAATCATCCAGTTCGCCGACTTCCGCGGAGACTCATTCCTGCTATCGCAGAACGCCGCCCGGCAGAAGGACGCGGAGTACGTGGTCTTCTGCGGCGTGCACTTCATGGCCGAAACGGCGGACATCCTGACCGACCCGAACCAGAAGGTCATCCTGCCCAACATGAGCGCGGGATGCTCCATGGCCGACATGGCGGCCACCGACGACGTCCTGGACGCCTGGGACGATCTGAACGACGTCCTTTCCGGCGGGCTGGTGCCCATTACCTACATGAACTCCACCGCGTCGATAAAGGCGCTGTGCGGCCAGAACGGCGGTATCGTCTGCACCTCGTCCAACGCCTCGGCATCCTTCGAATGGGCCTTCCAGCGCGGCGAAAAGATCCTCTTCCTGCCGGACCAGCACCTGGGCCGCAATACCGGTCTCAAGCTGGACGTGCCGCTGGACAAGATGGTGGTTTGGAACCCGTTCAAACCCCTGGGCGGCCTCACGGAAAGCCAGATACAGGACGCCCGGATAATCCTCTGGCAGGGGCACTGCTCCGTGCATACCAGGTTCTCGGTGGCGCAGATAGAGGACGCCAGGGCCAAGTTCCCCGACGTACAGGTCGTGGTGCATCCGGAGTGCGTGCGCGAGGTCGTGGACGCCGCCGACATGGACGGTTCGACGGAGTTCATCATAAAGGTGGTGAGCCAAGCTCCCGCCGGCTCCGTGTTCGCCATAGGCACCGAGATCAACCTGGTGAACCGTCTGGCACAGGAGAACCCCGACAAGACGGTGTTCTGCCTCGATCCCGTGGTGTGCCCCTGCGCCACCATGTACCGCATTCACCCCGCCTACCTGGCCTGGGTCGCCGAAGGGCTGGTTGAGGGCGCCGTGGTTAACCAGGTCAAGGTCGACGACGAGACCGCCCACTATGCGCGCGTAGCCCTGGAGCGGATGCTGTCGCTGTAGCGGTAGTCCCTTCCGTCATTGCGCATCCCAAGTCCGGGTGAAACCACGAGGTATTTTCAGGCCATTAACAACGTCCAGAAACCAGCGGTTCAGCTTTTCGCAACCAGCTTCGCCCTGGCGCTTCTCCTAGCTGTAATGGTTGGATGTGGAGAAGGGAGTACTCCGCAGTACGAGACCAGGGAATCGGGCGGCGCCGAGAGGGTCTCTGAGCCGGAAGTCGCTTTGTCCAACACGGCGCGTGTGGGTGAAGAGCTGTTCAACGCCAACTGCTCGGTCTGTCACGGAATGAGCGCTTCCGGCACCAGCCAGGGACCGACTTTTATCGACCGAATCTATCATCCCGGCCACCACCCGGACGCCAGCTTTCGCAACGCGGTCAGCAATGGTGTGACGCAACACCACTGGGTCTTTGGCAACATGCCTCCCGTCTCCGGAATCTCGTCGGAGGAGGTGGATAGGATCATCTGCTACGTCCGCGAGTTGCAACGCGCCAACGGCATATTCGAAGGAGACGGCTTTTCGACGGTCTGCTGAACCGGGCGCCCCACCCTCCTCCTGGTTCCCCGCCTTCGCGAGGAAGACGGCACTGCCTGCCCGCCTGTCCGTCCCCCCTTGGGACTTGCACAAAACCCGAAAAACACGGAACATCTGGGTAAGTTGCTGCAGATTACCGCTGACATACTGGCCGTCATAGACAGGGCGCTGGACGAGGACCTGGCCTCCCAGGACCACACCACCCGCCTCATCCCGCACGGCCTGAAGGGTCGGGCGACGCTGGTTGCCAAGGAGCAAGGCGTCCTGGCCGGCCTCAGCGTGTCCGCCGCCGCCTTTTCTCGGCTGGACGCCGCCGTGGAAACGTCGCCGCTACTTCACGATGGCTCGCCGCTGAACCCGGGCGACACCATCGCCACCGTTCAGGGGCCGGTGGGCGGCATCTTGAGCGCGGAGCGTATCGCGCTCAATTTCCTGCAGCGCATGAGCGGCATAGCCACCGAGACCGCCAAATACGTGAAGGCCGTGGAAGGCCTGAACGCCCGGATCATCGATACACGAAAGACCGCGCCCGGCCTTCGCTACCTGGACAAGTACGCGGTACGCGCGGGAGGAGGGCACAACCACCGGCTCAATCTGGCGGACGGCGTACTGATCAAGGACAACCATATAGCCTCGGCGCGCCTTGGCGAACTCTCGCTGGCCGACCTGGTCAAGCAGGCCCGCGAAACGGCCCCGCACACTCTGAAGATAGAGGTGGAGGTGGAGACCGTGGAGCAAGCCGAGGAGGCCTTGCACGCAGGCGCCGACATCGTTCTGCTGGACAACATGTCGCCGGAGGAGATGCGCCAAGCGGTGACCCTGGCGAAAGGCCGCGCCCTCACCGAGGCGTCCGGCGGCGTAACCCTGGACAACGTACGCGCCATAGCGGAAACCGGCGTAGACCTGATCTCCGTGGGAGCGCTTACCCACTCATCCAAGGCCCTGGACATCAGCCTTGACCTGCAGCTTTGAGGGTCAACCGTCCAGGTTGCATACCTCCGCTGCTGTCAGCGCCAGCACTTTGGCCACCTGCTCCATTTCACTGATCAGTACATAGGTATCGGGCGCCTCTGAGGACTCTATAAAGCCCTCCGGACCAATCAACAGGCATGGCACGCCGGCCTGCCAGAGATGCGCCGTGTCATTGCCCGTGTAAGAGTACGGCAACACTGTCCCCACTGCTGCCGGCTCTCTTCCCGTAACGATGAGGTACTGCCGCTTCACCGCGTCCACTATGTACTCATCGGTAGGCATGTCGAACGGGGGGAATACGACCTTGTTCGCCTTGAACACCGCCGGAGCGGGCTCCTCGATTTCGTATTCGAACTCAGGATCTTGAGCCCTGATTCCTTCCAGCACCCCCCTGATGTCGCTTATGACCGACTCCTTGGTCATTCCGGGCAACGTGCGCACGTCCACCAGTATCGACACAAAGTCGGATGTGAAGTTGGGGCCTTTTAGATCGTAGTCCCGTCCCATGCCGCCCATGATCACGCCTATGTTGACCAGGGGCAGCTCCGGCATGTCCGACCTCGGTGTGTGGGTCAGCTTCATGTCGTTCAACGCAGGCACCACAGTTAGCATCTTCTGCAAGGCATCTACCGCGTCGTGCTTTCTGCTTGTGTGACGCGACTTGCCAATGGTGTGTACCGCCAGCACTATCACGCCTGCGTGAGCCGTCACGATGTTGTCCGCTCCGTGGGGTTCCGGGACAATCGCCATATCTGTCAGAGGGCCCTGCTTGCAGAGATGTACCGTGCCCACGCCTCCTTGCAACTCGCCGACCACACAGGCGACCACAATGTCGCCCTTCAACTCCTGGCCCGAGCGGCGTATCATCTCGGCCGCCTCTATCATGCTGGCAACACCGCCCTTCATGTTCCTGATCCCTCCCCCGTACAAGCGGTCGCCTTCCACGGAAGGTTGCCAGGGGTCGCGCTTCCACCCGTAGGCGATGGGATCGATGTCGATGTGGCCGTTGAACATGAGCGATTTGCCGCCTCCCGCCCCTTTCAACGTGGCGACGGTCTGGAACCGGCCCGGCTCCACTTCCTGGAGTTGCACACCATAGCCGCGCCCTGCAAAATAGTCCGCCAGGAATTGCGCCACCTGCGTCTCCTCCTCCTTGAAGCTGGGAATCGCAACCATGTCCTTGGCCAGTTCTACCATCGCTCCCCTATCGAAAGCGTCTAAAACCGCCTGCCCGGTGTTTTGTGTCATGTGATGCCTCCCTCCGGTCTCTCCATTCAATCCTGGGTGTGTGCTGCAAGATACATCGTCTCTGCGTGTAGTCAAGAGTTGCCGGAATGACCAGAGGCGTGATATCAGCCTGGGCCTGGAGCTTTGAGGGGTGGGGGTAGAAGGCGGATGCCTTACGACATAGGGGGGAGCGCAGTAGCGCTCCCCCCTATGTTCCGAACGGACGCCTGTCCTCTTAACCAGCGGTTCCCATCAGGATGAGGGCGTCTCTCCCGACGGCGGATTTAATCGCGACGGGGGAGGGGCGTTTTGGTCGCCGCCACCGCCCGAACCCGGATAGCCCCTGGGGCCCGGTATCTCCAGTTGAGCCTGGCGACCCGTCTTCTCCTGGATCTCCATCTCGTCCACGATATCCTCGAGGTCCCCGCTCACCCTGTGGCCCTGCCGGTCCCGGTACGCCTTCTCCTCCCATCGGCCCAGGCTCTCCTTGCTCGCCCTGTGGCCCTCGTTCACCACTTTCTTGCCGTCCGAGTTCCGCGTTGCCAGCCCGGTTAGCGTTCCGTAATCAATAAGGCGCAGCCGCCCTCCTACTTCTTCCGCTCTTTATCTTTATTCCACCTAGTAGTGGTCTGTGCCGCGATTGTTTGTCCATCGCTACCTCCAGTTCTTGAAGTGGCTAGCTGGTTAGTCGAGCCTCTCGGGTCCTACCTCGATGATCTGCACCGGGATGTCTTCCAGGCGGTCGGGTATCCGGTCCTCAGGGGGCAGCGTGCTCTGGTCCACCTTCTTCTCGACTCTGATGACGATGCCCATCTGTCCGGTACGCTCTCCGTGGGCGTCTCTCAGCCGCTCCGCGCCATATGCGTTCCACCCGGGTTGTCGTTGGATTAGTGCTTCATACCTCTCGATCACAGGTTCAATCCGTGCCCGCTCTGCCCTGCGTCGTTCCCGCGCAGCCTCATCCGTTTCGTTGGTCATCTTCTCCTCCTCTGCTGATGAATTCGTTTCGCATAAGGTTGATGGGTCTTTGAACGCACCATCCCCGCAGGCCACCACTATCAGTGCCACTAATAGCCCTAGTAGAATCATGGAGTCCTCCTCTATGCGAACATGTGTGCTATACCAGGAATGCCTTCCTGCTTGTCAACAGGGGGTTGTCACAGATCAGCGGCTTAGCTCACTCTATGTTGTCAAAGTGCTGGAAGGGCAGGCCTTTGTGGAACTGGTTGGCGTAATGGGCCGTCTTGCGGACGTAGAGGTCTCCGACGGCGTAGGCGCCGATTCCCGCGTCAGGCTCAATGTAGGATACCTCCCAGTATGAGTTCCAATACCATATCCAAACCATTTTGATTTCGGAACGCCGGGGATGCTCGATGATTTGACGCCAAGCGTCGTCGTACACACCCTCTTTGCCAAGTGGATCGATCTCACTCAGGGGTGACTTGTTCGAGTCGAAGGGATCAACCCAATCATTCTCCCCCCTAACTTGGGACACATATATGATTAGGTCGGTAAACCTGGGCCATATAGTCACGATTCCATTCTTTCCCGGAACAGCAGATGGAGGGGACTGATATACATACACGGAGGTTAACTGGTCTTCAATGCCGCTGTATTCAGCAACTTCGATTAGCTCGAAGCGTGCATCAATAAACCCGTGTTTACCCCACCAGATTGTTGGTCTTGATGTGGTCTAGGACCATCTTGGCCGTAGCGTCATACTGCACGTTGATGCTTGGCTCAATAACGCCGTCCAGGTTGTCATCTCCCCAACCCTGCCAAGAGAGGAAGACGACATTGATTCCAGCCCTTTGCATTTGCTTTAGTTGCCAATCTATTGTGGTTATGTCCTTCGACTTGTACCACCCTATCTCGGGCTCTGTAACCGTCAGACCAGACCACAGCACCGGAGGATTGCCGCCGATGATGTTCCATCCAGTCGTCCCCAAGCCTCCAACAGACTCGAAGGGTGGACTCTGCTCAAAGCCGAATCCCACGTATAGCAAAGTCGCTATGGGCACGTCATTGGGTGTGTACGGCTCCTCCGGCTCTTGGGTCTGAGAAGCCGTACACGCCGTCATCATCAGCACCATGGCTGCCGATATTAATAGCCTTAGTTGAATCATAAAGCGCTTCACAGCTCATCAGGCTCGTCAAAGTGCTGGAAGGGCAGCCCCTTACGGAACAGGTTGGCGTAGTGGGCAGTCTTTCTTACGAGCAGATCGCCTTGTGCCTGGGGTGCCCGCCCTTTGTCTGGCTCTATGGATATCAAGTCTTCATAGGAGTTCCATGACCAAATCCAAACGAGCTTGAGGTCGTCTCTAGGTGAATGTTCGATAATGTCCTTCCATGCCTTATCGTATGCACCTTCTGACAGCATGGGATCAATGCGGCTTGGTTGGTGTTCTTCAGGCAAGATACCTCTTACCCACAAATACAATTCGTCCTTGCGCGGCCATATCATAGCTACGCCATCGGGACCTGGCAGTGGCGACGGCGGCATCTTGTAGTGGAGTGCAGTCCACTGAGTGTCTTCATCTTTCTCATTCCAATAGAGTTCTTTTAATGTGAACCTCTCATCGTTAAACTCGCGCCACAGTGGGCCCGTTCTATCGTGGCCATCCCCAATGGTGCTTACCAGTAGAGGTCTTCCCTTGAATTCATACGCAAAGTCCCCGTACTTGGAGGGATGGTAAAAGTTGTTATAGACATAGTCAGCTATCATCTGTTTCTGCGCGTGGGTCAGATCACCGGTACTGACTTCAGAGAACACTCCCCAGAAGTCTTCAACTAAGACAGCAAACTTGAAATCTAGGTTGTTGTTCTTGATGTAATCCAAAAGAACAATGGTGTCATTGTTGTGGGCAACACCAAAATCTCTGTCATCTACTCCATCCAAGTTTCCATCACCCCACCCCCACCAGGAAATCATTAACACCGAAATACCCGCCTTCTTCATCTCAGCAAGTTGCCATGCGATTGTGCTTTCATTACCCGTTGAATACCAGCCGATCTCTGGCTCAATGAAAAAGACCCTCCTGCTGTCATTCCAATTTGTCTTAAGCACTCCAGGCGAAGGTGGAAACGGATAAGCAGGTCCGTGTCCGTACCCTGAATACCATGTAACTGCTATGGGCACGTCATTGGGTGTGTACGGCACCTCCGGCTCTTGGGTCTGAGGATCCGTACATGCCGTAGCTGCCATTAAGCTTACAACCGCCGCTGCGGTTATGAGCCACAGTCGAATCATGGAACATTCCTTCTTGAGAACATACCCTTGCAAGATACATCGTCTCTTGCAGAAATCACAATAACGTGACTTCTTGTGCAAGAGTCATTAAGCTTCACCCATGAGCATCTGGAGAAATCGCGCTCTGCTTCTACTGGTACTGGCTCTCCTTCTTGTCGCGTGCCGGGGCCCGGCGCAGGAACCGTCTCCAACGGCCACACCTACCGAAGAGCCGTCTCCCACACCCACGGCGGAGCCGACCGCCAGCAACCGGATTGCCTACGTGAGCAACGACTTCCAGATCTTCACCATCAACCCGGACGGCAGCGATGAAAGGCAGATAACCTCGCAGGGCGGCATGTACTCCTGGCCCGGCTGGTCGCCCGACGGGAGCGGACTGACCTTCTCCTCCTTCTCGGAAGAACTGTTGGGCCCGGGCAAAGCGCTCTATACCGTCGACGCCGGAGGCGCTGACGAGGCGCTGATATACGAGAACCCCGACGGAGTCCCGCCCGCCATCGGGCCCAAGGCTCCCCACTACTCGCTCTGGTCGCCCAACGGCGAGCACATAGCCTTCCTATCCATGGCGGATGGCGAACTGGCTCTTTTCCTTGTCGACGCATCGGGAACAGACGAGGGCGTGAGGATCGCCGGAGGAGCGCCCCTGTACATGAGCTGGTCGCCGGATTCCCACAGCCTGCTCATACACCAAGAGGGCGAGCTGTTCAGGTCCGACATAGACGCACCGGAACGCCTGCTCGATCTGAGAGCCACCTCCGGCAGCTACAGGGCGGCCTCCTGGTCTCCCAGTTCTAACGTCGCGGCATTCCTGGATTCGCAGGCCCTCTACATAGCCAGGGACGACGGCTCGCGGAGGAGGGAGATGGGCAGCGCCCTTGGGAATGCGGCGTTCCTCTGGTCGCCCCAGGGTGACCGGCTGGCCGTGGGGCAGTCGTCCGATACCGACGATCCGTTCCTGGAGGACCTCCGGTTGATAGACGCCGTTTCGGAGGAGGAGACGGTTCTGGTAGAGCGGCCCATAGTCGCCTTCTTCTGGTCGCCTGACGGGACCAAGATAGCCTACGTCTCCTTGAACGACTCCCAAGAGAATCTGCAATGGCGCGTGATCGATTTGGACTCCGGCGCCGATAGGGAGCTGATCGATTTCATCCCGTCGTCGGACCAGCTGACCTGGTACGCCTTCTTCGACCAGTACGTTCAGTCTCACCGGGTTTGGTCGCCCGACAGCCGGAGCCTGCTGTTTGCCGGTGTTCTGGCCGGTGAAGACAGGGGGACGCAAAGCCGGATCTACGTGCTGAGCGTGGAAGAACGACAGCCCGTTCTGGCCATAGCCAGCGGGTCGCTGGCTACCTGGTCCAACAGCTAGCGGGCGATGTTCCCGCCGGCTATGGCGGGAACGAAGTGCACCTCGCTGTCCTCTGCAACCTTCTCCAGCAGGCCTATGGGAGTGACCTCTCCGTCCACCACCACGGATATGCTGGGCCTAATCCTGTTGTTCTCCAAGAGCCTGTCCTTTAGCCCAGGATAGGCTTTCTCCAGGTTGTCTACTATCTGTCGCACCGTAGTCCCTGGAACCTGCACCTTGGCCTGCGAAGTGATGTCGCGCATCAGGGACGGTATGTAGACCGTGGCCATGGGCGGGCTATCTCCCGTTGGACTTCTTGATGCGATCCAGGACCGTGCCCGGGTTCATGGGGAGGGTATCCATGCGGACACCCGTCGCGTGGTAGACGGCGTTGGCGATGGCCGGTACGGGAGGGATGATATTGGACTCGCCCACGCCTCTCACTCCAAAGGGATGGCCCGGGTTAGGCACCTCTACTATGACGGTATCGATCATAGGCACGTCCAGCGAGATGGGCATGCGATAGTCAAGGAAGCTGCCGTTCTTCATGACGCCGTTCTCATCGTAATGGTACTCTTCATTGAGGGCCCAGCCCAAGCCCTGCACGCTGCCTCCCTGCATCTGCCCCTCAACGTAGGTGGGATGGATCGCCTTCCCCGCGTCTTGGAACGCCGTGTACCTGAGAACATCCACCTTCCCCGTTTCCGGGTCTACCTGCACGTCCACGATATTGCCTGAGCTGGAAGGCCCTATGCCGCGCGGATGCACCACGGCGCTGCCCATTATGGGGCCGCCCGTGTCGGCCATCTGGGCCGCCACCTCCGCGAACGTCATTTGGAGCGATTCGTCCGTTTTGGAGCGGACCACGCCCTGGGCCAGCTCCACGCTATCCGGTTCTACGCCCCAGACAGCGGCAGCCCTCTCTTCCACCTGGCGCTTCACGGATTGAGCCGCCTCGTATGCCGCCCAGCCCGTGGCGAAGGTGGTCCTGCTGCCGTCGGTCGTTGCCGTGTAGCCAATGGAATCCGTGTCCACCACCGTCGGCAAGACATCTTCGGCCCGCAGACCCAACACCTCGGCCGCCTGCATGGCGACAGACGCACGTGTCCCTCCGATGTCCGCGGAGCCTTCTATCAGGTTGACCGTGCCGTCATCGTTGACTTTGATAGAGCAGCTGGACGCCATCCCGATGTTGTACCACAGCCCCACGGCCACGCCTCTGCCCTGGTTGGGCCCGCTCAACGGCGTATTGTAGTGAGGGTGCTGCTTCATGGCCTCTATAAGCTCCACGACTCCAATCCTGGGGTACGGCTGGCCCGTAACCCGCCGCGATCCCTCTGTTGCCGCGTTCTTCAGCCTGAGCTCCAGCGGATCCATCCCCAGCTTGACGGCCAGTTCGTCAAGAAGCTGCTCCGATGCAAAGACGGCCTGGGGCGCGCCCGGCGCCCGGTATGAGGCCACCTTTGGCTTGTTCACCACAACGTCGTATCCGTCTATCAGAATGTTGGAAAGATTGTATGGGGAGAATATGGTAGTCGCGCCGAGGCCTACCGGAGACCCGGGAAATGCGCCGGCCTCGAAGGCCAGGTAGGCTTGGGCAGCCGTGATCCTGCCCTCTTTAGTCGCGCCTATCCTCGCCCAGATGTAGCAACCGGACGTCGGGCCGGTGCCTTCGAACACCTCATGGCGTGACATGACCATTTTCACGGGATGCCCCGTTTTCTTGGAGAGCAGGGCAGCGACGGGTTCCAGGTATATCGCCGTCTTCCCTCCGAATCCGCCGCCTATCTCCAATGGGATGACCTTTACCTGCGATACCGGTACGCCCAGCCTGTCCGCCGTGTAATCCCTGACCATGAAAGGCCCCTGAGAGCTGCACCAGATGATGATCCTGCCGTCTTCATTCCACAACACCGTGCAGGTATGCGGCTCTATGTAACCCTGGTGGACGGTCTTGGTATGGAACTCGCCTTCCACAATTTCATCCGCTTCCGAGAACCCCTTGTCTACGTCCCCAAGCTCGTACCTGGCATAGCTTGCAATGTTGCTCGAACCTTCTACCGGCGAACCGAGGGATTCCGTCCTTAGGTCGTCGTGGAGCAGGGGGGCTTCCTTCTTCATGGCTTCGGGAGCCGTCAGCACAGGAGGCAAGACCTCGTACTCAATCTCGATGGCGTTCAGCGCCTCTTCCGCGATTTGCAAATCGACTGCGGCCACAGCAGCCACCGCCTGTCCGGCGTAGAGGACTTTGTCCCCGGCCAGTATGTTGGCCCTGCGGTATTTAAGCGCCACGTCATCGGTTTGGGGCAGGTCGTCGCCGGTGACAACGGCCTTCACTCCCGGCATCGCCTCCGCTTTGGCAGTGCTTATCGACTTGATCCTGGCGTGGGCAAAGGGACTGCGCAGTATCTTACCGTGGAGGAGACCGGCGAACTGAATGTCCGCGCCGAACTGGTCACGACCCGTTACCTTGTTCATTGCATCGTGACGGACCGGCCTGGTGCCCACTACGTTATAGCTTCCGGTCTCTAGGACAATGTTGGGTTCATAGTCGGTAGTCGCCATTCTTCGATCCTCCCTGTTTGATCCATCGAATGCGGCCTTGCAGATTTCATGCCACCCCAATGTTCACATAGGCTGAACGTTGGGTCAATGCTGGGCACGGCTCGCGGGTATCCGTATTTATTCCGATTGACAGACGCGCAGCATGGGTCATATAAATAGCTAAGCTGACCCAGAGGAGCCGGGCAATGGTTACCGTGAACGTCCGCGAAGCGAAGACCCACCTGTCGCGCCTGCTGAAGCAGGTCGAGGCAGGTGAGGAGGTCACCATCGCCCGCAACGGGAAGCCCGTGGCGCGGCTGGTGGACATCAAAAAGCACGGCAAGCGGAAGCCTGGTTCCATGGCAGGCCTGATAAAGATCGACGACCGCTTCTTTGAGCCGCTGCCGGAAGAGGAGCTACGGTTGTGGGAAGGCGGCTGATCGATACGGTGTGCGCCGCCTGTGGTAGCCCATAGCACGCCTGTTGCCGGTCTAAAGCGACCCCAGTTCTGAGAGAACCTTGCCGAGCCTGAACGTGGTGTTCACCCCGAACGCTATCCCGCCCGGGGCCGATTCCTCTCCGCGCTGTCGATGAAAATAGTCACCGGCCCCTCGTTGACCAGGCTGACTTTCATCATGGCCTGGAAGACCCCGGAGGCCACCCTGAGGCCGCGCTCTCTCAACATACCTTCGACCTTCTCCGTCATGGGTTTCGCCTGCTCCGGCGGCGCGGCTCCCGTAAAGGACGGGCGACGGCCTTTGCGCGTTTCGGCGTAGAGGGTGAACTGGCTGATGAGCAGGACCTCTCCTCCGGTATCCAGCGCCGATAGGTTGAACCTGCCCTCGGGATCAGCGAATATCCGTAGGTTCGCTATTTTCTCGACCAGATAGGCGGCATCCGCTTCGCTATCGCCCTGTCCGATTCCCAAGAACACGACAAGTCCCGGGCCGATGGAGCCCACGGTCTGGTTGTCCACTGAAACGGAGGCTTGGGAAACGCGCTGTATCAGAGCACGCAAGGTTACTCCGGCGAGTCTGAAGAACTTGTCGAGTCTGAGGAATCGGAGGAGGAATCGCTAGAAGAACCGGAGGATGCGCTGGAAGAGCCGGAGGAGGTGTTGGCAGGGGAACCCCGGCGTGCATAGTCGGTTGTATAGAAACCGCTTCCCTTGTATATAACGGGCACGGAGTGAATCTTGCGGTGCGCCTCTCCCTGACAGACGGGACATTCCCGTACCGTTGAGCCATTGAAACCGTGTCTTAGCTCAAAAGGGTGTTTGCAGACAGAGCACTGATACTCGTAGGTAGGCACGCGATAGGAATCCCTCTGACAACATTTAGCAGTCCCTTTTCAAGACTGCTAACACCTACCAATTTAGCATTGCCGGACTGGAGTGTCAATCTGATTACGACGCGGCTAATACGCCCCCCAAAGCTAGCCGATACCTGTCTTTCTCCTAGCTTCACGGCGTCCTTTCATGGTAGACTTATTATTGCCTTCAGCAATATGGTATAAAGGTCTCGGCGCTGTCCATATTCAAGGTGGACTACGGAGGAGCGCCCCTTTGACCAAGATATTGCAAGAGGGGTGAAGGAAGAGGATTGAGCATGACCAGCATGGAACCCTTCACGGGGCCGAATTCTGCGTATCTAATAGAGCTCTACGAAGCCTACCTCAAGGACAGCGGATCGGTTGATCCGCAGGTACGCAGTTTCTTTGATAGCTGGGCTCCCTACCTAACGGGCGGCGCTCCTGCCACACAGGCCCCGGCAGCGGATGCCCCATCTGTCGATTATGAACAACTCCGCAGCGTCGTCAATCTCGTGGAGCGCATCCGGGATAACGGCCATCTTGTGGCAAACCTGGACCCCCTGGGGCTCCGCCCGCATCGCGAGCCTTCCACCGAGGCCACGCTCCAGAGCATACCTGAACAAAAGCTGCGCGGCCTTCCGCCCCAGCTAGTGCATAGCCCGCTCGCCATAGGGGCGGCAACGGCACAAGAGGTGATTTCCAAGCTCAGAGAGCTGTATTTTGGCGCCACGGGCTATGAATTTGGGCACATCCGGAACGCCGTGGAAAAGGACTGGCTGCAACACTGCGTGGAATCCGGCGAGTTCAGCCCCCAGCTTGACAGCGACCAGAGGCTTGCCCTGCTCAAACGCCTCAGCCAGGCTGAAGCCTTCGAGCATTTTCTCCATCGCAGCTTCCCAGGGCAGAAGTGGTTCTCCGTGGAGGGGAACGACACCCTGGTGCCGGTACTGGACGAAGTAGTCCAGCAAGCCTCCCGGTCGGATGTAGAGTCCATAATGATAGCCATGGCACATAGGGGCAGACTCAACGTCCTTACCCACATCTTCGAGAAGCCGTACGACTCCCTGCTGGCCGAGTTCATGTACGGCTACAGCCTTGGCGACGAAGAAACCGACCACGGTTCCTCCGGAGACGTCAAGTACCACCAAGGCGCCGAGACCAGGGTTGCCACGGGAGGCAACGAGGTCACCATCTCCATGTTCCCCAATCCCAGTCATCTGGAGCTTGTCAATCCTGCAGCCGTGGGAGCTGTGCGCGCGATTCAAGACTCAAACGGCCGCGATGGCACGACACCGGAACCCAACATGCGCAAGGCTCTTGGCATCCTGGTCCACGGCGACGCCGCCTTTGCAGGCGAAGGTGTAGTGCCTGAAACCCTGAACATGGCTCAGCTTGAAGGGTACACCACCGGTGGGATTATCCACATCATAGTCAACAACCAGATAGGCTTCACCACCGAGGCCCACGAATCGTACTCCACCCCCTACGCCTCAGACATAGCCCGGGGGTTTGATATTCCTATCATCCACGTTAACGCCGACGACGTAGAAGGCTGTCTGAACGCTACGCGCCTTGCGTTTGCCTACAGAGAGCGCTTTAACAAGGATTTCCTCATTGATCTCATTGGATACCGCCGTTACGGGCACAACGAAGGAGACGAGCCCTCCTTCACACAGCCCGTCATGTACAACGTCATCCATGATCACCCCACGGTTCGCGCCATTTGGGCCGAGCAGCTGATAAAAGAAGGCGTAGTATCCGCCGAAGAAGCCGCGGAGATGGTGCAGGACGTACGGAACCAGCTCCAGGAAGCTCTGACCACTGTCCAGGAGATGGCGAAAGACGAGTCCAAAGTGCTGCCTGAGCCTGCTCCCGAAGGCGAACCACCAGAAATAGCCACGTCCGTACCCGCAGAAACGCTCATGCGCCTCAACGAGGAACTGCACGCGGTGCCGGAAGGGTTTTCCCTGAGCTCCAAGCTGGAGCGTCCCCTACAGAGGCGCCGGGAGGCCTTCAACGGAGGAGGACGCATCGACTGGGCGCACGCCGAAGCCCTATCCTTCGCCTCCATAATTGCGGATGGCACTCCAATCCGCATCAGCGGACAGGACACGGAGCGAGGCACGTTTACACAGCGGCACGCCGTGTTTCACGACGTGAACAACGGCGACCGGTTTACGCCCCTCGCCTCTTTGCCCAGCGCCCGAGCGCCTTTTGCCATATACAACAGCCCTCTATCCGAACAAGGAGTGCTGGGCTTTGAATACGGCTACAGCGTGCAAGCCACCGATACCCTGGTGCTATGGGAAGCCCAGTTTGGCGATTTTGTGAACAACACCCAGTCCATAGTGGACGAATTCATAGCCAGCGCCAAAGTCAAATGGGGCCTGAGCTCCGGCCTTGTTCTGCTTCTTCCTCATGGTTATGAGGGCCAGGGGCCGAATCACTCCAGCGGCTTCCTGGAGAGGTTTCTACAGCTCGCCAATGAAGGCTCCTTCCGCGTTGCCTACTGCTCTACGGCGGCTCAATACTTCCACCTGCTCAGGGAACAAGCGGCGCTCATCCGTACGGATCCCAGACCGCTGGTTATCATGACTGCCAAGAGCCTGCTGCGCCATCCCGATGCCGCCTCGTCCTTGGAGGACCTCTCCCAGGGTTCTTTCCAACCGGTTATCGACGACGCACGGGCGCAAGGAAACCCAAGCGGGATCAAACGCGTCATCCTGTGCACGGGCAAGGTCTACGTAGACCTCATAGGCAGCAAGGAGTACGTTGACGCTGAATCCGTGGCCATAGTCCGCGTGGAAGAGCTTTATCCCTTCCCCAGCAAGATACTATCCACGGTTCTCGGCACGTACAGCAACGCAGAAGAGGTGGTCTGGCTGCAAGAGGAACCCCAAAAGAGAGGGGCTTGGAGCTCGGTAGAACCCAAGTTGCGCGACATTCTCAAGCCCGGCCTGCCGCTGGTCTACATTGGCCGCCCAGGGCGTTCCAGTCCCGCCGAAGGCTCGGCCACACTCCATAAAGTTGAACAGGATCGGCTCATCCGTGAAGGGTTTGCTCCCATCAAGTCGATGACCGCAGCTCCTTTTTGAGGTGATCAATGTCTCTTGAAGTCAAAGTTCCGGAAATGGGCGAATCCATAATCGAAGCCACTGTCGGTAAGTGGCTCAAACAAGTCGGGGAGGCTGTCTCCGCCGATGAGCCTTTGGTTGAGCTGGAAACCGACAAGGTGAACGTTGAAGTGGTCTCGTCCCAAGCCGGAGTTCTGGAAGAGATACTCAAGCAGGAGGGCGCCACCGTAACCGTCAGCGACGTGCTGGCAACGGTGGCTGAGGGCGCGGCTCCCGGGGCAGCACAGGCTGCGACTCCCCCCGCGGAGGCCATAGCAGGCAACGGAGCGGCGGCACAGGAAGCCGCACCCGCTGCCGCCTCGCCTTCTCCGGCGGATGCTGAGCGCGTGACGCCCGTGGCGCGGCGCATTGCCGCCGAGCACGGCATAGACCTCTCACAAGTACCCGCCAGCGGCGCCGGCGGCAGAGTAACCAAAGAAGACGTTATGAGCTACCTTGAGAGACGGCAGCCCACGGCAGTTGAGCCGGTGGCGCCCCCCGCACCCGCACCTGCCTTCGCGGCAGACCGCCGCGAAGAGCGCATCCCTCTGAGCCGCCGCCAGCAGACCATGGCCAGCCGCATGGCCCAAGCCGTGCAGACCACGGCCATGACCACCACCTTCAACGAGGCCGATATGAGCGGCATAATGGAGATACGCAAGCGCAGGCGCGACTCGTTCAAGGAGCGTCACGGTGTGTCCTTGGGATTCATGTCCTTCTTCACCAAGGCCGTGGTGGAAGCGTTGAAGGAGTTCCCCATCGTCAATTCCGAGCTGCAAGGCAACGAGCTGGTGCTCAAGCACTACTACGACATCGGTATAGCTATCAGCACGGAGGACAGCCTCGTTGTGCCCGTGGTTAGAGACGCCGACAAGAAGAGCTTTGCCGAAGTTGAATCGGCCATCCTGGATCTCGCAATGCGCGCCAGAGAGCGCAAGCTGACCATAGAGGAGCTGCAGGGCGGCACGTTCACCATAACCAACGGCGGCATTTTCGGCTCACTGATGTCGACGCCACTGCTCAACCCGCCGCAGGTGGGCATTCTTGGCATGCACGGCATCAAAGAGCGCCCCGTAGTGGTAGACGGACAGGTGGCAGTGAGGCCCATGATGTACATAGCCCTCACCTACGACCACCGCATAGTCGACGGCAAGTCGGCGGTGTCCTGCCTGGTCAGGATCAAGGATCTGCTGGAAGACCCGGCGCGGCTGCTGGTAGGCGACTAGCCTGCCAAGTGCTTCCGTAGCACGCTCTCCATCAACCTCTCAGAGTTCCGTTCCTCGGAAGCAACCACAATGAAGATGACGCTGCCCAGCGGCTTGACCAGCAGGTGAACCCCGTCCATGCCCCGGGACAGGACGTCCTCCCCTGCAATCCGGGTATCGCTCTCCAGGTCCACCCTGTCGGCGAATACGTTGAGGAAGAAGCCCAGTATGAAGCCGGGATAGGATGACCGGGCGACGAATACGGCCGCTGCTCCGGAATCCCTCACGAACTCGCTGTCCACTTGTTCAGGCAACCGCAGATCATCATCCGCGTAAGCAACGTAGGCTATGCTCTCGACATTTATCGTGCCCATGGCCTGGCCCAATCCCCCCAATTCAAGACCGGCTCTGGAGGTCAACGAGTCCAGCAAATCGCTGTCGGCAGCTATGAAGCCGGCAGCAGCCGGTTCAAGGGGAGGCTCTTCAGGCAGGAGGCGCAGCAACCTCCATACATCTTCGTACTTGTTCTTGAAGGTCACGCCGTCACCTGCTCGCATTGCAGCCTCAACATCGTCCGCCCAGGCACCTTCGCCACGCACCAGACGCAATGTGCTGTCCTCACGCCATCTCTCCACGGCGTCGCCCAGCGCCGTTTCAGCAGCCTGGGCCTGTACTTGTCCTTGGAACTCTGCCCTTGCTCCAAAGCTATCCAGGCTCGGCCCTACCCACGCTCCAAGCGATGAAAGCTCTAGGTCTGGTTGTGCAGAAGCGCCGGCGGACTCGCCGAAGGCCTCCGGCGGCACGGCGACAGGCGCGCCGTGGCTAACGTAGAGGTAGGCGTTGAAGTCGCCGTCCGGCAGGCGCGCCTCTTCAAAGCCGGGCGGGAGCATTGGATCCGTCTCCAATAGGGTGGGTGAACGGGCGGCTAGGAACAGCATAGTAAACAAGGCCGCCAGCAAAAGAGTAATGAGCAAGGCCAGGATGAGAAGTCTCTTTGGCAAACGGTTCATTCTAGCTGCTGATGGCTTCTTTTATCCGCGCATCCTGCTCACCGGCGAGCACTTTTCTAAGCTCCACTATCTCATCCCTGAGAAGGGCCGCTTTTTCAAACTCCAGGTTCTTTGCCGCCTGCTTCATCTGCGACTCCAGGTCCTTGACGGCGCGCAAGAGCTCGTCCTTGGGCATGTCCCGATAGGTTGAATAGACGGCCTTGGTTTCCGCTATAGCCTTGACGCGGTCGGTGATGTCCCTGATCGCCTTCCGGATACCTTCCGGGGTGATGTTGTGCTCTATATTGTGGGCTTCCTGTATCTTGCGGCGGCGCTCCGTCTCCTCTATGGACGCCTTCATGGAGGCCGTCCTCACGTCGGCGTACATGATGACGTGGCCGTCCACGTGCCGGGCGGCGCGGCCCATGGTCTGAATCAGCGCCGACTGCGACCTCAGATAGCCCTCCTTGTCAGCGTCAAGAATCGCCACCAAGCTCACCTCGGGAAGGTCCAGCCCTTCCCTCAACAGGTTGATGCCCACAACCACGTCGTAGACCCCCAGGCGAAGGTCGCGGAGCCGCTCGCTGCGGTCCAGCGTGTCTATCTCCGAGTGGAGATACTGGGTCTTCACGTTCATCTCTCTTAGATAATCGGTCAGCTCCTCCGCCATGCGCTTGGTCAGCGTAGTGACCAAACAGCGTTCCCCCTTCTTGACCCTTTCGTTTATCTGGAACAGCAGGTCGTCTATTTGGCCGGAAGTGGGCTTGACCTCTATGGTGGGATCAAGAAGCCCTGTGGGCCGTATCACCTGCTCCACCACCCGCTCCGCCGTTCGCATCTCATACGGGCCCGGCGTAGCCGATACGTAGACCGCCTGGTTGACGTGAGCCTCGAACTCCTCAAAGTTAAGGGGGCGGTTGTCCAGCGCCGAAGGCAGTCGGAACCCGTAATCGACCAGCGTTTGCTTGCGCGAGATGTCCCCGTGATACATGCCGTGCAACTGGGGGACGGTCATGTGCGACTCGTCGATGAACAGCAGGAAGTCATCGGGGAAGTAGTCCATCAACGTCCAGGGGGTGCTTCCCGCGGCCCTCTGCGCCAGTGGCCGCGAGTAGTTCTCCACTCCGGCACAGTACCCCGTTTCTCGCAGCATCTCTATGTCGTAGTTGGTTCGCGATTCGAGCCGCTGGGCTTCCAGCAGCTTGCCCTGCGATTTCAGCCATTCGACGCGCTCAGCCATCTCGTCCCGTATGTCGCCGATGCCCATGTCCAGCTTTTCGGCGGAGGTCACGAAGTGCTTGGCCGGGTATATCTCGATGGCGTCGCGCTCCGCCATGACCTCGCCGGTGAGGGGGTCAAGCTCTATGATACGCTCCACCTCGTCGCCGAAGAACTCAATCCGCACGGCCAGCTCGTCATAGGCGGGGAGTATCTCCAGGGTGTCCCCGCGTATGCGGAACTTCCCCCGCGACAAGTCCATGTCGTTCCTTTCGTACTGCATGTCCACCAGGTGGCGCAGAAGCCGCTGCCGGTTTCGCTGCTCGCCTTTCTGTACGTAGGCCACGAAGCTCTGGTACTCCTCCGGCGACCCCAGGCCGTATATGCACGAAACGGAGGCCACGATCAGGGTGTCCCGCCTGGTGAGCAGCGCCCTGGTGGCGGCGTGCCTCAGCTTATCGATCTCATCGTTGACGTCGGCGTCCTTCTCAATGTACGTATCCGTCCGCGGAACGTAAGCCTCCGGCTGGTAGTAGTCGTAGTAGCTGACGAAGTACTCCACGGCGTTGTTGGGGAAGAACTCCTTGAACTCGGTGGCCAGCTGCGCCGCCAGTGTCTTGTTGTGGGCAATGACCAGCGTGGGACGCTGCACAGCCTCCGCTACCTTGGCCATGGTGTAGGTCTTCCCCGAACCGGTGACGCCCAGAAGCACCTGGTGTTTCCGACCGGAGGTAATGCCCTCCACAAGACTATCTATGGCCCCCGGCTGGTCTCCCGTGGGCTGAAAGTCGGAGACTACCTCAAATTTCCCTTCTTGCACTGCGCGCATGGTTCAAGTCCTCTAAACGTGCATCCTGCTAGCGGCAAACCGCGCTCCTAGGATAACAGATGCCAACCCCGTCTACACCGGCGCTACGACCCATATCATCTCGGTGCTGGCCTCGTCGAAAGGCGTTCGATTGAAATCGCCGTATAGCTCCAGCAAGCGGTATCCCGCGGCTTCCAGCAGGTGCTGCGCTTCGAACCTGTACAGGTAACGCAGCTGATATGCCACGTCCCACCTGTTCGTCCTGCTTCCCTCGACATCAAGCTCTTCCAGAATGGTGCGGGCGTTTATTATCTGACCGAACGGGTCGTGCCGGTTCTGCTCGCTGAGCCTGAGCCTCCGCCCGGTTTCTTCATCTACGATCTCCCGCCTGAACACCGGCTCCGACGACTCCCTGATCAACCGCTCCTGATCAGGCACGAAGAGGTCGATTATAAGGCGGCCTTCCGAGGTGAGATGCCTCCTGATGTTCTCCAGAGCCTGCCGCTGGTCCGCCACCGACAGGAGCAACTGAAACGACCTAAAGGGAATAATGACGAGAGGGAACTTCCGGCCCAGTTTGAAGTCGCGCATATCACCAAGCCGGAACTTCAGCGCTTCCTTGGCCAGTCCCAGCTTACGGGCTTTGGCCCGCGCACTGCTGAGCATGGCGGGAGAGTTGTCCAGGCCGGTTATCGGAATGCCTGCTTGGGCGACGGGGATGGTGACGCGGCCCGTGCCGCATCCCAGTTCCAGAACAGGCCCTCCGGACGCCTTTGCCTCCCGCACCCAGAAGGGGATGTCCTCCTTCAGCGTGTGCGCCCGGTCGTACAGGTCGCCCCAGGCATCCCCGAAAGACAACGCTACTCCCTGACCAGCCGCTGCAGCGCCTGGCGCACCTGCTCTTCCAGGGGGGCTTCCGTATCATCAAGGGCGGATACCGCCTGCTGCACCTCGGCGGGGGAGTAGCCCAGCGCCTGCAGCGCGGCCACAACCTCTCCGTTTGGACCCATCGTGCCCACGGCAGCGGCCTCCCACTCCTTTTGCAGCTTGCTCTGCAGATCGATGACTATGCGGCCGGCCGTACGCTTCCCTATGCCCTTAACGCTGGAAAGCAGGTCTGCATTGCCGGACACTATAGCCACCGCTGCATCGTCGGGAGTCAGGGCGTCAAGGACGTCCAAGGCCAGCCTTGGGCCCACGCCGCTCACCTCCTGGAGCAGATCGAACAGACGTTTACCAGCCGGTACGGGGAAGCCGTAAAGGACGGGAACCTCATTCCTGATGAGAAGCGAGGTGTGGAGCGTCACGGAGTCGCCTTCCCGTCCTATGGTTTCGGTAACGGAACCCGGTACGTAGACCTGGACACCTATCCCGGCCACCTGAATGACCACGTAGTTGTCGCCGATGGCCTGGATGACTCCTTTGACTGAACTGATCATGGGACTACGTACCCTCCCCGGCCATCAGCGCCGCCTCTCGACGGTTCTGCAGATGACACAACGCCACGGCCAGGGCATCGCTGGCGTCTTCAGGCATCGCCGCAGCGTCAAGGTCGACCTGCATCCGTATAGCCTGCTGCACCTGCTCCTTGGTCGCGCCGCCGTGTCCGCTGACCGCCAGCTTCACCTGGAGCGGGGAGTACCTGGAAACGGGGACGCTTCTGGCGGCGGCGGCCATCAGCGCCAGACCTTGTGCCTGCCCGACAGCCATGGCGGTCCTGGCGTTGATCGAGACAAACGGGTCTTCCACCGCCACCTCGTCAGGCGGGAAGGTCTCCATAAGCGCCATCAATTCGGTGTGCAGGTAATGAAGCCGCTCTCCCAGAGAGAGGCTGCGCTTGGCGGTCAAGACCCCGCACTTCACGACCCAAGGGCTATCCCCGTCCTCTCTTACAAGGCCGTAACCCAAATAGAGCGTTCCGGGGTCTATACCAAGGACTAGTGAGATGGCTTCATCCTTAGCTTCGGTTCAGGATGCGCCGTATACTTCCAGCACTTCTTCGGGGAAGTCGGCGTTGGTGTATACGCGCTGGATATCGTCGAGCTCTTCCAACCTGTCCATGAGTCTGAGGGTCTGTTCCGCCTGCTTGCTCTCCAGGAGCAGCGTAGCCTTGGGCACCATGGACAGCTCGGCGCGGACAATAGCCGCTCCGGCGTCTTCCAAGGCCTTCCGCACACTCTCGAATGAGGCAGGGTCGGCGCGAACCTCCAGCACTCCCTCGTCGTCCTCGAAATCGTCTGCGCCGGCGTCTATGGCCAGCAACGTCAGGTCTTCGGACCTGTCCTCCGACGCTTCCACCACCACAACTCCCCTGGTATCGAAGTTCCAGGCCACGCAACCCTTTTCGCCCAGGTTTCCTCCACCCTTGGAAAAGGCGTTGCGCACCTCCGACACGGTGCGGTTGGCGTTGTCGGTGAGCGCTTCCAGCATGATGGCCGCGCCGCCGGGGCCGTATCCCTCGTAGACCACCTCATGCAGGGAGTCCTGCCCGCCTTCGCCGGAGCCGCGGCCGATGGCGCGCTCAATGTTGTCGTGGGGCATGTTGTTCTCTTTGGCCTTCTGCACGGCAAGACGGAGCCGCACGTTCATTTCAGGATCGGAGCCCCCCTCGCGGGAGGCCACGGTAAGCTCCCGGGCCAGCTTGGTGAACAGCTGGCCGCGCTTGGCGTCATTTGCCGCTTTGGCGCGTTTGATAGTGGACCATTTTGAGTGACCGGACATAAGCCTTACCCCTGCTTAATGTAGGGATTGTTGCTCCGATTCTACCACCAGCCCGAAATCTGGGTCAAAGCGACCTCTCCTGCCACAGCTTGTCCACCGTGCGAATCACCAGTCCCGTGGCAAAGCCGCGCCTTCTCAGGTAGTTGCCCATGCGACGCCTGAATGTTCCCTTATCGACGCCGGTCAAGGTTTTCAGACGCCGTCTGCCCGCTTCGTAGGCGCTTGCCTCATCGTCCATGTCCGCGGTAACGGACTCGGCCAGCTCCTTGGATACACCCTTGTGGCGCAGTTCACGGCGGACAAGGGTTGCGCTGCGTGGTTTATGGGCTTCGCGGCCCTCCTTCCAGGACCTGGCGAAGGAGGCATCGTCCAGGTAACCCGACTCTTCCAGGCGGGACACCGCTTCCTCAACAGCTTCCGCTGAGAACCGTTTGCCGAGGCGCTGGCGCATCTCCAACCGGCTTCTCGACCGGTAGGAGAGGAGACGCAGGCCGGAGAGGTACGCCCTTTCGGGTTCAGCTATGCCGCTTTGCTCGCGCCGGATATGCCGGGCCATTGCATGCTCCGACTTACCGCTAAGAGCTCTGCGACCCGCCGTTATTGGAAATCGCTCCCGCTACAACGGGCATCCTGGCCACCGCCGCTATCTCAGCGGCGGTCCGGATATCGGCTTCGAGTCTCTGCACCATATCGGCGTCCCTGGACAGGAACCCCTTGGCGTTCTCCCTTCCCTGGCCAAGCCGGGTATCGCCGTAGGAGTAGAACGCGCCGCTCTTGTTCAGTATGCCGTAGTCGACTCCCAGGTCCACCAGGTCTCCCTCCAAGCTGATGCCACGGTTGAACATGATATCGAACTCAGCGGAGCGGAAGGGCGGCGCGACCTTGTTCTTGACAACCCTGGCGCGCACCCGGCTGCCCGTTATGTCGCCGCCCTGCTTGATGGACTCGATGCGGCGCAGGTCGATGCGCACCGAGCTGTAGAACTTCAGAGCGCGGCCGCCGGGCGTGACCTCCGGGTTCCCGAACACCACGCCCACCTTTTCCCGGAGCTGGTTGATGAAGATCACCGTCGTATTGGAGCGGCCTATAGCCGCGGTGAGCTTTCGCAAAGCCTGCGATAGAAGACGGGCCTGGAGGCCGACGTGGGTATCGCCCATGTCCCCTTCCAGCTCATTGCGAGGCACCAGGGCCGCCACGCTGTCCACGACCACCACGTCCACAGCGCCGCTGCGCACCAGGTACTCTACGATTTCGAGCGCCTGCTCGGCATCGTCCGGCTGGGATAGGTAGAGCGCGTCCACGTCGACGCCGCACCGCACCGCATAGCTCTTGTCCAGAGCGTGCTCGGCGTCTATGTAGGCGGCGGTGCCGCCCTGGCGCTGAGCGCTCGCCGCGATGTGGTAGGCGAGCGTCGTCTTGCCCGACGACTCAGCGCCGAATATCTCGACGACGCGGCTCCTCGGCACGCCTCCCACTCCCAGCGCAATGTCCAGCGACAGCGACCCGGTGGGTATCGCCTTCACCGACGTATCGATCTCAGCCTCGCCAAGGCGCATGATGGCGCCCTTGCCGAAGCTGCGCTGGATCTGACTTATGGCAAGCTCTAACGCCTTTTCTCGTTCCGCGGTCATAACTCCTCCAATCTCATCGCATGGTAGCACGCGCTACTTCAGGCCACCAAGAAGCTGCTGTCCGTTTTGTCCCAGGCTGTGAGTCAGCCTAAATGTATCCATTAATAGAACGTGCGTGCTATTTAACGATAAGATGGAGGCTTTGTCAAGAGGGGGGGCACAGAGAAGTGCAAAGCGCCTCGTTTTCATGCACTCCAAGTTAATTGACAGTAACTTTATCCGTCTCTACACTGGGCATTCGGCGGCGAAGGAGTGTTATGCGGTACGGTGGAACACCGCAGCATATTCTGGTGCGCCGGGTAGCTAAGAACGATTGGCTTCTAGGGCTAATTCTCGGGTTCCTTTCCCCCATTGTCGCCGCTTTCTTCCTGTTCTTTCCTGTCCCCCAATGTCGAGTCCTCTGTAGATACTGCGCCGCCCGCGCCTATGCCTACTCCTGTGGTGATACCCATACCGCCCGTACCTACGCCCACGCCAACAATAGCGGGGGCGCCGCCTACGCCTACTCCGTGGCCTGATGATGGATGTGGGGGCGCCGACCCAGATAGCATCCAGTCTAATTCGGGCTGTGTTCCAACTCCAACGCCAAAACCCTGCCGCTACTGCGGAGGAGGAGGTGACAGTGATTAAAATAAAACACTTAGATAGGCTAGTAGGAGGATTTATTCAATTGGTGACAACGACTGACAAAGGCCGATCTCATCGGAGAACCTTGCAATTGTACGATCTTAATCGGAGCAGTTTAGGCTTATGCTAAGTCCAGTGGAAACGATCTCTGTACTTGTAGCTCTTTACTCTCACCTAGTAGTCTATTTACTGAGTATCGTTGGTCTTCCGTTCAGACCCTTCTCACGAATCCTATGGGACTTCTCAAACCGGCGCCCTTCCTTTTTGCCGGCTTCTGCAGCCGTATGGTGCATACGACAGGTCGTACTTTTCTTGTATCCATGGATACACCTAACCAAGACCCCTGAGCGCATTGCTGGAACCCCCTTCAGGCCCTCCAGGCTTTGGCTGGTATATACCTTGCTGGTACACGTGCTGTGGCTCACTAGCTCCATCGGACTCTGGGCTCTTTTTACACAGGCTACTGTAAAGGAGGTTCTCCCTTACGTATCCCCAGCCTTCGGACCCATTACAGACCCTGAAGTTCGTGTGGTGGTCCTCATCCTTATGGTGATATATGCAGGTGTGTTTACCGCCTGGTCGGCGTTGATGTGGCTTCTTTCTCTGCGTCGCTCTCTTGCCCATTTCAGATACACTAGTAGCGTAAGGGACGGCGGAGACCTTGATGACGCACGACACTATTTGGCTCCTTTCAGAAAGACTGCAGTATGGGCCTTCGCATCATTGCCCATCTTCTTAGGCTACGCAGTACTGAGCTTTGCATCTGACCCTACTCCGTTCCAATAGCTGATGGTAAATTCAGGGCAGCCCTCCCTGACATCTCCTCCTTCCCCATGCCCACCGTCTCGCGCTATCCTCCGTCCATGCGTTTTACCTATTCAACCCGCTTTGCCATCGTGTCAGACATACTCGCCGGAGCCGTTACGACAACCTCCCATACCATGACGATATTCAGATTCGTTTCTCACCTCAAAAAAATATTTGGTTCGCGTTTAGCCTTGCAGCTTGACATAACGTTGGAAACGAATCCCCTTCCCCCAGCCTCTCCACGGCCCTACCAATTGGCCCGGCTAGAACTGCCGGTACCGGTTCACAATCGGCATGCGGCGGTCGCGCCCGAAGTTGCGAGGCGTTATCTTGATGCCCGGCGGCGACTGGCGGCGCTTGTACTCGCTTCCATCGACAAGGCGTACCGCCCTCTGCACGGCGGCCTCATCGTGGCCGGCGGCAAGGATCTCGCTGTACGTCTCGTCGTCCTCCACGTACGCCTTCAATATGGCGTCCAGCACGTCGTACGGAGGCAGCGAGTCTTCGTCGCGCTGGTCAGGCCTCAGCTCCGCGCTGGGCGGCTTCTCGATCACCGCGTCGGGCACCACCTCTCTCCCCTTCTCATCGTTTATGTGGCGGGCCAGCTCGTAGACGAGCATCTTTGGGACGTCCTTGATCACCGCAAACCCCCCGGCCATGTCGCCGTACATGGTGCTGTAGCCCGTGGCCAGCTCGCTCTTGTTGCCGGTGGTCAGCACCAGCCAGCCGAACTTGTTGGACAGCGCCATGAGGATGTTGCCGCGCACCCTGGCCTGAAGGTTCTCCTCGGCAATGCCGGACTCCGTGCCGCGGAACGGCTCCTCCAGCATGTCCAGGTATGCGCCAAAGGCGGGCTCTATGGGCACGGTCATCATCCGGATGCCCAGATTCTCCGACAGCAGCTTGCTATCGACCACGCTCCCTTCCGAGGAGTAGCGGGAGGGCATGGTAACGCCGACCACGTTCTCCTTGCCCAGGGCCTCCACGGCGATCACCGCCGTTATCGACGAATCGATGCCGCCGGAGAGGCCGACAACCACCTTGTGGAAGCCGCTCTTTGTCACGTAGTCGTGGGTCCCCATGACCAGCGCCCGGTAAACCTCGGCGACAGGTCCAAGCTCTGCCGCTTCCTGCCGGGGCAGCGGCGGCCTGGCAACGTCTCCGGTGTAGCCGGATATGTGGAACCTGAGCGGCTCGCCCATCTCCTTCAGGGCCTCGTGGTCCTCCGAGCGAGGCTTGCCCCGGCCCTGACGGGCCTGCGACAGAGAATCCATCTCCAGGTCGACGAAAAGCAGTTCCTCCTCGAACTGGTTCCCCCGCAGCAGCAGTTCCCCGTCATGGTCGAACACCACGCTGCCGCCGTCGAAGACCAGCTCATCCTGGCCGCCGACCATGTTGGTGTACGAGACGATGGCCTGATTGTCAACGGCGCGCTTCGCCAGCATCTCATGCCTGTAGCTGCTCTTACCGGCGTAATACGGCGACCCGTTGATGTTGATGATGAGCTCGGCTCCGGCCTGGCGCTGAACGTTGGTGGGCCCCACCTCGTACCAGATGTCCTCACACACGTTCACACCCACATCGACGCCCTTGATGGTGTAGACGGGACACTTCCGGCCCGCCTCGAAGTACCGCTTCTCGTCGAAGACGCCGTAGTTGGGCAGGAACATCTTGTGGTAGACGTCGACAAGCCTGCCGTCATAGGCCAGCGCCGCCGCGTTGTAGAGCTTCCCCTCTTTTTCATCGGCAAAGCCCACCACCACCGCGATATCGCGGCTGGCTTTGACCACTCTATCCAGGTAACGAAGGTTGTCCCGGATGAACTGCGGTTTGAAGAGCAGGTCCTCCGGCGGATAGCCCGGAATGGCCAGCTCCGTGAACGCGATAAGGTCGGCCTTGAGAGAACGCGCCTGCTCAATGTAGCCGGTGATTTTGGCCGTGTTGCCCTCCAAGTCTCCCACCGTGGGATTGATCTGGGCCATGGCCAGTCTGAAAGTCCGCATGCCTGAATTGTAAGCAGGGGAGATGGGGAAGTCTAGTTAGGGAGGGTTGGCTTGGCTTAGCTCCCAACAACTCTTCCACCAATATGTTAAGCTTAACAGCCGTAACATCATGACTGAAGAGCATCAAATAGACAGGCGTATGGCCCTCCTCATAGACGGAGACAACGCTCAAGCGTCTCTGGTGGCGAACATTCTCACCGAGGCCAGCAAGTACGGCCTGGTCACCATCCGCCGCATCTACGGCGACTGGACTACTCCCAACATGAACAGCTGGCGAGAGTCGCTGCAGCTTCACGCCTTCCAGCCAATCCAGCAGTTCCGCTACACGAAAGGCAAGAACGCCACGGACAGCGCCATGATCATCGACGCCATGGACATCCTCTACGAGACCGTGGTCAACGCCTTCTGCCTTGTTTCCAGCGACAGTGATTACACCCGGCTCGCCACGCGCATCAGGGAGAAGGGCCTGTTCGTCATGGGAATTGGGCGGAGAGACACCCCCCGTTCCTTTGTCAACGCCTGCGAAATCTTTGTCTACACCGAAAACATATCCCCCGAAAAGGCAGGGGCATCGCCTCCATCCTCTGACAACTCCACCAGTCAAGTGCCGGACCCTGTCCCACTTCTCAAGGCGGCCCATGAACTGACGGCATCGGATGACGGCTGGGTGTTCCTGGGTACTATCGGTAACAGGCTGCGACAGCTTGACCCGGGCTTCGATCCCCGTACCTACGGCCATAAACAGCTATCCGGCCTGGTAAGGGCACATACCAAAGATTTTGAGGTTAGGGCGTCAAAGACCAGGGGCGGCCCTATCCACGTGCGTATCAAGCAGCAAGGGCGCAGAACGGCTAAGAAGAAATAGACCGCGCTAGGGCGCCTGGGAGGCTGCGAGGCAGTTTGGTCGAGCCCATGAGGTAGCTGTCCATGTGGTGCGCCGCTTCTCGTCCCTCCGCAATTGCCCACACCACCAACGACTGACCTCTCCGCATGTCTCCGGCGGCAAAAACGCCGGGTACACTGGTCATGTGGCT
This sequence comes from Dehalococcoidia bacterium, assembly GCA_034422935.1. GTDB lineage: Bacteria > Chloroflexota > Dehalococcoidia > Lucifugimonadales > QGNO01 > DAOUJH01. The sequence continues at coordinate 225,561 of DAOUJH010000010.1, read as the reverse complement.
CTCGTCCGTGGAGACGTTGCCCCTCGCGTCATAGGCCACTCCCAGCTGTTCCAGTAGGCCTTCGTGCTCCGGGGAAACAAATCCCAGGGCCAGCAGCACCAGGTCTACCTCGATTTCAAATTCACTGCCGGGCACCTCGTTCATCACGGGCCGGCCAGTCTCATCCGGCGGCCCCCATTCCAGGCGTACAGCGCTCAGCGTCTCCACGCGCCCGTCGTTGCCGCAGAAGCCCTTGGTCAGGATGCTGTAATCGCGAATGCCACCCTCTTCGTGGGCTCCGTAAGACCTTAGAATCACCGGCCAGTAGGGCCACGGCTCATCGCCGGAGCGTTGCAACGGCGGCTCCGGCAGCAACTCGTACTGGTACACAACCTCTGCGCCCTGGCGGTGCGCCGTTCCCAGGCAGTCGGCTCCCGTGTCGCCGCCGCCCAGGATCACCACGCGTTTGCCCTCCGCGCTGATCCTCTCCTCAGGAGTCACCGTCTGACCCGAGTTCAGCCTGTTTTGCTGTGTCAGATAGTCCATGGCCAGATGCACGCCTTCAAGGTCGCGCCCCGGTATCGGTAGTTCCCTGGCCTTGGTAGCTCCGCCGGTCAAACAAACGGAGTCGAAATCCTGCAGCAGGTCTTTTGCAGTGACGTCAACGCCCACGTTGGTACTCGTCCGGAAGATGACGCCTTCCTCGGCCATGATGTCGACCCGGCGCTGCACCACGCTCTTCTCCAGTTTGAAATCGGGAATGCCCAGCGTGAGGAGCCCGCCAACGTATTCGTCCCGCTCGAAGACCGTGACAGCGTGACCTACGCGGTTCAACTGCTGGGCAGCCGCCAGTCCGGCGGGGCCTGAACCCACTACCGCCACTCTCTTGCCCGTTCTAACCTGCGGTGGCTCCGGTTTTATCCAGCCTTCCTTAAAGCCCCTCTCCGCTATGGCGTTCTCTATGTACTCAATGGTCACGGGGTCCTGGTTTATATTTAGCACACAGGCCTCTTCGCAGGGAGCGGGGCAGATGCGGCCGGTGAATTCAGGGAAATTGTTGGTGGAGTGGAGCATGTCCAGCGCCTGCTTCCAGCGGTCGCTATAGGCCAAGTGGTTCCAGTCCGGGATGACGTTCCCCAGGGGGCAGCCCGTGTGGCAGAACGGCACAGCGCAGTCCATGCAGCGGCCTGCCTGGTCACGTATGCTTTGCACGGGCCACTCCTGGTAGATCTCCTTCCAGTGCTTGACCCGTTCCGCAACCGGCTTCCTGTCGGGGCCTTGTCGGCCCAGATGAACAAACCCTAGCAGCTTACCCATGGATCACCAGCTCGATCTCTTTGGGCTGCTTCACCTTTTGCGCCTCCAGCACCTTGCGATAAGCTACAGGCATCACCTTGACGAACTTGGAGATCATGCCCTTCCAGTTATCCAGCACCATCCGGCCCTTGGCGCTTCCCGTGAACTCCTGGTGCCATTCGATCATCTGTCGCAACGCCAGCTGGTCTGCCGGATCGTCCACCTGCTCCAGCACCACCATTTCCGTATTGCACTTGTCGGTAAAATCGCCGTCTTCATCCAGAACAAAGGCTATGCCGCCGCTCATCCCCGCAGCGAAGTTGCGTCCCGTCCGACCAAGCACCACTACCATGCCGCCGGTCATGTATTCACAGCCATGGTCGCCGATACCCTCTACCACGGTATACGCGGCGCTGTTGCGCACGGCGAACCGCTCACCAGCCATGCCGCGTATGAAGGCGCGTCCTCCGGTGGCTCCATAGAGGGCCACGTTACCAACGATGACGTTGTCTTCAGCCACAAAGGTGGAGCCCTCCGGCGCATACACCACCAGCCGTCCGCCGGACATCCCCTTGCCAAAGTAGTCGTTTGCATCACCCTCCAGTGTCAGAGCAACTCCTTTGGCCAGAAACGCGCCGAAGCTCTGTCCCGCCGAACCCTGTAGGCGGAAATGCATACTGCCCTCAGGCAGGCCGTCCTCTCCGTAACGCTTGGCCACCTCTCCGCTGAGCATGGTGCCCACCGTGCGGTTGTAGTTATGGATTGGCAACGTGGCCTCTACCGGCCCGTTTCCATGAAGAGCACCCTGCGCCAGGCTAAGCAGTTCATTGTCAAGAGCCTTGTCCAGACCATGGTCCTGCGCTTCGCGGCAATACGTCGCCACCCTGTCCGACGCTTCAGGACGGTAAAGAAGCTGGCTGAAATCCAGTCCCTTTGCCTTCCAGTGGTCTATGGCCTTCTGGCTGTCCAATCTGTCAACACGGCCCACCATCTCATTCACCGTGCGGAACCCCATCTGCGCCATAATCTCTCGCAGCTGCTCAGCCACCATGAAGAAGTAGTTGATCACAGCCTCCGGCTGGCCGTCGAAATGCTTGCGCAGCTCGGGATCCTGCGTGGCAATGCCAACCGAGCAAGCGTTCAGGTGGCACTTTCGCAGCATAATGCACCCCAACGCTATCAAAGGAGCGGTGGAGAAGCCAAACTCCTCCGCCCCGAGCAGACAGGCTATAGCCACGTCGCGCCCGGTCTTCAACTGCCCGTCCGTTTGCACAACTATGCGGCCTCGCAGATCGTTTTGCACCAGCACCTGCTGCGTTTCGGCAATGCCAAGCTCCCAGGGCAGTCCGGCATGCTTGACGGACGATTCCGGCGATGCACCCGTGCCGCCACTGTCTCCACTGATCAGCACAACATCGGCGTGGCCCTTGGAAACCCCGGCGGCGACGGTGCCAACGCCAACCTCTGCGACGAGCTTGACGTGGATCCGCGCCTCAGGATTCACGTTCTTCAGGTCGTGAATGAGCTGCGCCAGGTCTTCGATAGAGTAGATATCGTGGTGCGGCGGCGGAGATATCAGCTCCACGCCGGGCGTGGTCCGCCTAACCCACCCGATATACTCATCGACTTTGTGGCCGGGGAGTTGCCCCCCCTCTCCAGGCTTGGAGCCTTGCGCCATTTTGATCTGCAAGTCGTCAGCGTTCACCAAATAGTTGGTGGTGACGCCAAACCGCCCGGAAGCCACCTGCTTGACAGCGCTGCTCCGCGAGTCGCCGTTGGAATCTGGAGTAAAGCGGCGGTAGTCTTCTCCGCCCTCACCGGTATTGCTCTTGGCGCCTATACGGTTCATAGCTATGGCCAGGGTCTCGTGGGCCTCCCTGCTGATAGCGCCCAGAGAGATGGCTCCCGTGGCAAAGCGACTCACTATGCGGCTGGCAGGCTCCACCTCATCAAGAGAGATCGGCTCTTCCGCCGTCCTGAACTCCAGGAGCCCCCGCAACGTGCACAACCGCTTATCGTATTCGTCTGCCAGTTCAGCAAACCGCCTGTAAACACCGACGTCGCCCGTCTTGGCGGCATGCTGCAATAAGGCTATGGCGTTGGGGTTCCACATGTGAAACTCGCCGTCCCTCCGCCACTGATAGACGCCGCCCACCTCCAAGTCCAGCACGGCGGCCAGTTTCGATTCGCCGTATGCCCTGCTATGCCGGCTCAGGCTCTCCTCTTCGAGGACATCTATGCCAATCCCGCTGATGCGGGACGGCGTCCAGGTGAAGTACTTGTCAATAGTCTCTTGATTCAAGCCCACCGCTTCAAAGATCTGGGCGCCCCGATAGCTTTGTATGGTGGAAATGCCCATCTTGGAAGCAACTTTGAGCAGGCCCTTGTGCACCGCTTTGATGAAGTTCTTCTGGACCGTATCGTAGTCCAAGCCTTCAGGAAGTAGGTCTCCCTCTGCAACCATGTCGGCCAGCGATTCAAAGGTCAAGTACGGGTTCACGGCTCCCGCCCCGTAGCCGATGAGCAGGGCAAAATGCTGCACTTCCCGCGGCTCACCCGACTCCACAACGAGGCCAACCTTCATACGCAGCCCCTCCCTTATCAGGTGATGATGCACCGCGGAGGTTGCCAGTAAGCTGGGTATGGGAGCGTGCTCAGCATCCACGCTCCTATCCGACAGCACCAGAATGGTATGCCCCGACTTTACCGCCTGGGACGCCTCTCTCAGCAGCTCCTCCAAGGCCCTTTCCATGGCTCCCGGCCCTTCGCCGGCGTTGAACAGGGCGGACAGGGTCTTCGTTTTGAGATAAGGGACCTGATTTTGCCTTATTCGCTCCAACTCTTCATTGGTTATCACGGGATGGGGCAGCTTCAGTTGACGGGCCTGTTCAGGCGTTTCTTCGAGGAGATTGCCCTCAGAGCCAAGCCATATCTCCAGAGAGGTGACTATCTCTTCGCGTATTGCGTCCAACGGCGGGTTAGTCACCTGGGCAAACAGCTGCTTGAAGTAGTTGAACAGCAGCTGCGGCCTGTCCGAAAGCACAGCTAGCGGCGTATCGTTGCCCATGGAGCCCACAGGCTCCGACCCCGTCTCAGACATAGGCTGCACCAGCATTCTGAGCTCTTCCAGGGTGTAACCAAACGCCGCCTGTCTTTCCACCATTGACGAGCGTTCCGCGGGCGGCTCCATTGTCCCTTCAGGCAGGTCCTCAAGCCGCACCATGTTTTCCCCGATCCATTCACCGTACGGCTGCCTTGTAGCAACCTCCGACTTGATCTCCTCATCGTCTATGATTCGCCCCTGCTCCGTGTCCAAGAGGAACATCCGGCCCGGTCGCAGGCGCCCCTTGTACTGCACGTTTTCTGGCGGCACCTCCAACACGCCTGTTTCGGAGGCCATGATCAGCAGATTGTCCTTGGTCACGGTATAGCGGAAAGGCCGCAGGCCGTTGCGATCCAGGTTGGCGCCTATCCTTGTTCCATCGGTGAAAGCTATGAGCGCGGGGCCGTCCCAGGGCTCCATCAGGTTGGCATGGTATTCGTAAAAAGCCCGCTTCTCCGTTGAAATGAACCTGTTGCCGTTCCATGCCTCCGGAATCATCATCATCATAGAATGGGACAGAGTTCTGCCGCCCAGCACCAACAACTCGAGAGCGTTATCGAAGTTGGCCGTATCGCTGGCTCGGGGCGTAATAATTGGGAATAGCTTCTCCACATCATCACCAAACAGGGGTGAAGACAACAGGGCTTCGCGGGCAGTCATCCAGTTGATGTTGCCCCTCAGAGTGTTGATTTCTCCATTGTGCGATATGTAACGGTACGGATGCGCCAGCTTCCATGAGCCCAGCGTGTTTGTGCTGAACCTGGAGTGCACCATAGCAAACCCGGACTCCATGTGGGGGCTCTTCAGATCCAGGTAGAAGTGCTCCAACTGCGTGCCGGTGAGCAGCCCCTTGTAAACCACCGTGTTGGACGAGAGGCTGGAGATGTAGAAGGCATCCGCTTCCTTCATACCGGAAGCAGCTACCCGGTTCTCTATAACTTTGCGTATGACGTATAGCTTCCGTTCCAAGGAGGCCTGATCAAGCGCTTTGGATCCCCGCCCCACAAAGAACTGCCGTATGGTGGGACGCACCACCCTTGCCGTCTTGCCAATGCGGCTTTCGTCCACAGGGACGTCCCGCCATCCCAGGAACCGCTGACCTTCCTCTTGAACCACTCCTTCTATGATCTTCTCGCAGCGAGCGCGCTCCACCTGGTCTTGCGGCAAGAAGGCCATACCCACTCCGTATTCACCCCGTTGCGGAAGATCCACGCCGCTCTCATGGACAAAGAATGCGTGCGGCGTCTGGAGAAGTATTCCCGCCCCGTCGCCCGTATCCGGGTCGCTGCCCTGAGCGCCGCGGTGCGCCAGATGCCGCAGCAAGTCCACTCCCTGATCGACAATCTGGTGCGACTTGCGACCTTTTATGTCGGCGATGACACCCACGCCGCAGGCGTCATGCTCAAATTCGGGGCGGTACAATCCTCCCGGCCTGTCTTCTTTCATCAAAGTATTCCTCAAATCACCGGCAGGTAGCGCTTGATCTCGCAATCCGTTAACCAATAGCTCCTTCACGGTGTGTGCTTCTTTAGGAAAGGGCAAGTTTAATCCGATTGTGAATTCTTAGTCAAATACTTTGTGATTACTTTTTCAATCAGACAGGCCATTTCACCGAAATATGCGTCTCTTTTGGCCCAAATTATGAAGGGAACCGTTTCTTATAAGAGCAAGAACGGGAATGAAGGAACCAAGGCGGTTTCACTGGTGAACACCCGGCTTGGATTGTTAGTCGCGGTTGGCGCCGCTCTCGCGCCTCACCACCACACCTTCCCTTCCACTTCCATCCGCAGATCGTCGTACTCTTTGGTCCAGAGCCCGGTGCTCAGGTACTTCCACCCACCATCCGCCAGCAAGCAGACGATGTCAGCCTCATCCAGCCTGCTGGCTACTTTCAGTGCGGCGGCAATGACCGCCCCCGAGGAGACGCCGGCGAACACACCTTCGCCATGGAGAAGCTCTTTGGTCATCTTGAACGCCTCATCGCTGGGCACCAGAATGCGAGCGTCCAGCAACGATTCATCAAGCACCGGCGGAATGAACCCTTCTTCCAAGCTGCGCAGCCCTTGAATAGCATCGTTCGGTTCAGGAACCGCAGCCACCACCTTGATATCCTCGTTGTGCTCCTTGAGCCAGCGACCCGTGCCGGTCAGCGTGCCCCCGGTGCCTAGACCTGCCACGAACATGTCCACGTTGGGCAGGAAATCCGTTATCTCCTTGCCCGTATTTTCATAGTGGGCTTGAGGATTGGCTTTGTTGCCGTACTGATACGGCATGAAGTACCGGTCGTCCTCCTCAGCCATCTTGCGGGCCACCGGGATGGAGCCGTTGGTGCCTAGGCTTCCGTCCGAGAAGTGGATCTTGACTCCGAACGCCTCCAAGAGCTGCACGCGCTCCTGGCTCACGTTCTCCGGCATCACCACCTCTACGCTGTACCCCTTCACCGAGCCAACCATGGCCAGTGCGATGCCCGTGTTGCCGCTGGTGGGCTCTAGTATCACCTTATCGGGCGTAAGCATGCCATCGGTCTCTGCCTGCTCCACCATGGTAAGGGCAATCCTATCCTTTACGCTGCCCGTGGGATTGGAGCCTTCCAGTTTGGCAAACAGGCGTACGCCAGGCTTGGGCGAAAGGTGCGGCAACTCCACCAGCGGCGTATTGCCTATAGCGGCTAGTATCCCGCTCCGGCTTCCCGCCTTAGAACTGACCTCTTGAAGCTTGTTTTCCCTGGTTATCCTGGTCTGCATAGCAGGCCGCCGTCAGCTACAGGCCTAATGGGCGGGTGCGGCCTCCTGTAGGTGCGGTATGCCGCAGAACTGCTCGTAATCAATGAGCTCGGTTACCGTCGGTTTGTCGCCGCAGACCGGGCACTCCCTGTTGCGGGGCACCCTCACTGTGCGGAAGTTCATATCCAGAGCGTCGAACAGGAGCAGCCTGCCCGTCAAGGTATCGCCTAGGTCTAGGACCAGCTTTATAGTCTCCACCGCCTGAATGGAGCCGATGATCCCGGGCAACACGCCAAGCACACCGGCTTCGGCGCAACTAGGCACCATTCCGGGGGGAGGAGGCGTCGGGTACAAGCAGCGGTAGCAGCCGTGGCCGGGCACAAACGTCGATGCTTGCCCTTCGAACAGGAAAATGCTGCCGTGTACGCACGGCTTCCCCAGCATCACTGTCGCGTCGTTGACCAGGTATCGCGTGGGGAAGTTGTCGCTGCCGTCCACAATGATGTCGTAATCCGCAAGCACGTCCAGGGCGTTCTCCGACGAGAGCTGTATACGGTGCTTTACCACGTTAACGTCCGGATTGAGGCTGTTGATCATCTCCTCCGCGGAGTCTACCTTCAGTCTGCCCACATCGTTGGTGCGGTGAAGCAGTTGCCTCTGCAGGTTGGTCAGATCAACCTCGTCGAAGTCTACAATGCCCAGCGTCCCCACGCCTGCCGCCGCCAGGTACAGGGCGGCGGGCGAACCCAGCCCCCCGGCACCAATCAACAATACCTTGGCGTCCAGCAACCTGCGCTGGCCCTTGCCACCTATCTGAGGCATTATAATATGCCTGCTGTAACGTCTCGCCTGTTCCGGCGTAAACACTCTTGCCTCTGTTGTCTGCGTCACTGCCTACCCCCTGCAGCAAATTTCGAACTTAGACTCCATCATCAAACCGGTCATCCAGGTCCATCCCCGTTCAAGACGCAAAAAGCCCTGAACTCATACGCTCAGTCGCTAGACCAAACGACGGTTCAGGGCTTCGCGAACACTTGACGAGCCTAGATGTAGTACATGCCGCGACTTGCCATCGATTGCTGGCGGCTTGCCAGGTCGGCAATGGTTGTCGTGCCTAGTACGTTACGAACCGTCGACTCCACAGTCTGCCAGACTTCACGTTGAGCACAGGCGCTAGAAAGCGTACATTCAGATGGATGCTCAATGCACACAAGCGGAGCTCCCGTCCCTTCTAGTGTATCCACCACCATTCCCAGGTTGATTTCACCCGGGTCTCTGGCCAGAGTATGCCCCCCCTGGGGGCCTCTCCGGCTCCGAATCATACCAAACTTTTGGAGAACCGATAGGACTTGATCGAGATATGACTCTGGTATGTCCTGGCGACCAGCTATTTCGGCTGTTGGCAACGGTCCGTTTTCGCCGTGCTGGGCTAGCTCCACCAGGGCCCGTACCCCGTAGTCCACCTTCATTGGTACCCTCATCCTGTCCTCACCTCCACAGGCTAGCCGTACTTGCGGATTATAGCACGCAAGCTTGTGGGGTAGCAAATTGAATGGTATAGTAACGTCCTTGAGACGCCTAGCCGCGTCTCTAAGCCGTTATAAGGAGACCATCAATTCATGACCACGGAGTCGCTTGCCCTGGAAGCAGAACCGCGTAGCGTGAAAGGGAAGAAGGTCAAGGAGCTGAGGCTGCTCGGTTTGACCCCTATTCACGTATACGGGCGGGGAATAGAGCCGGCCGCACTCCAGGCCGATACTGCAACCCTCCGAAAGATAGTGGCGCAGGCGGGGAGCAACATCCCCGTCACGGTCAAAGAAGAAGGGGGCTCTCACTTTGCCTTTGTTAGAGAAGTGCAGCGGCACCCCCTAACGGAGGACATCCTCCACGTCGACTTCCTGGAGGTGCCTCTGACGGAGACTATTCGCTCGGAAGTTCCAGTGTATCTCGTAGGAGAAGCCCCTGCCGTTCGGCTGATGGACGGCGTGCTCAACCAAGCCTTGCAATCCCTGCAGGTGGAAAGCTTCCCCCTGGACGTGCCTCAGTTCGTAGAGATTGACGTATCCTCTCTTGAGGACTTCGAACGCGGCATCCACGTCTCGGACATAAGCCTTGGCGACAAAGTGACCGTCCTCAACGACCCTGAGGAACTCGTGGCGCGCGTCAATGCTCAGTCTGCGGCCGTCGAAGAAGTGGAGGCGCCCGCCGAAGTGGGGCTTGTCGGAGGCGGACCAGGGACTGAGCCCGAAGAAGAGACCGGCTGAAGCCGCATCATTCCCACGGAGTGGCCTTACTCCCTTGACAAGCTACTGAGCACTGCTCCTTGAAAGTTCGGTTGCCCCTTGAGGAACTCTCCCATAGGCTGAGGCCTTCTTCCTTCCAACTGGACTTCATCCAGAACCAGCACGCCTTTACCGGTTGCCACTCCCGCAGTGTATCCTCCGGCTTTGCCGGGTGCTACCACCTGCCCTTTTACAGCGCCAACAGCATCCTCTTCCAACGCCCGGCTCCTGATCACCTTGAGCAACCGGCCTTCCCAGTACGTAAAGCAACCCGGCCAGGGATGGAGGGCTCGCAACTGCCGCGCCAGATACTCCGCCGGCAGCGACCAGTCGAGTTTACCGTCCTTTCTGTTGCGCAGCCGGGTAACACTCGCTTCTTCTTCGTTCTGCGCTACGGGCTCGATCTCCCCGGTCTCCCATGCAGGCAATACTTCTGCTAGCAGCTCGCCGCCCAATGCGAACAGTCTTCGCGTTAGCTGGTCCGCCGCCTCTTCGGGGAAAACATTCGTCTCTTTCTGCGCCAGAATGGGGCCTGTATCCATTCCTTCATCCAGCAACATGACCGTTACCCCCACCTTCGATTCGCCATCTAGGATGGCCTGCGTCACCGGCGATGGCCCTCTGTACTTGGGAAGCAACGACGGGTGGATGTTCAACACACCAAAGGGGGGTACTCTCAACATCTCAGGAGGCAGAATCCTTCCATAAGCAGCCACCACCATCGCTTGTGGCTTCAGAGACACAAGGGTTTCAATGGTCCGCTCCTGTCTCAGACTGGCCGGTTGAACGACCGGTATGCTGTGCTGCTCTGCATACACCTTGACCGGGGGAGAACTAAGCTGGCGGCCTCTACCCGCGGGACGGTCGGGCCGGGTGTAGACCGCCGCTACGTCATGTCCGCTGGAGCAAAGCGCGTCCAAAACGGGCACCGCAAAATCCGGGGTTCCCATAAACACCAGTCTCATAACCAGAGGATACTACAAGCTCCTTGTCCTGACCGTTGCCCGTTTTTCACATACCGGTAAAGAATCGGGAAAACTCTACGAAATTTCGAAATTCCACTACTTGAACTCTCAAGTAATGGACAATGATATCTTTTCGCTCATCGCGTCCATTTTCATGGATGTTCTTGCCGACCCTGAAATCCGGCTTATCTTTAATTTTATGACTAATCCTGCTCAAAAACTATGGTCTGCCTCCCTGGGGCAACTGCAACTTGAGGTCCCCCGTCCCAGCTATGAGACCTGGTTGAAGGGCACCATGGGGCTTTCCATAGATGGCGATCTGCTGTCTATTGGCACCCCCACTACCTTCGCCTCAGAGTGGTTGGGACGACGTATGCACCAGGTTATAGAAGACGTGGTGTCTGGCGTGGCAGGCCGGCCTATCCGCGTAGCTATTAAGGTTGTCTCTCCACACTTCAAGAGCGATCCAGCGGAGGACGGCGCAACGGACGCTCCCCTCCCGGTGCAGCCCGTAGAAAACTCGCTTCCAGCACCCTATGGCCCCGTGCGCAACTACAACGGCAACGGGCGTTACACCTTCAACAACTTCATCACGGGAGTTTCCAACCATCTTGCCTACGCTGCAGCCCGCGCCGTAGCCGACAAACCGGGGATCCAATACAACCCCCTCTTCATCTACGCAGGGGTCGGGCTAGGCAAAACACACCTTCTGCACGCCATCGCCTCCTCCGTCTCTGAACAGGGCGTCACCCCTCTATACGTCACCACCGAGCAGTTCACCAACGACTTCGTCCAGTCCATACGGCAGCGGCGAACGGAGGAATTCCGCGCCAAGTATCGCAGCGCAGAGTTCCTCCTCCTCGACGACGTCCAGTTCCTTTCCGGCAAGGAGCAGACCCAGGAGGGGCTGTTCCATACCTTCAACGACCTGCACAACGCCAACCGGCAAATCGTCGTCGCATGCGATCAACCGCCCACGTCGGTCTCGCTGTTGGAAGACAGGCTGCGCTCCCGGTTTGAGTGGGGCCTCATCGCTGACATTCAAGAACCCGATCTAGAAACCCGCGTCGCCATACTAATCCACAAAGCTCAGTCTCAGAACGCGCCAATCACGGAAGAGGTGGCGTTTAAGATAGCAAAGCGCGCACCAAACGGCATACGTAGTCTAGAGGGTTGCCTCAACCGCATCATCGCATTGTCACAGTTCTTTGGATCCCCCATATCGAATGATCTCATTGATATGGCCCTCTCGGGTATGCCATCGGCCGACCAAGGGCAAAAGCTAAGCCCTGACAACGTCCTAGAGTCCGTTGCCTCCTACTACCAGGTGCCAAGCAAACTACTGTGCACACGAACACGTGATAGAAAAACGACATATCCCCAACGAGTCGCCATGTTCCTCTTAGACTCGATAATCAAGAAACCAATACGGGAAATAGCATCCCTTATGGGGAATTGGAATCCAAAGACCGTACGGAACTCGATCCGACATGTCAACGAAGCAATTTCATCGGACTCCTCAACAGCCAATGACGTTGCGTCTATAAAGAGCAAGTTGGGTATTGTCGACAATACCCAACTAACTAGGCTATTCCCCAAGGATTCCCTAGCAAATTCCTCCTAAGAACCTCATTAACATGTTTGCATTTCCCATCATTCCCAAAAGCTGCATCAATATATTGAGGTCTCTTTACTATTATGTATTAAACATCTATAAAGACTTGGTTTATTTATGAATGACTTTATATCACTAACAATCTTTGGTGGCCGCGGAGGACACGGATGCATCAGTTTGTCACGTGTTCGGTATCTCCCATATGGTGGTCCTGATGGGGGTGATGGCGGCTCCGGGGCTGACGTTTACTTTGTCGCATCGGCAGCGCTCCGTGAGTATAGCCGGAACTTACCTAAGATACTTAGGGGCCAGGCTGGCTCGGATGGACTGGGAGGAAAGAGGACGGGCAAGTCGGGCGGAGTTTCTAGAGTAGAGGTTCCCTTAGGTACGACCGTCTGGGATCTGCACGATGGACCCTCCTATAAAGGGGAGTTGCTCCAACCTGGTGAGGAGTTGCTCGCTGCACGAGGTGGATTGGGTGGTCGTGGGAACGTCCATTTTGCGTCGTCTACCAATAAGACGCCCCTCATTGCTGAGACGGGGGAGAGAGGGGAGCAAAGAGAGTACGTCCTAGAGTTGCAGGCTATAGCGGATATTGCCGTCATAGGTAAACCAAGTTCTGGAAAGTCAGCCCTTTTGAAGTCAATGACCAGTGCTGCGCCTGAAGTGGCTGAGTATCCGTTCACCACGAGAGAACCGATCATTGGAGTGGCTGAGCACAACTGGGATGCGTTTTCTATCCTTGAGTTGCCCGGCCTTCTCCGCGGGGCTAGCCAGGGTCAGGGTCTGGGCAACGGTTTTCTTCGTCACCTTTGGCGACCACGCCTCCACCTGTACCTCTTGGATGGGCGGAGTGCGGATGTAATCGATGACCTCAAAGACCTCCGCGACGAGGTTGCTATCCACGATCCGCGCATGCTGGAGCGGCCCTACGTAGTCGTTGTCAGCGGAACAGACCTCCCGGAAGTGGCACAGGAAGTGCCGGCGTTGAGAAAGAAGCTTGCCTCATACGGGATGGCCCGCTACTTTGTCTCCGGACAGTCGGGTGAGGGCATCTATGACCTCAAGGCGGGATTACATAAGCTTCTGACACAGGCGCCCGTGGTGCCAAGACGCCATCCGGAAGGCCTTCCCTTGGTGGCCCCCAGTTCAAGGACAGGGCGCCCCTCTGTCGTGAAGGACGGCGGTGTATTTGTGGTATCATCGCCGCCAGCGGAGCGCCTAGTGGTCCTACCGGACATGCGACAGTTCAAAGTGAGGCTCCAACTGAGGGAGGAACTAGCCAGGCTTGGCGTGCTCCGCGCCCTGGAGGAAGCGGGCGTCAGAAACGGAGATACGGTGAGAATAGGGACTCGAGAGTTCCAGTGGGAATGAAATGCGAATCGGCATACTGGGTGGCACGTTCGACCCCATCCATATAGCGCACCTGATAGTTGCAGAGGAAACTCGCATGCACGTTCCGTTGCAAAAGGTGGTTTTCATACCAACGGGGCAGCCCTGGCTCAAAAGCGGTAGGCAGATTACGGAAGGCTCCCTCCGGCTGGAGATGGTGCGGCTGGCCGTGGCCAGCAACCCCGCCTTTGATTCCTCCTCGATAGAGATAGACAGGCCGGGTCTGACCTACTCTGTCGATACCCTTGAAGAGCTGGTCGGACAATGGGGACCGGACGCCGAGATTAACTTCATCATAGGCGTTGACTCTCTGTTGAGCCTACCGCGCTGGAAAGATCCCGATCGGTTACTTGACCTATGCACGTTTACCGCCGTTACCAGACCAGGCTACTCACCCGATGCCCTTGAAGAGGTCAAGCGGCAGTACCCTGTCCTGGAGCGGAAGCTGGGACTAATTGAGGGGCCGTCACTAGGAATAAGCGGCACGGAGATCAGGCGCAGGGTTGCCTTGGGCCTGTCGGTGAAATATCTCGTGCCACCCGAGGTCGAGAGGTTTATCACGGAGCAGGGACTTTACAAAGACTTAGTCTGAATGAATTGACCATCTTTCCTCGTGCATGTATCCTGCCCTCAGCCCACTGTAAAGAACCATTGACCTGTAAAAGAAAGAACAGCGAATTCAAGGAGGTAGGTTTATGGCAGGAAGCTTGAGTGATTTCATAGAGGACAGCAAAAAGCTGGTCGGCGGAGAAGCGCCGGACGTGGAGCAAGGGGTCAGCGTAGCTGACTGGTCCGCAATCCAGAAGTTCTGCGCCTCGCTGGGCGACGTGAACCCCCTATACAACGACGCAGCAGGGGGCGTAGGCACCCTGTACAACACGCTGATAGCGCCTCCCAGCTTTGTTCTTGCAGCACGTACGCCCGATTCCGGCGCCGCATACGAGCAGAAGGAGTACGGCCTGCGACGGTTTACCGTCCGCGTCTCTGCTGAGTGGAATGACGTGATACGGCTGGGGGAACGGCTGGTGAGTGACCTGAAGGTGTCCGACGTGCGCAGCGGACCCAACTGGGGTGACAGGGAGACTGCCGAGGTCGAATCCGTTGCCACATACAAGACCATCCATGGAGGCGTCATAGCGACGGCCACGGGCACTGCGGCGATGGTGCCCTACACCCCAGGCGAGCCTCTCATTCTGGACAGGGACATCTACCAGTACAGCGACGAGGAGATCAATAACCTGGAAAGGGACATAGACGCCATTCCGCCGCACCGCGGCGAGGTGCCCCTGTATTGGAGCGAGGTCCAAGAGGGCGATGCGCTTCCCGCACTGGTGAAGGGGCCCGTGGAGTACAACTCCATGGAGCTCTGGGAAGTCGCGCTGGCGAAGTCCTCTACGGCCTCCCTGGGCCCTGTGGCCCATAGGCTGATACTGGACAGCCCGGGACGTCGAACCGTCAACCCCACCACCCAGTGGCCCTACTGGGACCTGGAGCAGACCTACAAGGACCTCTTGTCGGCTAGCGCGTTGGGATTCAAGATGTCAGTGGCTAGAGGACTGCATCGCTTTGCCCTAGCCAGCCAGGTCATTACCAACTGGATGGGAGACCTGGGCTTTCTGCGCAGCATAAGCTTGGACTTGCCCAACCACTACTGCTATGGTGACACCATGTGGGTCAGCGGCCAGGTGACCAGAAAGTTTGAAGAGACCGTTGGGGACGAGAAATACTACGCCGTTGAGGTCAAGCTCTCCGGCAACAACCAGCTTGGACAGACTCTTGTTGACGGCTCGGCAGTGGTCTACCTCCCAGAGAAGGGATTCCTGGTTGGCCTGCCAGTAGGCAATCCATGGTGGTGATGCACCCGTGCCGGGGCAATTGAAAAACAAACAAGGAGTGAAGTGATGACGACAACAGGCGAGACTTTTGAAAGCTTGGTGAACGAGTTTCGTGAGGCGTCAAGGGGCATGATTGGCGAAGAGGTTCATGAAGGCTACCCTCTTGACGTTGGCCTGTACAGCGGGACAAGGCAGCCCTACGATTCTTCCGGCCCGCCATTTAAGAGTCCCTGGATTCTTACGGAAAAGGTTGCCAAGGCTTACGCCGTCCACATTGGGGATGACAATCCCCTATATACCGACCCCGAGTATGCCAAGAACGGTCCCTATGGCTGTCTTACTACCCCGGGGACGGCCATGATCATGGCCCGCACACCCATGTGGCACGGCCCGGAGGAGCTGTGGAGAGACCGGCCCGGCGGCATACCGTTTGCAAATTTCCATTCCGGTACGGCATGGGAATTCTACGATGTCCTTCGTGTAGGCACGGGTCTCCGCACGACCTCTAAAGCTATGGAGGTCATAGAGAAGCCGGGAGCGCAGGGCAACCTCTTCTTCCTCATCACGGACGTCTTCTACTGGGACATGCGCGGCGACCTCCTGGGCAAGTGCTACGGCACTCTGATAATGATCCCGCGTGAAGAGATGGGCACTGGCCGCGCCATGTCCGTGGAGCGCCTGGGTGAGCGCATGATGTACGAGCGGCAAGCCGGACAGTACAACCAGGAAAAGGTGGAAGAGCTCATCGACCTCATTGAGAAGGCGGAACCCAGGGGCAAGGAGATACTCTACTGGGAGGACGTCAACGAGGGAGACAAGCTGCCCACCTTTGTTGTGCCGCCTTGGAGCGACCAGGACTGGTCGGTGACCGGGTTCATCCGCAACGGCGCGGTGCGGTCATACGCCTTTGAGGCCGGATACAAGGCTCGCAGGCACAAGCTCCTGCCGGGATTCGCAGGGAACCCCTACACCCACCCCGTGACCCGCTGGCCATGGGCTCACGGAGAGGAGCACGGCGATCCCCTACTGGCCGCCTACCGCGGCCAGGCACTCCCCTTCGACTGGGGCGGCCAGAGGTCGCAGATACCACAGGCTCTGATGAGCAACTGGATGGGCGACCACGGCTTCATCCGCCGCCTACAGATGGCCCTGCGCCGGCCCATGTACTACGGCGACTTGGGCATCTACAACGGTACGGTCGTTAAAAAGTTCAAGGAAGTGCAGAAGGGTGAACCCGGCGAAGGCGCCGTGGACGGCGAGCGCACCTACTACGGTGTCGGCATCAAGTACGAGGGCCGCAACCATGAGGACCAGGTCTTTGTACAGGGCACCTCTGCGGTGTACCTGCCCTCGCGTGAAGGTGGCATGGTGCAGTTGCCCGTCCCGCACGTGGCCAAGCCCCCAGCCGTCCCCTACGAGACCTTCTACCGCGACTGGTACTAGAACCGTTATGAAGTGGGCGAGATAACTCCGACCAAGGAGCGCTGTCTCGCCCACTTTGTCCTTAACCGGACCCCGATTGGGAGGAACAGTGATTACAGGTACAGGCAAGCCTGCCATGGATGAGCAGGCCAGGGAAGTCTCTGCCATCCTCTTGGACAGAGAGGCCGTTATTATCAACACGGAGAAGCCCTTTGTGTTCGCATCCGGCATCCTCAGCCCAATCTACTGCGATCTGCGTCTACTCTGCTCCTACCCTGTAGAAAGGGAGCGCATTGTAAAGCTTCTAGCGGATAGGATTCTGGAAACGGAACCGGAGGCCGATGTGGTGGCTGGAGTGGCCACAGCCGGTATACCTTGGGCGGCCTGGGCATCCTCCCTAACGGGAAGGTCCATGGCCTACGTGCGAGATCAGTCCAAGGGTTATGGCAGGGGCCAGCAGGTGGAAGGAGTAGTGCAACCGGGAAGCCTGGCGGTGCTGGTAGAGGACCTGACCAGTACCGCGGGCAGCGCCGTCAGGGCTATCAGGGGGTTGCATGCCGTTGGAGCCAGGATCAACCACAGCTATAGCATCTTCACCTACGGGTTCCCCCGGTCTGTGGGGGCATACCGCGAGGTGGGGGTTGAGCTGGTCACGCTTTCCTCCGTTTCTACCTTGCTTGATATGGCTTCCTCGGAAGGGCGTATAACGCGAGAGCAAGAGAGCGCCGTCAGGGACTGGCTCGCCAGCGACCCCATGTCATCCTAGCCAGGACACTGTCGGCCTTTAGACAATTAGACTCAGGTTATTGAAAACAAAACCGAGTTAGAAGATCAACTTCGCTGTCTAGAGGAAAAGCTAGTGGGGCTCCAACCCTGCACGATTGAGGAGCTTGCTCTTCTTCTGCCAGATGACTTTTCTGGAGTTAGGCAGCTCAGGATCCGTGTTTTGTAAACAGGATGTCATCGCTGCTCTGACTCGCAGGTCAGAAGTAGGGGTTAAACTGACGGGCTTTCAAGTGAAGCTCCTTGCACCCACCATAGCCTTGGCAACGTACTCGGTGTGCCCCGTTGGAGGTAACGCGGCTTCATTGCGTAGCTCTATCTGGCGGCTTGAGGAAAGCAGATGGCGGATGGTATTCCATCAGGGAACCATAGCAAGCAATCCATGACTTGCCTGCAGGCCCGCTCTATACGTCCAGGTTGCGCACTTCTCTTGCGTAGGTCTGGATGAACTCCCGCCGCGGCTGCACAGAGTCGCCCATCAGCACGCTGAAGACCTCGTCAGCTAGAATGGCGTCCTCCACGCCAACCTTGAGGACGGTGCGCGTCTCCGGATTCATCGTCGTATCCCAGAGCTGGTCGGCGTTCATTTCACCCAGTCCTTTGTAGCGCTGGATGCTGACGCCGCCTCTGTCCGCGTGTTTATTCACCCTTGCCGCTAGCTCAGACAGTGGGATGTCCGTGTCCAGCACCTTGCCTTTGCGGGTCAGCGTGAAGCTGTCATGCTCCATAGCGTCCTTCACTTTGGAGTAGAGGCTAAAGCAGCGTTTCATCAACGGCGAATCGAACAGCGTCTGAGATAGCTTGAACTTGCTGCCGGAGGGTAACTTTACCTTGAGCCACTTCTCTTCGGTCTCTTTGTTGAAGCCCGGGTCAGCGGGGATTCCCTCCGCCACCAGCCAGCTCCTGACCTGCAGCATGAACTGGTCTATGTTCAGCATGTCCTGCCTGTGCCATTCGGCCACATCCGATTTGAGGAGCTTCAGCGTGAACTCGGCGGGGATGCCGGCATTCTGCTGAAGGTCCTGCAGCACCCTATCCAGGCCCTCCTGCTGTGAGAGGAGCGTCTGGATTCCCACACCCGTCGTAGATATCGAGCCATCGGCGGATGTCAGCTTCAGGTTGGAGAATTGCTGCCTGGCCATCCAGCGGTCCTTTTCGTCTTCCGTGAACAGCCACTGGTCCGCCCTGCCCTTGGAGCCCTTGTAGAGGGGCGGCTGCGCTATGTACAAGTAGCCTCCCTCTACCAGCGGCTTCATGTGCCTGTAGAAGAAGGTCAGCAGCAGCGTACGGATGTGAGACCCGTCCACGTCCGCGTCCGTCATGATGATTACTTTGTGGTATCGCAGCGAGTCAAGGTCATAGCCTTCCGGCGCATGTCCGTTGCCGTTGCCATTTCCATTGACGTCGTCACCGTTGACACTGATCCTGGAGTGGAACTTGGTCCCCAGCGCCGTAATTATGGTTCGTATCTCCTCGTGGGAAATCATCTGGTCCTCGCGGGCCTTCTCCACGTTGAGGATCTTGCCTTTCAGAGGCAAGACGGCCTGGAACTTCCGGTCCCTGCCCATCTTGGCCGAACCCCCGGCCGATTCGCCCTCTACGATGAACAGCTCACTCATGGAGGGGTCGCGCTCCTGGCAGTCGGCAAGCTTGCCCGGCAGCGAGCCGCCGTCCATGGCGTTCTTTCGCTGCACCATCTCGCGCGCCTTGCGAGCCGCCTCTCTGGCCTTCTGCGCCGTCAAAGCCTTGTCTATGATCCGTCGCGCTTCTAGGGGGTGCTCTTCAAGGTAGTACTCCAGGCCCTCGGCGACGGCGGTTTCCACCATGCCCTTGATTTCAGGGTTGCCCAGCTTTGCCTTGGTCTGCCCCTCGAACTCGGGGTCGAGCAACTTGACGCTGATTACCGCCGCCAGCCCTTCCCTAACGTCTTCTCCGGCCAGGTTGGGGTGGTCGTCTCGTAGGAACTTCTGCTTGCGGGCGTGGTCGTTCAGGGCGCGGGTAATCGCGGTGCGGAATCCGGTCAGGTGGGTGCCGCCGTCCGGCGTGTTGATGCAGTTGGCGAATGCGTATACCAGCTCCGAATAGCCCGTGTTGTACTGCAACGCCACCTCTACCATGGTGTCTTCCACCGGCTTCTCTATGTGGATGGGCTTCTTGGAAAGCACGTCGCGGTTGTGATTGAGGTGGAGCTCTACAAAGTCGGAGATACCGCCCTCAAAGTAGTAGGACTCCTTTGCTTTTTCCGCTCCGCGCGCCAGATGCCAGGGGCTGAAGAAGTCTATGTGAAGGCCCTTGTTCAGGTAGGCCATCTCGCGGAACCGCTGGGTCAGCTCGTCATAGTTGTATTCAATGTCGCCGAAGATCTTGGTGTCCGGCAGGAAAGATATGATTGTTCCATGCTTGTCGCTGTCGCCCACCGTCTCCACGTCGCCCTGCGGCTTCCCCCTGCCGAACTCCTGCATCGACAGGTGCCCGTCGCGGTGCACCTCCACTCTCATCCACTCCGACAATGCGTTCACCACCGAAGCGCCCACGCCGTGAAGACCGCCCGATACCTTATAGGCTCCTCCACCGAATTTGCCGCCAGCGTGGAGGGTCGTCATGATGGTCTCCAGCGCGGGCCGGCCCGTGGTTGCGTGGATATCGGTCGGAATGCCGCGGCCGTTGTCCTCAACTCGTACGATGCCGTCCTCTTTCAGAACAATGGAGATGCGGTCGCAGGTGCCGGCCATCGCCTCGTCTACGCCGTTGTCCACTATCTCGTAGATCAGGTGGTGCAGGCCGCGATGGTCGGTGCTACCGATGTACATGCCGGGACGGCGGCGTACAGCCTCCAAGCCTTCCAAGACCTGGATATCGCTGGCAGTGTACTGGGGCATATTTTCAATCTGCTTGCGTACCATAGGTACTCCTCATATGGGGTCGCCTCCGCTAATACAAAGGGCGCCCGGATTTGGGGCCTTGAGGAGCGGCGCAGCAGGGAAGAAAGAGAGAAATAATTCCGCTTATGTTGTTGTTCAGTCGCTGCACCAACTCAAGGTGTTGTATATGGTGCAATTTTAGCAAAAAACTTAATCGTCGTCAAAAAATCAGGCACTAAAACTTCAGCGAACTCCGTTCTTTAGATACTTGTCGAAGAAGTCCCCGATGTCGTTGAGCATCTCACGGATGTTGGACCTATTCACTACGTAGTAGCCGTCGTTGGGATAGGCCTTGTATTGCACCACCTTGCCCTCTTTCTTGAGGGCTTCAGCGAACTCCCTGGAGGCGTCCGAATGAGGGTCTCTGCCCTCGCCATGGAGGACGAACGTTGGGGTCCTGGCATTACGCACCGAGTAGATGGCCGAGCAGCGATGCCAGGTCTCCTTATTGTCCTTGTATGGTCCCAACTCGTGCTCGAGCAATTTGATGTGCTTCACAGCCATTCTGTTCAACTCCACGGGCCATTCGGCATATCCCGACATGGGAACCGCAGCCTGAAATACCCCCGGCGCAAAGCAGACGGCGTTCATGCTCATGATGCCTCCGTAGCTGGTGCCGGTTACGCCCATTCTATCCGGGTGTACGTAGGGCAGACTCTTCAGGAAATCGGCGCCTGCTACCGCGTCTTTCAAGTCGGCTCCACCCCAGTCGCCATCGTTAGCCTCTTCGAACGCTTTGCCGTATCCGGAACTTCCTCGGACGTTGGGTTGCAGCACCACGTACCCTCGCTGCACCAGGTACTGAACATAAGGCTGGTAATTATCGAAGAACTGAGAGGTCGGCCCGCCATGAGTGAGCACGATGCCCGGGTAGCGCCGGCTTCTGTCTTTAGGGGAGTATAGATAGGCGTTGATAGTGAGGCCATCGAAGCTAGCGTAAGCAACCTTTTCCGGAGTGACAAGGAGGCGCTCCAAGCCGCCTTCAGGCAAGGAGAAGGTCAGCTGTCTGGGTTCGCCTTCCTTAGCTGATACCACCCAGAGGTCATCGGGAGCAGTAGGTGTGCCGTGGATGAAGCAGATGTGGGAGCCGTCTGGGGACCAACTGGGAGCGATGCACACACCCATACCTGGATTGAACAGGGATCTCGACTCGCCCCCTTCCGCGCTGGCGAGCCTTATCTCCAGAGTTCCGTTGCGGTTGGAGACATACGTTACCTCGCTACCGTTTGGAGACCAAGTCGCGCCGCTCTGTTCGGCCTCCTCTGGAACCAGTGGACTAGGCTCCCCTGTCTCAAGAGATACCTTCCAGTAATTTATATAGCCACTTCGCTGCGAGCGGAAGAGAAGCCACTTACCATCGGGCGAGACCTGGGGCGCCCCCAGTGAGGGGCCGAACGAATAGTCGAAGAAATCTCTATCCTCAGCAATGACCTTGGAGCCTGTGCCATCGCTGTTCATTTGGACGATCTGGTGGTCTTCCCAGGTTTCGTTCAGTCGTACGTAGATAATCGATTTCCCATCGGGAGTGAACACGGGGTTCACTTCGTAAAGGGGATCCTGGGTGAGTCGTGTAGCGTCTCCAGAAGGCAGATCTACCCGGTAGATGTCGTAGCCACCGTAGCGGTTACCAGACAGGACCAGGCTCTTGCCATCAGGCGCCCAGCACACAGACTGGACGTGAGCCCCTAGATTGGTGAGCTGGGATTCAGGATCGCCGCTGGCGTGCCACAGCCACACTTCGTTTGCGCCTGACTTGTTGGATATATACGAGATCTGCCGGCCATGCGGCGACCATAGCGGCATGTGTGACGCGGCATAGTCTGCAATCCCCAGGCCTAGGGTAACCCTTGAGGGGAATCCTCCCTGCGGGCTGATGCTCCAGATGTCGGGAGAGCCTCCCAATGATGAAACGAAGAGGATGCGAGAGCCATCCGGCGACCATTGAGGCGCATTGCCGGCTTCTCCAGGACCCGGTGCGGGGATAGACATGATCTGATCCAGAGTCAGGTTGCCGTCAAACATGTTGATACCCCCATCTCAATCTTCCCCCATCAAGGCGAGGGGGAAGAGGTCTTGCTAGCCCTAACGGCCCATGGCATAGGACTCGCGGCGGGCGTCCGCCCCGCCGAGGAGTATGCCCTTTTCTCTGTCCACCTGTATGGCGCAGACGTTGCCCGTCCGGCCCGTCCAGTCGTCCCACACCTCGATCTTGTGGCCGCGTTTGCGCAGGTCGTCGATGACGTCCGGGGCTATGCGCCCTTCCGCCGCCGCCTGGCCGGGGAAGTAGGCGTGCGGCCAGAACGAGCTTGGCATACTGAACGTGACCACCCTGGCCGCCTCGACGGCCTCCTGGGGATCCATTCCGAACTCCACGATGTTGAGGAACACCTGCACCATGGACTGGCACTGTGTATCGCCGCCCGGCGTGCCGTAGGCCATCCAGAACTTGCCGTCCTTGAACGCCATAGCCGGGTTGGGCGTCAGACGGGGGCGCTTCCCCGGCTGCAGCGAACTGGGGTGTTCGTGGTCGAGCCAGCTCTGCGACCCCCTAGCCGATGTGATCATGCCCAGCCCCGGCACCACCGGCGCGCCATATATCCCGTCGCTTGGCGTCAGGGAAAAGGCGTTGCCCCAGCGGTCTACGGCGCAGGCGTAGCTGGTGTCCGGCGGCACGGGGCCGCCCGCCGGCTCCGGCGCCGCGGGAACGGGCATCGCCGCGCCGGCCTGGTAGGCCCAGGGGTCGCCGGACAGCGGCATCTCGGTGAACGCCTGCCGCATTTGTATGGTCTCCCTACGCGCGGCGGAGTACTCCTTGGAGGTGAGGCCGGCCATGGGCACGTCGAGGAAACCGGGGTCGCCGTAGAACGCTTCGCGGTCGGCGAATGCCAGCTTCAACGCCTCCAGGACGGCGTGCAGATAATCGGCGCTGTTGTGCCCCATCGCCCTTAGGTCGAATCCCTCCAGGATTTGCAGAACCTGTATGTTGACCGGCCCCTGTGACCAGGGCCCGCAGGTGTACACGTCCAGACCCCTGAAGCTGCCCTTCTCCGGAGGTTCGATGGTGACCGCGTAGGACGCCATGTCGTCCATGCTGAGCAGGCCGCCCTGGGACTGTATGAAACCGGTGATCTGCTCGGCTATTTCGCCCTTGTAGAACAGGTCGCGCGCCGCTTGAAGACCGGCCTCTCGGCCATTGGAGGAACCGGCGCGCTCCGCGTCGATGAGCCTGCGGAACGTATTGGCAAGGTCTTTCTGCACAATGACATGGCCTATCTCCGGTATCTTCCCGCCGGGCAGGAATATATCCGCAGTGGACGGCCACGAGGATAGGCTGCCCTCCGTGCCCCGCGGGCTGCTTCCCGTGCGAAGCTGGAAAGCCGTTGTCAGGGCCGTGCCTATCTCCAGCGCCTGCGTCAGCGATACGGAAACGGGGAACCCGCCATCGGCAAGTTCCATGGCGGGCGTCACCACTTGCTCGAATGTCATGGTGCCGTAGAGCTTGAGCGCGGTGAGGTAGGCGTCCGGCGCGCCGGGGGTGACGCACTGCAGCACACCGGCCTCTATCTCTCCCCCAGAGTTCTGCTTGAAGTAGTCTATGTTGGCCTTCTTGGGCCAGCGACCCAGGCCGTCTATGTTCACCGTTTCGTTACGGTCGGCGCGGTGTATGATCATGGGCGCCACACCGCCAAAGCTGACCCAGTGGGGCAGCACGGTTCCCAGGACAATGCCCGCTGCTACACCGGCGTCTATGGCATTGCCGCCTTCTTCCAGAATGCGGTATCCCGCGGCAGTGGCCAGCCAATGGCCTGACGAAACCATGTGGGACGTTCCTGTGATGGCGGGACGGAATGAAGAGAGGCCCGTGGTCATGATACGCCTCCTCGTACAGCTTTGGGTTGATGGTAGGCTCCTTCCCAGGAGGTGTCAAGCGGAGGAGTTGCCATCCACCTCGACGGTGAAGGTATAGGTCTCATCATGGAGTGAAGCGCGAACCGTCCTGGATTCAGCCGTGGTCTCAATTGCTTCCGATAGCCCAGTTTCCGCGATGTACTCCCGGTCATTCACGCGGATGGCGAGTCTTTGGCGGGCGAATACAACGCTGGGGCTCTTCCGGATCTCTTGGATGAGGCTCTCCTGTTCCAGTAAGGCTTCGCACGCCTCTTCAAGCGTTGCTCTATGGAACGTGACCACGTCTCCCGGAGCCGCCTGTGCCAGGCGCATGATATCGGTGCTGATCACAATGGCTATCTTGGTGTAGCCTCCCGTGGTACCCCTATCGGCTAGAAGGACAATGGGCATGCCATCGCCGGTGACCTGTACTGCCCCGAACGGGATGCCGTCCGAGACAATGTCCGCGCCGGCCTTGTGCTCGATTGGCGGCCCTTCCAGTCTGTAACCTATCCGGTCCGACCGTGGGGTAACGGTATAGCTGGACGAAAGAAAGGTCTCGATACCCTGTTCGGTAAAGGCATGCTCCTGCTGTCCCGGGGTTACTCTAATCCGGTGAGCGTGGCCATAGTGAGGTACTGCCGTCCGGGGGAAACGTCTCCCCTCCACTCGGTCCATGCGTGTAGGGGAAGCCAACCTGTCGCCGGGGGCCAGGGCGCGGCCTTCTAGTCCGCCGATGTTGGCTCTTGTGTAAGTGGAGCGGCTGCCCAGCATGGGCGGAATGTCCAGGCCTCCCGCTATAGCAAGATAGGCTCTCACACCGTCACTGATGCCGTGGAACTGAAGCTCGGCGCCTTTCTGCACTGCCACGGGCTGCCACGTGGGAGTCGGTTCGCCGTCCAATGCGGGCATAAGGTCGGCGCCGGTTATCGCTACTACGGTTTCGTCCAGGAAACGGAGACTGGGGCCGGCAAGGGTCATTTCCAGGCCGGCGTCACCCTCGCGGTTCCCCACTAGGAGGTTGGCGGCTCGCAGGGCAAAGGAATCCATTGCCCCGGACACGGGGACACCGTACCTCTGGTAGCCGTAGCGGCCCAGGTCTTGCACCGTGGTGAAAATGCCGCCGTCCAGCACTTCTATGATATCCATACCTACTCCACGGGGTATGAGGCCGCTTGGTAGGCCCCGTTCCCAACTTCTTCGAGGATCCTTTGGTACTCTTCCGAGGGCACAGGAACGAACCGTATATAGTCGCCTGGCTCAGCTATAACGGGAGGCTGCTTCGATGGATCGAACAGTTGCACCGGGGTACGCCCAATGAGCCGCCAGCCGCCGGGACTCTCAATGGGATAGACGCCCGTTTGCCGTTCAGCGATACCCACGGATCCTGCGGGTATCGCTGTGCGCGGCGTCTGCAAACGCGGCGTGGCTATCTTTTCTGACATGCCTCCCAGATAGGTAAACCCGGGAGTGAACCCCATCATATACACTAGGTAGTCCGTGCCGGAGTGCAACGCGATCACCTCTTCTTC
The DNA here is from genome assembly GCA_034422935.1 of Dehalococcoidia bacterium. Classification (GTDB taxonomy): domain Bacteria; phylum Chloroflexota; class Dehalococcoidia; order Lucifugimonadales; family QGNO01; genus DAOUJH01. The sequence continues at coordinate 199,825 of DAOUJH010000010.1, read as the reverse complement.
CGTAAGGCCGTTATGCTCAGCTACGTGCCCCAAGTCAGGACCGTGGTCGTCGCCGTACACGGTGGGTAGTTCGACCACCCTGGATGCCCCTGTAGCAGTCTCATCCAGGTCTTGCGTCAGCGTTCTTACCCGCTCCTCCAACTCATTCGGTGGCAAGGTCAATGGGTCGTAGTTGATGAGAAGGGAGCGATAGGTCGGCACCATGTCTAGAACTCCCGGTATGCCCTGCTTTTCTATAGCCAGGAACAGGTTATGCACCTTGCGATTGATTTCAGGGGATATGCCTGTGCCCATCTCAATGACGAAGGCTTTGTCTCCGGCGGGAACGAATCTCAAATCGGCCATGGACTAGACCATCTCACTCAGGCGTACGATCTCGACGCCGGCATCTCTCAGACCGTTCCGCACGGCGCGCGCCATCTCCACCGCGCCTGGGGTGTCTCCGTGCAGGCAGAGGGTGTCGGCTTGAATCTCGACCTCTTCTCCGGTGATGGCTGTGGCTCTGCCTTCGGTTACCATCTTCAGGCTTCGTTCCACCACTTCATCCAGATCGTGGATCACAGAGCCGGGCTTGGACCTGGAGACCAGCGTGCCGTCCGGGTTGAGGGCGCGGTCGGCGAACGCCTCCGTTGCCACGCGCAGTCCCATCTCGCGGGCCACCTCGGCCCAGGGGCTGCCCGCCAGCACTACGAGGATCATATCCGGGTCTATCTCCAAGACCGCTTCATTGATTGCCTTGGCCAGGTCGCCTCCATCCACCGCCGTGTTGTACATGGCACCGTGGGGCTTCACGTGCTGCAAACCATGGTCTCTGGTGAAGGCTCTGAGCGCGCCTATCTGGTACATCACGTCGTTCTTCGCCTCGGCGGAGGTGACTACCATGTTGCGACGGCCAAACCCCTGAAGGTCGGGGAAGCTGGGGTGTGCGCCTACGCCTACACCGTGCTCTTCAGCGAGCCTAACGGTGTGGCGCATCCACTGCGGGTCGCCGGCATGGAAGCCGCAGGCCACGTTGGCCGAGGTGATGTATTTGATAACCTCTTCATCTTGGCCCAGCTTGTAGGAGCCAAAGCTCTCTCCCATGTCACAGTTGAAGTCTATTCTGGCCGTCATAGCGCCTCCTGGATCGTACAGCGTCTATTATTATATAGCTCCCTGGGCCATGCTATACTAGCCCCAAACACGACTCAAAGGAACGTCGTGAATATGGAGGATGGCAGGAATGCAGTCTAAGCAGAGCCACGCGGACTTGATCAGGTCTGCGTTCACCGCCCAGGCGGGGTACATAAGCACCAGCCCTGCATTCGTCAGCGAGGAGCGGCTGAAATGGCTGCTTGACCTGGTGCGCATGAGCGGCAGCGCTGCGAAGCTGCAGGAATTGGAGATGCTGGACGTGGCCTGCGGCGCAGGGGTGGTTGCAGTGCCTATGGCCGAACACGTTCGGCATGCGACCGGGCTGGACCTAACGCCCGCCGTAATCGAAAGGGCGGAGGAACTGGCCAGAGAAAAAAACGTCGGCAACTGCAAGTTTGTGCTGGGAGACGCCGCAGACCTTCCGTTTCCTGACGGGTCCTTCGATATAGTTACCTGTACATCTGCCTTCCACCACTTTGATGAGCCTGAGCGGATAATGGCGCAAATGGCCCGCGTTTTGAGGCCGGGCGGTGCTCTGTGCGCTCTGGACATCACTACGTCGGAAGTGCCGCCGATAAGGGCGCTCCATCAGGAGATGGAGCGCCTGCGCGACCCTTCTCACATCACCAACCTCACACCTTCCAACTGGCGTCGGATGGCGCAAAAGGCAGGCCTGAGCGTCAGACTGCTGGGAGTGCTGCCTTCCTACCGCGATCTGGACGAGTGGATGACCATTTGCCCAGACGAGACCAGAGATAGGGTTCGCTCATTGTTTGAGCAGGACGTACTCGACAGTAAGAGCGGACTGGAAGTGAAGAGGGATGGTGATGCCATACTGTTCACGCATCCCATGCTGCTTGTGCGTGCTGAAAAAGATTGAATCGGAGAGCGAGTGAAAATGAAGTTATTTTCTACCAAGCGAAGACGGCTCATCATCGGTGGATTGGTGGTGGTGCTCATCCCGGTCCTGGCGCTGGCCTGGTGGCTGGGCTCTCCCCTGTTCATTGATAAAACGGTCGATGAAGAGTTTCCCATGACCGTGGGGGCGGACATTCCTGAAGGAATGACCCGCTCGGAAGTGGAGACCATCATGGAGGGCATGGCCAAGATGGACAGCTCCATGATGGAATCCATGATGGATGATGGGACAGCGGCCACAGTGGTCAAGAACGGCTCTTTCCGCGATGCCGACAGCTTCCACATGGGCAGTGGGCAGGCCACGATATACAGGCTAGCCGATGGATCGCACGTTCTCCGGGTGGAGGATTTGAGAGTGACGAACGGACCTGATTTGAGAGTGCTGCTTAGTGCACATCCTGACCCCATGAGCAGAGGCGAATTCGATAGCGAGGAGTACGTGGAGCTGGACAAGCTGAAGGGGAACATAGGCAATCAGAACTATCCGATCCCAGATCTGGACTTGTCTCAATATCGCTCCGTGGTTATATACTGCAAGCCGTTTCACGTGCTCTTCAGTGTGGCGCCGCTGAGTTGATCGCGAATCGCGCGGCTGAGGATTCTATATGACAACCGCCGAATTTGAGGAAGCTATAGGACTAACCTTGTTTGGTGTGGGCACCGCGTTTGCGGCGCTGGTTATACTGATGGTCATAGTTGTGCTCACCGGATGGTCGCTGCGGTGGCAATGGCTACAGAGGCGGTTGCTGGGTTCTGCGGCGGCGGAGGCACGCGATAAAGCGCTGGCGGCTTCCATTGGAGTGGGAGTTGCCCTGGCGCAGACGCAGCAAGCTGAAGATGACCCTTCTGAATAGAGTAGCCTGTGCCTGACCTTAGCCAATACCTGAACGAGACCGGTTTTCTCAACTTGACTCCGGGCAATCTCTTGCTCATTGCGCTGGGGTTGCTATTCATCTACACGGCAATCGCCAAGAAGGCGGAGCCGTACGAATTGCTGCCGATAGGCATAGGGGTCATAATTGCCAACCTGCCTCTCAATGCTTTGACGCAGCTTGCCCCGGGCGACCCGCTGGCTCCGGAGGCGCTGCAGGGCTCCGGTATCCTTGGGCTCACCTTTCATTTCACACTCTCCTTCTGGAACATACTGCCCCCATTGATATTCCTTGGACTCGGCGCGCTCACCGACTTCACGCCAATTATCGCCAATCCTAAAACGCTACTTCTGGGTGGAGCGGCACAAGTGGGCATATTCGTGGCTTTCTGGGGAGCACTGGCCATCAGCCTGGTTCCCGAAATAGGCATAGACTTCTCTACCAGAGAAGCGGCGTCTATCGGCATCATAGGCGGCGCGGACGGCCCCACCACGATATTCCTTTCCGCCATACTGGCTCCTGACCTGTTGGGTCGCACTGCGGTGGTCGCCTACACCTACATGGCAGGCTTGGCGTTCATACAGCCTCCTTTGATGCGGCTCCTCACCACCAAGCGGGAGCGGCGGATAGTAATGCCTCCGGCGCGGGAAGTGTCCAAGTTGGAAAGACTGGTATTCCCGCTCCTGGCCATGATCCTCATCATCCTGCTTGTCCCCAATGCGGCGCCACTGATAGGCATGTTTATGCTAGGCAACCTGCTAGCGGTAAGCGGCGTGGTGCCTCGCCTTAGTCAAGCGGCCTCGAACGAGGTTATCAACGTGGTCACCATCTTCCTCATGGTCACGGTGGGAGCGCAACTTTCCGCCGAAAAAGTACTGCAGCTGGAAACGCTAGCCATCCTGGCCCTGGGGCTGGTCGCCCTGGCCGTTGGCACTGTGGGAGGGATACTCTTTGCCAAGCTGATGAACCTGATCTCCAAGGAAAAGATAAACCCGCTGATAGGCGCAGCCGGCGTTTCCGCAGTGCCTATGGCGGCCCGCATCGCTCACGCCGAGGGCCAGGAAGCCAATCCGGATACTTTCCTTCTGCCTCATGCAATGGGGCCCAATGTGGCGGGCGTGATCGGGTCGGCGGTGGTGGCGGGCGTGTTCATCTCATTACTCGGCTAGACCATGGCAAAGCGCATCAGGGTAAAAATCGGCGATAGATGGCATGAAGTCGAAGTAGGCGACATCTCATCGAACCCCATCCGCGTGCTGGTCGATGGTGAGACGGTCGAGGTAAACGTAGAAGGACTGACCGAGGCGATATTACCTGCGGCCACCCCTTCCCAACTGCCCGCGGGAAGGGCGATGCAAGTCAGGTCGCCCATGCCGGGTGTGATCGTCTCGGTTGGTGTCGAGCCGGGGCAGAGGGTGGCGGAGGGCGACGCTCTGTGCGTTCTGGAGGCCATCAAGCTGCAACAAGCCATAAGAGCACCTGCAGCCGGCACCGTACAGGTAGTGCATATCGCGCCGGGCCAAAGTGTGACCGCAGGACATGTGCTGGTAGACTTGGGTTAGATATCGGTTAAGACCTGGAATGCCCGAATCTCATAGCCACGTAGATTCCAGACAGTATTAGGACTCCCCCTATAACACTGGTCAACGGTGGGGCTTCTCCCAGTATGATCACGGCCGCAGCGGTAGCTATGACGGGTTCGGCCATGACTGCAATGGCCACTGCAGTAGCAGTGACGTGGGCCAGCGACCAGTTCAGCAGGGAGTGTCCGACTACCTGTGGGACCAGGGCCACCATCACCAGCCATAAGTAGGTCTGTGGAGCGAAGCCGGTGAAGGGATCGCCAGCCAGGATGGCGGCGATCAGCAAGATGACTGCGGTTACGCTGTAGACGGCGGAGTTGTAGCTCAGCGCCGGAACGTGTCGGCGCAGTCGCCGACCGGCCAGCATGTACCCCACGATGGCGACGGCCCCGGCGAAGGCCAGCAGATCGCCTAAAATCTCGCTTTCGCCTCCGCTGGCATCGCCCACAGCCAGGATGACCCCACCGGCTACGCCCACAGCTATACCGACGAACGTGTATTTGTATATCGGCTCCGCGAAGAAGACGCGTGACGCGATGGCGACGAGGAACGGGCTGGTTGTAACCAGGACGACGGAGCTGGCGACGGATGTGTACTCCAGCGACAGTATCCAGGTCCAGAAATGCACCGAAAGGGAAGCGGAGGATAGGAGAACAAGGGGCAGGTCCCGTTTGGTCAGACCTGAGACGGACTGGACGCCGTTTCTGATCCAGGAGCCCGCGGCAAGCCCAATCATGATGGCTGCGGCGATGGTCATTCTGTAGGAGGCTATGGTTAGGGAAGGTGCTTCGGCGAGGCGGATGAATATGGCGGCAAAGGATACAGCTACAACGCCAATGGCGAGTCCCAGATAAAGCTTGCGGGTGTTGGCTTGGGCAAGCACTCCCGTAGTCTACAGCACCATGTCCATCAGTAGGGTTGGGGTCATGGGAGTATTTATGGGGACATACGGGAGGAGTTTGCGGGTAGGGTGACGTAGTTTGTTGCGGGGAAAGATTCTTCGCTGCGCTCGAGAATGACGGAGGACAGCCGTTGGTTCTGGATGGAGGTAGGGGCAGTTCGCGAACTGCCCCTACACTACGATGCCTGCAATCTCCCCGCTCATGCCCTTCGACTATGCTCAGGGTGAGCGGGGTCGCATATTCTAATACCAGTCGCGGTAGAAGGTCTCGTAGGGGATGGCCTGGGGCTTGGCCACGTGAGGGATGGGGAGCTGCACCATGCCGCCTTCCCGCGAGGGGAGATATACCGTGGAGGTGCCCTGTACGAAGACCTGGTCCTCCTGGTTGCGTCCCTCGTACTTGATGCCGACGGCGTAGTAGGTGCGCTCACCGTCCACGGCGCCTTCGCCGGGTTCGCCCTTCTGCACCTCGGTGAACTTCTTGGTGACGGTGCCGTTGTAGAGGCCGATATCGGAGTAGTAGAAGGGTCTGCGCAAAGCCATCTGGAGTCGTCGGATGAAGCCGTGGTCGCCCATCCAGTTGCTCATCAGGGCCTGAGGTATCTGCGACCTCTGGCCGCCCCAGTCAAAGGGGAGAGCCTGGCCGCGGTATGCAGCCATTAGGGCGTCGCCGTGCTCGTCGGCGGCGCTCCAGGGCCAGCGGGAGACGGGGTGGGTGTAGGCAAATCCGCCGGGCCCTTCGTGCCTGATGTGGCGGCGCATCTTGTGACCGCCCTCAAACTGGTAGCCTCTGCCGGGGCCGTTGCGGATGAATCCGGTGGCGGTCCAGTCCTGGTCTGTCCAGGGCGGAATGATGAAAGTGGGGAGCTTATCTCCCTCGTTGACGTCCTCCCAGTAGAGGACTTCCTTGCCCCTGGGTCTGGACTTCTCCATGAGGTCGATGATCTCCTCCACCTGCTCGGCATTGAGCTTAGGGACGTTGCGCTCGTACATCATGCGCTCACCCAGACGCTCCACGGACATGGCTCGACCGGTGCCCATCTCCTCACGCGGGACCATGATGAGTGTGCCGTAGCACTTGCCGAGGAGGTCGCCGCGCATGTCCCAGTAGTTGACGTCAGTGATGAAGAAGAAGAGGTTGCCGTGAGCGCCTGGCTTCTCGATGATCTCCTTGCCCACGGAGGAGGTCTTGAATCCGGTGCCTACACGCAGGACGTCGAAGAACTCCCAAGCGGTGCCGGAGTGGAAGTTGGCGATGGGCCAGCCGCCGACGCGTCGAGCGCCGTGCCACATGGCGTTCCTGGCGATGATGAGAGCGGTGCCCGGTGCGATTAGGCATCCGTATGGCCCGTTCTTGGCATATTCGGAGTCGGTGTAGAGTGGGTTGTCGTCACCGATGCTGGCGGAGTAGGCCTTGATCACGGGCTCGGTGAGCACCCAGGGGCTCTTGAACGGAGGGCCTGAGGCGTCGTATGGCTGAGTGGTGCCCGGGTAGAGGTACATACCGAGCGGGTATCCTTCCCCGACGACCTCTTTTTCCAGGTCTTCGTGGGAAAGCCTCCTGAACTCGTCGACTAGACTTTCAAAGGTCTGTTTTTCTTCTGTGGTCATTTTACGGCTCCTTTCTCCTCACTTTCGGAACATCTATCAATTTCCTAAGGGCCTACATCAAGGGATTGCCGATAGGAAGACCCACCAGGAAGCCTCTTTCCGGCAGATAGACCACTGCCGTGCCGTCTACCAGCGTTTGTCCCAGCTGATTGTGGCCGGAGAGCTTGACCTCTACCGCGGAATATTCGGCGTCGCCAACTTGCTCGTTGAACTTTTTGGTCACCTCTCCGTTGAGCCACATGGTGTCTTCGTACAGGAAGTGATTGGGAAGGTCCAGGGACATCCTGCGCAGGAACCCCAGATCGCCCATCCAGTTAGTTATGACCTGGCTGGCCAGGGCAAAGCGCATCAGTCCCTTGGACACGGGCATCTTGAAGCCGAGGGCTTTCACGGCAAGAAGGTCGCCGAATGCCTGCTCTATGTCCATATAGGGCCAGTCGTTGCTGGGATTGACGGCTATCCTGCCGGGCCTTTCCATGATCTGGCGGTGGGCAACGGAGCCAACGGAAAGGGCGGTGGGCTTGGCCTCAGCCACCTTCCAGGAGGATATCTCCGTGTAGTAGAGCGGACCCTTGACCAGGGTGGGCAGCTTGTCACCTACCTCGACCTCGCTCCAGTAGAGGGGTACATCGCCGCGGTGCGGAGCTATGGCGTCCAGATCGTCCTCCAGCTTGCGTATCTCTTCGTCGGAGTACTGGTATATCTCCCTATCTTCTATGAGGGGCTCACCCAGGGAGTAGGGGACCATGGTTACCGTTCCCGTAGCCTCCGCCAGTACGCCGCCGAAGACGGTTTGGTACGTGGCGGTGGAGTCCACCTCGGCGGTCTCTCTGCTCCCCCAATTGGATCCGTTGCGCACGTCTGTCACCTTCAAGTCGGTCACCAGACGCTCTCCCAGGCGGATGACGTCGTTCCACTCCACACAGGCCTTGGTGCTGAACCTGCGCAGTCCGTACTGCTTATGCTCGTAGGCTGCGCCCGAATCCGGGGTGCGGGCGGCGAATATGAAGGAGGGAGGTGCAATCATGGTGTTGTAGAGGGTGCCGACGCCGCCTGCGGCGTCGTTGTAGAGTGGATTTACGTCACCTAATGCACTACAGAGCTTCTGAATGGATGACCAATCGGCCACGTTGACGCCTGTCGGTACGTCTGTGGCGTCTTGCCCAATGAGAGCTTTGGAATCTTCAATAAACTCTTTCAATTTGTCTGCCATCTGTGTTGCCCCCGTTCTGAATAAGCAGGATTGCACGATCAAGCGTGAAACGTGCCTCGATTTCGGAATCTATACCCGTTCAATAGCCTTGTCAATCCCTGGGTGTATGGGGGTCCTGTCACGCCCGTACTAATCTTGGATGAGCGGACTGGTCTGCTACTGCACACGCTGGTGCGTTGCTTTTTTGTCAGGCCATTCAGAGGCAAGCATGGAGTAGACCGCCACATCCTGAAACGTGTCATCGTAGAGGAGTTCTGATTGCCGCTCGATGCCTTCAAGGGTAAAGCCAAGACGATGGGGAATGACCCTACTGCGCACGTTATCGACGGAGGCGCGGATGACCACACGGTTCATGTTCAACCGTTCAAACATATGGTCAATGAGGACAAGGCAAGATCGCGTCACGATGCCCCGACCCTGCATGTTCTCGGCTATCCAGTAGCCGAGCTCACCTTGCCTACTACGCGATCCCCGGCCTCTGATACCAACGCCGCCGACCATTTCACCTTTGTAGACCATAAGCAGAACGTACTCGGGAGTGTCCTCGGCTAGGTGCGTTTGAACCCAGAGACGTTCGTCATCAAGGGAAGCTACAAAGTCAACCCAGGGGAGCCAGCGACGCAGATATTGGCGGTTCGAGTCAACCAAGGTGAAGAGGGCCTCTGCATCTTCCAATGTGGGGCGGCGCAGCAGAATTTCGCCGTCAACGACGATAGTGGTCATCGGTTCGGCTAACCGGTGAGATGCTCGCTCATAAGCAGGCCTTCCACGGGAATGAGCCTCTGGGAAACAGGGTCAACGCCAAGACGGAACTCCTCCAATGTGACCGCGCCAAGGACAGGGCTTGTACCTTCATTAGAAAAAACTACAAGGGTTGTACGTTCTCGTCCGTCCAAACGAACTCGGGTCTCTCCAACATCCAAATCAACTCTGCGTCCGTCGGCGAGGCGGAAAGGCCAACGCTCGAGTAGTTCTACCCCCAACGCTCTCAGCATGGTTGCAGGAATCGCGGTATGACTGGCGCCGGTGTCCACCAGAGCGGATACCGTCCGGTAGTCGGCGCCGGATGGGTTGCCTAGCTCTATATCTACACAAAAAGTGCCCATGTTAAAGGGCCTCCACCTCTTCCATGAGGGCAGTGAGCATCTGCGACTCTTCAACCACGCGCGCCTTCTGGCCTTTGCGGAAGATGATGGCGCGCCCCGCTCCGGCGGCTATGCCAACGTCGGCGTCTTTAGCTTCGCCCGGGCCGTTGACTTCGCAGCCCATGACGGCCACCTTCACGTTCTTGTCGATGCCTTTGAGAAGCTCGTCCACCGCGTTGGACAGCTTGATGACGTCGACATCGGCGCGGCCACAGGAAGGGCAAGCGACCAGTGTGGTGCCCTTCTGGCGGAGCTCCAGCGACTTCAGTATCTCGTAGCCGGTGGCCACCTCTTCACGGGAGTCGTCGCTCAGGGAGACGCGAATGGTGTCGCCTATTCCATCGTAGAGGAGCACGCCCAGGCCGATGGCGGTGCGAATGCTGCCCGATTTGGCCGTGCCAGATTCCGTGATGCCGAGATGGAATGGATAGGGCACCATTTCAGCCAGGCGTCGGTAGGCTTCAACGGTGGTGTGAATATCGAATGCTTTCATGGAGATTTTTATCAGATCGAAGTCCAGTGCCTCCAGGATGCCAATCTCCCATAGGGCGGTGTCGACCATGTGATCGACAACTGAGTACTGTCCCACGGCGGCGGCGGCCGTCTTGGGAAGCAGGTTTACGCCGTCGGATAGGCGGTGCTTGGCTCGGGTCTTGCCGATGCTGCCCACGGGAGGCAGGCTTCCGAAGTTGACGCCGATGCGTATGGGGATGTCGCGCTCCTTGGCGGCTGATACCACCTGCTTGACGCGCTCGGGGTCGCGGATGTTGCCGGGGTTCAGGCGCAGGCAATCTACGCCGCCATTGATCGCTTCCAGCGCCAGTTGATAGTGGAAGTGAATATCCGCTACCAAGGGGATGGAGATCTGCTTCCTGATCTGGGGTAGGGCGAGCGCCGCATCCATGTTGGGCACGGCGCAGCGGATGATCTCGCACCCGACTTCCTCAAGACCCTTTATCTGCTCCACGGTGGCCTTGACGTCGCGGGTGTCGGTCTTGGTCATAGACTGCACGGATACGGGGGCGTCTCCCCCCACTTTTACATTGCCTACGTAAAGGGGTTTGGTGATTCTACGATTCATCGTTGACTCCTCTGACTCGTAATCATTTTATCAGCCTCCAATGAGGCTTTCACCTCTGAAGATGCGGTCCAGGTCTGCGAAGGTGATCAGTATGGCTACCATTATAAGTACGGCGAATCCGACTAGGTGAACAAGCCCCTCCCTTTGTGGAGAGATGCGCTTGCCCCGCCGTACCCACTCTATGGCTACGAACAGAATGCGTCCACCGTCCAGCGCCGGGATGGGGAGAAGGTTGAAGATGCCAAGACTCAGGCTGATGACCGCGGCCAGGTTTAGCGTGGTTATGATACGGTCAACCATCCTGAACCCATCGGCCTGCGCTACTTCTCCGAAGACGTGCGCCATCCCAACCGGCCCAGTCACCTCTGGGGCTGCGCCTCCCGATATCCACTTGGTTATCTCATTCTTGATCAGCACCAGCACGTGCCCCGTTCTCTGCAGGCCTAGCATTGGGGCGCGCCACAGAGCTTCCGACCGTTTTTCATAAGCGACGTTTCTTGTTTGTACGCTGATGCCGGTAGCTCCGGCCCCCTCTGGTGGATTGACCCTTGGTACCAGCGTCAGCGGGACCTGCTCCCTACCGCGCTGAACGAGCCAGGACATCTCCTGGCCAAGGCTGAGAGCTATCTGATAGCGCAGATCGGCGTCGTTGTCCAGGGCGCGGCCGTTGGCCTCCAGTACGACATCGCCGGGTAGGACGCCGGCCTGTGCTGCCGGACTCTCCGGCAGCACGTTAACCACAGAGACATCGCCCACCGGCACATCTTTTGGGATGACGAATAGCGCGCTGAATAGAGCTACCGCCATTAGCAGGTTCATGAACGGGCCTGCCGCCATTACCACAAACCTTGTTGCGGTGCCCTTGCCAGCCAGGCTGCCCGGTTCCGAGGGATCTTCTTCGCCCAGCATCTTGACGAATCCCCCCAGGGGAACGGCGTTGATGCTGTAGACGGTTTCTCCCCTGCGCAGGCCCCAGAGCCTGGGCGGGAAGCCTACGCCGAACTCAAGCACCTTGACCCTGGCCAGCTTGGCGGCAAGGAAGTGTCCCGCCTCATGGATAACAATGAGAACAACGAGCACTGCCACGAACCCCAGTATTGAAAGAAGTACGGTTAACATGTCTAGACCCCGGCCAGCTCTCGTACTCTTTGCCCGGCCCAGTCAGCGGCGCCCAAAATGTCGTCCAGAGAGGTCTCGTTGCCGGGCCGGTGTTCTTCAAGGACGCCATCCACCAACCGGGGGATGTCCAAGAATCCGATTCTCCCCTCCAGGAAAAGCTCTACGGCCACGTCGTCGGCGGCGCAGAGGGCGGCTGGGTAAGTGCCTCCAGCCATCCCGGCATTCAAGCCGGTCCTGTAGCAGGGATACCTGCTCTCATCTAGGTGTGAGAACTCCAGCGAACCTATGCGGGCTATGTCGAAGTCGTTGGTCCAGTTGCTGCTGAGTCGCTTAGGGTAGAAGATGGCGTATTGCAGGGGAAGTCGCATATCGGGAGGCGCCATTTGCGCCTTTACCGATCCGTCGTGGAACTCGACGAAGGAGTGGATAATGCTCTGGGGATGGAGCACGGCTTCTATCCGTTCCCAGGCAACGTCAAAGAGCCAGCGGGCCTCTATGACTTCAAAAGCCTTGTTCATCAGAGAAGCCGAATCTATGGTGATCTTCTTGCCCATCTGCCAGGTTGGGTGCTTCAGCGCTTCTTCTGGAGTCACGTTTGCCAGTTCTTCCAGCGGTCTATCACGGAAAGCGCCGCCGGAAGCGGTGATGATCAAACGGGCTACGTCTTGCTCTTCTCCCTGTAGACATTGCCAGATGGCGCTGGGTTCGCTGTCCACGGGCAAGAGCCGTGCTCCCGACCGCATCTCCTCTGCGACTATAGCGCCGGCCATGACAATGGCCTCTTTGCTGGCCAGGGCCACGGCTTTCCCGGCCCTGAGGGCGGCCAGAGTGGGGGTCAACCCAGATAGGCCGCTGGTGGCCATAACCACAAGTTCTACGTCGGGGTGGCAGGCGACCTCCTCCATGCTCTGGACGAGGGTGCTCCGGGGCGCTGAAGGCAGAGAACCGTGGTGGCTCCATGCTACCTTTGGGTTGAACTCCGCAATCTGCGTCTGCAGCAGGTCCACGTTGCGCCAGCCGGCAAGGCCCACGACGCTTACCTGCTCCGGAAAAGACCGCACTACCTCCAGAGTCTGGCGACCTATGGATCCCGTGGAACCGAGAATAGCTATACCTTTCACCACGTTGCCACCCATGTAGCTCCATAATAAACCAGTGCCAAATTGAGCACAACGCTATCCAGCCTATCCAGGATGCCTCCGTGTCCGGGCATCAGGCGGCCCGATTGTTTGGCGTTGTTGGCGCGCTTCAGCGCCGATTCGAGCAAATCGCCGGCTTGGGCGGCAAGGCCAACCGCTATACCCAGCAGGGCAGCCTTCCAAGCCGCCAGAGACAGGGAGAGCAACGATGTAAGAACAAGCAATGCAAGGACACCACCGAGCAGGCCAGCAGCGGCTCCTTCCCATGTCTTGCCAGGACTGATTCTAGGCGCCATGCGGTGCCTGCCGAATGCTTTGCCGGCGAAATATGCAGACGTGTCCACTACGAAGGCAGCGGCTAGGGCCAGTGACAGCCAGAGGGCACCGTCCTCTATCCCCCTCAGCAGGACTCCGTAGGCCAGTGCCGCGCCGAGGTAGAAGGGTCCGCCGGTGACGAGGAGCCAGAATCTACGTTGTGCGGGCAAGAACCTGTAGGAGACGAATACAAGCAGCAACCCACTGAGTAGGACGGGAGGAGCCCAGATCTGGGCTTGAAAGCCTGCCCCCGTCACGAGCGCTACACCCATAGCGATGCCCAGCAGTCGCGCCCACAACGACTTGATGCGTACCAAGCTATAGAACTCCGCCAGGCCCAGGGCAACCGCTGCGATAGCGAGGGCAAGGGTCCAATGCTCGCCCATCCAGACTAGTGCAAATAGGATGGGGACGCCGATTATAGCGGTGGCCAGACGCAGAGCCAGTGTCTCTCCGCGGGCAGACGATGTCATGGCTTCAACCGGGAGGCCAGCCGCCCTCTATGGCGGTTGCACTTTCCGTACCGGCTATGGATATACACATAAGCTTTCCGACCAAAGGGTTACACTTCCAGCACTTCGGCCTCTTTCTCCGTGGCCGCGGTATCCACCTTGCCTATGTAGGAGTCCGTAATCTTTTGTATCTGATCTTGGTTACGCCTGCTTTCATCCTGAGACAGCTCCTTGTTGCGTTCCATGGCACGGATCTTCTCTATGACGTCGCGGCGTATGTTCCTTACGGCAACACGCGATTCTTCGGCGTTGCGCCTGACTACCTTGACCAGATCGCGGCGTCGTTCTTCCGTCGGCTCCGGTATGGGTATTCTTACTACTGTGCCGTCGTTCGCTGGGTTCAGCCCCAGGCTTGATTTGAGGATGCTCCGTTCAATCTCAGAGATAACGCTTCTGTCCCAAGGTTGTATAACAAGGAGCCTGGCCTCCGGCGCCGTTACGGTGGCGAGTTGGTTGATGGGGGTCGGGACCCCGTGGTAGCTCACCAGGACGTTTTCCATAAGGCTGGGTGTGGCCCGGCCGGTTCGTACGGTGTTCATCTCCCGGTTCAACGCCTCTAGGGTCTTCTTCATCCGGGATTCCGCATCGCTTATAAGTGAGGCTGTTGTCATGACAAGACCTCCTGACGTTTGGTTTGCGGCAGCGGTACAGGGAGACCGCAGTCCGGGCCTAGATATCCCCGGCAGGGGTCAGGACCGGCAGCCGCCCTACAACGGTTCCCAGCGAATCCCCTCTGAGCAGCCTGGAAAGGCTGCCAGGAGCAAATAGGTCAAAAACCACTATGGGAAGCTGGTTTTCCATGCACAAGGATAAGGCGGTGGCGTCCATGACTTCAAGTCTGAGGTTCAGCGCTTCTATGTAGTCTAGCTGCTGGAACTTCTTTGCCTGCGGGTTACGGTGCGGGTCCGAGTCATATACGCCGTCGACGCGGTTTTTGGCCATGAACAGCACTTCCGCGTCTATTTCCAGCGAGCGCAGTGCCGCGGCCGTATCCGTAGTCATGTAGGGATTTCCCGTACCAGAAGCAAAGAGGACAAGACGGCCTCTTTCCAGGTGAGTGATGGCGCGGCGCCGGATGTATGGCTCTGCCACGGCGCGGACGTCTATGGCTGTCATTACTCTGGTGTCCAGTCCCTCTCGCTCAAGCGCATCCTGCAGGGCCAGCGCATTCAAAAGGGTGGCCAACATGCCCATGTAATCGGCGGTGCCTCTATCCATACCGCGCGCTTCCCACTCGTCGCCCCTCCAGAAGTTCCCCCCGCCGACGACGGCGGAAAGCTGGATGCCCATACGGAAGGCCTCTTTGATCTCTCCGGCCAGATAGGCCAGTGCCTTGGGGTCTATGCCGTACTCAAGGTCGCCTTTGAGGGACTCACCACTGAGCTTCAGCAGGATTCTGTTGTAAGCCGAATCCGCCATATGATGCCCTACTCTCCTAGAGAAAAGCGGGCAAACCGTTTGATGCGCACGTTCTCCCCAACCTTGGCGGCTACTTCAGTAACTATGTCCTGGATGGTCTTGCTGTTGTCCCTGATGAAGGGTTGTTGCAAGAGGCATACCTCTTCAGGGTTACTGGTGTCATCCTCGGGGAGTTCGGATTTGTCCGTGTACAGAGGCGCCATGGCGGCAACCTGCATGCTGAGGTTGTGAGCCAAGTCCTTGAACTCCGGTGTCCTGGAGACAAAGTCGGTTTCGCAGTTAACTTCTACCAGCGCCCCAATACGGCTGCCGCTGTGAACGTATGATTCGATTAGTCCTTCACTGGTCTCTCTGTGAGACTTGCTAGCCAGCTTCTCTATGCCTTTGGCTTGTAGCAGAGCCTCTGCTTTTTCAATATCGCCCTCCGCTTCCTCTAGGGCTCTCTTGGAATCCATGATTCCAGCGCCCGAAAGGTCTCGCAGGGCTTTGATCTGTTCGGTTGTGATCTCCAAGGCCGGCTTACCTCCTGATCTCGGTGGTGGACCCGGCAACTTCAGTTTCGGGTAGGGCTATCTCTTCAGGAGTCGACATGTCCTCGTTGACCTGGTCTGAAGGGCTAACGATATCTGTCTCTATGGCGGCGCGTCTTTGCATACCTTCCAGGACAGCGTCCGCGATTTTATGTGTGACGAGGCGAATTGAGCGTATGGCGTCATCATTGCCTGGAATTGGATGGTCCACTAGGTCTGGATCAGCATCGGTGTCAACCAGTGCAACAATGGGCACGCCCATGCGCTGCGCCTCTGCCACGGCTATCTTCTCTTTGCCGATGTCTATTAAGAAGACGAAGCCGGGGAGCTTTGTCATGGCCTTGATGCCACCAAGGTAGCGGTTCAGCTTGACTATCTTCTCTTCCAGCTTTTGGGCCTCTCTTTTGGAAAGTACGCTGAACTGCCCCTTTAGCTCTTGCTCCTCCAACTGCACTAAGTAATCTATTCGTTTCTGTATGGTGGCGAAGTTGGTGAAAGTGCCTCCGAGCCATCGGGTATCGATATAGAAAGCACCACAGCGCTGTGCTTCATTGACTATGGTCTCCTGCGCCTGACGCTTGGTTCCAACGAAAAGGGCGTCTCTTCCGGAGGCGACCAGCTCTGAAATAAACTCGCAGGCCCCTTCCAGCAGGCCCAGAGTCTGCTGCAGGTCAATGATGTGTATGCCGTTGCGGGTGGCGAATATGTAGTTCTTCATCCTGGGATTCCAGCGCCGCGTTTGATGACCAAAATGTACGCCCGCTTCCAGCAGGGCCTTCATAGTGACAGTCCCTTCCTCTTGGATGACACCGTCTTCCTGTGGCCTTGCTTGCCCATTGCCACCCGGAATCCTCTGGATTTCTTCGACCATTTAAACTCCTAGCTGTTGGAAATGCACACGTGGCACGGAAGTATAGCACAGGGCATGCCTGTGGGCAACGGCAGGGCACGCGGCCAACGGGCAGGTGGAAGGGTAACCGGCTGGCTTTCCTATGGCCAGGAGGTGGGAGTTTCATGTCTCGCAAACGTGGGATTTACGAGTAACTGGTTTGCTTGACACCTCGTTACTAGGTTCCTATAATGGCTGACCTTAAAGAGGGTTTGTCGACCTATGGAATTTAACGTTGCCCATCTTCTCAAAGAGCCTGTGGGCACAAATAGGGACTACATTGTGCACTCCACCCTGGAGTCTCCTGAGGAGACTAGGGGAAGTGTAGTCCAGGGCAAAGCTCGGCTTGCCCGTGTGAACCAGGGCATTCTGTTAGATGTGTCGCTGAGGGTTTCTGCCACCTGTCTTTGCAGCAGGTGCCTTCAGGATTTTCACGCCTTGCTGGAGTTGCAGCTCAGCGAGGTGTATACTCCCACCGTTGATATTAGTACAGGAGCAGTTCTTCATGTTTCAGAGGAGGCTGCTCCGTTCTTTCTATTGAACGATCGTCATGAACTTGATATTACTGAGGCCGTACGCCAGTCGGTAATAGTAGCCCTGCCTATGAAGCCGTTGTGCAAAGAAAATTGCGCCGGCCTGTGCTCTTCCTGTGGCATGAATCTGAACTCAGGGTGCATTTGTGAAAGAAAGGAGTTGGACCCCCGTTGGGCGCCATTGCTTGAGTTGGCGCCGTAATCGTCCATCCATGAAGTGATATATGGCTGCACTACCAAAGAAGAAAAGAACACAATCTAAGAAGGGTAAGCGGTGGAGTCACTCCGGTCTCAAGCCGGTTAACCTTTCGGTATGCCCGCAGTGCAGAAAGCCAACGCGCTCTCACCGGGTATGTCACATTTGCGGATATTATGCCGGCAGAGAGGTAATCTCGTCGGCGGGTTCGGAAGTTGAAGAGTGAGTGTAGCTAGTTAGACCTCTCATATCAAACCCGGGCATTAAGGGGCAAATTGTGGCTCTATCAAGTAAAAACGGAAAAAATGGCAAGAACGGCAGGAAGTCTGCGTTTCTATTTCCGGGGCAGGGTTCTCAGGAGGTTGGCATGGGGCTCAGCCTCTACGAGAATTCGCCGGCGGCCAGAGACGTCTTCCGTATCGCTGACGAAGCACTGGAAAGCTCTCTGTCAAGCCTGATGTTCGAAGGTCCTGCTGAGGAGCTCAACAGGACGGACAATTCGCAGCCGGCCATACTGACCGTCAGTTTGGCCAGCCTATCCGCGGCCAGGGAGCAAGCGGGCGGTAATCTTGATCACGACGTAATCTTCATGGCAGGACACAGCTTGGGCGAGTATACCGCGCTGGTTGCCTCCGGTGTCATTGATCTGATGGAGGCCGTGCAGTTGGTGCGTGAGCGGGGCCGGTTGATGCAGGAAGCCTGTAAAGACCATTCCGGCACCATGGCCGCCGTTCTTGGCCTGGAAGAGCATATTGTTGAAGAGATCTGCCGGGAAACCGGTGCACAGGTAGCCAACATCAACACCCCCGGCCAGATAGTTATAAGCGGCGAAAAGGAGGCCGTGGATAGGGCTATAGAACTGGCGGCGGAAAGGGGCGCCAAGAGAAGCATACCTCTCAAGGTTAGGGGCGCCTTCCATTCCTACCTCATGGGGTCGGCTATGGAAGGTATGCAAAAGGCGCTAGATTCCGTAAACTTCCGCAATCCCGTTACGCCTGTGATTGCCAACTGCACCGCCAAACCATTGAGCGCTTCTTGGGAAATCAAAGAGGAGCTAGCCCAACAACTCTGCGGCTGTGTACGCTGGCAGGACTCTATAAACTACATGGTGCAATCTGGAGTGGGCGAATTCATTGAGTTCGGCCCCGGCCAGGTGCTCACCAACATGATGAAGCGCATCGCCAGCGATGCCAGCGTCAAGGCAGTTCACGACATCTCATCGGTAAGGGAACTGGTTGCCAACGGCCACAAAGAGTAGCCTTGGTCCTGATAGGTCGGAGCTTGCCAATAGGACGCGCATGAACGGCAGTGGGAAGCGTTCTATGCGCCGCAAGGCGCGCCGGGCGCTGTTACAAGTCCTCTACGAGGTGGATACGGTCGGTCATTCCATTGAGGAGAGCCTTGGCTGGGTCACTGAGCAGGCTCGTTTGGACGAGAGCAGCAGTTCCTTCATATACCACCTTGCCGAAGAGGTAATAGCACAAAGAGACGATCTGGACGTTGAGATCCAGCGCTATGCTCAGAGCTGGCCTGTGGAGCAGCTATCACCCGTGGACCGCAATATATTGAGGATAGCCATATACGAGGTTAAGCGTGGAAAGGAAGTGCCGCTTCAAGTAGCTATAAATGAGGCGGTAGAGCTGGCCAAGCGGTTTGGTGGAGAGGGTTCGCCTCGTTTTATAAACGGTGTACTGGGTGCTGTTGCGGAATCCATGTCATAATAGCCAGTACTGATTCCCAAACAACTATTTGAAGGAGACACAATAATGGCAGCAGTATTTGAGCGCGTGCAAAAGTTGGTTGTCGACAAACTCGGAGTTGACGAAGCCGACGTGAAACCGGAGGCATCGTTTACCAACGACCTCAACGCCGATTCGCTTGACTTGGTCGAGCTCATCATGGCGTTTGAAGAAGAGTTTTCTCAAGACGGTGAAGCCATAGAGATCCCGGATGAGGATGCGGAGAACATCAATACTGTTGCGGATGCGGTTGACTACCTCAAGGGCAAGGGTATCACAGACAGTTAACTGGCCCGGTGTTTACGGTATGTTGGCAAGGCTTTGTTTAGGCAGAGGACTGCCCTTAGTCTTAGGTAAATGCTAGCACTATTCCCAGATGATTTATAATTAACGTGTTGGAAGGGGATTAGAACTCACCAAGATATATGTCGGAACTACAACAACTAGCCGGTCAGATAAGCAGTTGCATGGACTGCAACCTGTCACAACATCGCACTAGGGCTGTCCCTGGTGAGGGGCCGAAAGATGCCGACTTGATGTTCATAGGAGAGGGGCCAGGCTACAACGAAGACCAGCAAGGAGTGCCGTTTGTAGGCCAGGCTGGACGGTATCTAGAAGAGTTGCTGGCTTCCATAGGCTTCAGTAGAGATGATGTATACATCACAAACATGGTCAAGTGCCGACCCCCCAATAACCGTGACCCCTTCCCCGGGGAAATCCGGGCTTGCAGCAAGTACCTTGACGTCCAGATAAAGCTGATACAGCCCAGGGTGATAGTCACGTTAGGACGTCACTCACTAGGCAAGTTTCTACCGGGAGAGACCATTGGCAAGACCCATGGCAAGCCGCGCCAAATGGGGGATTTGATAATATATCCTATCTATCATCCGGCGGCTGCATTGCGCCAGCACACATTGCGCACCATCCTAGAGCAAGATTTCCAGGCAATACCCTCTCTGCTGCAAGGAGACCTCCCCATGGAAAAACCGGAGGAACCCCAGGCCAAGCAAATTTCCATGTTCCAGTAGAGTTTAGAATGGGAAAACAACCCCTCAGAATCATACCCCTCGGTGGATTGGGAGAGATAGGCAAGAACATGATGGCCTTGGAGTACGGCAACGACATCATTGTCATTGATGCCGGTGTTCTCTTCCCTGAAGAGGACATGCTGGGAATAGATCTGGTAATACCCAACATCTCCTACCTGGTTGAAAACAAGAAACGCATCCGCGGAATCTTCATCACCCACGGGCACGAAGACCACACCGGCGCGTTACCGTACGTTCTCCGCGAGTTGAACGTACCTGTTTACGCTCCTCGTTTGGCCTACGGCCTTATCTCGGTGAAGCTTAAGGAGCACAAGATCCTGAAAGAGGCCTCCCTCCATGAGATAATTCCGGACCAGCAGTTCAAGGCAGGAGCGTTTCAGGTGCGGTTTTTCAGGGTCTGCCACAGCATTCCGGACGCCATGGGACTGGCCATCAAGACGCCTCTGGGGCTGGTTGTCCATACGGGCGATTTCAAGATAGACCATACCCCCGCGGATGGGAAACCAACAGACTTGGCCAATCTGGCCGAGCAGTGCAAGGGCGGCGCTTTTCTTCTCCTTTCAGACTCCACGTATGCCGACACTCAGGGCTATACCCCGTCAGAAATGGTGGTGGGAGAAGCTCTTGACCGCGCCATCCAACAGGCCGAGGGTCGGGTAATGATTGCCACCTTTGCCTCTCTCATCACACGGATTCAGCAAGTGATAGATGCCTGTGCTAGGCACGGCAGGAAGATGGCCGTAGTGGGTCGCAGCATGGTGAACAATGTCAAGATGGCCATGGACTTGGGCTATTTGAGTGACCCGGCCGGAATCTTGGTGTCTCTCCAGGCCTTGAGCAAACTGCCGCCGGAAGAAACGGTTATCATCGCCACTGGCAGCCAGGGTGAACCGACGTCGGCGCTGGTGCGCATCGCCAATGGGGACCATCGCGACATCAAAGTGATGCCGGGCGATACGGTAGTGATTTCGGCAACGCCCATCCCGGGCAACGAGCTTGTCGTCAGCCGCACAATAAGTAATCTCTATCGTCAGGGAGCGCGTGTCCTCTACGACAAGGTGGCCCTGGTACACGTTCACGGCCATGCCAGTCGGGAAGAGTTGAAGCTCATGCTGAACATCACCCGTCCCAAGTTCTTTGTTCCCATCCACGGTGAGTTCCGTCACCTGGTGGCCCACCGCGACATTGCTCTGGAAGTGGGTGTTCAGCCTGAAAATGCCTTTGTGCTGGAAGACGGGAACGTCTTGGAGCTAACCAAGGAGGCAGGGCGCATTGCGGGAACGGTGACCGCCGGCCACATCTACGTAGACGGCTTGCAGCTTTGGGATATGAAGAGCCTGGTTCTCAGAGACCGCCGGACATTGTCTCGCGACGGCATGGTGGTTGTAACCCTAGCCGTAGACAAGGCCACCAGACGTGTCCTGGGCCGACCGGAGGCGGTTTCCAGCGGGTTTGTGGACATGGAGGACTTCCCCGATCTGATGGCTCGCACCGCCGAGACCGCGCTTCAAGCGGTGAACGGGATCAACGGTGATAAGCACCTTGACTTAGGGGCCATCACAACGCAGGTAAAGGACTCAGTGGGGAGTTTTCTCTATGAGGAGACAAGACTCCGGCCACTGGTGATCCCTGTTCCGGTGGAGGTGTAGGTAGGCCATGGCAAAGCTAAGCTCTAAGACCAAAGGCAAGTCCAAGCCACAGACGTGGTGGCGCAGGCTTCTTTACTTCTTCACCAATAACTGGTACGGAAGGCTGATCATACTCAGCGTTGTATTGGTTACTCTCGGTCTGGTATTCCGGGGTTACATTGTCAACGATATATATCCATGGGCCCGTGATGGAGTGATTGGCGCAGTAGGATTGGGAGTATACCCCCTAGCCCTTTGGACGCTGGCATTCTTGGGGGCCCTGCGACTCAAGCCTAGAATGGTATTGGACACCTGGCAATGGTGGACAGCCACAGCCCTTGTGGTAGTGGCGCTTCAAACCGCCATGGGGTCGCTTCATGGTTCGGGTGGTGTTGTCGCGGATACAACTTACGGTGGTGTCGCCGGGCGGTGGTTGTGGGGCGGGTTGCTGCGAGGCATTGCCTTGGTTGCCGGCCTGCTGCTGCTGTCAGCGATCATAGCATGGCCCCGGAGTTTCTACGGAGCGGCAAAGGACGTCCTTAGAATGGCGGGCAGGAAGATACGTGCTCTAGCCGTAGCAGCATTGAAACAGATGTGGAGAATTATCAAAGCGGCACCACGGAAAATTTGGGCCGGGGTTCTGCTGCTTGTACGCGGCCCCGGCAAGTCGGCCAAGTCAGAAGAAGACGTGGACGACCCTTTGCTGGATATGGTAGACGCCCTAGACCCGGATGGAGAAGAGGGCTACTTTGATGACGAGGAAGAGTTCTCGATAGTAGAGTACTCCGAAATCGATGAAGAGGATGCAGAGGAGGCGGGAAAACGTATCGCCAAAGAGGCTGTTACCGTTTCACAGTGGAGGCCTCCGGGCACCGGATTCCTTGATAATGCCCCTGCCACGGTGGCTGACGAAAAGAAAGAGGAAGCGACTCGCAGGAAAGTGGCGGCCAGCATAAAAGATGCTCTAGCCGAACACGGTGTAGATGTAGAGGTAAAGGATGAACAGATCAAACCCGGCCCCACAGTCACGCTGTACGGCCTGACTCCCGGATGGAAACAGAAGACCCGTGTAAGAGTTGACGCCATTGTGGCGCGGGAAAAGGACATGGCCCTGGCGCTGTCCGCGCCCAGTCTGCGTATACAGGCCCCCGTTCCAGGTGAGGCAGTGGTCGGCATTGAGGTGCCCAACCGCGATCCGGCGCTGGTTACTCTACGCAACATCCTGGAGTCAAAAGAGTTTCTTGCACTGCATAGAAAAGGAGGACTCACCGTGGGCCTTGGACAGGGCTCCGGAGGGGAGCCGATTGTCGCCGACCTGAGGAGATTGCCTCATCTGCTCATTGCAGGCGCCACAGGCAGCGGCAAGAGCGTTTGCATGAATACCCTGATACTATCTCTTGCTTGCAAAGAGTCTCCGGAGAAGGTGCGTATGCTTCTCATAGACCCAAAGCGGGTTGAGCTTACCCCATACAACGGGCTTCCGCACCTTATGGCGCCCGTTGTGGTGGATCCGGAAGAGTCGGTCAGTGCGCTTGATGGTGTCATTGGGGAGATGAACAGGCGTTACAGACGAATGGAGGAGCTGGGTGTGCGTAATATAGAGGGCTATCACAATCACCCCCAGGCCCTGGAACCCATGCCCTACCTGGTTGTAGCGGTGGATGAGTTGGCCGACCTCATGATGACGTCTTCCCATAAGGTGGAGCAGATCCTTACCCGCCTGGCGCAGTTGGGCCGCGCCACAGGCATACACCTCATTGTTGCCACGCAGCGGCCTTCAGTGAACGTAGTCACCGGCCTTATAAAGGCCAATATTCCTAGCCGGATCAGCTTTGCCGTTGTCTCCCAGGTAGACTCTAGAACTATCCTGGACGCCGCCGGGGCGGAGAAGCTCCTTGGCAGGGGAGACATGCTCTTCCTTTCCGGAGATACTCCCAAACCGCAGCGAGTACAAGGAGCGTTCGTTTCAGACAAGGAAACTGGGACATTCATGGAATACTGGCGGAAGCAGAGCGGACCCCAGCTACCCGAGTTTAACCTGGAGCCTGAAGAGTCCCAAGCTGGCGGCAACGGCAACGGCTCAGTGGGGGGCGAATCAAGGGACGCTATGCTGGAAAAAGCCATAGAGATGGCCAGCAGCCAGCAGCTCTCTACTTCGTTACTTCAAAGGCGCCTGCGCATAGGCTACCCCAGAGCGGCGAGACTCATGGACCAACTGGAAGACGAAGGCTTTGTTCGCCGCGAGTGAGTTCAACTACTTATTCGTAGAGGGTTAGTAATCTTAAGGTGGTGGGCTGCTGGCCGGAATTAGCTTGCGGCTTGGCTGGTAGATGGCAGCTTGGGTAGAACGGCCTCCACCAAGCGGTCGTATTCGTCGGCCACCAGCTTGCTTTCCAGCACGGTAGGCTTCTTGCTGTTCATGTACTCTGCCAACAGTTGATGTCTACCAAGGAAAGCCAGGTCCATCTCTGTGGCGAGGTCTTCTCCGGCGCCTGAGCCGAATACACCGCCGGAGAGGTTTTCCACTACACCCAACACGTTCACGTTCATTTTCTTGATCATGTTTATAGACCGCTTGGCGTCCAGCTTGGCCAGCGACTGAGGTGTGGTCACCACCACAAAGCCGTCCAACTGTAGCACCTGCATGATGGTGAGCGGAGCGTCGGAGGTGCCGGGAGGCAGGTCGACCACCAGGTAGTCGAGTTCACCCCAGTCGGTGTTCTCCAGCAACTGGTTCAGTGCGTTGTGGATCATTGGGCCGCGCCAGATGATGGCCTCTTCTTCGTTCTTTTGGAAAAAGGACATGGATATGACCTTTACGCCGTAAGCACGGGGAGGTATGAACTGGCCGTTATCCATGGTGGCGGACTCCGTGGCGCCGATGACCTTTGCCGCGTTGGGGCAGTCTATGTCGGAATCCAGCAGTCCAACGGAGAAACCTTTGTTTGCCAGGGCCACCGCCAGGTTCACCGCTACGGTTGTCTTGCCCACACCGCCCTTGCCACTGTAAACGCCCAGCTTTACCTTGATCCGGCTCAGACGGTCACTTATCTGGAGGCGCTGCTGCCAGGTACGTTTGATAGAGTCAAGACGAGCCCGCTCTTGGTGGCTCATCTCAGGCAATTTGCGCTCTGAGGCCATTGGCTAGATGCCCAGGAGGGCCTTGCCGTCTTCGGTGAGCATATCGGGCGTCCACGGCGGGTCGAAGGTCATCTCCACGGTCACGTCCTCCAGGCCGTCCAGCTCAGAGACGGCCCACTCCGCCTGCTGTGCTATGTAAGGCCCCATGCCACAGCCGGGAGCAGTGAGCGTCATCAGGACGTGCACTTCGTTTCCGTCGTTGACCTCTACTCCGTAGATCAGTCCAAGGTCAACAACGTTGACCGGGATCTCAGGGTCGTAGACTTCCTTAAGCTTCTCCAAGACTTCTTCTTTGGTTATGGTAGCCATCTTTTGCTCCCGTTCAGGATGATACAGGGTTTCAGTACATGGATTGTATCCAATGTTGATTCACATGGTCAACTTTGCAGTTTCAGCCTTGGGTCTCCGGAAACATCCCATTGTTCCAGTTCCAGATGATGCTGGCCAAGAACGGCGCGTCCCGCGATGCCGCCGAGCGGCCAGTCGAATACCACCAGCCAGAAGGGACCCTCGCCGGAGTCCTCCTTGTCAACGGGTTCCGCGATCAATCCGGTTCTGCCGTAGAAGAGTGATTGCTGGTCTGTGACCTTGACCCTGCTGCCCTGTTGTATGTCTTGCCCTGTCATGAGTTGCTCCGGAAACGTATTGGCCTAGCGCAATGATACACGACTTTCAGATTCTGATACAGATGACGATGTACTCACCGGGGTTGGCTTAGCATTGCTTTAACCGTCTCAACCGCGCCGGCCAGCGGCACCAGCGTTCCTTTTTCTTCCAGCCTGCCTTTGAGCTCTATGGAGGCTTGTCGCAGGTTGCGCGGCGAAACCACCAAGCGCAGAGGAAGCCCCAGCAGGTCGGCGTCATTGAACTTCACGCCAGCGGACTCCTCTCGATCATCGTAGAGCACCTCTATGCCGGCTCCTTGCAGGGCCCGGTAGAGGTCTTCCGATACCTTATGCACTTCGCTGTTTTCAGGATTGAGAGAAAGCAGATGCACCTGGTAAGGGGCTATGGGCAGTGGGAAAACTATCCCCTTTTCGTCGTGGTTCTGCTCGATGGCGGCGGCCAGCAGACGTCCCACGCCTATGCCGTAGCACCCCATCACCATGGGATGCTGGTCGCCGTGCTCGTCTAGGTAGCCAGCGTCGAGGCGTTCGGAGTAGAAAGTGCCCAGCTTGAAGATGTGGCCCACCTCTATGCCGCGAATGGCTTCCAGGGAGGAGTCGCAGCTGGCACAGCCGTACCCTTCCTTGGCCAGCGCTATGTCCGCCACCAGTGTCGCCTGAAAGTCCCTGGGGAAATTGGCATTGCGGAAATGATAGCCGTCCCTGTTGGCGCCGACGACGAAGTTGTTGCCGGTGTTGGCCGATTCATCCGCCACAACCGTCACGTCTTTCAGGCCTATGGGTGACGCCGACCCGGCCACTATTCCTGCTTCCGCCACCTCTTCGTCTGACGCCATGCGCAGGTCGTTGGCTTTGAGGATGTTGCTCAGCTTGATCTCGTTGACGTCAAGGTCGCCGCGAATGACCACGAACACCAAGCGGTCGTCGGCCATGTAGAAAACGGCTTTCAGCGTCTTGCTCTGGGGAACGGCGAGAAGCTGCGCCAAGTCCTCTATGGTCTTTGCTCCCGGGGTGGCTATCTCTTCCAAGGGGGCCTGTTCTTCATGGGGAAGAGGTTCCTGTTTGAAACCGGCTCGTTCCACGTTGGCGGCATAACCGCAGCAAGAGCAATGGAGAATCGTATCCTCCCCGGCCTCCGCGGGGAGAATGAACTCCTGTGAGTCCTTGCCGCCGATGGCGCCGCTATCCGCTTCCGCCACCAGGATGGGCAGGCCGCTCCGCTTGAATATGTTGCGATAGGCCTGGGACATCTTGTTGTAAGAGATGTCCAGTCCTTCCTCGTCGGCATCGAAAGAGTAAGCGTCCTTCATGGCGAATTCACGGACGCGCAGGAGCCCTGCGCGGGGACGCGGCTCGTCACGGAACTTGGTCTGGATCTGGTACAGGTTCAGGGGCAAGTCCCGGTAGGAGTTGACATTGGCTTTGGCAATATTGGTAACGACCTCTTCATGGGTGGGAGCCAGCACAAGGTCCCGCTCCCGCCTATCGTGCAGTCGGAACAGATTCTGGCCCAAGGCCGCATCCCGACCGGTCTTTTCCCATAGCTCCAGCGGCTGGAGAGTGGGCATGTGCACTTCCTGCGCCCCGGCTGCGTCCATCTCTTCACGGATGATCTGCTCTAGTTTCTTCAGAGAGCGGTACGCCATGGGGAGGTAGGCGTAAACGCCCGCCGCCACCTGGTAGATGAGGCTTGCCCTCAGCATAAGCCGGTGGCTGGCTGTCTCAGCCTCCGCAGGGGCTTCCCGTAGTGTTTTGCCTAACGATTGGGATGCACGCATTACTGTTCCTCTGCCCTTTGTAGCAGTCTAGGTTATCAAAATGAGGAGTGCCGTGCACGGACACTCGGGAACAAGGCCATAGCTCGCTCCGCAACGGTAAAAATCACACAGTACAATGGGGAAGGGCGCCACAGGGCGCTTAACAACCTTTCCCTGAGGAGCTTGTTATGACCGAGACCCAACGACGCGAAGCACTACTCTTTCGTGTAGAACAGATTACTGAACTGCCCCTGCTCTTGCTGGCTTTTGCCATGGTACCCCTGCTGGTGGCCTCTCTCTTGTGGGATCTCGGCCCCAAAGGAGAACGCGTTGTATTCATTCTCGATGCTGTGATTTGGGGCATCTTCGCTATTGAGCTATCCATCAAGACAGCCATAGCACCCAAACGAATAAAGTATTTACGTCAGCACTGGTTGGACGTGCTCATTGTAGTTATCCCTTTTATCAGACCCCTCCGCATCCTGCGTATCATCGCTTATATTGGGCGGGATTGGCAGGGGTTGTCACGGATAATGAACGTTGACTACGTGCTGGTCTACTCCGTCGGTATGATATTGATAGTAGCCACTCTAGTCACTACCGTTGAGAGGGGCAGCGGCTCTCCGCTAGCGGATTTTTCTAACACTCTCTGGTGGGCCATTGTCACCGCCACTACAGTTGGTTATGGCGATATGGTGCCAACGACTGCCATCGGGAGAATTGCGGGAGTTGTGTTGATGCTGGGAGGAATTGGTCTCCTTGGGGCAGTGACGGCTAATTTGGCATCATTCTTGGTAAGGAACCGCAACGAGGAGGCAGCATTAGAGCGGCTTATTCAAGAGGTTAGGGAATTGCGGGACAAGGTTCAGTAATGGCGTAAGTATCGAGTTGAAGTTCGGGCGACGCTGTTTTTGCCATCTCTAGTAAGCTTCCCCTGACAAACCGGCTGAAAGGCCTATGCCTGTGCTCACGAAACAGACGGCTATCTGTTAATATTAGAGCCACTCAGTTGATACTATGAGGCGGTAGATTAGATTCGGCTAGCACTGCTAGCCTGATTCGTAGAAATCCGGGACATGCGGCATGACCTATCAACCGATTGAGAATTACGGAATCATCGGCAACATGCACACTGTTGCCCTAGTTGGAATGAACGGTTCGATCGACTGGTTGTGCATGCCCAGCTTTGACTCACCCAGTATATTCGGCGCAATTCTGGACGAGGCCAAAGGCGGGCACTTCAAGATTTCGCCCACAATGAGCGGGGTAACCCATAAGCAGCTCTACTGGCCCCAGACCAACGTGCTGGTGACGCGATTCCTGTCCTCCGATGGCGTTGGTGAGGTTACAGACTTCATGCCAGTGGAGGCCGATGAGGAACAGTACAAGCACCAGCACAATGAACTGGTGCGCCGAGTCAGCGTAGTGCGCGGCGTAATGCGCTTTCGCATAGAGTGTTTCCCCGCCTTCAACTACGGCCGGGACACCCACAAGGTGGTGGAACTCGCGGATTCAGGGGCTTATTTCTACTCATCCGACATCATATTGCAACTTTCCACTTCTGTGCCGTTGCACCGTAGTCCTGGTCCCCATGGAGAGGGCATGGTAGCGGAGTTTACCTTGCACGAGGGACAGACCGTAGCCTTCGCCATTGGTGAGATGTGCGGCGAGTGCGGCGATTATCTGCCGCCCTTCTCCGATACGGAAAGCCAGCGGATTTTTGAAGAGACCGTCAACTACTGGCGTTCCTGGCTCGCAACTTCCACCTATAGGGGCCGTTGGCGAGAGATAGTGGAGCGCTCAGCCTTGGTTTTGAAGCTCCTCACGTATAAGCCCACGGGCGCCATTGTTGCCGCGCCAACGACCAGCTTGCCTGAAGAGTTGGGGGGCGAACGCAACTGGGACTATCGCTACACGTGGATTAGAGATGCCGCCTTCACTCTCTACGCCCTGCTGCGCATAGGTTTCACCGATGAGGCAACCCAGTTTATGAACTGGATAGAGGCCAGAGCCGGCGAACTCAACCCGGATGGTTCGCTGCAGATTATGTACGGCATAGATGGTCGCCACCTCCTGACGGAGGAGATCTTAGAGCACCTAGAGGGACATCGCGGCTCTCGGCCGGTGCGTATTGGCAACGGTGCCTACTCTCAACTGCAACTGGACATCTACGGTGAGTTGATGGACGCTGTTTACCTCTACAACAGGTACGGCCATCCCATTTCCAGAGATTTCTGGGTGCACCTGCGGAGGCTGGTTAACTGGGTTTGCGACAACTGGCAGCGGCCCGACGAGGGAATTTGGGAGATGCGCAACGTGCAGGACCACTACGTCTACTCCAAGCTTATGTGCTGGGTTGCCATAGACCGCGCCCTGCGCATCGCCGATGCCCGTGCTTTTCCGGCGGATCGGGAAAGATGGTACAAGACCAGAGACAGCATCTATGAAGAGATCATGCAGCGAGGATGGAACAGCCGCCGCGGCGCCTTTGTCCAGACATACGAAGGCGAGCATCTAGATGCCTCAAACCTGACGATGCCCTTGGTATTCTTCATGGCGCCCACGGATCCCCGAATGCTTCAGACCCTGGATGCCATCAACCGTTCGCCTGAGAAGGGCGGACTGGTTTCCAACAGCCTTGTATACCGCTATAACGTGAATGTGTCGCCAGACGGCCTCAGCGGCCAGGAGGGTACCTTCAATATATGCACCTTCTGGCTGGTGGAGGCCCTCACCCGGGCCGGCCGCTCTGACCAGGCGCGCTTGGAACAGGCCCAGCTCATGTTTGAGAAGATGCTTGGGTACGCCAACCACTTGGGACTCTACGCCGAGGAGACCGGCCACAGCGGCGAGAGCCTGGGCAACTTTCCTCAAGCGTTTACGCATCTAGCCCTCATTAGTTCAGCCTTCAACCTGGACCGCGCCTTAGACGGGCTGTTTTGAGGATAGAGAGACTTCTGCCTGCCGCTGAGGACTTCCTTAGAGCCCCCGCTTGGGTTCTTGCAATCTATTGAAGGCACATCCACGAGGGAGGTTATGGCAAGAGGCCGCAGACCTTTGAAGAAGAGCAGAGATGCTGGGAGGCAACGGCAAGGCAAGCGTTTGACGCGCTCCCGAGCCCTACGCTGGGGACTGCCCATATTGCTGTTGCTGCTGGTAGGTTTCTACGGTTACGTCTCCTATTCCATGGCATCCGGTGTGACCAAGCTTGACAGAAGCCCATTGGAAGAACATCCCACTGAATACGGACTGCCCTATGAGAACGTGGCGTTCTCTCCGCGAGGCGACGAGTGGAATAACATTGTCTTGAGAGGCTGGCTCATTGAGCAGGAGAGGCTTGAAGATCCCAGAGACGAATTGACGGTAATACTGGTGCATGGTCTGAACAGTAACCGCGCTGGAGACAACTCTTTGAAACTGGCTAGAAGACTGTTTGACCGTGGCTTCAACGTGCTGTTGTTTGACATCAGAGGCCACGGGGAGTCGGACGGCGACCGGTTGTCCGCCGGATACTTCGAGAGATGGGATGTTCTGGGCGCATACGACTTCCTGGTTCATAGAGGCGCGTCCCCAGGGAAGGTGGGCTTGGTGGGCTGGTCTTTGGGTGGGGCTACAGCTCTGTTGGCCGCCGCCGAGGAGCCCGCGCTCAGGGCTGTGGTAGCGGATAGCTCTTTCGCTGACGTGCATGATCTGATTGCCCAGGAGACGGCTCGTGCCACGGTCTTTCCCCAGTGGATCGTACCTGTGTTCATTCCGGGCATGAAAGTTGTATCCCGAGTTCTGTATGGCATAGACGTGGGCGCGGTGGTGCCGGAGAAAGCGGCCGGGACTCTTGGCTATCCAATCCTGGTGATTCACGGCGGCGAGGACAGCCGCGTCCCTGCGGAGCAGAGCGTTCGAATACACACCGCCGCATCGGTGGGGAGCGAGCTTTGGCTGGTCCACGGCTCCGAGCATGCTGACGCTGTTATAGACGCCCCGGACGAGTACGTGGAGCGTGTTGACGCTTACTTTCGCAGCCGGCTCGGTGAGAACGTGACGGTATTGTGGTGAGAGCGCCCATTGCGAACGGTAGTAGCGGCGACATGGTCATTGCCAAGCAGGCATCGCAATACTATACTGCGAGGCTAAAGGCCGGGGCGGTTAGCTCAGCTGGTTAGAGCGTCGCGTTGACATCGCGGAGGTCACTGGTTCGACTCCAGTACCGCCCACCACTAATCTCCGAATCTCCCTTGGTTCTCTTTCGCTATGTTCACGTTTTCGACGTGTAACCTGCACGAGGGAGGAGTTGCGGATGCGTCAATTGTCCCGTTGAAGGTGCCACGCAAGGTCAGAGATGCGTCCAGATACTCTCGTCTTACTAGAGCATAAAACTCTGAGTGGGGCGGGCTCGGCGGCTGCTCGACCCCACGAGATCGTGTCGGGTCGCCTGCCCCACTCAGCTTGATTATACCATATACATGTAACTTTAACGTAACTTATGAGCTAATATCCTCATGATATTTTGTAACCCTATAGGGTTGATTTCCCTGCATAATGGATCAGGCACTGCCGTTCTTTGGGCCGTGACCACTGTTTGTGTGGATGCTAGTCTTCTTTACTATTAACACGGTTTACCTCCCAAATTAGAGGGGACAGGCCTCGAGCGCCGGATTGGGCTGGGTTCGGAGAGTACTACTGACCCTACAAGGCGCGTGCCGTTCTGGATACCCAGGTTGAGGCCATTGGGACATTGTTGAGAGCTAGGAGATGCCTAACCTAGCCTAGTCGCTGACGGTTGACAGGGCTAGCCGTACAAGATAGAATAGACGATTGTTGCCATCTGTGATGGCTTGACTATCTATGCTTGGGGCTGAGAGGCACATGCCTACCGTAAACCAACTGATACGCAAGGGTCGTAAGAATCTGCACAAGCGCACCAAAGCGCCTGCGCTAAGGTTCGTGCAAAACTCGTTGCGCAACCGTACCGTGAGAGGTCCAGGTTGTCCCCAGCGTAGAGGCGTTTGCGTTCAGGTGAAAACCGTAACTCCCAAGAAGCCAAACTCCGCGTTGCGCAAGGTGGCGCGGGTGCGTCTCACCAACGGAATAGAGGTCACGGCCTATATTCCCGGCGAAGGCCACACTCTACAAGAGCACTCGGTGGTCTTGGTTCGTGGAGGCAGGGTCAGAGACGTCCCCGGAGTGCGCTACCACATAGTTCGCGGTGCTCTGGACTCTACCGGCGTATCGGACCGCAAGCAAGGCCGCAGTAAATACGGATCTAAGAAGGGCTAGCAACTCAGGCGGTCATTATGTCCAGAAGAAGGCGAGCAGAGCGCAGGCAGGTTATGCCCGATCCCAGGTATGGGAGCGAAGAGCTTGCCCGATTCATCAACCGCGTAATGATTGGTGGCAAGAAGAGCGTTGCCCAAAGGATTGTTTACTCTGCTCTGTCCAGATTGGAAGAAGAAGCGCACCGGCCCGGGCTTGAGGTTTTCCAGCAGGCCATGCGCAATGCCACACCGGCCCTGGAAGTAAAACCACGCCGCGTCGGCGGAGCCACCTACCAGGTTCCTGTAGAGGTTAGGGCGGACCGGCGTCAAGCGCTAGCCATGCGCTGGCTCATCACATCGGCGCGCTCTCGCAGCGGGTTGCCGATGTCTGAAAGATTGTATAGAGAGCTCCTGGAAGCCTCCCGAGGTGAGGGAGCGGCAGTGAAGCGGCGGGAGGACTTACATCGTATGGCTGAGGCCAACCGGGCCTTTGTCCACTATCGCTGGTAGTGCAGCCGCGTATATTTAATCCCCCTACACGGGTTTGTGGATCTCGGAGTCAGCTATCCATGGATGAGATTCGGAACATAGGGTTTATTGCGCATATTGACGCTGGCAAGACCACCGTCACTGAGCGGGTGTTGTTCCTTTCCGGGCTGACCCACAAGCTGGGAAGCGTGGACGAAGGCACTGCGGTAATGGACTGGATGGACCAGGAGCGTGAACGAGGCATTACCATCACGGCCGCTGCTGCCACCACCTCTTGGAAAGAGCACCGCATCAACGTCATAGATACACCCGGCCACGTCGACTTCACCGCGGAGGTGGAGCGCAGTCTCCGCGTCCTCGATGGCGGAGTGGTCGTCTTCGATGC
This sequence comes from Dehalococcoidia bacterium, assembly GCA_034422935.1. Taxonomy (GTDB): domain Bacteria; phylum Chloroflexota; class Dehalococcoidia; order Lucifugimonadales; family QGNO01; genus DAOUJH01. Next base: position 166,649 of record DAOUJH010000010.1, on the reverse strand, counting down.
CGTGGCAGGCGTGCAGCCTCAGTCAGAGACGGTATGGCGCCAGGCCGATAGATATCGCGTGCCCCGTATCTGCTTCATCAACAAGATGGACCGCGTAGGCGCCAACTTTCAAAGAGCCATCGATATGATACGACACCGCCTGAAGGCCAACCCCGTACCCATACAGATGCCTATTGGCAGCAACTCTGAGTTTCAGGGCGTGGTGGATATTCTGGAAGAAAAGGCGCTTATCTATTCCGAGGGGAGCATCCTGGCTGAGGAGGCTCCCATCCCGGAGCAGTTTCGAGAAGAGTACCTCAACTATAGAGATGCCCTGATGGAGAAAGTGGCTGAGACGGATGAAGCCCTTCTCATCAAGTACCTGGAGGGAGAAGAGATATCTGCCAGCGAGCTGCGCTCCGCTCTGCGGCGTTCCACAATACAGAACCACATTGTGCCCGTCTTGTGCGGCACGGCGCTGCGCAACAAGGGCATTCAGCCTCTGCTGGACGCAATAGTCGACTACCTCCCCTCTCCGTTGGATGTTCCCCCCGTAACGGGCGTTCATCCCAAGACGGGGGAAGAGACGCTTAGAGAGCCTAGTACGGATGAACCGTTCTCCGCGCTGGCTTTCAAAGTAGTTACAGACCCTTACACGGGTCGTTTGGTGTATCTGCGGGTATACTCCGGCAAAGTGGCCAGCGGCTCCACCGTTTACAACGTCACCAAAGGCCAGCGTGAACGGATGGGTCGCATTCTCAAAATGTTCGCTGACCGCAGAGAAGAGGTTAGCGAACTCCAAGCCGGTGACATAGCCGCTACGGTTGGCCTCAAGAACACCTTTACCGGCGATACCCTTGCCGCAGAGAACTCACAGGTACTGCTGGAAGCCATCCGTTTCCCCCAGCCAGTTATCACGATGGCCATAGAGCCGAGAAGCAAGGCAGACCAGGACAGGCTTACTGACGCCCTGGTCAAGCTGGCTGAAGAAGACCCTACATTCATCATGAGGTTTGATCAGGAAACCGGACAGACGGTCATCTCCGGGATGGGCGAGCTGCACCTGGAGGTATTGGTGGAGCGGCTGAAACGTGAATTCAGCGTTCAGGCCAACATAGGTAAACCCAGGGTCTCCTATCGCGAGGCCATTACATCCGCCGTACGGGCTGAGGGCCGCTTCGTGCGCCAGACCGGGGGCCGCGGTCAGTATGGTCACGTCTGGCTGGAAGTAGAGCCGCTGGAGCGAGGCACCGGCTTCGTCTTCGAAGATAAGATAGTAGGCGGCACAATACCCAGGGAGTACATCCCCGCCGTTCGGCAAGGAATCAGAGACACCCTGGAGAACGGTATCGTTGGCGGCTTCCCCGTGATAGACGTCAAAGCCACGCTGGTCGACGGCTCCTACCACGAAGTCGATTCATCCGAGATGGCGTTTAGAGTCGCTGGCGGCATGGGCATGCGTGAGGCTTTGCGACGCGCCGGTTCGGCCCTGCTTGAGCCGGTCATGTCGGTGGAAGTGATCACACCGGGCGATTTCCTAGGTGAGATACTCTCCGATCTAAGCAGTCGCCGCTCTCAGATAAACAACATGGAAGGCCAGGGAGACACCCAGATGGTATCGGCCTACACTCCACTGGCGGAGATGTTCGGCTACGCCACGGACTTGCGTTCCATCACCCAGGGTCGAGCCAGCTACACTATGGAGTTCGACCACTATCAGCGCGTGCCTGATAACATCGTACAGGAGGTAGTCCGCGAGTAGCGCGGTCCGGCAAAGCAGGAAGAATATGACAACCTCAGCCCCAACACAGCATAGGCAGCGCATAAGAATAGTCTTGAAGGCGTTCGACCACCGACTTCTTGACCAGTCGGCGGAGCACATTGTCGAAACGGCTGAGAGGGCGGGAGCGCAGGTGGCTGGGCCCATACCGTTGCCTACGTCCATCAAGCGGTTCTGCGTCATACGCTCACCGCACGTCGACAAGAACTCCCGTGAGCACTTTGAGCTGCGTACGCACAAGCGGCTCATTGATATTCTGAGCCCCACGTCCCGGACCATCGACGCGCTGACGAGGCTGAATATGCCCGCGGGTGTCGATATATCGATAAAGTTGTAGTTGGAATAGAAGATGCCAATAGGTTTACTAGGCGAAAAATTAGGCATGACCCAGATCTTCCGAGAAGACGGCACGGCCCAGGCGGTGACGGTATTGGAGGCTGGCCCCTGCATGGTGACCCAGGTCAAGACCATGGCCAAAGACGGCTATGAAGCGGTGCAGCTCAGCTTCGGAGAAAAGCGCCGGCTGAACAAGGCCGAAGAGGGACACCTGAGAGGGATAGGGAGCTTCCGCTATCTAAGGGAGCTACCGCCCGCGGACCTGAGCTACGTTCAGGTAGGTCAAACCGTGGACGTCTCTATATTCCAGCCCGGCGACGTCATAAACGTGACCGGCACCACCAAGGGCCGCGGCTTTGCCGGAGGCATCAAACGGCATGGCTTCAGCGGCGGGCCCAAGACTCACGGACAGTCCGACAGGCATCGCGCTCCGGGCTCCATTGGCGCAGGCACCACGCCAGGCCGAGTGCTCAAGGGCAAACGCATGGCCGGACACATGGGCGCCGTCCGCGTCACCGCTCGGAACGTGGAGGTGGTCCAGGTGGATGTCGAACGCAATCTTCTGCTCATCAAAGGAAGCGTGCCAGGCGCCAACCGGCAACTCGTGCTCATTCAACACACCACTGAAGGCGTCCAACGGCTTAAGCAGGACCCCATCTGGAGCAGGCCCGTTGAAAAGCTGGATCTTCCGGAAGAGCCAGATGCCATTGTAGAAGCCAGTGAGCAGGCGGAAGCCGTGACAGACACTACTGCCGAGGAGCAAGAGTCCGCCGACGAGCAGCAGGAAGCGGAGGCGCCCCAGGCATCTACCCAAGAAGAGGCCTCTGAATCGAGTCCAGAGACAGCAGAAGAAGTGGCGGATCAGACTGAAGAAGGGCCATCGGATGAAGTGGAGGAGGCGCCGGAGCCAGGCGAAGAAAAGGAAGGGAAGGGACAGTGAAGCTTCCCGTAATGGACATAGCGGGTATCCAGGTTGGAACGCTGGAAGTCAGCGATAGTTTGTTTGCTGTTCCAGCCAACCAGTCGGTGGTGCACCAAGCCATGGTGCGCCAGCTTGCCAATGCCAGGCAGGGCACGTCCTCCACCAAGACGCGGGCCCAGGTATCGGGTGGTGGGGCCAAGCCCAGGCCTCAGAAGCATAGCGGACGCGCCAGGCAGGGCAGCATACGTTCTCCCCAATACGCAGGAGGAGGCATTGTGTTCGGCCCCAGCCCTCGGAGTTTTCGCCAGAGCATGCCCAAGAAGATGCGCAGGCTCGCTATTCGTTGCCTGCTCTCGGACAAGGCCAGGGAAAACAGGCTGACTCTTCTTCAGAACATGGAACTACCCACTTCCCGTACCAAGGAGATGGTGAATGTACTGAAGGCGCTGGACGCAGCTTCAAGCACCCTGATAGTCACTAATCAACCCAGCAGCAATGTAATCCTCTCTGCCCGTAACATCAAGGAAGTAAAAACGCTTCCAGCCTCCAATATCAATGTCTTGGATTTGCTGAGGCATGACCGCCTCATCATGACAGTAGACGCCGTCCACCGGGCGGAAGAGCTGTGGGCGGGCGGCGTAACCTCCGCTGAAGTGGAGATGGAGCCAAAGGCTAGGACGCGTCGGCGTGCTTCGTCCACCACTGCTCGTGGCGGCAGGAGCCGTCGAACCAAGGCAAGTGCGGACCAGGAAGCAACAGAGGCACTGGAACCGGAAGCAGCGGTGGAAGTAGAAACTGAAGCAACGGTGGAAGTGGAAACTGAAGCGGCGGTGGAACCTGAAGAAGAAAGGCGTAAGGAGGCGTAGCCATGGAACAGCTCAACATCCTGCTGCGTCCCATAGTCACTGAGAAAAGCACCGTGCTCCAGGAGCGTAACAAGTACGTGTTCGAGATTACGCCCAGAGCCAATAAGATAATGGTAAAAGAGGCGGTGAAGCGGGCCTACAACGTGGACGTGCTCCAGGTGAACATTGTGAAGAACAGGGGCAAGAGGAAGCGCTTTGGCCCCCGCTGGACGCAAACGCGAGACCGCAAGAAAGCGATTGTGACCCTTAAACCCGGCGATAGGATCGAGATATTCGAGGGAGCGTAGAATATGCCGTTGAAGACATATAGACCCACAACTCCCTCCCGGCGCGGGGCGGTTTCCACCACTTTCGAAGAGTTGACCGGTTCCCGCCCTGAAAAGTCGCTCGTTGCCCCGCTGAAGCGTTCCGGAGGAAGGAATTCCAGGGGAAAGATCACGGTGCGCCGTCGTGGCGGCGGCGCCAAAAGGTCTTATCGCATCGTAGACTTCAAGCGGGACAAGCTGGGAGTGCCCGGCAAAGTGGCGACCATTGAGTACGACCCCAACCGCTCGGCAAGGATTGCCCTCATCCACTACGCGGACGGGGAGAAGCGCTACATACTTCATCCCGAGAAGTTGAAGGTGGGTGATCGCGTTGAAGCCGGCCCCGACGCCGAGATCAAGGTTGGCAACGCTCTTCCCCTGAGCCATATACCCACAGGTACTCAGGTGCATAACATAGAGATGCAACCCGGCATGGGCGGCAAGATAGTGCGCAGCGCTGGGCTGTCGGCGCAGGTGCTGGCCAAGGAGACCAACTACACGCTCATCAGGCTGCCATCGGGCGAGGTTAGACGCATACTCAGCCGGTCCATGGCTACGGTGGGTGAGGTGGGAAATTCGGACAACAAGAACGTGAAGCTGGGCAAGGCCGGCAAGAAGAGACACCTTGGCAGACGCCCCTCGGTGCGGGGCTCCGCCATGACTCCCAGAGACCATCCCCACGGAGGCGGCGAAGGCCGCTCATCCATAGGCATGCCCGGGCCCAAGACGCCTTGGGGTAAGCCCGCACTGGGCTACAAGACACGCCGTAACAGGCGTACCGATAATATGATAGTCCGCAGGAGAGGCAATAGGAGGTAGCGTAGCTAAGTTATGTCACGCTCGATAAAAAAGGGGCCTTACGTGCACCCAAAGCTGGCAAAGAAAGTATCGGCGGTGCAGAGAAGCGGTTCTCGCACGGTAATACGCACCTGGTCGCGCGCCTCCATGATCATGCCGGATATGTTGGGATTGACCATTGCCGTCCATGACGGCCGCCGCCACGTGCCCATCTTCGTCACTGAGAACATGGTGGGGCACCGCCTGGGAGAGTTTGCACCCACCCGGACGTTCCGGGGTCATTCCTCTAAGTCTGAGCGCACCAGTTCGGTGAGGTAATCATGCCTGCACAAGCCACAGCCAAGAATATCAGCATATCCGCCAAGAAGCTGAAGTGGGTGACGGCCCTGGTTCGCGGCAGAAGGGTTGATGAAGCACTTACCGTATTGCATCATCAGCCGACACCTGCTGCAAGAGAGGTGGCCAAAGTGTTGAAGTCGGCGGCAGCCAATGCCGAGAACAATCTACTGCTTGAGCCCGATGAGTTGAGAGTGGTGCAGGTTTACGCCAACCAAGCCCCGTCCCTGAAGCGTTTCAGGGCTTCGGCGCGGGGACGTGCCGGGCGCATAAGCAAGCGCTCCAGCCATATCACCGTTGTGGTGGATGAGGAGGTTTAATTGGGCCAGAAGACCCATCCCATAGGCTTTCGACTTGGCATCATCAAGGACTGGGACGCCAAGTGGTTTGCTGCCAAGAGCGAGACCTACAGGGACCTCCTTCAGGAGGACCTGAAGATCAGAAAGCACATCAACAAGACATACGTGGACGCCGGTATAGCTCTGGTAAACATAGAGCGCCCCAGCAATGACTTGGTGATTACCATGCACACCTCGCGTCCCGGCATCGTTATCGGGCGCGGCGGCCAGCGCATAGAAGAGCTGCGGAGAGACATAGAGAGGATCACCGGCAAACGCGCCAGGGTCAACGTTCAAGAGATCCGTCAGCCGGAGTTGAACGCCTATCTGGTGGCTAGGAACATCGCCGACCAGCTTGAGCGCAGGGTGGCTTTCCGCCGCGCCATGCGACAGGCTTTATCCAGGGCCATGCAGGCTGGCGCTCAAGGTATCAAGATTGTCTCCTCTGGCCGGTTGGGAGGCAACGAGATAGCTCGGAAAGAGAAAGCCATGGAGGGACGCGTCCCCCTGCACACGCTGCGCGCCGATATAGATTACGGGTTGGCCGAAGCTGCCACAACCATGGGCAGGATAGGCATCAAGGTCTGGTTGTACAAGGGTGACATCCTGGCGCAGCAGCAGGAAGAGGTAGAGGAGCTGGGCACAATAGAGGTGACTCTGCAGGCCGGAGATACCGATTCAGAGAGAGATGGCGTTGATGAGGCGCTGGCCTCTGGCAGCAGGAGGATTGCATCTGCCAGCGATGTTCAGGATGATTCAGTGAAGGATACGGAGGCGCAGGATGTTGCAGCCGAAGAGAGTTAAGTTCCGCAAGACGCACCGCGGGCGCATGCGTGGGGCAGCTCATGCCGGTAATCAGGTTCTCTTTGGCGATTTTGCCATGAAAGCAATGGAGCCGGCCTGGATAACGGCGCGCCAGATAGAGGCGGGCCGCCGAGCCATTACGCGTCATGTGCGCAGAGGCGGTAACATCTGGATCCGGGTCTTTCCGGACAAGCCCATTACCAAGAAACCTGCGGAAACCCGGCAGGGATCGGGCAAGGGCCCCGTTGACCAGTGGGTTGTCGTAGTCAAGCCGGGCAGAATCCTCTACGAAATCTCCGGTGTACCGGAGGATACGGCAAAAGAGGCTCTGCGCCTGGCTTCTCACAAGATGCCCATAGACGTCCGCATCATTGCCCGGCAAGACGCTCACGTCGCCGCCGGAGCGGGAGAGTAACCGTGCGTATCTACGAAGTAAGGGCTTTGTCCCAGGAAGACTTGGAGAAAGAGTTGCAAGAGACTTACAAAGAGGCGCTGAGTGTGCGATTCCGGCTATCGACGCGGCAGTTGAGCGATACTTCGCAACAAAAGAAGGTGCGCAACAAGATAGCTAGAATCAAAACCGTGCTGCGGGAACGTCAACTGTTGGAGCAGGCAAAATGAGCGTTGCAAACCGCAAAAGACGCATTGGCCAAGTGATCAGCGATAAGATGGACAAGACCGTGGTGGTAGCCGTCCAGTGGCGACAGCGGCATCCCGTATATCGGAAGAGCATACGTCGCATCTCCAAGTTCCACGCACACGATGAGCAGAACGACGCCCGCATAGGCGACCGGGTGCTAATAGTGGAGACCAAGCCGTTGTCCCGCCTCAAGCGGTGGCGCATAGCCGAGATACTGGAACGGCACGAGGTTCCGGAGATAGCGCCGCAGGAGATAGGCGCGACAATAGAGGAAGAGATCGTCCAGCCGGAGGCTGTTGTGGCTGTGGCCGACGTCCCTCAAGCTGAAGAGGTAGTTATAGCCGAACCGGAAGCGGCTGAAGAGCCTGAACCGGAAGCGGCTGAAGAGCCTGAACCGGAAGCGGCTGAGGAGTCTGAACCAGAGGCGGCTGAAGAACCTGAACCGAAAACGGCTGAGGAGCCTGAGTCGGAAGCGACTGAGGAGTCTGGCCCTGAATTGGGGCCCCCCGCAGAAGAGGCAACTGAGGGAGACGTTGCTGAAGCCGTGGAGACCTCCGCAGATGAAGCGCCGTCCCAGGATGCTCCATCCACCGGGCAAGAGCCTGAGGCTGAGGTCTCTGCGGAAGAGGAGACTGAACGGACACTTGAAGAGAGAGAAGGCAAGGAAGGACCGTGATACAGACGTACTCCAGACTTACAGTAGCCGATAACTCAGGTGCCAGGGTGATCATGTGCATCAATATCCCAGGGGGAACCGGCAAGCGCTACGCTCGCGTGGGTGACGTTATCGTCGCCGCCGTGAAAGAGGCCACGCCCAACGCCCCGGTGAAATCCGGAGACGTGGTCAAAGCGGTGGTGGTTAGGACGTCTCATGCCTACCGGCGTCCCGACGGCTCGCATATCCGTTTTGATGATAATGCAGCCGTGGTTCTCACGGATCAGCTCTTGCCCAGGGGGACTCGCATCTTCGGCCCGGTGGCTAGGGAGCTGCGGGACAAAGAGTACATGCGGATAGTTTCCCTGGCGCCGGAGGTGCTCTAGTGAACATTAGAAGGAACGATACGGTGGAGGTCATTTCCGGCAAGGACGCTGGAAAGAGGGGCACGGTTCAGTCCGTCCTGCCCGCCAAGAATCGCGTCACAGTGGAAGGCGTCAATATGGTTAGAAAGCACCAGCGCCCTACCTCCACTCTGCGGCAGGCTGGAATAATCCAGATGGAAGCCTCTCTTCATGCTTCCAAGGTTATGCTGGTTTGTCCAACCTGCAACAAAGCGGTCCGCGTCGGGCGCACGTACCTTGACGATGGTCGTAAAGTACGGGTGTGCCGTTTATGCAAAGAAATGATCGATAGATAGAGACGTTATGGAAGAAGCACAAAAGCAACCGAAATCAGAGTCCACCCGGAGCCGGAAGAAGCCGGCCTCTCCCCAGCGTGGGCGCCAGGCCAAGCCGCAGAGCACTCAAGAAAACGGCTCTCAACCTGCTGCCAACCACGCGCCAACTCTGCTCCTCAAGTACCGGCAGGAGTTTGTGCCTCAGCTCATCAGCGAATTTGGCTACAAGGTCCCTCTACAGGCCCCGCGCATGGAGAAAGTCGTGATGAACGTTGGTTTGGGAGAGGCGCTGACCAACTCCAATGCCATTGACTCCGTATCCCAGATGCTGACCGCCATCTCCGGGCAGAAGCCGGTGGTCACCAGGGCCAGGAAGTCCATAGCGGGCTTCAAGATCAGAGACGGCATGCAGATTGGGGTCATGGTAACTCTGAGAGGACGCCGCATGTATGAGTTCATGGAAAGGCTCATCAATGCCGCGCTTCCCCGCATACGAGATTTCCGCGGTGTGCCCAGGACCAGCTTTGACGGGCGAGGAAACTACTCGTTGGGCATCAGGGAACAGATCATCTTCCCAGAGATAGACTACAACCGTATAGACCGCATCCGCAGCTTCCAGGTGACCTTTGTCACCACCGCTCAGAAGGATGAAGAAGCATTCCGCCTCCTGGAAATGTTCGGAGTACCGTTTGCCAGGGAGCGGCTCGACTGAGGTAAGAATGGCCAAAGAAGCAAAAGTAGCCAAATGGCGGAAGCCGCCAAAGTTCAAAGTACAATATCATAACCGTTGCTACCTCTGCGGGAGGCCCAGGGCGTATATTCGCTACTTTGGACTGTGCCGCATCTGTTTCAGAACACTCGCTTTGCGCGGCGAGCTTCCCGGCATCAGAAAGGCTAGTTGGTAGGTGCTACTGTGACTCAAACAGATCCCATTGGGGACATGCTAACAAGGATACGCAACGGCATTGCCGTGCACCGGGATTGGGTGTCCACCCCGCCTTCAAAGCTGAAGAGGGCTATCCTAGAGCTTTTGAAGAAGGAAGGTTTCATCAGTGACTATCACCAGTTCCATGAAGAGGCCGGGGAGGTGCTGCGCATCAGGCTCCTCTATGACGAGGACAACCAGTCCGTCATAAAGGGCCTCAGGCGCATCAGCAAGCCGGGCTTGCGAGTGTACGTCGACAAGAAGCAGCTTCCGCGCTTCTATGGAGGTCGCGGCCTGTCGGTCATTTCCACGTCCAAGGGATTGCTTAGCGGACAGGACGCTTGGCGACGGGGAATAGGCGGAGAAATACTTTGTTACGTTTGGTAGGAACATGTCCAGAATAGGCAGACAGCCAATAGAGATACCGCCGGGGGTCAATGTCAAGGTAGAGGCCGGCCTGGTCAGCGTAGAGGGGCCCAGGGGCTCCCTGGCGCAACAGATCAGAGGAGGCATCAACGTGGCAGTGAACGACTCTCAGGTCCTAGTGACCAGGGAATCCGAAGCTAGGGAGCATCGCTCCCTGCATGGATTGACGCGTACATTGATAGCCAACATGGTCACAGGCGTCTCCCAGGGATTCCAAAAGACTCTGGACATAGTTGGAGTGGGATATAGAGCCCAGCAATCCGGCCCCAACGTGATAGTCCAAGTCGGCTACTCCCATCCCGTGGAAGTGCAGCCCATGGAGGGCGTAGACCTTGAAGTGCAGGGTAACAACCGCATTCACGTGAACGGCATAGACAAACAGCTGGTGGGAGAGATGGCCGCTCGTATCAAGAGGATACGCCGCCCCAACGCCTATACCGGCAAGGGGATAAGGTATCTTAACGAGCGCATCCGTCTCAAACCGGGCAAGAGTGCGGCGAGGGCTAGGTAAACATGGCTCGAAAACAGAACAGGACCCACAGCAGACGCTCCAGGCATATCCGCGTACGCAAGAAAGTGGCGGGGACTGCCGAGCGGCCCAGGTTGAGCGTGTTCCGCAGCCTGCGCCAGGTATACGCTCAGGTCATCGACGACTCAACGGGCCGCACGATCGTTGCCGCCTCCAGCCTGTCTCTGGAACAGAACGGAGCGGGTATGGTGAAGACGCAGGCCGCATCCGCCGTGGGCAAACAGATTGCTGAGGCGGCAAGCAAGGTAGGTGTTACCAGGGTTATCTTTGACAGAGGGGGCTATAAATACCACGGTAGGGTCAAGGCACTGGCCGATGCTGCCCGTGAGGGAGGTCTTGAATTCTAATGGTCAACCAGATGAATAGAGTTATAGATAACCTGGACAGGGAGGAAGTGACCCTTACCGAGCGCGTTGTCAACATTCGCCGTGTCGCCAAAGTCGTCAAGGGCGGACGACACCTCACCTTCAGCGCCCTTGTGGTGGTCGGTGACGGCCATGGCAGGGTCGGTTCAGGCTTGGGCAAAGCTATCGCCATACCTGACGCAGTGAGGAAAGGCGCTACCATTGCGCAAAAGACGTTGATAACCGTGCCTCTGAAGGGCACCACCGTACCATTTCAGGTCAAGGCCAAGTACGGAGCCGCCCAGGTGATGCTAAAACCTGCACCTCCCGGGACGGGCATCATTTCCGGGCCCTCCATGCGCGCCGTGCTGGATATGGTTGGAGCCAAAGACGTTGTGGCCAAGTCCCTGCGTAGCCAGAACCCTATCAATGTAGTGAGAGCTACCATAGAGGCATTGAGGCAGCTGGCAATGTTTGCGCCCGAACAGGAAGAAGTCCCAGAGGAATCTGAACAAGAACAGGCCGTTTCCCCTATGCCGGTTGAGGTTGAAGAAGAGGGTTCCCCTGTACTACCGACAACAGAGAGCGGATATCCAGGCCGAGCGTAGAATATGAGCAAACTGCTTATAACATGGACCAAGAGCACAATAGGCTATCCTCGTACTCAGCGAAGGGTGATCAAAGCGCTGGGATTACACAGGTTGCACCACACGGTGGAACATGCCGATACGCCTTCCATACGCGGCATGCTGCACAAGGTGCGGCATCTGGTTACAGTTGAACAGTCCAGGGATGACGGATAAATCATGAAACAGCACCAATTGAAATCCGCCAAGGGATCTCGCACACGCTACCGGCGTGTGGGCCGCGGCGACGGCAGCGGCCGCGGAAACTACTCCGGGCGCGGCATGAAGGGACAAAAGTCGCGGAGCGGCGGCAAGCTGCGCCGTGGATTTTCCGGAGGCACCCTGCCTTTAATGAAGTCCTTGCCCATGCTGCGGGGATTCACCAATATATTCCGGGTGGAGTACCAGGAAGTGAACTTGGAGCGCCTCAATTCACTCCCTTCGAATGCCGTCGTGAACCCCACGACGCTCAAGGAGTTGGGCATAGTAAAAAGTAGTAAGAAACCGGTCAAGATACTGGGCAGGGGCGCTTTGCAGGAACCGCTCAACGTGACTGCCCATAAGTTCAGCAAATCAGCTCGGGCTGCAATAGAAGCAGCGGGCGGTTCGGTAGAGGTGGTATGACCTCGCGTGCTTCATCCGTAAGACAGCAGCAGTCATCGCGCCCGGCTCTTCTCCAGGCGATGATAGATGCCGTCCGTGTGCCAGACTTGCGGAACCGTATTCTCTTTGTGTTGGTAATGCTGGTGGTGTTCCGCTTCCTGGCTCACGTCCCGGTCATAAACATAGACCGCAACGCCTTGAACAGCGCCTTTGAGAGCAACGCATTGTTTGGCTTTATAGACCTGTTCAGTGGCGGCGGTCTGCGCAACCTCAGCATAATGGCGCTGGGCGTCTACCCCTACATTACGGCATCCATAGTCATGCAGTTGATGACCCCGGTCATCCCACGTCTGCAGGCTCTCGCCAAGGAAGGTGAGGCCGGCCGTCAGAGAATGAACCAGATCACTCACTACTTGATGGTGCCGATAGCGCTTGCCCAGGGATACGGGCAGCTTGCCCTGATAAACCGCTTTGGCGGCCTTGCAGGCTCCGACTTCACCACCGGCCTCAACCTAACCACCGTTACCATGGTCATTTCCATGACGGCAGGCGCAGTGTTCCTGGTCTGGCTCGGTGAGCTCATCACTGAGCGGGGCATTGGAAATGGAATTTCCATCATCATATTCGCTGGCATAGTGGCCGAGTTTCCTCAGCTTGTTGGGCAAGGATTCCTAGAGCGAAACAACCTTGGCGGCCTGTTTCTACTCATCGCTATAGGTGTAGTAATCGTCTACCTAATCGTATACTTCACGGAGGCACAGCGACGCATCCCAGTGCAATACGGCAGAAGCGTATTCAGGGGAGGCCGTATGTACCGCCAATCTGGCACTACCTATGTCCCGTTGCGGGTAAACTCCGCGGGCATGATACCTCTCATCTTCGCCTTTTCCATCATGGTGCTGCCCGCCACCATGGCCAGCTACATTGCCAGCCCTACCAGCACATCGGTCTTTGGTCAGATTGCTCGCTTCTTCGAGACCTCCCTGGCGCCAACCGGGCTGACCTACTGGATACTTCTGTTCATTCTGGTAGTCGTGTTCACTTTCTTCTATACACTGGTCACGTTCCAGCAACAGAACCTTGCTGAAAACTTGCAGAAGAACGGCGGCTTCATACCGGGCATCAGGCCCGGGCGGCCCACGGCGGACTTTCTCAACCGCGTCATCATACGCATCACCTGGGGTGGCGCTATCTTCCTTGGAGTAGTAGCTATCATTCCCTACTTTGCCACTATACTAACGGACATACGCGCTATTCAGTTGAGTAGCGCTAGCCTGCTCATCATGGTCAGCGTGGCATTGGACACGCTGAGACAGCTAGAAGCGCAGCTGCTCATGCGCAACTATGAAGGATTTCTACGGTAGGTAAGATTTGCGGATAGTATTGCTTGGACTGGCTGGAGCCGGCAAAGGTACACAGGCCCACCTTCTCTCAGAGGAGTTGGATGTTCCCTCTATATCTTCCGGGAACCTGTTCCGGTATCACCGGTCCCAAGGTACTGAGTTGGGGCTGCTTGCCAATAGCTACATGGAGAAGGGTGAGCTTGTCCCAGACGACGTAACGATCAGAATGATCCTTGAACGCATAGAACAGGTTGGCGGCGCGGGCTTCGTCTTGGACGGATTTCCCAGGACACTCCCGCAAGCCGGGGCCTTGGACCAGGCGTTGAACGGCATTCCAATAGAGGGCGCCGTCTACATCCAGGTTAGCGAAGACGAGCTTGTGCAGCGGCTTAGTCAGAGGCTGGTCTGCGACGGTTGCGAGGTCCCCTACTCGATGATTGACCTGGATGCCGCCTCCCAGTGTGAAAAGTGCGACGGAGTGCTATATCAGCGAGACGATGACAAGCCCGAAGTGGTGAGGAAGCGTCTACAGGTTCAGTGGTCCGGCCTCAACGAGTTGCTGGGTCACTACGGAGCACAGGGCAAACTGATTGAAATCAACGGAGAGCAGGCCGCTGGACAGGTTGCCGCGGAGACCTTACGGGCTGTTTCCGGGCTTGTTGCCGTTGAATAGGCGAGGTTTGGGAGCTAGGGCGGTTGAAGTATAATAGATAAGTTGACCATGCTAAACATGACAGACCTTTTATTGAACGAAATAAAGACGGGCGCCAGCGGGATCAGCGTAAAATCGCCGCAGGAGCTTGAAAGCATGCGCAAGGCCGGTCAGGTCGTGGCGGCAGCCATAGAAGCTCTGCGTGCCTCTATTCAGCCCGGTATGAAGGCTAAGGAGCTTGACCTCATAGCCGAACGGGAAATAAGACGTCTCGGCGCAAGGCCCTCTTTCAAGGGCTATCGCGGGTTTCCTGCTACAATCTGTTTCTCCTTCAACGAGGAGATAGTGCACGGCATACCGGGAGATAGGGTAGTTCGTGAGGGCGACATTGTAAGCGTTGACGTCGGCGCTATAGTGGACGACCACCATGGGGACAGCGCCACGACCATAGCCGTGGGCAGCATATCCCCTGAGGTTGAGCTACTCCTAGAAACTACGCGCCTTAGCTTGGAAGAGGGTATTAAGGCAGCCGTTGCGGGGAACCGTGTTGGAGACATCTCTGCCGCAGTTCAGCGATTCGCCGAACCCAGCGGTTACGGGATAGTCAGAGAATACGTTGGCCACGGCATAGGCCGCTCTCTGCACGAGGAGCCTTCCGTGCCCAACTTTGGCGAGGCCGGTAGAGGCCCGCTGCTCAGGCCGGGTATGGTGATTGCCATTGAACCCATGCTCAACATGGGAGGATGGCAGACCCGCGTACTTGAGGACAATTGGACAGTGGTCACCGCCGACGGCTCCCTTTCGGCCCATTTCGAGCATACCGTGGCCGTAACGGAGCAAGGGCCGGAAGTCCTCACCAGACGGAACAGTGAAAGGATTCATAACGCACTCTGATTGCTAATGGCTAAGAAAGAGAAAGAGACCATAGAAGTAGAGGGAACGGTCAAGGAGGCTCTGCCCAACGCTACGTTCAAGGTGGAGCTTGCCAATGGACACCAAGTCCTGGCACACATCTCTGGGAAGATGAGGATGCACTTTATACGCGTGCTCCAGGGAGACCGCGTCTTGGTGGAGCTGTCCCCCTATGACCTCACCCGTGGCCGGGTCACTTTCCGATTCAGGTAGGAACGGTAGGAATGAAAGTACGGTCTTCAGTGAAGAAAATGTGCGACAGGTGCAAGATAATTCGCCGTGAAGGTAGAGTTAGGGTTATCTGCACCAATCCCAAGCATATGCAGAGGCAAGGATGATGCGGATTAGGAAACGGCATGGCGTATCACCCAAGGAGGGGGCAATATGGCGCGCATAGCAGGCGTGGACATTCCGGACAACAAGCGGGTGGAGGTCTCTCTGAGACGTATCTATGGGATAGGTCCCAAGATAGCTCTCAGAGTGCTGGACAGGGCTGAGGTGAAGGCCAATCCCAGGGTCAGAGACCTTTCGGAAGAGGAGTTGAACAGGCTCCGAGAGGTCATAGACAAGGAGTACAGGGTAGAGGGGGACCTCCGTCGCGAGGTCAACATGAACATCCGGCGTCTCATGGACATTGGGAGCTACCGCGGGCTGCGACATCGGCGTGGCTTACCCGTCCGCGGGCAGAGGACCAAGACAAACGCACGAACCAAGCGCGGCGCGCGCAGGACTGTTGCCGGACGCCGCCGCACCGTAGGCAAGAAGTAGGAGACCCATCGATATGGCTAGAGGAAGATCAAGACCGCGCAGAAGGGAAAGGAAGTTCGTTCCCAAGGGGAAGGCTTATATCCATTCCACCTTCAACAATACTCTGATCACTTTGACGGATCCGGATGGCAACGTTTTATCCTGGGGCAGCTCAGGCACGGTGGGCTTCAAGGGGGCTCGCAAAGGCACCGCCTTTGCCGCACAGCGTGCCGCTGACTCCGCGGCGCGGCGTGCCATGGAGCATGGCGTCAGGGAAGTGGAAGTACTGATCAAAGGCCCCGGCGCGGGCAGGGAGGCGGCCATCCGCTCCCTACAGGCCGCCGGCATCAACGTGACAAGCATACGGGATGTCACACCCATCCCGCACAATGGCTGCAGGCCACCAAAGAAAAGGAGAGTGTAGAAGAGTATGGGCAGATACACCGGACCTGCGTGCAGGCTGTGCCGCCGGGCAGGGGAGAAGCTTTTGCTAAAGGGTGAGAGGTGCTATACACCGCGCTGCGCCATCGAGCGCAGGCGGCGTCCGCCTGGCGACCAGACGCCAAGGCGCAGAAGAGCCAGCGATTGGGGTATCCAGCTTAGAGAAAAGCAGAAGGCGCGTGTGATGTTCGGACTTTTGGAGCGCCAGTTCCGCAACTACTTTGAGCAGGCGCAGAAGAGTCCGCAGAACACGGGCGAAGCTCTGTTGCAGCTGTTGGAGCAGCGGTTGGACAACGTGGTCTACCGCTTGGACTTCGCGGAGTCAAGGTCGCAGGCGCGCCAGATGGTGCGTCACGGCCACTTCACTGTGGACGGCAGAAAAGTGAACATCCCTTCTTACCGCCTGAAGCCCGACCAGGTCATAGCCTGGAAGCCGTCCAATAGCGATAAGCAGTTTGTAAAAGACCTGATAGGCGGTATGCCCAGAAAAGCGGTTCCCGCGTGGCTTACCGTAGACACCAAGAACCTATCGGGGACCGTCATCAGACCGCCGAATGCCAGCGAGCTGGAGAGCGGTATTGAAACCAGATTGATAGTTGAGTATTACTCTAAGTAGTGTATCGCCTGTTGGAGGTGCTGTGTTGTTGACGCCTGTTCCCGTTCCGAACGTTGAGATTCCTCGACCTGAAATCAAGGTTGAAGATGTCACGGACGGTTACGGCAAGTTCACCATAGGTCCCTTGGAGCGTGGATATGGGACCACACTGGGCAATCCCTTGCGCAGGGTGCTGCTCAGTTCCATACCCGGCACCGCTATTACCTGGGTAAAGGTGGAGAGTGTTGCACATGAATATTCCACCATACCCCACGTCAAAGAGGGAGTCTCAGACCTTCTTCTCAATTTCAAGGCAGTTAGGCTCCGCTCCCTGGCCGACAGACCCGGCAAGCTCAGACTGGAAGTGACGGGAGAGGGAGAGGTCACCGCCGGCGATATCATGACCTCGGCGGATTTTGAGATAGCCAACCCGGAGCTTCACATAGCCACCCTGGACTCACCGGAAGCCACTCTCTCAGTGGAGTTGAACGTGGAGCAGGGCACAGGCTACGTCCCCGCCGTCGAGGGTGACGGTCTGCCCATAGGCGTACTGCCCATGGATGCTATATACACTCCCGTGCGCCGCGTCAACTTCAGCGTTGAGCTCACCCGTGTCGGTCACAGGACTGACTTTGAGTTGCTAGTCCTGGAGATATGGACCGACTACACCATAAGCCCTCTGGAAGCACTGGCCAAAGCAGGCAATATCTTGGTGGATAGATTCTTCCTCTTCGCCAATATCCGCAAGTCGGCCGAAGCGACGGGAGAGGTCGCGTCCCTGGCCGTAGCCGTCCCCGCGGAGGTCTACAACACACCCGTAGAAAAGCTTGACCTCTCGGCGCGCACCTTGAATTGCCTCAAACGGGCGCACATCAACCGTGTCGGCGAAGTCCTGGAAAGGGACAAGTCGGACTTGCTCAAGATACGTAACTTCGGCGAAAAGTCGCTGCGCGAGCTTTATACAAAGCTGGAAGACCTGGGATACCTCCCTGAGGAGACGAAGTCCCAGAACGGCGTCAGTAATGGCGACCTGCCCGCGGAAGACCACCTCACCACCTTGGATGAGGAACCTGAGCCGCTTGGGCTTGCTCCGGAGAACCAGGAGGAGCAGTTGTGAGGCATAGAGTCGCCGGAAGAAAGCTCAACCGCAACGGAGGTCAGCGCAAAGCCCTCTACCGCGGCCTTGTTCGTGATCTCCTGCTCAACGAGCGCATCACTACTACGGAGGCCAAGGCTAAAGAGGTCCGCGGTTTGGCGGAACGCGTCATCACCTACGGCAAGAAGGGAAGTCTTCATCATCGCCGGTTGGCTTTGTCCTTCCTTCCCGACAAAGACGTCATAGCCAAGGTGTTCGATGACCTCAGTGAAAGATATTCGGAACGGCCGGGAGGCTATACCCGCGTGCTCAAGCTGGCCCCCCGCAAGGGCGACGGAGCTTCCATGGCCTTGCTGGAGTTGGTGTAAGTATGCAGAACCCGCATCCTCGCAAGGCCGCCCTCATCGTTGAGTACGACGGTACCTCTTACCGCGGCTTTCAGTATCAACCCGGCGTTCCCACCGTCCAGAGCGAGATAGAGTCCGCCATTCAGCGGCTGACCATGGAGAAAGCTCGCATCAAGGCCGCGGGCCGCACCGACGTTGGCGTGCACGCCATGGGACAGGCAGTGGCGTTCCTCACCCGTTCTAATCTATCCCCGGACAGTTTGCTCAGCGGCCTGAATCACTTTCTTCCCAGCGATATTGCCGTGAAGAAGGCCTGCTATGTAGACGTATCCTTTGATCCCCGGCGTCATGCAGTGAGCAGAGTCTACGGATACTCCATTCTCAACAGCGGATCGCCCTCGCCCTTGCGAGAGCGCTATTCCGCCCGCGTGGCGGAGTCGCTGGATGAGGACGCTATGCGCTACGCCTTGGATTGGATGATAGGAGAGCACGACTTTGCTCCTCTCAGCGGCCCCGTGCCACCGGGAAAGAGCACCGTGCGACGCATCATGGCCGGAGCCGTAGACCGTGATGAGGATACGGTGAGGTTCCAGGTGGAGGCCAACGCCTTTCTTCCACACCAGATGCGCCGTATTGCCGGTCTGCTGGTGGCTGTAGGCAACGGCCGCGCCTCCCCTGAGGCCGTTCCCGCCACGCTACAGGGCAGCACCAACCCTTGGAACTCAGGCCTGGCTAGGACAATGCCTCCCCAGGGCCTTTGCCTGTTGCAAGTTAACTACAAGGACTTTCTACCCAATGGCTACTAAACACAATAGGACACATACGGCAAGACAGGCGGATATAATCTCTGACTGGCAGGTTGTGGATGCTGCCGGCAAGCCGCTTGGCAGGCTCGCCAGTGAGATAGCGCGTGTCTTGCAGGGCAAGCACAAGCCGGTCTACACGCCCAACATTCTTACCGGAGACTACGTCATAGTTCTCAACGCGTCCAGAGTGGCCGTTACCGGCAAGAAGCTGGAGCAAAAGATGTACTACCGTCACTCTGGCTATCCCAGCGGCCTGCGCACCACCAACCTTCGACGACTTCTGGACAGGCACCCGGAAAGGGCCATCCAGCACGCCGTGAAGGGCATGCTGCCCAAGAACACCCTTGGCCGGCACATGCTCCGCAGGATGAAGGTATACGCCGGAGACGAGCATCCCCATCAGGCACAGGTCACCGCCACGGAAAGAAGGCAAGCTCTTCTAGCTGCCGAAGAATCGACGGAAGAAGCGCCTGCAATGGCCCACGGATCGGAGGGCCTCAACGGGGACCCCGAAAGCACAGCTACCGAAGCCGTCGCTGAGGAGGAATCGGAGGAGTAAATGACCCAGGAAACCTACTATCACGGCGTGGGCAAGCGCAAGACGGCCATTGCCCAAGTGCGCCTCTACATACAGCCGGGGGGTATAGTCATCAACGGCAAGCCCATTGAGGAAGTGATCCCCTGGAGGCCATGGCAAGAGATGGCGACTCGGCCTCTGGAGGTCACCAGCACTGAAGGGAAGTACACCGCACAGGTCAAGGTCAAGGGCGGCGGTCCCAGCAGCCAGGCTTGGGCCATTGGACACGGCATAGCCAGGGCGCTGGTGGTACTGGACGAAAGCTTCAGGAAGCCCCTGCGGGAGCACGGCCTCCTCACCCGCGACGCCAGGATAAAAGAGAGCAAGAAGTACGGCCTGAAACGCGCCAGGAAAGCCCAGCAGTACAGCAAGCGGTAGGGCTTAGCAAATAATGGGATAGCGAGGCATCGGGGAGTAGAAAATCTACACGCCGGCCAGGTTTCTGCCCTCATCCAGCAGTAGTTTTACCGCGTCCTCACTGGCTGCCTCGGCGTAGATGCGCAGCAGCGGCTCCGTTCCGGAGAACCGTATCAGCAGCCAAGCGCCGTTCTCCAGCATGAACCTTACGCCGTCCGTCTCGTCGCGGCTTACCACCCTGGAGCCACCCAGGGCGTCTGGCCGCTGAGTGCCCACCCGTTCCTCCGTAGCTCCGCGGTTTTCCGGCGAGAACGGCACGTCCAGACGGTCGTAATAATGGGGGCCAAGCTTGCTGAAGAGATAGTCCAGCAGTTCTGAGGGACGCTTTCCCGTTTTAACCACCATGTCCAGCAGAAAGAGGCCGCTCAGGATCCCGTCGCGTTCCGGTACGTGACCTCTAAAGGCAAAGCCGCCGCTCTCTTCACCCGCTGTCAAAGCGTTCTCCCGCATCATCACCGGCCCTAGAAACTTGAAGCCCACCGCGGTTTCGTACACCGGCACATCGAACAGCTTGCCCAGGCGGTAGATCATGCTGGTCATAGTGGTCGACTTCACCAGCGGGCCCCTCTCCTGCCGCTGTTCCAGAAGGTACAGAGCCAGCAGGGTGAACGTCTGCAAAGTGGTGATGAACCTGCCCTTCTCGTCCACAAGCCCCACGCGATCCGCGTCTCCGTCCAGCGCTATGCCAATGTCCGCGCCGTTCGATGTTATCCATTCCGAAAGCGGCGCCAGATTATGCGCCACCGGCTCAGGCTGCTGCATTCCGGGGAAGGCAGGGTTGCGCTCCCCGCGCAGCTCCGTGACCGCGGTGCTGCCCCCCTCTAGCAGTTTGGGAAGGTAGCCTGCGCCTGCGCCGTGCATGGCGTCCACCGCTACCTTCAAGCCGCTGTCCCTTATGATGGGAAGATCGACGAGATTTGCCACGTGGCTCAAATACGGAGTCGACTGGTCGATGTATTCCAGCACCCCTTGGCGCAGGGCCTCATCCGGAGAAAGCGTTTGGATGGAGTCCCTGGAGACCCGGTTTATCTCGGCTTCCAACACCTCGACCTCTTCCGTCGACGCGCTGCCGCCGTAATCGGGCTTGTACTTGTACCCGTTCCAGTTCGCCGGGTTGTGGCTGGCTGTGATTATCGCTGCGCCTCCGGCGCGACGGTCGATGACGTTGTAGCTCACTACAGGCGTCGGCGCAGCCGCGTTGCCGAGATAGGTCGGGACACCCATTGCCGTGGTTACCCCGGCCACTTCGGCAGCAAACTCTTCCGACAGGAACCGAGTGTCGTAGCCGACTAAAAGACCTCGCTCTGCCAGGTTGTTCTTCTTCAGGTATTGCGCCGTACCCGCGGCGCAGGCTCTTACGTTATCGGCCGTGTATTCCCAGCCTATGACAGCCCGCCATCCGTCCGTTCCGAAGCGGATTGTCATCCGGGCCTCTCCGATGTCACCGCTATCACAACCCGGCCTCGGCCTTCAGCGTCTCCGCCTTGTCGGTGCATTCCCAGGGCAGTCCGAGCTCCTCGCGCCCGAAGTGGCCAAACGCCGCCGTGTCTTTGTAGATTGGGCGGCGCAGGTCAAGCTGGTTGATGATGGCCCCGGGGCGTAGGTCGAAGTGTCTGTCTATCAGGTCCAGGATCACCTGGTCCGGCACTCTACCAGTCTGGAAGGTCTCTATGCTGATGGATATAGGGTGAGCAACGCCTATGGCGTATGAGATCTGCACTTCAGCCCTATCCGCCAGCCCTGCCGCGACTACGTTCTTAGCCACCCATCTTGCCGCATATGCGCCGGAGCGGTCGACCTTGGTGGGGTCTTTGCCTGAAAATGCGCCACCTCCGTGCCGTGCCGCTCCTCCGTAGGTATCCACCAGTATCTTGCGCCCCGTAAGGCCGGTGTCGGCATGTGGGCCCCCCATCACAAACCCGCCCGATGGATTGATAAAAAGCTTTGTGTCTTTGTCCATCAGGTTGGAAGGCACCACGTACTCGATAACGTGTTCTGTCAACTCTCTGCTTAGCTGCTCCAGGCTCACCTTCGGCGAGTGCTGCGCGCTGAGTACCACCGTGTGCACCCGTTTCGGCGTTCCGTGGTCGTACTCTATGGTAACCTGCGACTTGCCGTCCGGCCTCAGATAGTCCAGCAGCCCTTCTCTTCTGACCATGGAGAGACGCTGGCACAGCTTATGAGACAGCGATATAGGCAACGGCATTAGTTCCGGAGTCTCGGTACAGGCGAAACCTACCATCATACCCTGATCTCCCGCTCCCACCTCCTCTTCCGCCTCTTTGTTCCGCCCGTCCCGCGTTTCCAGGGAATGGCTGACCGCCTCTGAGATCTCCGGTGATTGTTCCTGTACGGAGATCATCACGCCGCACGTGTTGAAGTCAATGCCGTATTTGGCGTTTGTATAGCCTATGCCCCGGATAGTGTCCCGTGCGATTTGACTTATATCTACGTAGCAGTCGGTGGTGATTTCACCCATCACTACTACAAGACCCGTTGTGGTGCTTACCTCGCAGGCGACACGGGCATTGGGGTCCTCCGCCAGAATGGCGTCCAGGACTGCATCAGATATCTGGTCGCACAGTTTATCGGGATGGCCTTCCGTCACCGATTCTGAGGTGAAAAGGTAAGAAGGCGATTCCATGAAGCTCAGTCCCATTTGACGATATCCTCCTCTAGAGCGACTGCTTTGAGATCCTAAGTGCCTGCTTCCCAACTTGCCAGGTACTGTCCCTGCTCTGACGTAAGCGTGTCTATGGCAACTCCCAGAGAGGAGAGCTTGAGCCTGCCTACCTGGTGGTCTATCTCTTTGGGCACAGGATAGACATCCGGTTTCAGAGGCTCGCCCCGCGTGGCCAGGTATTCCACGGCAAGTGCCTGGTTGGCAAAGCTCATGTCCATTACCGCTGAGGGATGGCCTTCCGCGGCGGCCAGGTTGATCAACCTACCCTCGCCCAGCAGATACAGCTTCCGACCATCCTCCAAGGCGTACTCTTCCACCGACTCACGGATCTGGCGATGCGTCTCAGACATCTCTTCCAGTGCCGGGATGTTTATCTCAACGTTGAAGTGGCCGCTGTTCGCCAGCACGGCGCCGTCATGCATCGTCTCTAGGTGCGCCTTGTCGATTGTATTCATGCCGCCAGTGACGGTGATGAACAGATCTCCTACCTTGGCGGCCTCTTCCATTGGCATAACCTGGAACCCGTCCATGACCGCTTCCAGGGCGCGTATGGGGTCGACTTCCGTTACGATGACGTGGCTTCCCATACCCTTCGCCCGGCTAGCCACGCCCCGGCCGCACCATCCATAGCCCGCTACAACCACTTTGCGGCCCGCCCACAGCATGTTGGTGGCGCGCGTGATCCCGTCCAGGGTGCTCTGTCCCGTCCCGTACCGGTTGTCGAAGAAGTGCTTTGTATCGGCTTCGTTCACCGCTATGATCGGGTAGCGCAGCTTGAAGTCTCCAGCAAGGGCGCGCAGGCGGATTACACCGGTGGTGGTCTCCTCGGTGCCGCCAATGATGGTGTCGATCAGATCCTGGCGCTCGGTATGTATGGTGGCCACTAGGTCGGCGCCGTCATCCAGCGTTATATGGGGACCCTGTTCCAGCGCTGAGCGGATGTGCTCGTAGTACGTATCGTTGTCCTCGCCTCTTATGGAGAAGGTTGGTATGCCATACACCTCCACCAGGGCGGCGGCAACGTCGTCCTGGGTGCTCAGCGGGTTGCTGGCGCACAGTGCGACATGGGCCCCGCCGTCTCGCAGCACCAAGGCCAGGTTGGCCGTCTCAGTGGTTACGTGGAGGCACCCTGATATACGTAGCCCTTCGAGGGGGCGCTCTTTGCTGAATCGCTCCCTGATCAGCCGCAATACCGGCATCTCTCTTGCCGCCCACTCTATGCGGTCGACTCCCTGTTGGGCCAGAGCCAGGTCTTTCACGTCTCCCGGTGTCTTTTGAACTGTCAACGGTCCCTCCTTCAACCCGTTGGGTGCTTTCACTCGTGTGGGCAGATCGGCGTTTTCCGCCCCGTGGAAGTAGGTCAGATCCCGGAACTCTCTGTACCGGTTGTGGACATCTCTATGCGGCCCGCGGCCTACCTGCTGGGAAGCCGTATTGGACGTACGGGATGCCCGCTAACCTATTCACCATCTTCCGTTTTCTTGGTGGTGCGCCTGGTGCGCTTGGGCTTCTCCTCAGCGGTCTTGTTGTCGTCGGCTGCCGCAGTGGTGCGCCGCGTCCTCTTCGGCTTTTCCTCTGCTGTTGCCTCTGCCGCCTTGGTCCGCCTCACTCTGCGAGGTGCGGTCTCCTCTACGGGAGCCGCCTCGGTGGTGACTGCCTGGGCCGCAGTGGCTTCTTGGTCCTGCGTACGGGCTGTACGGCGGGCGCGTCTGGGCGCCCTGGCCGCTACCTGTTCGAGCGGAGTCTCCACGAGACGAGGAGTTGTTCTTTGCCTTGTTTGCAACGGTATTGTTCCCGCTAACAGCGCCGCCTTGCGCTGAGCTTCGTATCTCTTCCTCTTGTGGCGGTGCTTCAACATGGCCACTCGCTTGCGTTTATTCATCTAACCCCTACCCCCAAGTTTGATTGACAGCTACGGTTCGTTTTGATAGCTGGTGGGATATCCCCGTTCTATCCAGGCTTGAGTGCCCTCTTCTATGTTGAACAGTGTCTCTGGAGATCGACCCATCGCGGCAGCCATCTCGCAGGCTAGGGCGCTGCGCACGCCCTGGGCGCAGATGAACAGCAGCTTCTTGTCTGCCGGCAGTTCATCCACGCGGGAAATCACTTCGTCCACCGGAATGTGGACGGCACCCTTTACGTGGCCGTCCACCCATTCGTCCATCTGGCGTACGTCTACAACAGCGGAATCACCGCTTTGATATAGCTCGTGTGCCTTCTCTACCGATATTCTGCTGAACGGCTCCTGTTGACTTGTCATGCTTCAATTCCTTGTCGGTATTTTCATGCGCCTATTGCGCTGGCTATGTACTTGCCGATCAAAGGTGCCAGGCGCTGCCTTGTGGCTTCCGGGATGGATTCTCCTGTTGTTACCAGGGCGTCCTTCAACGCCGTTGCGCATGCACAGTTGCGCTCTCCCGACAGCCTTGGCAAAGCCTTGCGGATAATCTCGCGCGCCCTGTCCACGTTCCTTGTCAGGTTCCCTATCACCATCTCCACGGAAACGGGCGCTTCCGTTTCGTGCCAGGTATCGAAGTCGGTTACCAGAGCCAGGGTTGCGTAGCATATCTCAGCCTCCCTGGCCAGCTTCGCCTCGGGCAACGCCGTCATGCCAATTATGCTGGCTCCCCACGACTTGTAGAGAAAAGACTCCGACCTGGTTGAAAAGGCAGGCCCTTCTATCACTACGTACGTGCCGCCCTTGTGCAGAGTGGATCCCATATCGGTTGCTTCTTCCGCCAGGATATCGCTCAGGGCGGGGCAGAACGGGTCGGCGAACCCAATGTGAGCCACCAGCCCCTCTCCAAAGAACGTGCTCCGGCGTTGCCTGGTGCGGTCAATCAGTTGATCGGGCACTAGGATATCCAGCGGATGCACCTCTTCCTTGAGGCTACCCACTGCACTGACCGAAATGATTCGCTCAACGCCCAGCACTTTCAGTGCGTATATGTTTGCTGCCGTGGGCACCTCGCCGGGCAGGAGTCGGTGACCGCGGCCATGCCTGGGAAGGAAAGCCGTGGCAATCCCCTCTATCCGACCTATTGTTATCACGTCGCTGGGCAAGCCGTAGGGTGTATCCGGTTTCACCTCGTGAAGGTTGACTAGGCCGCTCATTTCGTACAGGCCGCTGCCCCCTATCACGCCTACCTGCGCCTCAGCCAACCGCTTCTCCTTTGACCTTGTTTACCGCCATCTCCTCGCTCTCCTGGCGCACCGTATCATCCACCACCACATTTTCCTCGGTCAGCTTCCTGAGCTCCTCTACAAAGGGAGGGCGCACGACGCCCTTTTCCGTGACTATGCCGCTCACGTATCTGTGGGGCGTAACATCAAAGGCAGGGTTCCGCGCCTTGATGCCCTTCGGCGTTGTGGCCGTCTTCCCGAATTTATACACTTCTTCCAGGTCGCGTTCCTCTATCTGGATGCCGTCTCCGGACGCCAGCGACATATCCAGCGTAGACGTTGGCGCCACCACGTAGAAAGGCACTCCGTTTTCCCGCGCCACTACCGCCAAAGGATAGGTCCCTATCTTGTTGGCGGTGTCCCCGTTTGCGGAGACTCTGTCGGCGCCAACGAGCACGCACGACACCTCACCTCTTGCCAGGTACGTCCCCGCCGCCGAGTCGACGATGAGTTCGGCGGGTATTCCCATCTGCACCAGTTCCCACATGGTGAGACGCGCTCCCTGAAGCACGGGGCGCGTCTCAGTAACTATTACCTTGATCTTCTTTCCGTCCTCCCAGGCTGCTCTTATCGCTCCTAGCGCCGTCCCGTAGCCGGCCGTGGCCAGCGCTCCGGTGTTGCAGTGGGTGAGCACAACATCCCCGCTGGACAGCAGCTTTGCTCCCAGCCGTCCAATACTGCGATTGGCCGCTAGGTCTTCCTGGTGAATGGTTATGGCCTCGGCCTCCATGCGACGGCGCATGTCTGAAATGGAGCGCGTGGAATATGCAACGTTCAGTATCCTTGCTACCGCCCACTGCAGATTCCTCGCCGTGGGCCTCGCGCTTGCTACCTCTTTGCCCACGTCGGCCAGGTAGTTGAACATCCGTTGCATGTCCAGCGTGCTCACCGCTTTGGCCGCCAGCACCAGGGCGTAGGCTCCCGCCACGCCGATGGCTGGAGCGCCCCGTATCTGCAAGCTGCTTATTGCCTGCACCACGTCCGTGTGGGTGCGAGCCGTGACCACGGCTTCCTCCTGGGGAAGCATGGTTTGATCCAGCATCCGCAGGGAGTCTCCGGTCCACTCTAGAGGTACTATCTCTGGCATCTCTTTCTCTGTAGCACAAAAAAACTTCTCGATGAGTCGAGAAGCTTAAGTGCCTTCGCTCCCATCTTTCAAGCTGCTTAGCTTGCCGGAGTTGGCACCGTATCGCTTACTTCACCCAGGCGATCGGTTGCCGGGCTTCACAGGGCCGGTCCCTCTGCCTCTCTTGATAAGAGAATAAACCTATTGAATTGCTAGGAATGGTACTATGGCAGGCAGGCACTGTCAATATGAACCAACGCTGGGTCATAGCTGGTCAAAGAGGGTAGCCAGGCGCAGGCCAATTTTACATTGAACGGAAATGCGGGTAGAATCAGCTGTTGCGTTCAACTTATTCACCTTTAAGGAGACTCAGATGACTGCAACGGATGACGCACTGAAGAACAACGAACGGTACGCTGACAGTTTCGACAAGGGCAGCTTGCCTCTGCCTCCGGCGCTGCATATGGCGGTTGTGGCCTGTATGGACGCGCGCCTGGATACCCACAAGCTGATGGGACTAGAGGAGGGCGACGCCCACGTAATCCGCAATGCGGGAGGCGTGGTCAGCGACGATGTTCTTCGCTCACTGGTGATCTCGCAGCGCCTGCTGGGCACCCGCGAGGTCGTGCTCATACACCATACCGACTGCGGCATGCTGACCTTCCGCGATGACGACGTAAAGGATGCCATCCTGGCAGACACCGGCCTGCGACCGTCTTTTGCGCTGGAGGCTTTCGGGAACCTTGAAGAGGACGTGCGGCAGTCCATAGCTCGTATACAGGCCAATCCCTTCGTTCCGGTCAAAGACCAGATCCGCGGGTTCGTTTACGACTGCGAAACGGGCCGGCTTAACGAAGTCTCGTAGGCCTGATAGCACGCACTCATACAAAAAGAGAGGCGTCCTTCTTACAAGGACGCCTCTCTAGCAGCCATCATCGGTGAGCATTCACCGCAATGATTCGGCGGCTTATTGCAGGGCCTCTACTATGCGCTCTACGTTGACTCTCACCATGCCTATGTAGGTTCCGGCATCGGTGCCCTGGCTGTCCAGGGAACCTGAGTAGAGCCGCACCAGCGCTGCGCCCGACTCCGTCGCCACGGCGTTAGCCAGACGCTCGCTAACCGTTGTCTCACCAAAGATTGCCGGAACGCCCAGTTCTTCTACCTCGTGGGTCAACTCCACCAGGTCCTCAGCGGACGGCTCTGCCTCCGTGGTTGTGCCCAGGATAACCCCAACTACGGTGAAGCCGTACAGCTCTGCGAAATAGCCCAGGCTGTCGTGGGAGGTGACCAGCAGTCTGCGCTCCTCCGGCACCACGGCAACCTGCTGCTCAGTCCAGGCGTGGAGTTCCTCCAACTGGGCCACGTAGGCAGTGGCGTTGGCAGTGTAGGTCTCCACGCCGGCCGGATCCATCGTGGCAAGTTGGGTGGCGATTCCAATGACGGCGGCCTTGACGCGAAGGGGGTCGAACCAGAAGTGGGGGTCGTGAACGCCGTGGCCGTGGCCTTCGTGCTCATCATGGCCCTCTTCGGTAATGTGTTCGATCTCCTCTATAGCTTCCTCGGCGTCAATCTGCCCACTTTGGAACTGTTCGAGTATCTCGGCCACGTGCTCGGAAGGCTCTTCCATCTCTCCTTCCCCTTCCTCTTCTCCTTCGTCGTGATGCTCTTCCATGCTTTCCAGCAACTCCGCAATCTCCTCCAGTCCCTCCTCCGCGCTTATCTCTCCTTCCTCCACCTCATGGACTACATGGCTGAGTTCTTCTAGGAATTCCACATCTTCTATATGGGTCTGGCCGAACTCTATCGGTTCGATCGCATCGGCCAGCTCAATAATGCTCGCCGGGTCCCGTGCGGCGTTCTGGATCAACTCTGTGAGCCAGGATTCCTCCAATCCCAGGCCAATAGTCAACACGAGGTCCGCGTCGGCAACTCTGGTAACGTCCCTGGCGCCCGGTTGGTATCCATGGGGGTCCGCTCCTCTTGGAACGAGGCTGAAGACCTCTACCCTGTCTCCACCGATGTTCTCCACCCAATCGGCGACGATGCTAGTGGAGGTTACTACGTTGAGGACGATTGGTTCCACCGTGGGGGTAGGCACCGGAGTGGGAGTAGGCTGCGGAGTGGCTGTTGGCTGTGGGGCAGTCGTGGTTTGTCCGGGTGTGGGCGTAGGCGTAGGTGTTGCTTCGCTGGAGCAAGCGGCCAGAGCCAAGACCATGGCAAACGCTAGAAGCGTAGTTACCCACGGGCCGGATATACGTCTATCAATACCTGGTATCATCATTGTTCCGTTGTCCTTTCCTTTGTTTTACGTTCGAAAACAACTTCACGGCGACGGCGCAGGCTTACATGAAATGAGACTCAATCTCAATTATGTGCGGCACCGGATCTGCTATGAATTTTAGTGGACTTTTCTACTCTTCCTGGCCGTTAAAGCACTTGTCGCAGATAACGTAGACCTCTATACGGTGGCCTACAATTTGGCCAGGGATGCTGCTGCCCAATCCCCTCATCAACCGCTCGACGGTAGCGGCGCGAAATTCGCCGACGAAGCCACACTTGACGCACGCTGTGTGGTGATGGTGCCCAATGTGGGAGAGGCTGTACCTGGGGGCTCCGTCAATGAGGTTCAGTCTACAGATGACTCCGACTTCCATGAGAATCTTGATGGTGCGGAAGATGGTTGCCCTTCCCACTCCCGGCAACTCATTGCTGATCTCCTCTGCGGTGAAGCCTTCCTGCTTCCCTTCCAAGATGTGTATGATGGCGCGTCTTGGAGCCGTGGACCTATAGCCCCGGTCTTCCAGGAGGGACACGATGTCTGGGTGTACTGTTAGAGGAGTTGTCATGATACTGGGTATCACAGGGATAGATGATTGTTGCAGGGCTTCCGTGGGTCTGTCAAGTCTCCGGGCAAGGGGAACTTTTTCTGGTGAGGTCTCAGGTGAGGCAGCCAAGTAGACCCGGTGCGGGTTTCCTTAGCCACGCCGTGCAACGCTAGCTGCTGAGGGCGGCAAGGGCTTCGTCTTTAGAGTTGTGGATGTTAACAATCTTATCAAAGCCGCTAATAGCAAATATTTCCCGAATAGACTCGGAAAGAGAGCAGACGGCAAACTCGGCATTCTGGGTCCGCAGCGTCTTGGCCATCAACAGAATCACGCGAAGGCCGGCACTACTGATGTAGGAAAGCTTCTCCAGGTCCAGAATAACGGCAGTCTCGCTGCCGTTTATAGCTTCTTCCAAAGCAACCTGGAAGTCCCTGGCGTTGGTGCCATCCACGCGTCCTTCCGTCATTGCTATTAGGGTGTCTCCCTTTCGCTCCTGTTGAATCTCCATGGAATCTATCTCCCTGGCCGTGCCTGTAGCTTAGGTTACAGCGACGTATTATACTATAATTGCCTTATCATCGATTAGGGAGCGAATTCCTCCCTAGAGACTTCGTACGGAACCTTGTAGACCCATGCCCTCTGCATCTACCCCGTTTTGGAGGAGCAGGATAGGCGTATGCCACCTAGTCTACCAGATCACCGCCCAATTTTAGGCTCATTAAGAGCAGCACCTGTGGCAGGATACACAAAATCAATCGCTAGAGCAATACCGTATACCGCACAGAGTGCTTGAAACAGCTTATGCCGCCCCGGAGACTGTTTCCATGATTAGGCGCGTGACCACGTAGGGGTCCATGTTGGCATTGGGACGTCGGTCCTCTATATACCCTCTGCCTTCCCTCTCTACTTGCCAGGGGATCCTGACCGATGCTCCCCTGTCCGAGACTCCGTAGCGATATTCCTTGTAGGAGCAGGTCTCATGCCGTCCGGTAAGCCTCTCCTCTATTCCGTAGCCGTAGTTGGCAATGTGCAGCTCATGCCTGGTTCTCAAAGCCTCGGCTGCTTGAATGCAGGCATCGTAGTTGGCTCTCATCTCTCTGGTAGAGAAGTTGGTGTGCGCTCCGGCGCCGTTCCAGTCGCCTCGGGCAGGCTTTGGATCCAGGGTTGCGTTGATGTCATGGTGCTCGCCAACCCGGTACAGTAGCCAGCGGGCAATCCATAGCTGGTCGGATACTTCTAGCGCCGGAACGGGCCCTACCTGGAACTCCCACTGGCCGGGCATTACCTCTGCGTTGATGCCGGAGATGTCCAGTCCGGCCTCCAGGCAAGCGTCCAAGTGCTCTTCTACCACCGGTCTGCCGAATATCTCGTCGGCTCCAACGCCGCAGTAGTAGCCTCCCTGCGGCGCGGCGATTCCCTGTTCCGGGAAGCCCAGGGGTCTGGAGCCCTTGAAGAAGGTGTACTCCTGTTCAATGCCGAAGATGTACTCATGCTCGGCGTACTTCTCCGCAGCCACTGCGCATGCGGCGCGGGTATTGGACTCGTGGGGGGTGAGGTCGGTGTTCAGGACCTCTGTCATCACCAGAATGTTGTTCCCGCCTCTCACAGGGTCAGGGCACTGAAAGACCGGTCTCAGGACGCAGTCTGAATCGCCTCCGGGAGCCTGGTTGGTGCTGGAACCATCGAAGCCCCAGATGGGTAGAGGGTCGCCTTCATTGACGATCCTGGTCTTTGATCTAAGCTTGGGTGTGGGTACGCTACCATCTATCCAGATATACTCTGCTCTTATACTCATTCCGTCCTCACGCGAATGGAGATTTCCGGCCAGCCGCATTTACCGCCTACGGGCCAGCCAAGAGCATATAATAACGCAATTCTAGGCGCTAGACAACAGAATTGCTAAAGTTGCGTTGCCTCTAGTACAATGCAGTGACTAAGAATGCAAGCTTGGTATAGATAAGCCAGTTCACGGCGACGAAGGCCGTTGCACTTGCATCTACAGCGAAGACATCGGCCAAACGCCAGGTATAGGGAGCTACAGAACATGGCGACCCGTCCGCTCAGGAGTCCGTTGGCTAGGCATAACCTGCGTTGCTCCGTGATATTGAGGACATGGTCTATTTGGAGGGAACACCGTGCTGAGATTTGCTGAGGAACTGATGCTGTTGTTGCTCGACGATGAGGGCGGGCGTTTCGCGCGAGTACCCAGTTGGGCGTTGGACTACGCCCTTGCTGGAGGCGTTTTGATGGATTTGGCACTGGAAAACCGCATCGACACGGATCCTGAAAATCTTGTCCTGCTCGACTCTACCCCAGTGGGTGACAGCCTCCTGGACCCCACGCTGGCCGACATTGCCGCTGGGGACGGACACAACGCTCGCTACTGGGTGGAGAGAGCGGCAGCCCGCGGCCCGTTCATCCGAGAGGAAGCCCTATCCCGACTGGTTGCCCAGGGAATCCTGGAGCGACGGGATGCCCGGTTTCTCTGGGTGTTCAAGTCCAGGCGCTACCCGACCATAGAGGGCAAGGCTGAGCAGGAGGTCAAGCTGCGCATAATGGGCATCCTCTTCAGCGATGAGATTCCTGACCCGCGAGACGTGGTCATCATCGCTCTGGTCAATGCCTGCCGCATCTTCGAGCATCTGTTGTCCAGGAACGAACTCAACAATCTGGCCGACCGCATAGAGCAGCTGCAAAGGCTTGACCTCATAGGCCAGGCCATGACCCAGGCCATTCGAGACATTGAGGCGTCTGTGGCAATGTCAATCCACCCCTACGCGTATTGAACATGCCCTAAACGGGTGCCATGCCGGAGGATGACCGCGAGGGTCACGCCTTCCTAACATGTATGCTCACCTCAAGTCTAGACTCTCCGCCCCCCATTAAAACCCCGCGAACTGGAGGCACGTCCTGATAATCGCGGCCAATGGCTACCCGTACGTAGCGCTGATCCGCCGTGCAATCATTGGTGGGGTCAAAGCCAATCCAGCCTAAGTTGGGCAACAGGCACTCCACCCAGGCGTGACTGGCCATCTGTCGAGACTCCCTGCTGCCGTTTAAGTATAGATAGCCCGACACGTACCTGGCCGGGATATGCCAGGTACGGGCAATTGCTATCATGACGTGGGCGTAGTCCTGGCATACTCCCTGTCCGGTCTCCAGGATATGTTCAATGGGGGACAACACAGACGTGGCGCCCGGAACGTACTGGAACCTTCGGAAGAGGGTGCCGGAAAGCTGGAGCAGGGACTGCAGAGGGTCGTCGCCTGGCCCGACCCCCATCTTCTTCAGGAACGAGTTGAGGGCGGGAGATGGTCTGGCGAAGGCGCTTGGGCGAGTGAATTCCCAGTACCTGAAGGAGCCCCGCCAGAATAGTATCTCCTCCCATGCGCCGACGCCTAAGAAGCCGGGTATGGGAGGAGGAGAGCTGCATTCCACGATGGATCGAGAGGTAATCTCCAGGGCTTGGTGCCCCTGGTAAATGTTCATAATCTGCTTTGTGTTCCCGTAGAAATCCATTTCGCTGGTCAGATGCGCCTGTGGGTTGGTGATTACGTCATAGCTGAAAAGCCGTTGCAGCCGGTCGTTGCGCGGTTTTAGGCAGAGGGACAGGATGCTGTGGCGTACGGGAGAAGCGTACAGATAGCGGGAAACGTGCTCTATTTCATAGAGTTCCGACTTCGGTTCGACCATGGGCTAGCGGGCTGGCAAGTCCTCTATGGGATAATCGAAGTAGGCGTCTGCCAGGAGGTGGTGCAGTTCGCGGCTGTACTGCTGCACCTGTCGCAGAAGCTTGGGCCGGTCCTCTCCATCAGGCCAATTGTAGTGGATGAGTGCGCCAGTGCGGCCTGCCAGTCGTAGAGCTGCGCTGCTGGCTTTGGCGTTGGGCCCGGGGCCAATGGATGCTACGCCGGAATGAGTCCTGTCCAGGGACCGGCAGAGCGAGTCCGGCAGCAGGGCATCCGTGACCAGCAGGTTCAGCACCTGGCCCGGGTGTACCTCCACGCTGTAGCTGCGGTTGTAGGCCTCAACAGCGTGGAAGAGGCGGAGCAGACTGGTCCAGTCAGCGTCGGAGTACTCCCCGGCCCGGGCATCGGCGTCGATTTG
Source organism: Dehalococcoidia bacterium (assembly GCA_034422935.1). GTDB lineage: Bacteria > Chloroflexota > Dehalococcoidia > Lucifugimonadales > QGNO01 > DAOUJH01. The sequence goes on along the minus strand of DAOUJH010000010.1, from coordinate 132,958 downwards.
CGTCAGGAGCAGCGATGTGGAGAGCTGGGCCCGTTCTATGAATCGCCCTAGCTGCATGAAGCTCCAGCCTTCATCCCGGTAGATGGTAGCGCCGGCCACGCCGGAGAAGGTGTTCATCTCCGCCGCCGTTTCGGCGTAGAAGCCCTCCGGCGAGGTTGCCCATATATCCGTGATGGTCAACTTCTGCATCTTGAGGTAGGCCAGGTTGATACTGGTCCATAGCTCACCGCTGATGTGATGGCGCATCTGCCGGGCGTTCTCACGCCCCATGGAGAAGCAGCTCCACACCGAATCGGGGTTGGTGCGCTCAAAGGTGAGATCGTCGGCTAGGGTGTAAGAATCGGCCTGGGTGAACTCGTCGCTGCTCGTCATCACCTGGCTTCCCAGGGGAGGCAGGCGGTTGAGCCCGTTGTAGATCCGGTTCCAGCCTGAGTGGATCTCCGAAACGGGGCGGTCCACCAGGGCTTCCGTTTGTAGCCGCAACAAACGGCAGACGAAATCCGCCCGCTCCAGGTACCTGCCCATCCAGTACAAACCTTGTGCGCTACGAGAGAGCATCCCGGTCAGTCTCCCAGCACCCAGATGTCTTTGCCTCCGCCGCCCTGGCTGGAGTTCACCACCAGGCTGCCACGACGCAGCGCCACGCGGCAGAATGCGCCAGGCACCATGCGGGTTTCCTGTCCGTGGAGTATGAAGGGGCGTAGATCCACGTGTCGCGGTTCAAAGTTGCCGTCGATCAGGCACGGAGACCTGGAAAGGGAGAGCACGGGCTGCGATATGAAGTCGGCGGGGTTGGCGCGTACCTGCACGGCGTAATCGTCCCGTTCCTTCTGCGTGGCGTGAGGCCCGATGATCATTCCGTAGCCTCCCGATTCTCCCACCCGTTTCACCACTAGGTTTGCCAGGTTGTCCAGGGTGTACTCCAGGTCAAGGGGCCGGCGGCAAAGGTACGTTTCCACGTTGGCCAGGATGGCCTCCTCTCCAAGGTAGTACCGGATCATATCCGGCACATAGGCGTAGACACTCTTGTCATCGGCAACGCCGGTGCCGGGGGCGTTTACCAGGGCCACGTTGCCCAGCTTGTAAGCGTGGAGCAGTCCCGGCACGCCCAGCATGGAGTCGGGGCGGAAGACCAGCGGGTCCAGGAAATCGTCGTCAACCCGACGGTAGATGATGTCCACCCTGCGCAGGCCGGTGGTGGTGCGCATATACACAAAACCGTCGTTTACCAGTAGGTCCCGGCCCTCCACAAGCTCTGCGCCTATCTCGTGAGCCAGGAACATATGCTCGTAGAAGGCGGAGTTATAGACCCCTGGGGTGAGCAGAGCAATGCTCGGTTGCGACCGGCCTCTAGGGGCAAGCTCTAGGAGGGTGGTTAGCAGCAAACGGCCGTAGTGCTCCACTTCCTGTACGCGGGAGCTCCTATACAGCCGGCGCATACTGGTCTTCACCGCCTTACGGTTTGCGATCATATAGGAGACGCCGGAGGGGACCCGCAGGTTGTCTTCTAGCACTCGGAAGCCGTCGTTAGTCCTGATGACGTCGGTGCCGCAGATGCCGACCCAAGTGCCGTGGGGCGCCGAAAAGCCCCGCATCTCCGTGCGGTACTGAGGGCACTCCATAACCACATCCACGGGAATGACGCCGTCTTCAAGAATACGAGCTTCGTTGTAGACGTCTTCCAGGAAGAGATTGAGCGCCTTCACCCGCTGGGCTAGTCCCTTTTCCAAGAAGCGCCACTCTTCAGCGGAGATAACCCTGGGCACGCAGTCCACGGGGATTATCCGTTCCTCACCCTCCTCGTCGCCGTAGACGGTGAAGGAGATGCCTTCGTTGGAGAAGGAGCGGGTCACCCGTTCCTGAATGCTCCTGATCTCCTCGGAGGAGAGGGAGAGCAGGCTTTCGTGAAGAGGCCGGTAATGCTCCCTGGGCGTTCCGTCCTGCAGGAACATCTCATCATATATGGACTGTTCTAGGTTGTAACCATCGAATTTCACGGTTCCCAAGATACCACAGCGCGGGCTTGGTTAGCCACTGCGCCACGATGTGGAAGTGGGCAAGGTTACTGGCTGTACGTAGAGCAAGCTGGCGTCCTAGTATCGTAAACTAGGCCGCGCTAAAGCCTAAAGCGAGTCACTCAGCAGTGCGCTCGTGGACCTTGCCCGCCACTGAGTTGCCGCTTCGCACCGCGCCCTCCATGGTGGCTGGCCAGCCCGTATCGGTCCAGTCCCCGGCTAAGAGCAGGTTGCCTAGCGGCGTCTCCACGGGCAGTCGTGACGGCGCGGACCCCGGGGCCGGCCGGAACGTGGCTTGCCGCTCCTTGACAATCACGAACCGTTCCACAGTCGCGTCTCGTCCACTCGGCAGCACCCGTGCCAGCTCCGGCAGGAAGGAGTCCGCTAGCTCCTGTTTGCTCACCTGCCAGTGCTCCCAGGCTCCGCTCAGCGACACGGTCAGATACTGGCCGGGTCCGGGTAGACCCAGAATGCGAGTCTTGTTGAATACCCACTGCACCGGGCTTTCCACAAAGGCGGCAAAGTCGAAGTCGGCCACGGGGCGGTCGTACCAGACGTGCAGGTTCACAATGGGCGACCAGGTAAAGGCCGCGGCCGGCGCGAACGCGGGATGCCGGCGCCACTCATTCGGCAGCAGTCCGAGCAGTACCGTTGGCATCAGCGCGCTCACGTAGAAATCGGCATGCACCATCTCCCCTCCGGTCATCGACACGCCTGCCACCGAGCCGTGGTCTATGTGCAGACGCTCGGCTGAGCGTCCCAGCACGAGCGTAACCCCTTGCTCTCGCAACCGGTGTTCGACGGCGTTGCCCATCACCTCTGACAGCCCGGCGCGGGCGTAGCCCACGTTGGCGTCATGGCGGTCTTTGAGCATGGCGGTCTTGAAAAGCATGAAACCGGCGCTGGCGCTGACGTCCTCTGAAGCATCGTTGAGCGCCGGCAGCACCAGCAGGTCCCACAGGTTCCGGATTGCCCTGCTGCTCTGGCCTGCTTCCTCCAGCCAGTCCCGGAAGGAACGCGACTCCAACTCGATGCGGTCGTGGCGGCGTTCCAGGCGGATGCGCAGCAGTGCCTGCATCGCGCGCAGCTTGTCAGTCCAGCTGATGTGCGGGTAGCGCAGCAACGACCACCCAAGGTGGAGAGGCGCGGGAAGCGGCAGAGCGGAGAGCAGACCGCGCTTTCCGTGTGAATCGAAGACCTCTATGCGTAGGCGGCGCTGGCGATGGGTGAGTTCTAGAGTCCCCATCTCGTCCAGGAATTTGGCGTACTCGGTGCAGCAACCCAGAAACACGTGCTGCCCGTTGTCTACTTGCACGCCGCTTTCGCGGTCCGTGAAGGAGAAAGCTCTCCCACCCAGGTATGGCCGACGCTCCACCAGCGTCACGTCGTGACCCAGGTTGGAGAGGCGCCATGCCGCGGCCATGCCGGCCAGCCCCCCGCCCAGTACGACGACGCTGCTCACGTGACCCGGCGCGCCGGGAGGAGGCTGGCCGCCCATAGCTTGGCTGTGAGCAGTACCTTCTCGGCGGTACTGAGCCTAACCCGGCCGTGAAAGACATCGAAGCGGCGCGCCTCTATCCGGTCCAGCAGCCGCGAATACAGCCCGTGAAGGACGGAGACGCAGGCGCGGGAGCGGACGGGCACCAGAGGGAGCAGCCGGGCACTGCTGCTGTAATAACTGCGGGCGCGCTCTGCCTGGAAGCGCATCAGCTCTGTGAAGCACCGGTTGACGACTCCCCCAGCTAGCTCCTCCTCTGAATAACCGAAGCGGGCCAGCTCATCTTGAGGGATGTAGATTCGGTCGCGCTCGGCGTCCTCCTGGATGTCGCGCAGGATGTTGGTAAGCTGCATGGCCAGGCCAAGGTCCACCGCGTAGCAGCGGGCCTCAGGCCGCGCATACCCGAAGATCTCGATGCAGATGAGCCCGACGGTGGAAGCTACGCCGTAGCAGTACCGTAGCAGGTCTTCAAAGGTTGCGTATCTGTTTTGAGCCGTGTCCACTTCGACGCCGCCCACCAGCGCCTGGAAACTTGATTGCTCTATGTGGTAGGTGGCCGCTACGTCTGCCAGTGCCGTGAAGACTGGGCCCTCAGGGAAGCCGTCATAAGCCCGCTCAAGTGAACGACGGACCTCGGCCAGCTCGGTCAGCTTGGCCTCGGTGGAAGCCTCACCGTCGACGATGTCGTCGCAGATGCGGGCGAAGGCGTATACGGCGTAGATGGCTTGGCGTTTGGCGGGAGGAAGCGTGAGGAAGGCGAAGTAGAAGTTTCGCGCCTCTCGCTTGGTCACCTCCTGGCAGTGGCTGTAGGCTTGGGCTAGGGCTCCATCCGCCGCCATCATGACCGCCTATCTGATGCAGGTCTCGAGATGACAAGCCGCGCCATGGTGGAGAGCATCAGCCAGAGCTTGCGGGTTCGCGTCACCACGGGACGGCGGCTGAGCACGTCGTAGTTCTGGCGGCGGATCGCCGCCAGAACGGCCAAGCCACCCCTACTGAACAGCGCGACGTCCAGACTTGCCCTGCCCTGGAGACGCTGTACCAGCGGCAATCCCTGCCGGAACAACTCCTCCGCTCGGTCTACCTGAAAGCGCATCAGGGAGCGGAAGCGGTCGTTCACTACGCAGGCCGCCAGATCCTCCTCCGAGTAGCCAAAGCGGGCCATGTCCTCTTGGGGGATGTAGATGCGGTCCATCTGGTAGTCCCGGTGCACGTCCTGCCAGAAGTTGGCAAGCTGCAGCGCCGTGCAGGTGGCGTCGGAGAGGGCTTGCCGCTCGGGGTCGCGGTATCCCAGCACGTAGAGCACCATGCGGCCTACCGGTTCCGCCGAGTGGCGGCAGTAGTGCAGCAGATCGTCGTATGTGCCGTAGCGATGTTGGCGCTGGTCCATGCGGTTGGCCTCTATGAGCCTGGTGAAGGGCTCCGAGGGAATGTCGAACCTGCAGATGGTGTCCTGCAGCGCCATCATTACGGGATCGGTGGGTTGGCCTTCGTAGCAGCGGGACAGTTCGGCCTCCCAGTCGTTTAGGAGGGCTAAACGGTCGCCTGGCACTTCGTCGCCAAGGTCGTCGGTGCGGCGACAGAAGGCGTAGACGGCGAAGATGTGCGGCCGCAGTGCGTGGGGCAGGAGCCAGGAGCCAACGGTGAAGTTTTCGTAGTGGCTGCGCGCCAACTCCTCGCAGTGCTTGTAAGCCTCCAGTACTTCTCGCGCGGCAAGGTTAGTGCCCGCTGGGGATCTATGCCGGGTCGTCATATGTCTGTGACCTGCCTACAGGTTTCCAGCACGGTTTTGGATGTCAGAGCCTTTCTCATTGGAGGTGTGCTCCTCAAGAATAGCGGTCAATATTATACACGATTCGCTCGGCTCTACTGTCATTGGCAGGCACGGTCTCCCATGTAGATGCAGAGAGACTTGTGGTCAACTTGCTAATAGTGGCGCTTTCTCTTTATCTGGTATGCTTAATAGTTGGATTTACGGGCAGCCCGCCGCACTGAGCGGGCCCCAGCTACGACGCAAGCGGAGGGCTACAATGATGCGCGTACTTATGGTGTCAATCCTGAGCATTGTTCTTGTTCTGCCGGTTGTTGCCTGCCAGGGAGATGCCGGGCCTCCCGGAGAACAAGGGCCTCCCGGGTCTCAGGGGCCTGCTGGGGAACAGGGGCCTGCTGGGGAGCAAGGACCTGCCGGAGAACAGGGCCCTGAAGGACCTCCCGGTCCCGGGGGAGACATCGACTCCATGGACCAGGACGCCATTACCGCTTTCATGGGGCTGTTTCAGGGTTTGTTGGGAGCGGCCGCTCCCAACAAGTGGGAGCCCGCTGAATACACCCAGTACTTCGTCAAAGAGGCCATCAGCAGATATAACTCAGAGGGCCTTGATGCCACCGTAGCCTACTACAACACCGAGGAGAGCATTGACGGGCAGTGGTATGTGTTCATTCTTGACGAGAACGACATCATGCTGGCCCACGCCGCTAATCCTGCTCTGGTCGACCGACCCGCCTCCGTGGCTGTCGGACCGAATAACTATCCCGCTGGAGAAGCGTTAGTCGCTGTTGCCGACGAGGACGGCGAATGGTTCAGCTACACATACCCCAACCCGGCCACTGGTGGAGTCGAGGCTAAACATTCGTGGGTAGTCGAGCATGACGGTCTGACCTTTGGGTCGGGGTGGTACGAAAATGGCCCCGCCAAGTCCGACAACCCGGCATACACCCGGGCGTTTGTGCAATCGGCTATAAACCTGTACAACGCCGTAGGTTTGGACGCGACCGTTGCCCATTACAACACCGAGGAGAGCATTGACGGGCAGTGGTACACGTTCATTTTTGATGAGAACGACATCATGCTGGCCCACGCAGCTAATCCTGCCCTGGTCGACCGGCCCGCCTCCGTGGCTGTCGGGCCGAATAACTATCCCGCTGGAGAAGCGTTGGTTGCTGTTGCCGACGAGGACGGCGAATGGTTCAGCTACACATATCCCAACCCGGCCACTGGTGGAGTCGAGGCTAAACATTCGTGGGTAGTGGAGTATAACGGTCTGACCTTTGGGTCGGGGTGGTACGAAAATGGCCCCGCCAAGTCCGACAACCCGGCGTACACCCGGGCGTTTGTGCAATCGGCGATAAACCTGTACAACGCCGTAGGTTTGGACGCAACCGTTGCCCACTACAACACCAGGGAGAGTGTGGACGGCCAGTGGTACGTCTTCATTGTCGATGAGGACGGCTACACCATATCCCACCATAATCCGATGTTTAGAGGCAGGGACCCCAGCCTACGTGTAGACTCCGCGGGATACTTCTACGGCGATGACCTGCTGTCGGCGACCGAGTCTGGGAAATGGGTAGACTACGTGTTGCTCAACCCTGAAACGGGAGACGACCGGCAGAAGCACACCTGGGCAGTGCTCCACGACGGGCTGATATTCGCCTCGGGCTGGTACGAGTAACTTTAGCTGGTTCGGAGGACGCCAGTATATTGCCCACACCTACCATCTCTGGTGTGGGCATCTTGGGAGGCCATAGGTTGCCCAACGTAGAGGCGCTCGCATATTGACACCCGCAAGTCTCGATTGGTAGATTCGAAAGGCTAGTACTTGTGTGCCTGTGAGTGCCGGACGCAAGTACAGGTAGCAACATGCTCACAGAACGACAGAAGCAAATACTCAGCATTATCGTTGACCGGTACATTCGGAGTTCTGCCCCAGTGCCCTCCGACGTTGTGGCCGGTGAGATGGACCGCCCCGTCAGTTCGGCGACAATCCGTAACGAGATGGCAGAGCTGGACAAGGCGGGTTATATTACGCGTCCGCACACCTCCGCAGGCGGCGTTCCTTCTGACAAGGCCTACCGCGCTTACGTGGAGTCGCTGTACATACCGGACCTGCCCAGGCAAGTGCAGGAGGAGATCCAGAGCAGGTTCAGCCAGGCTAACATGGAAGTTGATGCGTGGGGGCGGATGGCAGTGCGTATGCTGGCCGGTCTTGTCCACACACTGGCTATGATCAGTTTCCCCACGGCGGCGCCTCCCCGCTGGCGACACCTGGAACTGGTCTATCTACAGGAGTTCCTAGCGCTCCTGGTAATGGTGATGGATGAGTCAAGATTGCGCCAGCGGCTCTTGCCCCTCAAAGAGGCTATGACCCAGGACCAACTCACCAGCGTGGCCAACAAGCTCAACGCGCTCTACTCAGGCAATACGCAGCAAGAGGTGACGGCACGAGATAGGGGATTAGCCCCGTTTGAGTCCGACGTGATCGACGCCGCCGAAGACCTGCTGAAACAGGACTACGACTCGGAGCCTGTTCACTTCATAGACGGGCTGCGCCACATGTTCGCGTACCCGGAGCTTGCTGCCGGCCCCACGGCGAGGAACGTGCTTGAGTTGGTGGAGGACGGGGAACTTATGCCAGTGGTACTGTCACAGGCTCCCGTCGCTGGCGACGTCAATGTGACCATAGGGACGGAGCACAGGATGAATCAGCTTCACCCCTTCAGCGTTGTCTACGCGCGCTACGGAGCGCCCTCGGAGACAGGGGGTATCGTCGCCATTCTGGGGCCAACGCGCATGAGGTACCCGGACGCCATATCCAACGTTCGCTATTTCTCCCACCTGATGACAGAAATGGTGGGAAGCTTGCACGGCAGGTAACCGTGCTGGATCGTCCATAAACTGAAGGCCGACGATGCCCGGTTGATGCTCCTAGATGCCTGACTATGGTAGATGTTTAGCGTATAATCGTATATCTATGGCAGTGAAGAGAGACTACTATGAGGTGCTGGGCGTCTCCAACGGGGCCTCCGATGAGGAGATCAAGAAGGCGTTTCGTAGGCTTGCCTTGGAGTATCACCCCGATAGGAACAAGGAGCCCAACGCCGAAGAGCGGTTCAAAGAGGTCAACGAAGCGTACCAAGTGCTGAGTAGTAGGGAGAAGCGCTCGGCATACGATAGGTTCGGCCACGCCGGAGTCGCGTCCAACGGCGGTGCGGGGCGCGGCTTTGAAGGATTCGAGACGTTTAGCGGCTTCGGTGATATCTTCGATACTTTCTTTGGCGGTTTCGGGGCCGCTGCACGAACCAAAGCACGCCCCACGCGCGGTCGCGACCTTGAAATTGGCCTGACCCTGACCTTTGAGGAAGCGGCAATGGGCACGCAAAAGAGGATCAGGGTATCGCGCATAGAGGCCTGCGACCGGTGTCAGGGGAGCCGCAGTGAACCTGGAACATCTATGGAGACGTGCGCCGCTTGCCGCGGAGCCGGCCAGGTGAAGCGCTCCCAGCAGAGCCTGTTTGGACAGTTCGTCCAGGTGGTGGCCTGCCCCAGCTGCCGCGGCGAAGGCCAGGTTGTGTCGCAACCGTGCCAGAAGTGCCGTGCGCAAGGCGTGGAGCGAAACATGCAGGAGCTGGACGTGGTAATCCCGGCCGGGGTTGAAGACGGTTCGCAGATGCGGCTACCGGCGGAGGGCGACGCAGGGTCTCACGGAGGCCCGTCCGGCGATGTGTTGATATTGCTCAACGTGAAATCGCACCGGCTTTTCCAGCGAGACGGGTCCAATCTACTTCTCAATATTTCAATCAACTTTTCCCAGGCGGCTCTGGGAGACTCGGTGGAGATTCCCACCCTGGAAGGGACAACCCCGCTGGCCATTCCCGCTGGTATACAGACGGGCACCGTGCTCCGAGTCAAAGGCCAGGGTGTGGCCAAGGTCCATGACAGAGGACGCGGCGACCTCTTTGTTACCGTGCACGTCAGCACGCCGCGCTCGCTGGATCTCGAGGCTAAGAAGCTATTAGAGCAACTGGCAGAGAAGTTGAGCGAAGGCCAAGTTATGGAGGAGGACAAAGGCTGGTTCCACCGCATCAAGGACACCTTTGGAGGCGGCTCCGGTTCTAGATGAAGTGGCTGCAGCTGAGCGTTCGCACTACGCCTGAGTTCGTGGAACCTGTCTCCGAGCTTCTCCGGCGCTACGGGGAAAGGGAGGTGGTTGTCCAGGAAGAGGGCGACTGGGACCCGGACAACGTCGGCGGAATGGCTCCGCCAACCTCTGTAGTAGTGATGACCTGCCTCCCCATGGACTCAACTACGAGCAATCGGCGTGAGATGATAGACGTTGGCATTCGCCTGATCACCATCCTGGAACCGGGCGCTTCGCTGGAAGATAGGGTAGTGGATGAGAATGAATGGGAAACTGCCTGGAAGTCTCGCTTCACCATCAAACACATTGGGGAAAGACTGGTTCTCAAGCCTACGTGGCAGGCATACCGGCCCGCGCCGGACGACGTAATCATTGAACTTGACCCCGGCATGGCATTCGGCACTGGGCATCACCCTACCACGCGTATGTGCCTGGAACAGCTAGAAAGGCTCTTGATTCCCGGCATGCGCGTCCTTGACCTGGGCACGGGCTCGGGGATACTGGCTATCGCCGCTATAAAGCTGGGAGCCGGTTGCGTAGTGGGCCTGGACACCGATGAGACAGCTGTCCAGGTGGCGCGCGCCAATATTGAACAGAACGGGATCTGCCAGGTACGACTCATACACGGCTCGCTGCCTCACTCCACTGTGCATGGCGGCGAGTATGATCTGGCCCTGGCCAATGTTACCGCTGGTGTGGTCGCCTCCTCTGCCGGATCAATCGCCCGGGCGCTGCGTGGGAATGGTCTTCTCATAGCTTCGGGCATACTGGAGGAACGCTGGGAAGAGGTCGAAGCGGCACTTGGGGAATCGTTCGTTGTGGAGCAGTCCCTGACCGATGGCGACTGGTTGACCGTGGTGGCGCGAAAGCCGAGCTTACCATGCCAATAGGCGTATTCCCGTGATAACAAAGTAGACGCCTAGAAGTCCCATGAAGGAGCCGCAGACCAGGATTATGCCTCGGAAGACGTTTCGGGACAGGAAACGTTTGCCGGAGGTAACGGTTGCCGAAACAAAGCCGTACCAGACCAGATCGGAAAGAATGTGCCCCAGGTAGAAAGAGGCTATTCCCACCAGGCCGACCTCCAGTGAACGCGTAATCAGCGCTGCCCCCACCGTGAGCCACCACAGAGCCCAGAAGGGGTTGCTCAAGCTAACCAATGCCCCGCCTACCAGCGGTCTCAGGCCGACCCTTGATTGTGATGCGCTCCATCCGGAAAGGGAAGGGACGTCTTTGGACGGATTTCTCAGAAGCCCCCAGCTCATCCATACAAGGAAGCCTCCGCCCAGTACGCCTAGGGCCGCGACAATGGGGTCTGAGTCCAAGACTTGCGCCAGCCCAAAAGCCAGCGCAGCCACCGTAACCAGCTCCAGCAGGGAATGTCCGGCTACCACTAGGGGCCCTGCTATGAAGCCAACTCTTAAGGTTTCTTTGATGTTGAAGGCAAGCAGAGGACCTGGAGAGACCGCACCGGAAAGGCCAACAAGGAACGAGTTTGCAAAGATTATAAGTATAAGCGCCACAGCAATGTCCGTTGGGCTTGCTTACTTCAACATAGACTCATTCCGGCTGGGGCGCTCTTCCCAGAAGCTCGGTGACTGCCTGTCTGGGGTCTAGTCCTTCAAAGAGTATTCGATGGGTCGCCTCTGTGATGGGCATTTCAACATTGAGCTCCTGCGCCATCTTCATTGCCGCAGCCGTTGTGTCCACGCCTTCAGCCACGTTCTGCATGGTAGCAAGAATATCGTTCAGCTTGCGTCCCTTGGCCAGATGCTCTCCCACGTACCTGTTGCGGCTCAATGGACTTGCCGAGGTGGCTATGAGGTCGCCCAGGCCTGCTAGACCTGTAAAAGTCAATGGACTGGCTCCAGCCGCCACTCCCAGCCGGGTAATCTCCGCCAGTCCGCGGGTGATGAAAGCGGCCTTTGCATTGTCTCCCAACCCCAACCCGTCGCTTATGCCGGATCCAATGGCTATGGTGTTCTTCAAAGCTCCTCCCAGCTCTACTCCCAGCACGTCGGTGTTGGTGTAGACGCGGAAGTACGGCGTCATAATCATGGCCTGCGCCGCGCTGGCCAGCTCAGCGTCTTTAGCTGCCACCACGGTTGATGAAGGGATGCACTTTGCGATCTCTTTGGACAGATTGGGCCCGGACAGTACGCCGATGCGAGAGCTCAAAGGCTCAGCGAGCTCTTGTTCCATTACCTGGCTCATTCTGAACCCCGTACCGAGTTCCAGGCCTTTGGTGGCGCTGATGATCGCTACGGATTGATTCAAGCTGTTACGTACCTGCTGAAGGTTTGCCCTGAATCTCTTGGAGGGGACGGCTATGATGACCAGTTCAGCCGTTTGAAACGCTTCGTCCGTGGAACAGGTTACGGTCATTTTCTCAGGAAAGAGAAAGCCGGGCAGCAGACGCTTGTTCTCACGGTCTTTGTTGAGAATATCGGCCTCTTCCGGCGTCCTGGCCCACAACGTGACCCGGTGACCCTGAGACGCCATGAGAATCGCCAGTGTAGTGCCCCAGCTAGTGGCGCCGACCACTCCCACTCTTTTCTTGTCTTCCGTCATCATGCCCCGGTAGGGCCACCGCCGAATTGCAAGCGGTTTTCAGTGCCATTGATCAGGCGTTGGATGTTTCCCCTATGACGCCAGATAATCAGAGGGCCGCCCGCCGTTGTGTAAACTACATACTGCCAGGGCGCCTCGTCCAATGCAACCATGACCGGCATTGCCGCAACCGCCACTATTACCGCTGAAATCGACGCCAAGGAGACGTACCGGCTTAAGGAGACAACGGGGACAAAGACGGCGAGAGCCAGCGCCGCCACTATTGGAGCCAGCACAGCGATGGCTCCTACGGCTGCTGTGATTCCTCGCCCGCCCTGGAACTTGCTGAAGACCGGCCAGTTGTGCCCCGCGACAGCGAAAAGAGCGGCAAGCGCTTCCAGGAGCGGGTCGTTGCTTACAAGCTTTGCCGCCAAGACCGCAATGATTCCTTTAGAAATGTCCGCCACCAGAACTACGGCTGCCATGCGGACGCCCAGTATGCGCAGAACATTGGTTGTTCCGGTGGAACCGCTTCCGTGACGGCGTATGTCAACGCCCTGTTTAAGCTTCCCCACTATCAATCCTGAGGATATGCTTCCCAACAGATACGCTCCCGGTAGAATCAACGCGTACTCGATCACTTCTTCCTGCCGTTCTTGAATTCCAGCTTCAAATGCGACCAGCGGAACCCTAACGTTTCTCGTAGGCGGTTTTCCAGGTATCTTTGATAGGAGAAGTGCATCAGGTCGGGATGGTTGACGTAGAAGGCGAAGGTTGGCGGGTTGACGCCCTCCTGCGCCACCCTGTTCAGTTTCAGATAGCGCCTTCCCTTGTGCGGAGGCAGATGGCGTGACATGGCTGATATAACTTCACTGGTCAACTGGTCTTGAGGTACCTCTTTCTTCAAGTCGTTGAGGACCATCAATGCTGCATCCAGTGCCTCATCTATACCGCTCTCTTCCACGGCGGAAACAAACCTTATGGGCGCGTATGGAATGAACCTGAACCTGTCCCGTATCAACGCTATGCAAGCCGCTTCGTTCAGCCCCAGTTCATCCGCCAGGTCCCACTTGTTTACAAGCACCACCACTCCCTTGAATGCGCTGGCTACTTCTCCCAAGATGTGGGCGTCTTGGGCGGTTGCCAGCTCGGAGGCGTCTAACACCAGAAACACCACGTCCGCCCTGTCTATGGAACGGACGGAGCGCAAGACACTGAACTTCTCTATGCCGGGGACAACTTTGCCTCGTCTCCGTATCCCTGCCGTGTCTATGATGAGACACCGCTGCCCCTTGTACTGCAGAGAGGTGTCTATTGAATCGCGGGTGGTTCCGGGCACGTCGCTGACTATAGCCCGCTCCTCGCCCAAGATGGCGTTGAGCAACGAGGATTTGCCCACGTTTACCCGGCCTACTATGGCCAGCGGAAGCGTTTCTTCCTCTTCTGACTGCTCGTTGTTGGCAGAGGGGAACTGCTCCATCACCGCGTCCATCAGGTTATCCATGCCAATGTTGTGGTGGGCGCTTATCGCAATGGGGTCTCCCAGGCTCAGCTCATAGAACTCCGCCGTGCCCTGGGCCAGCTTGGGGTTGTCCACCTTGTTGACTGCCAGGAATACGGGCTTCTCCCACCTCCGCAGACGCCCTCCTATTTCCAGGTCCAAGGGGGTTACGCCGTCCTGTACGTCGGTGAGGAAGATGATTGCGTCCGCGGACTCTATCGCTGCTTCTACCTGCTCTTCGATCTCTTCCGATAGAGGGGCTGTCGTGCCGTGTTCCAAGCCGCCCGTATCGACTACGATGAAACGGCGCCCTTCCCACATGGCGTCGAGAGAGATGCGGTCCCTGGTAGTGCCCGGTTCCTCCGCGATTACGGCGACCCTGCGCCCTACGAAACGGTTGAACAAAGTGGACTTCCCAACGTTAGGGCGTCCCACTATGACTATTACAGGTTTGCTCATCACAAAGCCGGTAAGCCGGACTTACCGCCCACCCGGTCCTTCCAATATCTTTTCAAGCACCGCTTTTTGAGTGTGCAGCCGGTTTTCCGCTTGATTGAACACCACTGATGCGGGATGCTCCAGCATACCGTTGCAGACCTCTTCTCCGTGGTGCGCCGGCAGTGGATGCATGAAGAGAGCCCCCGGTTTGGCAAGCTCCATCAGGCTGGGGTTTACCTGGTAGCTTCTGAAGGTCTCCAGCCTCTCCTTTGTTTCATCTTCCTGTCCCATGCTGATCCAGACATCCGTGTAGACGACGTCTGCTCCGACCACCGCTTCTTCAGGCGCTGCGACTTGCATGACCCCGGCGCCACTGGCTTTTGCCCGTTGGCCGGCCATCTGCAGCAAGGTTGCGGGAAGCCCGTATCCCTCTGGGGAGGCGATAGTGCAACTCGCTCCCAGGGATGCGGTGGCCAGCGCCAGGCTGGCGGCAACGTTGTTGCCGTCTCCAACGAAAGCTACGGATACGCCGTCGGTCTTACCCAGGCTCTCATGGATAGTGACCATGTCTCCCAATGCTTGGCAGGGATGTTCTACGTCTGATAGGGCATTGATCACGGGGACGGAAGCATGCTTGGCCATCTCTTCCAGAGTTTGATGCTTGTAGACGCGCATCACGATGGCGTCTACGTACCTGGAAAGCACCTGAGCCACGTCTGAAATGGCCTCGCGGCCTCCCAGCCCCACTTCGTCCTTGCTAAGGTATACGGGATGACCCCCCAGTTGCTTGATTCCTACGTCGAAGCTGACCCTGGTGCGCAACGACGGCTTCTCGAAGAGCATGGCCACGCTTTTGCCCTGCAACGCCGTGCTTGTCTCGCCCCCTTTCAGGAGCGAGGCGCGTCCAACGACCTGTCGAATCTCTTCCGGCGAAAGGTCGGCTATGGACAATAGGTCTCGTTTGACCAAGATGAGCCTCCGATGGGCAACAGTATAACGGGAGTAGGCTAGGGTTGATAGAGTACCATGGTCACAATGAGCATGGTTAACCGGGGTAGTGTGCTGTTATATGAGTCCGGCTCGCTGGAAAGCCTTGCCCTCGGTGGCTATGGCGGGGGCTACTACCATCTCGGCTTGCTGAAATTCGCGGATGCTAAGCGCACCGCACATTCCCATGCAGACCCGCAGCGCGCCAACCAGGTTTTGCGTACCATCCGTACGGCTTGAGGGTCCAAAGAGCAGCTGGTTTAGGGTTCCCTTGGTGCCGGTCTTTATTCTGGTGCCTCTTGGGAGGGCCGGGTGAGGCGTGGCCATGCCCCAGTTGAATCCTTTGCCGGGAGCTTCTTCTGTCTGAGCAAAGGGCGTGCCTATCATCACTGCGTCTGCGCCCGCTACTATCGATTTGCAAAGGTCTCCGCCGGTGCGAATGCCGCCGTCGGTGATTACCGATACGTATCGTCCGGTGCGGCGGTAGTACTCGTCCCTAGCTGCGGCGCAGTCTATAGTGGCAGTAACCTGGGGAACGCCGACGCCGGTCACCTCTCGCGTAGTGCATGCCGCGCCGGGCCCCACGCCAACCAGGATGGCTGCTACGCCGCTTTCCATCAGCTCTATGCTGGCGCTATAGGTAACGCAGTTGCCCACCACGACCGGCGCGCTGACCTGTTCGACAAGCTCGGAGAAGACCAAGCCGTGATAGCTCTTGGATATGTGCCGTGCCGTGGTCACCGTCGACTGCACCACCAGGATGTCCGCCCCGGCCTCTACTGCCACCGGCCCCATCCGCTTGGCGTTCTGCGGGGTAAATGAAACGGCGCAGGTTGCCCCTGCGCCTTTGATTTGCTCGACTCGTTTTGCTACCAAGTCCTCTTTCATGGGCTCTTGGTACAGTTTTTGCAGCACCTCCGTAACCGTTTCCGCCGGTGCTGTCGTGATTTCGCCTATCTTACCGGCGGCGTCTTCGTAGCGGGAATATAGCCCCTCCATGTTCAATACGCCAAGGCCGCCCAGATCACTCAACCTGATCGCGAGGTCTGGAGAGACCACTGCATCCATGGCTGATGCAATGATGGGAAGGGAGAAGCGCAACTGGCCTATCTCCAGATCCAGGTTTGCTTGCTCAGGGTTTACCGTAACATCGCCGGGTACTATGGCGACGTCTTCAAAGCCGTAGGCATGCCGGATCTCTTTCAGTGTCCCGATCATTTTGCACACTCTGCCAACTAAAAATTTGAGGGAGTATAGCACCGCCCTATCCGCCACTCAAGGGCTACTGATTGCGAATTTTAATGACTTGGCGGCAATAAATTGAAAGGAATAATGGCCCATCAGTTTTTCTTGACTGCTCAAGCGGTCGGTTGTTAGCATAGCGTCGCCATCTACCGTTTGGAGATGAGTAGAGATGTTTAGGAACGAATCGCCGCTGGGATCCCTGGCGACCGAGACGGCGGAAGCGACAACGCTACGTTGCAAAGCGCCTTCCCGGTTCTTAGGGAAGGCGCTTTTTATGGATACGAGACCAGGGTCTATAACGGATATACCGGGAATCAGGGTTGGACATAGCACCGACCTTGAAAACGCTACGGGCTGCACAGTGGTGCTTTGTCCTCAAGGTACTGTAGGTGGAGTAGATGTCAGAGGCTCCGCTCCGGGTACACGGGAGACTGATCTGTTGAGACCGGGCAATCTAGTCAACGAGGTCCACGCGGTTCTCCTCAGCGGAGGCAGCGCCTACGGTCTGGACGCCGCTTCCGGAGTCATGCGTTATCTGGAAGAGAACGGCACGGGTTACGAAATCGGTAGAGTAGTGGTTCCTATCGTCCCCGGCGCCATCATCTTCGATCTGGGCTTGGGAAGCTCGAACGCAAGACCCACGGCCGACGACGGCTATGCCGCTTGCCAGAGCGCTGCTTCCGGCGAATTGGAGGAGGGCACCGTGGGGGCGGGCACGGGAGCTACAGTGGCCAAAGCACTGGGGCTGGGGCATGCCGTCAAAGGCGGGCTGGGTACTTGCAGCCGGGACCTGGGCGACGGCCTTATAGTATCCGCCATCGCCGTGGTCAATGCCTTGGGAGACGTTGTAGATCCGGAGACGGGTCGCGTTATTGCCGCTCCCAGGGCTGAAGACGACGACGGTTTCCATAGTACCGTTGAGCTCATGACCCGTCCTCGCTCCGAATGGTTCCAAGCGCAGGCGGTTGCGGGTGGGAACACGACCATAGGTGTGCTGGCCACCAACGCTTTTCTCAGCAAAGAGCATGCCAATAAACTGGCAGAACGCGGCCAGGACGGCATTGCGCTTGCCGTGAGGCCGTCCCACACCATGGGCGACGGCGATACCGTATTCGCTCTGGCTACGGGCGCTTGGCCTGGCGAGGTGAACCGTACGCAGTTAACAAGGCTGGGCGCAGTGGCTGCTTCGGTAATGGCGCAGGCGGTCGTCAGGGGCGTTACGCAGGCCAGGGGGCTGGCAGACGTACCTGGGGTAAAGGAGCTTGAGCGCTGATGGATAAGTTCCAGAGGATGGGGCTTCTAGGAGTCGGCCGCACCGCGAGCACGGTGGCGCAGGCTATTTCTACAGTGGTCAGCGATTTATTCGTAACGGTGAGCGCATTTACGGAGCCGGTAGACTCCGGCTAAGGGAGGGCACCAATGCGGACAAGGGTACGTCAGTTCAAGGATATGAAGCAACGGCGGGAGCGAATCACCGCTGTAACCGCCTACGACTATACCATGGCACGCCTCGCCGATAAGGTAGGCATCCCTCTGCTTCTGGTAGGAGACAGCTTGGGCAACGTGGTCTTGGGTTACAAGACCACGGTTCGCGTCACCATGGACGAAATGCTGCATCACACGAAGGCTGTCGTCAGAGGAGCCACCCACGCTCTGGTTGTAGCTGACATGCCGTTCATGTCCTATCAGGTGAGCACGGAAGAGGCGCTGCGGAACGCCGGTAGACTGGTCCAGGAGGGCGGAGCACAAGCCGTCAAGCTGGAAGGAGGCGCCCGTTCCGCGGAGACGGTTAGGCGAATTGTTGAAGCAGGCATTCCGGTCATGGGGCATATTGGCCTGACTCCTCAGTCTGAGCATGCTTTGGGGGGATTCAGAGTCCAGGGTCGGGACTTGGCCGGCGCACTTTCCTTAATCCATGACGCGGTGGCGCTGGAAGATGCCGGCGCTTTTGCCGTTGTTCTGGAGACCATCCCTTCAGAGCTGGCTCGCATCATTACCGAGCGGCTCACTATTCCGACAATCGGGATAGGGGCGGGCCCCGACTGCGACGGTGAAATCCAGGTCATCTACGAGATACTGGGACTCACACCTCGCGCTCACAAGCATTCCGCTATATACGCTAACCTTGGCGAGGCGATCACGCAGGCGCTTGCCGCTTATCATCGAGAAGTGCAG
Organism: Dehalococcoidia bacterium; assembly: GCA_034422935.1. Taxonomy (GTDB): domain Bacteria; phylum Chloroflexota; class Dehalococcoidia; order Lucifugimonadales; family QGNO01; genus DAOUJH01. Next base: position 114,631 of record DAOUJH010000010.1, on the reverse strand, counting down.
GAGCACAGGTTCCCTACCGAAGACCAGAGCTTCCACATGGACGAGGCCATACTGGAAGACCTGCTTGCTACAACCTAGTTGATGGATGTAATCAGCACCGTATCCGCCATGATGAAGGCCCGCGATAGTGTGGAGCGTCCTCTTGGACTGGTGCCGACCATGGGCTATCTCCACCAGGGCCACATGACGCTTGTGGAGCAGGCGAGAAACGACAACAAAAGCGTGGTGGCGTCTGTATTCGTCAATCCTACCCAGTTCGGCCCTGGGGAGGACCTGGAGGGCTATCCCCGCGACTTCGAGCGGGACGTTGCCATGCTTGCCGGACAAGGCGTGGACATTGTTTTTGCCCCTGAGCCCGACCAAATGTACCCGCCCGGTTACTCGACTTACGTTGACGTGGGTGAGATGGGAGAGAGGTTGGAAGGCAAACATCGTCCGGGACATTTTCGGGGCGTCGTCACCGTGGTGACCAAGCTGTTCACCATCGTACGGCCTGACCGTGCTTACTTCGGGCAGAAGGACGGCCAGCAGACGCTCGTCATCAAACGGCTCAACCGGGACCTCAACCTGGGGACGGAAATCGTCGTCATGCCCACGGTGCGCGAGCCGGACGGCCTGGCAATGAGCAGCCGCAACGTATACCTTACTCCTCCGCAGAGGTGCAATGCCGCCGTTTTGTACAAAGCCCTCTCCAGGGCCAAGGAGATGTGGCGGAAGGGCGAGACGGATGCCAGTGCGCTGCGCGGGGCGATGGAGCGTATCATCAAAGAAGGGTCTCCCGCCAAGATTGACTACGTCAGCATCGCCGCGTTGGACACTTTGGAGGAGATGGGTATGGTATCCGCTCCCGTCATGGCTTCGGTGGCTGCCTGGTTCGGCAAGGCTCGCCTTATTGATAACGTGATTCTAAGTGAAGAGGGTACGCAGTGAAGGTACTGCTCACCAACGACGACGGCTTAAATGCCCCCGGTTTGCGAGCCGCGGCCGCTTCATTGCGGGAAGTGGCCAGGGTGGTGGTGTCTGCGTCAGACAGAGAACAGAGCGGGGTTGGGGCATCGGTGACGCTGAATGGGCCGGTGCGGGCGGCAAAGGTACGCCCTGTAGTCGCCGGTGTGCCCACCTATGCCATAGAAGGCACTCCTGCCGACAGCGTGATACTGGCTTTGGAACGTCTTGTCAAAGGCGTGGACATGGTGGTCGCGGGCATCAACAGCGGCGCCAACCTGGGTGAGGACGTCTTCATATCGGGTACCGTGGGCGCTGCCCTGCAGGGGTACGTACGCGGTCTGCCCGCCATTGCGATATCCGTAGCGTCTCTCCATCCCACCGACTTCCAAGCAGCGGCCTCACTCTTGCAACGATTGGTGAGCGAGTTCGACCAAGGGTCGCTGCCGAGCCCGTCCCTACTAAACGTCAATCTACCTCCTTTGCAGGAGCAGGATATAGAGGGCATTGACATCACTTGCCTGAGTGGCCGGGCTTACACCGATCGTATACGGAGTGGAGACGACGGCAAGCGAAAGTACTACTGGATCAGTCGCAGCAAGCCCGGCTGGGAGCCGGTGGAGGGCACCGATATATGGTCGGTGCAGAACAAGCGCGCCTCGATTACTCCATTGCATACGGATCTGACCGCAAGCAACCTGTTGGACAAACTACAAGGCTTACCCGAGAAACTGAGGTGGGGCCAGACGTAGGTTGATGGCTATGCTTGGCACACAAGAGTCGCGTCGGCTGGGATGGGCTGGCTTCCAATTACCAGGGATTAAGCGTAAGCTGTACTTGTGGGGATATAGCTCAACTGGGAGAGCGCCGCGTTCGCATCGCGGAGGTTGGGGGTTCGAGTCCCCCTATCTCCACCATGACCCCAAAGTAGTCCGTGTTCTTCCTTGCGACTGGCTATCCGTGAGATAATCCCATCAGAATCATGGCTACGCATTCAACAAGTGCCCCCGTGGTACAGGCTACTGGTCTCATCCGTACTCTCCGCAGTCGCTAGCCGTCATGTCGTCGTTGCTTTTCATAGAGGCTTTCGGGCAGCTTTTTCGGGACGCGAATTTAGAGGGTATCGTGTCGGAGGACGAGGAAGACCTCTATAGCGTTTTCAGAGCGCGTACTGAGCTGATGGGTTGGTCCACCACATCGTCTCGCAGCCGTTCGTTGCTCTGGGAGATCAACGAGGCGGAACTGACCGCTGGGATTGACCCTGATAGGATCGGATGGGTGCAGGTCGGGCTGGACGTTGGTGAGTTTGTGTCAACCAGGATACCGCCGGCCCCTGTTCCAGGCTATTATTATGCGCCGCTCGGCTTCCACCAACGCTCCGCCGAGCCTTCTATGGTGTTGCTGGCTTTGATTCAGTGCTTCCATGATGCACTCTGCCGATTTGGAGTAGTCGAATTGTCCGAACTCCAGGTGACGGCAAATTACCTAGATCCCAGGCAACCTTACGATAACCGGCTCATCTCTGGGCTCAATTGGTTTAATACTACCCTGAAGGGAAAAGCGAATGCGTTCATCGCATTCGACCAAGAGTTGCTCGGGGGACATAGCGAGGCAGAGTTGCTCGCCAGACTCCGACGGAGAAACACCGGATCGTTCGAGTTTGGATCGGTGGTATCCGTTCCTGAGCAATACTCGGTCAAAGCGGGCGTAGAGACGCCGGTCCGATCCATCTCCCCTGCTCGTTCCGGCCTGGGCCTGTCAGTTACACTGCCTGAGTGGACGGCAAGCGCTGCGGGATGGGTACTCGCAATGGTCATCGACACTGCGCGCGCCAGCGCGCCGGATGTCGGCAGCTTCGCAGTTCGAATAGTACGGATAAGCGCGAAGCGCGGATAGGAGTAAAGGCATGAGCGCATCCAGCAAGATTGACAAGAAGATCGCGGACTTGGGCGATTGGAGAGGCGAGAGGCTGGCCGAAATACGCAAGCTCATCCACGAAGCTGCCCCTGAGGTGGTCGAGGACTGGAAGTGGCAGAACTCCGCTGTGTGGTCGCACGACGGGGTGGTCGCCACCGCCAAGGTGACCAAGGTCAAGGTGCGGCTGACGTTCGCGCACGGCGCGAGCCTCCCTGACCCGGGCAAGCTGTTCAACGCAAGCCTGGACGCGGACACGATGCGGACGATAGAACTCCTCGAGGGAGACAAGTTGGACAGTACCGCGTTCAAGGTGTTGGTGCGAGAAGCGACGGCTTACAACGCCGAGAACGCTGACAGGGAGCCGGTACTCCTTTCAGGCGGCAACCCGCAGATTGCGAAGGGCGACGGCGACGCCCCCGTGCAGGCCTATATCGCGGCCATGCCGGGTTGGAAAAGCGGCTTGGGACGCCGCCTAGACGACCTCATTGTGCGCACTGTGCCCAACGTGCGCAAGGCAGTGAGGTGGAACTCGCCCTTCTACGGCATCGAGGGCCAGGGGTGGTTCGTGAGCTATCACGTCTTTGCACGCTACGTGAAGGTGACCTTCCTCAATGGCGCGTCGCTGTGTCCCATGCCACCTGGTTCAGGCAAGGACCCGGACTCACGCTGGATCGACGTCTACGAAGGCGAACTCAATGAGGAGCAGATGGAGGCGTGGGTACGGCAGGCAGCCGCCCTGCCCGGCTGGGACGGGTTCTGACAGACCGTGAAAGTCGCTTCGTATAGTTTATGTGGCTTGGTCAAGGGCTGCTCGATCGGCTCACTACGTCGGTGACCCGTCGGAAAGGTTGCAGTGTGGTATGCTAAACTCACCGATGTCACATGCCCCTGTAGCTCAGAGGATAGAGCAACGGTTTCCTAAACCGTGTGTCGGCGGTTCGAGTCCGCCCAGGGGTACCATACTCAAAGGGCTGTGATGGCGCTACTCTACTCAAAGAAGAAGGGTGGGTTATTCAAGGTCTCCCGTGAGAGCACGGAGATAGGCGTATGAACTCGTCCAGGATGGCGCTTCTCAGGTTATCAACCTCCGTGATGGCGATGGCGCTCCTTTTTTTGGCGGCCGCGTGTAATGAGGAACCGGAAGAGCCTGAAATATCCTTGGATGAGTTGCTAGCGAGTGCTGAGGAAGAGCTGGCCGCTATGTCGTCGGTAAAGTTCGAGATGATCGACGAAAAGAAATCGGGAACCAAGTTCTTTGGGGCTACCTTAACAAAGGTGGAAGGGGAGGTGAGCAATCCCGACAGCGTTAGGCTGCTGGTGGATGTAGTGACTCCGGGTCTTGGATTTGCGGAAATAGAAATAGTAGCAATCGGGGAACATTCATACATAAAATTTTCCAGGGGCTCGCCGTGGACGCCCCTGCCCCTAGAGCAGGTGCCCTTCAATTTCGTAAGGATGGGCGTTACCTTGAGCGAATTGCTGCCTGTGATGGAGAACGCAACCATTGTGTACCGCGAGTCTATAGATGGCGCTCGTACTGTCCGCGTCGATGGGACAATAGTTTCCGATGAGCTTTCGAACCTCATCACGTCCGTGGACTCCGGCCATCCAATTGAGTTGTCCTTGTGGATTGACGAATCTGAGCATATTTTGCGGCGTCTTAGAATAGAAGGCCAAATTTTCGACGACGATGCGCTGGAGACAACTCGCCTGATAACCCTGGTGGGTGTCAACGCCCCTGTCGACATCCAACTTCCGAATATAGCCTCCGGGTCGTGAACGCTGCCGGATCCACCATCGCCTCTCTGCGCTCCTCCGAGTGGGTGGTCTTGGGAATTCTTTGCCTGGGGGTGTTCTCCACGGCTCTGGACCAGACCGTTCTGGTTGTGGCCTTGTCGGACGTTATGCTTGACTTGGAGATTCCGCTTACGGACCTGGACAGGGCGTCCTGGATAGTAACCGGGTATCTGATCAGCTACACCGTGGCAATGCCGTTGGCGGGGCGGCTCTCCGACGTCTACGGGCGCGTCAGGGTGTTCCAGGGAGCGCTGGCTGTATTCGCCGTAGGGTCGGCACTGGTGGCCCTTGCGCCCAGCCTCAACACGATTGTGCCAGCCAGGATACTCCAGGCCTTTGGGGGCGGCGCTACGGTTCCCATCGGTCTGGCTATGGCCGTGGCGGCGGTATCCAAGGAGAAAAGGGGAATTGCAATAGGGGTTGTGGCCGCTTCGGCTGAAGCCGGGTCCGTTGTGGGCCCCCTCTACGGAGGAGCCATTATCGAATGGGTTGGCTGGCGATGGATATTCTGGCTGGACGTTCCCCAGAGCCTCATTCTAATAGCACTCATGGCTTTTTTGCCGAATCGCGCCAATCCCCAAGCCAGGATGGACTACGTCGGGTCAGTGGTCCTTGGAGCGGCCCTCACCATCCTGACCGTTGCGCTGGCCCAGAGGAGCATATTTTCCGGGGAGTCCATCATCCCGTACGGGATGATGGCTTTAAGCGCTCTCCTTGTAGGCGTATTGATTGCGATAGAACGGCGCACGGAACAGCCATTGCTGGCCTCTTTCTTGTACACCTCCAGGGCGTTTATATCATCCAACGTTGCCCAGTTTCTGGTGGGGACTGCATTGATTATGGCCCTGGTATGCGTGCCACTGATGACCGGCACCGTTATGGAAAGGGAGACATGGGAGAGTGCTCTCAGCCTGGTTCGCCTTACGGCGGCCATTCCGGTCGGGGCGTTGATTGGAGGCTACATCCTTCGCTGGACGGGAGTCAGAGAGGTGTGCATAACCGGCCTTGTGCTGATGGGAACGGGCATGCTGTTCATGAGCGGCTGGGATACGGACGTTGGGGAACTCAGGTTGACCCTGCCTTTGGTGACGGCCGGCCTGGGGTTTGGACTGGTGATCCCGCCCATAGGCGTCAGCGCATTGAGCGCCTCGCCCAGCCACTACTGGGGCGCGGCGGCCTCGCTGGTCACTGCGGCGCGAATGGTGGGTATGGCGTTGGGGCTGGCGGCCCTGTCCGCCTGGGGCATTGAACGGTTCTACAGTCTGACCGCCCACGTGACGATTGGATCGACGTTCGAGGAGACAGAGGCGCCCTTGATAGAGGCCGGGGTGACCGTGTTCCAGAACCTCTTTGCCATCGCGGGGTTCCTGTCTCTGCTCGCCATTTTGCCCGCACTGCTGATGAGAGTGGAGAGCGTAGAGGAAGTCCCGGAGTCCGCGCCCGCTGCCGATCCGTAGGGAGTCGCAGCGTGGGAAGTCCACATAGCGGCGCACCGTCCGTATTGGCCAGCCTCTAGGCATAATCGACTTACAAATCAGGGCGTGTTAGCATGAGGGTGCTCAGGTTGGGCAACCATTTATTATGCTGCCGTTACTTGAGGTGAGCGGACTTCATTATTAGACGCTTTCTCAGAGAGAAGGGGGTGCCATGAGCAAGGTGCTTGATAGGCTGAGTCGGCTGGTAACGGCCCGCCCTTACATCACGCTCATCGTGCTCCTTATCATCACCGTTGTGCTGGTCCAGGGCGCTTCGTTGCGCGCCGAGCCAACGGAGGGCGCCGATGTGGCGTTCCTCCCGCCAGGACACCCAATCGCCACTGCAACTAAAGATATAGAAGAGTTATTCGGGGACTCCAGCGAGGTCAGTGTCGTAACACTGATCTTTCGCGGGGAGGCGCTGACACCCAGCGGTCTCTCCCAGATGTCCTCCCTGATCAATGACATTGTGAGCGATCCGAGCGTGGGTGAACTGCTGGCTCCTGGTCACCCGATCTTCGCGCCGTCGTTTCTGATTGGTTCCGCGCTGCAGGTAAGCGACTTCGAGTCGATTACGCAGGCGGAAATCGATTCAGTTGGCAACATCCCGGAGATTCAGAGAGCTCTGGCTGCGCTGACCGGGACAGACACTGACGGCACACCGATTGCCATCGCCGACATCCGCTTGAACAATACAGGGGACGAGCGGATCCGGAATGTAGAACGGATGATAAAGGAACTTGCGGAAGGGGATGATGGCCCGCTGCGGGTTAGCAGCCTGTCTCCAATAGTCTTTGAGGACGAGTACACGCAGGCTACGGAGTCGGGGATGGCGCCGCTCATCGGGCTGGCGCTGCTGCTCATCGTGGGGCTGTTGCTGCTCTTCACACGTACCGTCTCGGACACGCTTCTCACGCTGACAGGGCTTATCCTATCAATTAGCTGGATTGTCGGGGCAGAGGGCTGGCTTGGGCCAAACGGACTGGGCGTGATAGGTCCTCCTAGCTCCCTTTCTACCATGGTGCCCGTCATTATTATTAGCCTCACTGTGGACTATGCAATACAGTCCATCTCCCACTACCGTGAGCAGCGAATTGCCGGTGAGCCGGTCTTGCAGGCTGTACGAGTGGGCCTACGAAATGTGACCATCCCGCTAACCCTGGCCGCCGTCACAACAATTGTCAGCTTGCTAGCGACTCTGTTCTCGCCAATTGGAGTCATCGGAGACTTCGGCGTTGTCGCTGGAATGGGCGTGGGAATGAGCCTGATAGTGATGCTGACGCTGCTCCCGGCGGGTCGTACAATCATCGACCGGCGGCGTGAGGCACGTGGCAAGCTGAAGCCCGCTCGCCCGATATCGAACGCACTGCCCGGCATCAGTCAGTTGGCGGAAAAGCTTGGTAGAAGCGTTACGCGTTGGCCTGCGCCCTACCTGCTCGGCGTGCTCGCGGTGACCATTGGACTTGGGTTTGCCGCCAGAGGGCTTCATTCAGAGTTCAGTATTAAGGACGTCCTGCCCAGAGGCGGCAGCGTGCTGAATGACATGAACACCCTTGAGGCAGCAGTGGGCGGCTCCACGGAGCTTGCCAGCTTACTGCTGAGGGCCGAGGTCACTGAGACCCGCACGCTCTTGAACATCCAGGACCTTACCACTGCCTTCGAGGATGAAAACCGTCGTCCGCAGGCCGTAGCGGGACCCATCCAAGCATCGTACTACTCCTATTTAGGAGACTGGATAGACGACAGCGGGGAGCCCGGCGACAAGTATGACCCAGAGCTCGCAGCGCTCTTCCAAGAATCAACTGCCGGAGTGGAGCTTGACCCGGCACTGATGCAGGAGTTCCTTGACAAACTTGTAGAGAGGGAACCCGACTTGGCGCGCTTATTGATCAACGATCCTGAGGGCATAGATACCATGCTATTGCAATTCCCGACTTATCTGGGTAACCCAGGTCAAATCCGGACGCTTCAGGAGGAAATCGAGGGCTTGTGGTTGGGAGATGACAACGGCATCACAGCCACATCCGGTAACATTGTATCAATGGCGGTCACGGATCAGATCACTGACCGGCAGACGGAGGCAATAGGCACCACTATTGCCATTGCCCTAGGCATCCTCTCCATCTTCTTCTGGGTGACGCTGCGCCAGCCTTCGCTGGGTATCGTCGCGGTGGGCCCAATCGTGCTCGTGCTTATCAGCGTGCTGGGCACCATGGCGCTGCTGAATATTCCCTACACGCTGATCACCTCCATTATCACAGCGCTATCCATTGGAATCGGCGTGGACTACACCATCCACATAATTCATCGCTACCGGGAGGAGTTTGCACATCTGCGCAACCCGGAGAGAGCGGCTATCCGTACCCTCTCTACCACCGGTTCTGCGCTTTTGGGCTCTGCTCTGACTACGGCGTTCGGGTTCGGAGTGCTGATAGCCTCGCCGCTGCTTGCGTCCCAGCAGTTCGGCATCACCGCTACCATTACCATCGTCTACTCGCTGATAGTGTCCGTCACGGTGGTGCTTCCTGCGATGGTGGTCTGGGGCGCTTACCAGAACATGCGGTTGCGTTCAACGATCGAGCGCATGTGGGACGACCTGGATGTGGCGATTGAGGGCGTGCACCAGCGCCACGAGCAGGAACAGAGCTAGTCGTAAAGTCACATGCAACTCCGCAAACTATCTCAGGGACTGAGGATCGCGTACCGTGGATCGAACGTCCCCAGCCGCGTGAAACGGTTGGATGAGTGGACGGAGCGCGCGGAGGATGCCGGCACGGCGGATTACGACCACGCCCAAACCGTCAGGGAATACTACAACCTTTGCAGTGAGTTCATGGTGTTCGGTTGGAGCGAATCTCTGCATTTCGCGCCCCTATCGCCTCGGGAGAGCCTGGAAGAGTCTCAGATCCGGCACCAGCGGTTGATGATCGATAAGCTGGAGTTGCACGAGGGCATGACGGTGGTAGATATCGGTTGCGGGATTGGCGGCCCAATGCGCCGAGTTGTACGGGAGGTCGGCGTCAGGGTCACCGGGGTGAACAACAGTGAGGTTCAGTTGAACAGGGCGAAATCGTTAAACGCTGAGGCCGGACTCGACCACATGGTCGACTTCCTAGAGTGCAGCTTCATGGACATGAGCGCCATAGCAGACGATACGTTCGACCGGGGGTACGCGATCGAGTCGACGTGCCACGCGCCGGACAAGGCCGGCGCGTTTGCCGAGATATACCGCGTGCTGAAACCCGGAGCACTCTTATGGGGCCAGGAGATGTGCATGACGGACAAGTTCGATCCTGGCGACAAGCGGCACCGGGCCATCAAGCAGGACCTGATGCACGGCATTGCGCTCAAGGATATTGCAACGATGGACGAGGTGAACAGGGACCTTGAAGCGGCAGGATTTTTGATCGTCGAGGCAAAGGACCGGGCCGTCGATGAGAGCGGTCCAACCACGCCGTGGTACCGGCCCATGGAGACGCAGAGCGGGACGCTGGGCAATGCCCTGCGCAGAACTCCGCTGGGCCGCAAGGCGTTAGTCGGCGTATTCCGGCTGGCGGAGGTGTTGAGGATGTTCCCCAACGGTTCGGCAGAGGTGGTCAGGCTCATGGACCGCACCGCCAACGCCTACGTAGAGGGCGGCAGGTCCGGCCTTTTCACACCGTTGTACTGCTTCCTGGCTCGCAAACCCCTTTAGGCTCTCTCCTGCCCTGTCTATCGGGAGGGCCCGAGGCGTCAGACGTTTAGCTCGTGCCTCCGCTCCGCAATGCGGAACCTCAGCTTCTTGTTCGGCTTCATTGACGGCAACGGGTTGAACCGGAGCTTGTAGTCGGAGGGGAAGACCTCGATGTTGAAGTAGTGCGCCACCATGAGCACGTTTACGGCAAGGTGCAGTTCCATCCACCGGGAACCGAGACACTTGTGCGTGCCCAGCCCGTAGGGCGCGTAGCCGGGGCTTGTATGCTCACTGCGCGGAGGCAGATAGCGGTCGATGTCAAACTTTAAGGGGTCGGGGAAGACGTCCTCCATGAAGTGGGTGGCCGTCTGGGCGATGATTACCCGCGAGCCTACTGGAAGCTCGTAGCCTTCCACCAAGCACGAATTCATCACGTCGCGCATGGACATTGGTACTATTGGGTACATGCGCAAGCACTCCATGAGGAAGCGGTGAGTGACGTCTATAGATGACAGGTTGAAGTCCTCGCTGCCGGGATCGCCGTTTTTAAAGAGCGCGTCGGCTTCAACCTGGATTTTGGCGTAGAGGTCCGGTTGTGCCGCCATGGCGTACAGGGCGAAGCTGAAGGCGTCGCCGAGGTATACGCTGGCAATCAGCGCCGCGGAGATAGCAAACGGCAGGTTGGACTCCGGCACCAGTTGCGGGTCGCTGGCGTGCAGGCCCAGCATGTCGTCTACCAGGTCCCTCTTGGCTCCGGCCCGCTGGGCAGTCGTATGCACGTTCTGCACCCTCTCAATCAACGTCTCCACGGCCTTGGCGCGACGCCTCATGCCGGGCGTCTTCAGCATGAACTTGGGCAGCACCCCAATTATGTGGGTCATGAGCGCCCGTTCCTTGTACTTGATAAGGTCGTCGATGATGTCCTGGGACTCAACGCTGATAAATAGCGGGGAGAGCTGCGAGTTGATCATCAGCCGGCTCATCCTGGTAGCGGGGTAGACGTCTCCAACCGACCAGTTCTTCATGTAGTCCCGAGCATAATCGTAGACCTCTTCCAGCTGGCCTGCCAGCCGTCCCCGCGAGTAGGCCTGCGACAGCGACTTGCGCAGGCGGAAGTGGTCGCCGCCGTCCAGCGAAGGCAGCACCCCGTGGGCGCCGTAGATCTTCTCGAAGTCGCTGAAGTAGGTCTGGGCTCTGAGGTGCATGCGGCCGTTCCTATGCGTCCAGCGGTTTGTTTCGGGGCCGGCGAGGAAGATCATGGGCCTGGTGAAAGGCGGTCGGAGCTCAAATACGGGGCCGTACTCCTTGGCAAGGTCGGTGAACATTGCGGGGACGTTGCCGGTGCGGAGGTTGCGGTTCAGCAGTATCTTGCGCAGGGGGACGGTGGGGATCTTCTTGCTCAGGGCGGAGCGCCTGAGCAGGGGGCCCGCCAGGTTGTGCGATACGGCGGTGGCGATGGACTGGCCGATGAGGTCCAGTGTGGAGATGAACTGGATGCGCTGTTCCGACTCTTCGTCTAGTTGGAAGATGAAGCGAAACACGTCGCAGGTGTTTACGAGGCAGATGATGATGACGTCTCTGGGAAGCGGGAGTTCGTCGTTGAAGATGGCGTTGCTTATGCGCGTTTTGACGGGCCGGGATGAGACGCCGCCGCCGAACACTTCGGTCTGGGAGGCGGCGTGCGATAGGGTCCAGAAGTCGCCGTCATGGTATTGGAGGATGTCCATTTGGACGAGGCGGTCAAGGATCCGGTCGATGATGGATTCGGCGCGTGGGGCGAGTCGTTCGATCCAGTACTGGGCGTTGCGCTGTTCCGGTTGTGAGGCGATCTCTTTGAGGATGGGGTCCAGGGTAGGGACGCCGGTTTCGGTATCGTCGAGAAGGAAGAGGGATTCCAGGTCTGTGTCTATGCGGGATTGGAGGGAGAGTTCTGCGAGGGCGGCGCCGATGACGGCGCAGTTGAGGTCCCATCCGGCGACCTGGTAGAAGTAGCCGTTCTCCTCGTTGAGGAGCATGAGGATGAGCTCTTCGGGGAGGCTCAGCGGCTGGGTTTCGACGGTTTGGGCTACGGTCATTGCTTGTGGCTCCGTACCTTATATATAGGGCCTGGGCGTTCCGGCCTTGTCGTATGGGTAATTTTACCATTGGGGAAGGGGGCGGGCAAGGGATGGGTACCCTGCCCCTGGGTTCCCGCCTACGCGGGAACGACGGAAAGAGGGGGAACGACGATAAAGGGCGCGGGTATGGCGGATGGTGCGGGTGCGACGGGATGGGACGCGGGTGCGGCGGAGGGGGATGGGGGAGCGTCGGGATGGGATGCGGGTACGACGGAGGGGGATGCGGGTACGTCGGGGTGGGGTATTTGTTTCTGACGTTATGTAAAGCTGCAAGGCTAAATGCGAACCAATATTTTTTTGGGTGTGAGAAACGAATAGGATTTGTGGGTGGTTGGGGAGAAGGCGGGGTTGGTGGTGAGGGTAGGTTGTCATGTTTTGGATGATAGGGGGAGGGGTGGGTGTTGGGGAAGGGGCGGGTGTCAGGGGTTGGGGGGTGTACGGCCTGGGAGGCCCCGCCCCGCCGCTCCGCCCCGGCGTGGTTCGACTGGGCTCACCACGAACGGAGAGGGGGCTCACCACGATCCTTCGACAAGCTCAGGATGAGCGGAGGGGGGCTCAGGATGACCCTTCGACAAGCTCAGGACGAACGGGGTATGGTTGCCGTGTGAGAGAGTTCTACCTATACATCCTCAAGTGCTCGGATGGGTCCTACTACACGGGGCACACCGACGATCTGGAGGCGCGGCTGGCCTCGCACCAACGAGGGGAGATATCCGGCTACACGTTTGGTCGCAGACCCGTGGAGCTGGCGTTCGCACAGGGGTTTCCTTCCAGGGATGAGGCTCTCCAGGCGGAACGGCAAGTGAAGGGTTGGACCAGGAGGAAGAAGGAGGCGCTGATGCGACAGGACTGGGAGGCGCTGCGACGCCTCGCCCGCAAACCCCGTTCGGCCTGAGCCCTTCGGCTATGCTCAGGACAGGCTTGTCGAAGGGCGCCCCGCCCCCCGCCCCTGGCGTGGTTCGACTGGGCTCACCACGAACGGACTTTGGTGGCTCACCACGAACGGAGTACCGTTGTTGGCGTGGTTCGACGGGCTCACCACGAGCGGAGGGGGGGCTCAGGATGAGCGGATAACAAAAACCGTTCGGTCTGAGCATGGTCGAAGGGCGCCCCGCCCCCCGCATCCCCCTGGCGTGGTTCGACTGGGCTCACCACGAACGGACTTTGGTGGCTCACCACGAGCGGACTTTGGTGTCCGTTGTCCTGGCGTGGTTCGACTGGGCTCACCACGAACGGAGTACCGTTGTTGGCGTGGTTCGACTGGGCTCACCACGATCCTTCGACTGGGCTCAGGATGAACGGAGTACCGTTGGGGGGTCAGGACGGCCCTTCGACTGGGCTCAGGGTGAGCGGACATCGTCGATATATATAATGTGGTGGTATTGTAGAGTGTGGCGGTAGGTGGTAAGATGCTATACGCAGCGTCGGAGCGATGCCTGTGCCAGTTGAGGTTGCCGCCTAGATTAGGTCGGCAGATGGTTGACAACTATTCTCGACTGGTGGTAAAGTGCGCCGAGTTGCGCTATTATGATTTTTCGAAAAAAATTCAGGCCAATTCTAAGTTTCAAGTCCAAGAATAGCGGCAAGTGAGGATCTCCATGTCTAATCGACTTTTCAGTGCGGCAATCTTCAACGAGGTGGGGTACAGACCAATGAGGCTGTTGACCAATCCGGTTGTTGCGATAGCGGGCATACTGCTGGCGGCTTTGCTGCTGGCCTCTACCTTCTCCGTATCCGCGCAAACGGCTGTGGAGAGAGAATATAGGTACGCGGAGAACCGCACCGACCCCGTTAACACGTTCAGGGCGAACCCCCCGGACGTCAAATGGACGCTGGGCGGACCAGACGCCGGCGCCTTCGATATAAGCAAATCCGGCGTGCTCACCTTCAAGAAAACGCCCAACTTTGAAAACCCGGATGACGTGGCTGCCGATGCAGTTCAACTTAGTGTTCCTGATGATGCCGACTTTACCGATCCTGGCGAGGCGGCAGGCATTGCCGATAACAATATTTACCGAGTGAACATTCTTGCCGACGGCACCCTCCTGGTAGCCGCGATCGTCACGGTCACCGACGTGGACGACCCCGGAGTGATAACCCTGAGCCACCTGCAGCCGGCGGAGGGCATTGCCTACGAGGCCGACGCCGTCGACCAGGACGACGGGTTGAGAGTGGCCACTGCAGGCGCCAACTACAACAAGCTGTGGGAAGACGGTGAGACCGGTGCCCCCGCCGCGCTAGTAGGAGACCCTTCCCGGACATACGCTCGGTGGAAGTGGGAGAAGTCCCTGAGCGGCACGTCCGGCTGGGCCGACATTCCCAAGCAGACCGGAGCAAGCTACACTCCGACAGCCGAAGACGTGGGCTACTACCTGCGTGTGACGGCGACCTACAGCGACAGAGACCTGCATAGCGGCGGTGATGATAATGGCACTGGAGATGCCGCTATCAATAGGGCTTATGCTAAGAATGCCCCGATCAGGACGGCTAGGAAGGTGTCGGAGTACCCGGTGAAGGCGCAGAACGACACCAACCAGCCTCCTGTATTCCCCGATGACGTCGCCGACGTTACGGGCACTGCCACTACACTCGGCAAGCAGCAGCTCAGGGAAGTGGACGAGAACGACAAGAACGCCGTGGTAGGCGCGCCTGTCACCGCCAGCGACCCCGGAGACGTGCTGCAGTACACGTGGGCAAACTTTGCCACCATTACGTCCGGCCCCTTTGCTGCTGTCACGGAAGATGACAGAAGCAGGACCACTACCAAGGCCGGTGCGTTCAAGCTAGACCGCATGACGGGTCAAATCACCGTGAACGGGAGCCTTAACTTCGAGGAGGCTGCGGCGCTTGACGCCACCCCTGGTCAACGTGAGGTTTACGTCACGGCCACGGACGCCTTTGGTTCCTCCGCGACCGTCGAAGTGCGCATCACGGTCAACGACGTGAACGATGCGCCAGAGTTGGATAAAACCGATGCTGGCGCTGACGTCGCCGACGCCGATAAAGGGGCTACAGCCGCTACAGCAAGCGAAGATCCGGACGCCCGGGCTTTCACTGCGACAACCGGAAGGCTCATTTACGAAGCGTACGACGAAGACATGGTTGACGCTGACAACGACCCTGACACTGCCGCCACTCCTGAGACGGTGACCTTGTCCCTGGCTGGTCCGGACGCGAAGTACTTTGAGGACAGCGACGGAACCCCCGGGGGTCGTACTCTGACCCTCGCCTTCAAGTCTACTACGGTACTCAACTTCGAGGAGAAGAAGACCTACAAAGTGACTGTTGTGGCTAGGGACAGCAGAGGGAAGACCGATGAGCAGGACGTTACCGTCACGATCACCAACGCCGAGGACCCCGGTAAGATAAAGCTGTCTACACTGCAGCCGCAGGTCGGGATACCGATTACGGCCACGCTGACCGATGAAGACGGCGTCCAGGGCAGCATCACATGGCAATGGGGTACTGCCACCCCGGGCGGCACCTACGCCACGGGCTATACATGCCCCTCTACGGGTTACAGCCCCATCACGGGCGGCACAGAAGGGAGAGGCACAAAGCAGACCTTCACGCCCACCGCGGATGACGTGGGAGGCGCAGCCTTTGCGGCCACCTGTATAGGGGTGACGGCAACCTACGCCGACGGATTCCCGGCAGTAGTACCACCGGCACTACCTACGAACAACGCTGATCTGATACAGGAGGCGGCTAATCCTGTGCTGCCTGCACGGACGGCCAACAGGGCGCCCCAATTCAAGGAAAACGGGAAAGTAGTCTCCTCTACCACCAGGAGTGTCAAGGAGACCGCGAAGGAGGACGCCCCCGTCGGTAAAGCGGTAGAGGCGACAGACCCGGACGACGGCGCGGAGTACGGCACCGCTGATGTTATGCTCGACGACAAGCCGACCTACTCGCTGCACGGGACCGACGCCGCGACCTTCAAAATCAACAGAGGCACGGGACAGATCTCGGTAAAGGGTAAGCTGGACTACGAGACGAAGCAGACCCATAACGTGGTGGTCAGGGCGACGGACGGCAGGGGGGCCTCCGCCAACATCTCGGTGACTATCACGGTCACCGACGAGAACGAGGCACCGAAAGTGAGCGGGGATGCCGAGGTCACCTACGTGGAGAACGGCACGGTCAACGTGGGCACGTACACGGCGGACGACCCGGAGAACGACGCGGTTACTTGGTCGTTGAAGCCCATCAGTGAGGAAGACGCGGGCCAGGACGCGGGCAAGTTCAGAATCGACCCGGACACCGGTGTTCTCACCTTCAAGAGCCCGCCCAACTTTGAGGCCACGGGAACCGACGCGGACGCCGACGGTAACAACGTGTACGAGGTGACGGTGGTCGCCACCGACACCGTGGACAACCCGGGCGAGAAGGACGTTGAGGTCACGGTGACCAATACGGACGACGCGGGCAAGATCGGCTTTGACGTGGTGCAGCCCGGCGTCGGAGTCAAGGTAACGGCGGATGCTAAGGACGAAGACAAGTCCGATAAAATCAGTGCCGCCACCTACCAGTGGATGATAGGCGACTCAGCCGATGGCCCGTTCACCGACATCGAGAACGCCACGAAAGAGTCGTACACACCGGTCAGCGACGACGCGGGCAAGTACCTGCAGCTCACGGCTGAGTACGGCGCCAAGGCCAACCGGAAGAGCATTTCGGGCGGCTTTGACCACCCGGTGGCGGGTGTGGACGTGGCCAACCCGGTCCCCGTCTTCCCCGACCAGAACCTGGTGACCGAAGCCAAGGAGACGGCCCAGGAGAGGGAAGTGCCGGAGAACTCCAAGAGGGGAACGCTGGTGGGCGACCCGGTTACGGCCAGTGACGACGACGTACTGACCTACACCGTACACGACGGGCATGGCGCCAGTAAGCAGCCCGCAAAGTCTAAGAAGTTCACCATCGACCAGGCTACGGGCCAGATCAAGGTGGGCAACGCCGATCTTGACTACGAGGATAGCGACGCTAACCTTCATGAGGTTACCGTGACGGCGACGGACGCCAACGCCGCCTCGGCTGACGTGGAGGTGACCATCATAGTCACCGACGTGGACGAAAAGCCCAATCTGAGAACCCCTGTAGGCGGAGCAATTGACAACATATTCGCGGCTCCGGAAAAGCAGACGGTGATAGATGCGGACGACACCGTTGTCGAAGTTGCTGATACGACCAGCACCGATCATCAGGCGGCCACCTACACGGCGACGGACGACGACGCGGGCGACGCGGTCACCTGGTCGGTGGAAGGCGCGGACGCGGACAAGTTCAAGATCACCGCTACTTCGGCCACCGCCGATGGGGTCACCACCTACTCTGGCACTCTCGCCTTCGAGAAGGCCCCCGACTACGAGGCCGAGGCATCGGCGGCGGGGAGCAACAGGTACAAGGTGACGATAGTGGCCTCCGACCGGGCGGGCAACCGCAGCACAAAGAAGGCGACGGTCATCGTGACCAACGTAAACGAGGACGGCACGATAGAGTTGTCGACGGTGCAGCCGCAGGTCGGCAAGCCGATAACGGCCACGCTCAAAGACCCGGACGGCGTAGTCGGCACGGCCAGGTGGACCTGGACTGTCGGAGGCACAGCAGTTGAAGGAGAGACCAAGGACACCTTCACGCCGGCGACGGGAGCTACTGGCGAGTTGACCGTGGCGGTGTGCTACAACGATACGCTATCCGGGGATGGGTCGTGCACTAGCCCGGGCATAACCACAGTACAGAGGATTACACAGGCCCCCGGCGCCACAGAGGACAACGTTTCGAGGACCTATAGCATAAGGGCCTTCCAGGCTTCGAACTCCAGGCCTGAGTTCCAGGACGAGGAAGATAAGAAGATCGCGAGTACCACCAGGGAGATCCGCGAGAACACGGCTAAGGACATAAACGTGGGCTTGAGGGTTAATGCCATAGATAAGGATACGGGCACACCCAACGGCCTGACCTACACCCTTAGCGGTCCTGACGCGGCCTCGTTCACCATAGACCGCGGCGCCCCTGGAACCAACGGGATCACCGCAGTGACGGCAACCGGCGGTCAAATCAAGACCAAGGCGAAGCTGGACTACGAGACGAAGAACGTGTACACGGTCATCGTAACGGCGACGGACGGCTCCGGCGCGGCGGCCAGCATCACGGTGACGATCAACATCACCGACCAGGAGAACGAGCCGCCGGAGCTGGTGGAGACTCCGCCGAACAATGAGCCGGAGTTCGCAGAGGCTACCTATGAACTAGAGGTAGTTGAGGGCATGACGACGGGTCGGAACGTTGGAGACCCGGTAGCGGCGACCGACGAGGACGAGGACGACACGCTTAGCTACTCGCTGAGCGGAGACGACGCGGACTCGTTCACCATCACCAGCAACGGTCAGATAAGGACCAATGCGGGGCTGGTCGCGGATACGAAGGATGAGTACACGGTTACGGTAAACGTGGACGACGGAAACGAGGGCACGGCTTCGGCCGAGGTGACGATAACGGTGACCGCCGCGCCTGCGCCAGTGTTTGGCGAGGGTGAGAGCGCGAGCCGCTCGGTGGCCGAGAATTCGGCAGCCGGGACCGCAGTTGGCGACCCGGTAACGGCGTCGGTAACGTTGGGAGACATTGAGTACGCGCTCGGCGGAGACGATGCGGCATCGTTCGCAATCGATGCGGAGACAGGTCAGATCACGGTCGGAGAAGGCACGGCGCTGGACTTCGAGGGTACGAGTTCGTACTCGGTCAGCGTGACGGCGACGAACGACACCGGCGGTGAGTCGAGCATAGAGGTGACGATCTCGGTGGAGAACGTGAACGAGCCAGGGACGCTGACGGTATCGTCGCAGACGCCTGCGTTTGGCGAGGCGATAACGGCTTCGGTGTCCGACCCTGACGGCGGAGTAACCGGCGTAGAGTGGGAATGGCAGTGGTCCGAGCTGGGGACCGAGTGGACGGCGTTGCCGGGCGGTCGGTCCGAGAGCTACACGCCATCGGAAGCCGACGGTGGGCTGCTGCTGCGAGTGACGGTAGAGTACACGGATGCGTCGGGTGAGACGTCGACGATAGCAGGCGGAGCCATGGGTCTGCCGCCTGCGCCAGAACCGCCGGCGCCGCCACCGCCGCCGCCGCCGCCACCACCGCCGCCGCCGCCGCCACCACCGGCGCCAACGGCAACACCGGTACCGCCTACGGCAACACCGGTACCGCCGACGGCTACCCCGGTACCACCGGCGCCAACGGCAACCCCGGTACCACCGGCGCCAACGGCGACCCCGGTACCGGCAGATGAAGGCGGAGGCTTCCCGGTATGGCTGATCATAGTGATAGTCCTACTGCTAGGCGGAGCAATCGCAGCCGGAGTCCTGGTGGTCAGGTACAGGCAGCAACAGCAGTAAGCCTGGCCTGGTAGAACCAGGGCGGTAAGCAGACACAAGCGATAGGGGGTCTTTCGAGGCCCCCTATCCTTTTGTGTGGGGCACCCCGCCGCCCCGGCGTGGTTCGACTGGGCTCACCACGAACGGTTCTTGGGGGCTCACCACGAACGGATGGGGGCTTACCACGAACGGTTCCACCGTCATTGCCGCCCCTGGGTTCCCGCCTGCGCGGGAACGACGGAGAGGGGGAACGACGGATGGGGGGTGGTGTATAATGCGGCAAGTAGCGAAAAGGAGGCCGATTTTGACAGCGTACATAGGGTTGCTGAAGTACAACGAGTCGCCGAGGCGGAGCGGGGAGGAGGAGCTGGCCACGGGGAGGGTGGCGCGAGGCATCGCGGAGATCGAGAACCACGGCGCGAGGTTCCTGAGCATTCTGTGGTCGGAGGGCGAGTACGATATGGTGCTGACGCTGGAGTCGAAGGACGAAGCGGTGGCGAGCGCGATATTCGCCAAGCTGGGCGAGCAGGAGAACGCGACGATAGCGGTGTCGCCGGCGCTGGTGGACTGGGAGAAACGGTTGTCGGTGCAGGGGAAGTCTTACTAAGGAGTTGACCAATGACAATGACGATAGTGGGCTACGACGCTGAGACGGGCCAGTTTGGCGGCGCGGTGGCTACCAAGAACCCGGCTGTGGGCTCCAGGGTGCTGCGCGGCATAGGAGAGGTGGGGATGGTGGGGTTCAGCTCGGTGGAGACGCAGAGGCGTCGGGGGATCGCGATGCTGCAGCTGGGCTTTCCGGCAGACGTGACGCTGGATGCGTTGATCAAGGTGAGCAACGGATCGGGCCAGTACAGCCTGATAGACCGGACGGGTCAATCGGCGGCGTATACGTCGCCGGGGCTGAGTCCGTGGGCCGGGAGTCGGACGGGGAAGCACTACGCGTGCAGCGCGAACACCATGGTGGGTCCGGAGGTGGTGCAGGCGCTGGGAGACACGTTCGAGGAGACGGAGGGACTACCGTTGGAGGAGAGGCTGCTGCGGTGCTTGGAGGCGGCGCAGTCGACGGGAGGCGACCACCGGGGTCGGCAGGCGGCGGCGTTGCAGGTGCACTGGAAGCGTATAGACGCCAATGCGAACCTGGACGTGCGTGTGGACGACAGCGCGAATCCGATACCGGAGCTGAGGGCAGCGGTGAAGAACTATCGCCAGATCTTCCCGCAGTACCATGACAGAACATGGCCTGAGTTGTCGGGCACGGGCGGCTATAACATCCTGTACCCTGGCGGCTGGTAGGCCCGTTGAAATACGAAGGGAGAAAGCAAAGATGCCGGTATACGTTGCCTTGGTTAAATTGAACGGAGAGAGGACTGGTGAAGAACAGCTTGCCGCGGGGAAGGCCGCGCTGGAGCTGGCCCAGGAAGAGAGCGGCGGGATCGCCGCCATCACTACCAGCAGCGGCTACTACGGTGTGTACTGGACCACAGGTGAAGCTGATCTGGTGCTCACGTATTCCAAGCGAGACGAGGAGGAAGCTCGCGCTTTTGCCAAGCGGCTGGAGCAGCGGCAGAACTCCAGCATTACGGTGATGAAGGCGCTCACCGAAGGCGAGAAGGAGCGCGCTGTGCAAGGTAGGCGGGTGTAGGCCATGACGATGACGATAGTGGGCTACGATGCGGAGACGGGCCAGTTTGGCGGAGCGGTGGCTACCAAGAACCCCGCTGTAGGCTCCAGGGTGCTGCGCGGCATGGGAGAGGTGGGTATGGTGGGGTTCAGCTCGGTGGAGACGCAGAGACGTCGCGGGATAGCGATGCTGCAGCTGGGCTTTCCCGCAGACGTGACGCTGGATGCGTTGATCAAGGTGAGCAATGGATCGGGCCAGTACAGCTTGATAGACCGTAGCGGCAAGTCAGCGGCGTACACGTCGCCTGGGCATAGTCCGTGGGCGGGAAGTCGGACGGGGAAGCACTACGCGTGCAGCGCGAACACCATGGTAGGTCCTGAGGTGGTGCAGGCGCTGGGAGACACGTTCGAGGAGACGGAGGGACTACCGTTGGAGGAGAGGCTTCTGAGGTGCTTGGAAGCGGCGCAGTCGACGGGAGGAGACCACCGAGGGAGGCAGGCGGCGGCGGTACAGGTGCACTGGAAGCGGATAGACGCCAATGCGAACCTGGACGTGCGCGTGGACGACAGCGCGAATCCGATACCGGAGTTGAGGGCAGCGGTGAAGAACTATCGCCAGATATTTCCTGAATACTCCGACCGCACCTGGCCCGATCTTACGGGCACCGGCGGCTACCGGATACTCTATCCGCAGAACTGGTAATTGGTTCCGGTTAGCGTCCGCGAAGCCTGGGGTCGAAGATGTCCCTGAGGGCGTCGCCCAATACGTTGATGGCGAACACAACCAGCGTAAGCGCCATTCCTGGGAAGATGCCAATCCATGGCGCGCTGGCAAAGTCCATCAGTATCTCGCCGGAGAGCATTCCGCCCCAGGAGATCACTTCAGGAGGGAGGCCCACTCCCAGGAAGCTGAGCGAGGCCTCAATCACAATCGCGGAACCTATCATGGTGGTTGCGACGACCATCATGGGGCCAAAGGTGTTGGGCAGGATGTGCCGGAGCATGATCCGGAGGTCGCTGGCGCCGATAGAGTAGGAGGCATCCACGTAGGGCAGTTCCCTGATGCTGAGCGCCTGCGAGCGGATGATCCGCACTCCGCGGCTGGTGAAGATTATGATCATTGCTATGATCAGGCTGGTGAAACCGGGCCCAAACGCTGCCATCAGGGCAAGGCCCAGTACAAGCGAAGGCAGGTAGGTTATAGAGTCTATGAATCTCTGAACGATCAGGTCGGTCTTGCCGCCGTAGTAGGCGCTGATAATACCCACAAAGGCCCCTATGCTGGTTGCCGCCAGCATAGCTATGACTCCTACAAAGAGCGAGACCCGAGTCCCGTAAATCGTCCGGCTGAAGATGTCTCTTCCCAGTATATCCGTTCCGAACCAGAATTGTGAGCTTGGGGCCAGCAGTTGAGTAGCTCCGCTGATGTCCCAGGGGTCATGAGGCACGATTGCAGGCGCGCCTACTGCCACCAACGCAGCCAAGAACAGTATCACTACGCCGGTCCCACCCAGCGGTTTCGTCCGCATGAAACTCAATAGCTGCTGTGCAGCGTTGGGACGCTTGACCTTCTCAAAAGCTACGGGAACTTCAATTGAGTCTTGACGTGTGGTCATACCGAATTCTCCCTAGGAGTACCGTATGCGCGGGTCAAGGTAGGCATAGGTCAGATCCACCAGCAGATTGGCTACCAATGCCACCAGCACAAAGTAGGTTAGATATGCTTGCACCATGGGCAAATCCCGGAAGAACATAGCTTGGAGGACGCCTCGGCCAATTCCGGGGATGCTGAAGATGTTTTCGATCACGATGGTGCCGGAGAAGATCAGGCCCATCTGTGCTCCGGCTATGGTGACGACGGGAAGCAGCGCATTTCTCACGGCGTGCCGCATTACCACAACTCGTTCCGATAGACCCTTTGCCCTGGCGGTGCGGACGTAGTCATCACGGAGCACCTCCAATAGCTGGGTACGTGTCATGCGGAGCAGTGTGCCGTTGATAGAGAAGCCGAGGGCTACGGCAGGGAAGACGAGCTGTTGGAAGCTTACCACCGGGTCCTGCCAGAGGTGTGTGAAGCCTATAGGGGGTATCCAGTTGAAGAGTAGTGAAAGGAAGAGTACGACTAGAAGGCCTACAAAGAAGCTGGGCATGGCGAGACCGATAATGGCTATTCCACGCAGGATGTAATCTGCAAACCCGTCCTGCCGTATCGCCGCAAGTATGCCTATGGGAACGGCGATTATCCATGTCACTATGATGGTAAAGATGCCGAGCTCCAGCGAGACGGGGAACTGCTGTTTGATGGACCGGGATATTGGTACATTGGTTACGTAGGAATTCCCAAGGTCAAAGCGGATCATACCGTATGCCCAATCCAAATACTGCACGGGAATAGGTCTGTTAAGCCCCAGGGACTCACGCAGGCTGTCGATGTCCTCTTGGGTGTATTCAGAGTCACCGGATGGGCCGGAAAGGAGAATAGCGGCCACGTCTCCGGGAAGGATGCGCAGAATCACGAATATAACAATAGACGCCCCTATCAAAGTAGGGACGAATAGAGCGAGTCTGCGTAATAGATACTGTCTCATAGCTCTTTTATGTCAGTGGGCGCCCCTGAATAGCGGCGCCCACTGATACGCAAATCAACTGACTGACTTACATCATGTCGTCGAGATAGACCCTCTCCAGAGAGTAGGAGTCTGTGTGCACAATCGGCGGCGTCCAGTTCTGCCAGTTTGACCTGTGCAGGCCTATGACACCTGGTCGAACCATGCCGATCATGTGCGCGTCGTCCCAGAATATCCTGGCCATCTGGCGTATGATTTCAGCCCTTTCGGCCTGGTCTCTTATGAACGACTGCTGGTTCATGAGGTCTCTCCACTCAGGATCGACCCAGCCGCTGTAGTTACGACCGCCCTCCTGCCAGGTCAAGAAGGTGGAGACGCTGTATCCGTCAGGGTCCTGGAAGGAGAGTCCCTTGCTGATCTGGATGATCTGGAAGTCGCCTTCCTGGCCGGCCTTGTCGGCGCTGGCGTAGTCCGGAGCTATGTCGAGATCAGCCTGAATCCAGATCCTCTCGAGTTGCTGGTCAAAGACCTCGCAGTCTCTCCGGTTGCCGGTCGCACAAACGAAGTGGACTTCCAGCGGGTTAGACTCGCTGTAACCCAGTTCCGTCATTATAGCCTGCGCGTCGGCCAGGTCCCGCGCCTTCACGTCGGGCGTGGAATCAAGACCCTTGTACTGCGCCAGCCACTCATCAACGGTGTGGATCCAGTCCCAGCCGATGAAGTACGGCGTGGACAGGTGGCCCGTGCCGTTGAAGGCGAGCTGGTTGAACTCGTTGCGGTCCGCCATCCACTGAATAGCGGTGCGAAGCTTGTCGGCGGTGGGGTCACCAACCGGGCCGAACGGCGGCTTCATGGTGTTGAGAGGGAAGCCGCGCCAGCCGTTGGCGTTCACGCGAGGCTGCTTGACGGCGTCTTCACCCAAGCGGGCCACTATTCGCTCAACGTCACGCGGTGAAGGAGCGTCGCCGAATAGACCCAGATAGTCAACCTGCCCCGCCATGAATGCGGCTGTGCGCGTGTTGGCGTCAGGTATAGCCAAGACCGAGTAGCCATCCATGTAGGGGTACTCAGGCAGGAAGTAGTTGGGGTTCCGCTCCAGTTCGGCGCGGTTGTTGTCTTCGAATACCTTCAGTATGAACGGGCCGGAGCCGATAACCTCACCCCTGGTGAAGTCGACATCTCTCCACTCACCGCTCTCATCGATGGCCCTGGTGTAGGTGTCGGGCATTATGCTGGTCCAAGGTGAGACGAAGCAGGCCACAAACGCTACAACGGAGTCCTTGGTCCTAATGATCAACTCGGTGTCGGAAACTGCCTCTACGCCAGGCTCGGGCAGTGTATTACCCATGTCGTCAGTTACGTCTTTGACGTACTGGCGCAGGCATCCCTGACGCTTCGAGGAGAGGCCTTGAGGGCGCTCGATGTACCGGTACAGGGAGTACGCGGCGTCTTCAGCGGTGAGCCTGTTGCCTTCATGGTCGTAGATGTTGTCGCGAATGGTGAACCTGTAAGTGGTCCCGTCGTCGTCAACTGACCACGACTCGGCAAGGTCCTCTTCGACGGTCTGCTTGTCTGCCAGGCTGAATCGAAGCACTTGACCCCAGACGTTGCCAATGAGTCCAAGCCCTGTCCATCCGTAACCGGCAGAGCCGCCAACAGCATCAAAGTGGCCAGGGGAGCCTACACCGGCCACGCCTATGGCGGTGGTGCCTCCGTACCGAGTCTCGTGGTCATCCGGAACCGGAGTCGGCGTGTTGGTGGGCTGCGGCGCGGCAGTCACACCGGGCGCGGGCGGTACGGGCGTTGCCGTTGGCGTGGGCACCGTGATATCCGGCACCACCAGCACTGACGTGGGTGTGGGAGTGGGCGCGTCCGGCGTAGTAGGCGTAGGCGTGGCCTCTTCTGAAGGCCCGCACGCTAGAACCGCCAGCAGCCCAATGGAAACAATCACACCCAGTAGTTTCCTTAAGCTAAGTCCTAAATGCATAATCTCACCCCTCCAATAGGTAAGCTCTACCAAGCGTAGCTGCTACGCTTGGCTAGAAAATCGCAACAATTCTATGGGATATATCGTGTTTGTCAATACCTCCTTAAAGCAAATTGAAGATTCGCAGCTATAAAATGACTTACGAACAAGAGTCCAACTTGGATTTCTCGGCGTCTTTCGAATAGAATAGGCCTCACTCTAACGTAGTTCGAAACGGGGAGGAGCCAGATGTCTGCGGATCTAACCAGCCTGACCTTGGCGGACGCCGCCAGAGCAATCGAGTCCCGTAAACTTTCACCTGTTGAGCTTACGCAGGCCGTACTTGATCGTATTGACGCGCTCAACCCCAAAGTGAATGCATTCCTCACCGTGATAGGTGATAGAGCGCTGGCAACCGCGCAACAAGCGGAGACAGAGATATCCCAAGGGAACTATCGCGGCCCGTTCCACGGCATACCATATGCGGTCAAGGATATCTATTCCACAAGAGGCATACGCACCACCAACGGCTCCAGCGTGTTCTCGGAGCACGTTCCGAACCACGACAGCACCGCAGTTCGCAATTTGAACAGAGCAGGCGGAGTGCTGGTGGGCAAGAACCACTGCCTGGAGTTCGCCTGCGGCAACCACAACAGTCTATACGGGGAAGTGCGCAATCCCTGGAACCTGGAGCATACCCCCGGCGGCTCATCCAGCGGCTCGGCGGCCTCCGTGGCGGCCAGCATGGTCTTTGGCTCCATGGGTTCGTGCACCGGCGGCTCGATTCGCGGGCCGGCCTCCTTCTGCGGTATTGTCGGCCACAAGCCCACCTATGGCCTGGTGAGCAGATACGGGGTTTTCCCCCTGAGCTGGTCCATAGACCATGCCGGGCCCATGACCAGGACCGTGGAAGATTGCGCTTTAATGCTGCAGGCAGTGGCCGGCTACGACTCAAGAGACCCGTCGTCGGCAAGGGTGCGCCTGCCCGACTATGCCGGAGCGCTGAAAGGCGGCATCGGGAGCATCCGCGTTGGAGTGGCCAGGGAGTTCATCGAAGGGTCTACGGATGAGGTGACGAGCCTGACGCAAGAGGCTATAGGAGTACTCAGCGAACTCGGCGCTTCCGTAGAGGAGGTGTCGCTGCCGATAACGGCTGATTACGCTGGCGCCTCAGGCAACACCATCACCTGGAGCGAGGCCGCTCAAGTGCACGCTCCCTGGAAGGACAGGCTCAAGGAGTACACGGTGGGCGTGCAGCAAAAGGTCCTAGTGGGGTCCGTGATATCCTCCACCATGTACCACAAAGCCCAACTCTTGAGAAGGCAGATCTATGATGAGATCACCAGGGTCATGAAGAGTGTGGACGTTTTGGTGGGGCCCACCATGGCGGCCCCTGCCGGACAGATACAGGCAAGCGTGGCGGCGGGCGGCGACGCCGGGGCATTGAGAATGGCTACTCAACGCAGTTTCACACGTCCCCAGAATCTCACAGGCCTGCCGGCGGTGAGCGTACCGTGCGGCTTCTCCGCCCAGGGGCTGCCCGTTGGCCTGCAGATATCGGGGCGATTGTTTGAAGACGACCTGGTATTGAAGGTGGCCCACGCTTACGAACAGGCCACGGAATGGCACAAGAAACATCCTGAAGTCTAGGGAGAGGAACCATGAGCATAACCAAGGACATGGTCAGGAAACTGCTGCGACAGGAGGGCCTCCACGCTACCGACGAGGAGGTGGAGACCACGCTGAAGCTGCACAATGCCCTGGATGAGCAAATGGGGAAGGCATCCGCTGAATCACTGGCAGCAGCGGAGCCTCACTACATACAACCCACTAGAGTCCAGCCCAGGCGCAGATAAAGACTGGAGGCATCAATGGTAACGGTCAACCCGCGTTCTTTTACGTCAGACAGCGAATTGATAGACGCCTACAAGAAGATACTGGCCCCTTCACTAGGCCACTTTCTGGATGGAGGGATGGACCCGGCCATCAGAGCGCTGTGGCAGCCGGTGAAACTGGTCGGGCCGGCGCTGACCGTGCAGACCACTCCCAACTCTGCCGCCGCCCTGGGTAAAGCGGCGGAGATTGCCCAGCCGGGCGACGTGATTGTGATGAGCCGCGGCGGCGAGAACCTGCACGCTACCACCGGCGACTTTGCGGTGCTCAACTTCCAGGAGAAGGGTATAGCGGGAATGATTACCGACGGCCTGGTCACGGACCAGCGGGCCATCGAGCGGTTGAAGTTTCCCATATTCTGTCGCGGCGTTTCGGCGATTATTGCCAAGCGGGGCGGCGAGGACGAGGGCGCGGTCAACGTGCCGGTGGAGGTAGGCGGTCTAACGGTGAATCCCGGCGACCTAATAGTCGCCGACGAGGACGGCGTGATAGTGTGCAGCTTCGACGAAGCGCGGGAACAGCTCGAGGCGTGCCTGGAGCTCGAGGAGTGGGAGGCGTACGCCCTTGGACAACTGGACTCGGGCAGGCCGCTTTCAGAGGTTATGCAGGAAAGGCAGACTTACAGACAATAGTCCAATTAACCATAGGAGAGTCCGGCGATGATCCAGCAAGCAGAGATGATGCGGGTAATTCAAGAGTACAGGGGAGAGGCGGTGGTTATTCCAGTGTTTCGCGCTACTCCCCGCTGGAAAGAGGTGAGCGATCACCCTGAGTTGGACTTGCCGGTGGGCGGCGCCATGGGCAAGGCATCCTCGTTTGCCTTGGGAGTGGCGCTGGCCAGGCCGGACAAGGCGGTTATCCTGCTGGACGGTGATGGCAGCCTTGAAATGAACCTGGGCGCGCTGATAACCATCGGAGAGCAAAAGCCCAAGAACCTGTACCATTTCGTGGTGCAGAACGGCGTATACGCTTCCACGGGCGGACAGCCCATAGTTGGAGCGGAGACGGTCTCATTCAAGGAGATGGCGCTGTCCGCGGGGTACAACGCTGCCTACGACTTCGACGACTTGGAGGATTTCAGCACTACAGCCGCGGAGCTATTCAATACGGAAGGGCCGATACTGGCAACGGTCAGGATAGAGCCTGAGATCAGGACGATTGAACAGAGGGCCGCGGAGAGGGCCAACGCAGGTGCGAGCGGTCCCTGGGTGGCGTACCATAACTTGAAGGATGCACTGGAAAAGTCTTAAATGATAGGGGGGCGGATAATCCACCCCCCTACTGGGTTCATCCCCATCTCAATCTTCCCCCCGTCAAGGAGGAAGAGGTTAGCATCAATACCAGTCGTTGCGGAATGTTTCGTAGTTGACGAAAGGCGGCTTGGCCGCATGCGGTATCGGTAGCTGCACCGGGCCGTTTTCCCTTGATGGCAGGTATACCGTGGCCGTGCCCGGCACCTGCGCCTCCCCTACCTGGTTGGCTCCTTGCCAGCGTATGCCTATGGCATGGTAAGTGGCCTCTCCGGGGACGCCTCCCGGTTCGTCGTTGCCCTTCTGCACCTCTGTGTACTTCTTTACCACTTCACCGGTGTAGGTTGTGACGTCGGCGTAGTATACGGGCCTCCTCAGCGCCGAATACTGGCGGCGGATGAAACCATCGTCGCCCATCCAGTTGGTGAAGAGCTGCTCCGGTATCTGGAACCGCTGACCGCCGTGGTCGAACGGGCCAGGCTGACCGCGGAAAGCGGCCAGCAATGCGTCCTCATGCTCTGCGCCCGGAGTCCAGGGCCAGAGGGTGTTGGGATGAGTCCGCGCGCTGCCCGGCCTCTCTCTCATGCGTCGGTAAGCCGATTCAAAGGAGAGGACGTCCTTTTCCTTGATGGGCACGTCTCCGGGGTTGTCTCCCGTGCCCACAGTCTGGGAATTGACGGTGTCCTGGCAGACCTGGTCCTGGAGAGTCCAGGGCGGGAGGACAAGGGGGCCCAGCTTGTCGCCGACCTCTACGTCTTCCCAGTACAGCGTATTGGAGCCCCTGCGCTCCGCGCCCTCCAGCCGTTTGACCAGATCTTCCATCTCCTGCTTGGAGTAGCTCTGGGCTTTTCGCTCGTAGAGCATGCTTTCACCCAGGCGTTGCACGTCCATGGCCCTGGAGGTGCCCATTGTCCTCTGCGGCACCATGATCAGGGTGCCGTAGGACTTGGCTCTGAGGTCGTTGTGGTAGTCCCAGTAGTTCACCTCTGAAATGAGGAACAGCAGGTCTCCGTGGCCTCCCTTCTTCTCGATGAGCTCTTTGGTCTCCTTGGACGTTCTGAATCTATCGCCCACTCGCAACACGTCAAAGAACTCCCAGGCGCATCCGGCCACAAAGTTGGCTACGGGATAGCCCTGTGGACGGGTCGCGCCGTGAATGCCGGGGTATCTTATGTAGTTCAACACCGGCCCGGGAGCCAGCTGCGTGCCATAACGGGTCTTCCTGGCATAGTCCGGGTCGGTATAGATAGGGTTGTTGTCGCCTATGGCGCGGGAGTACTTCGTGATGAAGTTGGAATCGAGCCGGATGGGTGATTCGTAGGGAGGCCCTTCTTGTTCGTAAGGACAGGGCGTGTTGGGCGGAATGCCCTCCGTAGACTCCGTGTTGATGAACTCCTTGGTCTTTGCTATGAACTCGGTTACGGCTTCTTCAAAGGTCTGCTCTGTGGTCATACGTACCTCCTCCCTGTGGCGGCACTAGGTTATACGTAAATGAGCGGACGGGCAAGCCGATTGACCACTTGGCATAGACCGACGGTCTTGGATTCTTCGCGAACCGCCCCTACAAACCCGCAATGAGCGGGTTTTGGTATCCGTTCGCCCTGAGCATAGTCGAAGGGCGCATCCCCCTGGCGTGGTTCGACAAGCTCACCACGAGCGGACTTTGGAGTCCGCTGCCTCGCCCGCAAACCCCGTTCGCCCTCCGCTCCGCCCCGCCCCTGGGTACCCGCCTTCGCGGGTACGACGGTTGGGGCTACAGGCCGCCGACGGGCAGGGTGACCAGGCTCAGCGACACCGAGTCGCCTTCAGACCAGCTCAGGCCGGAGTTGGTCCAGGTCAGCACCCATGCGTTCTCGTTGGTCCACGCATTGTTTTGGGCGATGCCATAGCTGACCATGGCGTCCTTGACGAGGAACTGCTTGTCGCCCACGTTCAGCGCCATGCGCGCCCGCTCCGTCCTCGTGCCGTCACTGTCCACGGGGTCCGCGTCCAGGATGAACTGGAGGGTGTCTCCGTAGGCGACGTGCACCAGCACGACCGTGTAAAGCTTTCCGTGGTAAACCACGGCTTGGTCCCCGAGCGCAGTGGAGCAATTCGGCTGCCCCGTCCTGTACCCACAGCCGAATCCATAGTCCACGGCCTTCACTGCGAGCGTGGACGACCAGTACTCGGTGGTGGTGGTCGGGGGCGGGGTGGTCGTGGAGGACCCCGTCAGGCTCAGCGACACCGTGTCGCCGATGGACCAGCTCAGGCCGCTGTTGGACCACGCCACCTGACTGTTTTGGGGCGAACCACTCCTCTGCCCAAGAGTCGCGTCCGCAAGGGCGAACTGTGCGTTGCCGACGTTCAGCGTCAGGGTTGACTTGAGGCTTGACGGGATCGTCTTGTCGAGGCCGATAATGAGGTTGCCAGCGGTAATTTGAGCGACTCTTTCGACCTGATACACCACACCGCCGTACGTGAAGTCATCGTCCGTGAGCATACTCGTTGAACTGCACTCACTTCCGCTGAGCGTACTGTCGCAACCAAGGACGGTCCCCGCGCCAACGTCCGCCACCGTCAGCGTGGCGGACCAGACGGTGGTGGTCTGGGCCTGGGCGGGCTGTCCGCCGGGCGCAAAGAGGACGGCCAGCGCAACCAGCGCGGCGGCCAGGAGAAGGAGCGGGGAGAGTCGTGAGAGGCGGAGAGCTAGACTAGAACGAACGTTCGGGGGGGGGGGGTAGAGGGCATGACCGCCCGTACGTACTTCGACAGGCTCAGCACGAACGGGATCCTGCTGTTGCTTTCCTTGGACATGGCTATGGTACCTCCTACCAGCAACGGTCTGCTTGATTGGTCGTGATGGCTCGCGCCGTCCCCTTGGAGCGGGAACGCACGGGCTCTGCAGAAACTATACCCGACAAGCCATATCGTGTGCGTATCGTTTGATGTCTCTTTTGTATAGCTTGGTGTATAGAACCGCAAACCCCGTTCGCCCTGAGCTTGTCGAAGGGCGCATCCCCCCGGCGTGGTTCGACAGGCTCACCACGAACGGGGTATGGGGCTCGCAACGAACGGGGGTATGGGGATCACCATGAGCAGGTGGGGAGTCCGCTGGCCCCGCCCCTAGGTTCCCGCTCCCCGATCGGAGTCGGGGACAGCCTGCGCGGGAACGACGAATGATGGCGGGCAGACGGGTGGCGCGCTACCGGGAATCGGGGTCAGGCGACTTGATCCTGGCTCCCATCCTGGCTATGACGGCTGCCGTATAGGTTACGATTACCACGCCTCCCATTCCTACGGCGAGTGGCGCCGTTGCTATGCTGGCGACGGCTCCCACAATGAAGCCGCCCGCGGGTGTGAACCCCCAGGTCATGCCGTACAGCCCAAGGACGCGCCCTCTCATGTTCTCGTCGGAGGTTAGCTGGAGCAGCGTGTTTATTGATGCGTCGTAGACCACGAGGGCAAGCCCGATGGCAGCTACCAGGACAAGCGAGATTGCATACCAGGAAGAGAAGGCAAATAGAGCAATGCCGGTCCCCGCACCCAACGCTCCTATGGTGAGCAGTTTCCATTTGTTTGGGAAATCGCTGAAGCTGGCCAATAGCGCTATACCTATCAGCGCTCCAGCGCCTCCTGCCCCGGAAAGGTACCCCAGTCCGGTGGGCCCCACGTTGAGAACGGTCTTGGCTATCACGGGTAGCATGACAATGTAGGAGAACCCGAATGTTTCCGTGAGGACGCTGAGGACCAACAAGGCTCGCAGAGGGCTGTTTCCCGCAACGTATGCAAGTCCCTGTCCCAGGTTGCGCCAGATGGATTCCTGCCTCTGTTGCACGGACCTGGGAACCTTCATGAAGAGCAGAGGAAGTACGCTCGTCGAGTACGCTACTCCGGCCAGGGCAAAGGCGGCTCCCATCCCTACCGAGTTGATTACGTTGCCTGCAAGCACGGATCCGGCGGTCCAGGAGATGTGGAAGCCGCCCAGGGTATAGGCGACGGCGTTCATAAGGCGTCGCGGGCCCACGGTATCGTAGATGAGGCCGTTGAAGGCGGGCGCGACCATACCGTCGATGGAGCCCTGTATGAAAACGACGACGAGCACGTGCCAGAGTTCCGCCCTATCTTGCGAGACCAGCAGCGCCAGGCCCAACAGGACCAGCCCGCTTATGCCTCTGAACGTGGTTAGCACCATGCGGCGGCTCAACCGGTCTGCCAGGACGCCTCCAATGAGTGCAAAGATTATGTGTCCGGCACCGCGTATACCTGATGCTATGCCTACCCATAGGGCGGAATCGCCGGTAAGCAAGAGCACCATCCAGCCCTGAGCAATGAGCTCGGTTGCGGCTCCTATCACGTAGATGGAACTGCTTCCCCAGAGCAGGCGGAAGTCGCGTATGCCCAAAGTGCTAAAAATGCGGGGCGCCGGCATGGTTCAGCAAGCCCCGGTGCAGTTAAGGCTGAGGTTATTCATCAAAGACTGGTCATCCAAATAAAGCGAGGATTCCAAAACTATCGCTGATTTACTATACTCTTTTTCATGCCGCCTATCCTGGAAGCCAAGAATCTCACCAAGCGCTACGGTTCCACAATCGCTCTTGATTCCGTGGATTTTGAAGTAGAAGAGGGGATTACCGGACTTCTGGGCCCCAACGGAGCCGGCAAGAGCACCGCTATCAAACTGTTCCTTGGGCTGCTCAAGCCCACGTCCGGCTCCGCCGAGGTCATGGGCCGGCAACCGTACAGTTCCATCGAGATACGTGGACGCCTTGGCTATATGCCGGAGCACGATTGTTTACCGGACGCAATCAACTCTTCCGAGTTCCTATCGCACATGGCACAGGTCAGCGGGCTGCCTCCCTCCCACGCGCGTACTCGCGCCGCCGACGTTCTACGGCACGTAGGCCTGGACGAAGAGCGTTACCGTCCCATAGGTGAGTATTCAACGGGCATGAAACAGCGCGTCAAGCTGGCACAGGCCCTGGTCCATGACCCCACAATTGTAATGCTCGACGAGCCTACCGCGGGCCTGGACCCGGGCGGACGTGAAGAGATGCTCGACTTGATCAGGCGCACCGGCCGCGAGTTCGGCATAAGCTTGCTTCTTTCCTCACACCTCATGGGTGAGGTTGAGCGGACGTGCGATCGAATCGTTGTTCTGGAAGGCGGCCGCATCACTCAGGCAGGCGCGGTTGCCCAGTTCACCCAGGAGACGCAGACCCTCTTCCTTGAGGTTGACGACAATCTGGACGAGCTGATGGAGGCTTTGGCGAAACATGGAATCCAGGCTGAACTGGATGGAGCTTCCGTGGTGGTGCAGGATGTAACCGAGGAGCAGTACGACGATATCCGGGACGCCCTGGTCGACGCTGATTCCAGGTTGCGCCGCTTGGCGCCCAGACGGGGCAGCCTGAGCGACATCTTCAGAGGCGGCCAGGCATGACTTCCGAGCGACAGGGAGAGATATATGACCTGGGTTACCAGAGATACGACGGCCCCAGGGAAGGCAGGGGACGCGCTCGCCGGGCGCTGCTTGTCAACGGCATAAGATCAGCTCTGGGGATAGGCCGCGGTTCCCGCGCCAAGGTATTGCCGGCGCTGCTCTTTGTGGCGGCCATGAGCCCGGCAGTCATCATGATTATAATAGCCTCTGTGACCGGGCCAGGGCTTGGGGTGCCCGGTCACGCGGACTACTATTCAATAATCGTTCCTATCTTCCTGCTCTTTTCCGCGATAATTGCGCCTGAGCTGCTGATCCCCGACCGTCGTGACCGTGTTCTCCACCTCTACCTGGTAAGGCCTCTAACCCCCACCGATTACGTTGCCGGCAGGTGGTCGGCGTTTCTCCTAGTCACACTTGCCATTGTGTACTCCGGGCAGATATTGCTCTTCCTTGGGTTGCTTCTCACGGCGTCCGACCCTGTGGACTACGTTAGGGAGAACTGGTTGGACGTTCCCCGCTTCCTGGCGGCCGGTTTCGTAGTGGCGGTCTTCACCACGACCCTGCCCATGGCGGTTGCCGCCTTCACAAGTCGAAGAGCATACGCAGCCGCATTTGTGATCGGTCTGTGGATAGTTTCCGCGTCTGCGGCGGGAATCCTTACCACGTGTGAAGAAACCGTGGTGACCACCTCGACCGACGGGACCGTAACCGTAACGGCGCAAGAGTGCGTGCCCCTTGCGGGAGACTTTGGCAAGTGGTTCGCCCTGCTGGATATCGGAGAGACGCCCATCAGGATCAACGACTTGATATTTGGCGAAGAGCCGGAGTCCGGGCTTGGAGCTCTGGCGCAGGAGCTGCCCGACATAGTTCCCATTGGCTGGTACTTGATTATGACCGCGGGACCTGGATTCGTCCTCTGGCGGCGTTATCAGGGGATAGCTATATGAGCGCAATGCAAACGTCTTCCGAAAGCCGCACCGAACCCACCGTGAACGTTGCCAGCGTGTCCAAGTGGTTCGGCAACGTGGTTGCCGTGAACGATGTTTCGTTCGACATATACCCTGGCGTAACGGGTCTTCTGGGCCCCAACGGCGCGGGAAAGACCACCCTCTTGCACATGATCACCGGCCTCTCCAAGGTGTCCAAGGGAGAGGTTAGGCTGCTTGGCGAACGGCCCAGAGACAATGCGGAGCTGTACCGCCGCGTCGGCATCATGGCGGAGCATGAGGGGGTATACGGGTTCTTCACGGGCAGGCAGTTCGTGGAGTTCTCGGGGCGGCTGTACGGTTTGCAGCCCTTGAAGGAGTACGTAGACCAGGCGATTGCAAGGGTGGGCCTTGAAGAAGCGCAGCACCGCGCTCTGTCCACCTATTCCAGGGGGATGCGCCAGCGTATGCGACTGGCCGCGGCCATGGTGCACGATCCCCAGGTCTTGATACTGGACGAACCCTTGAACGGCACCGACCCCCGCCAGAGACTGGAGTTCCATGACCTGATGAAAGGCCTGGCCGGTGAGGGCAGGACGATAGTTATTTCGTCTCACATACTGGAGGAGGTCGAGATATTCGCTGAGCAGATACTGCTCATGGTCAGCGGCAAGCTGGCCGCCTCCGGAGATTACCGCGCCATCCGCGCCAAGCTGGACGAGCGCCCGTATCGCGTGCGGGTGGTGGTCAGCGAGCCGCGCAAGATGGCGGCGGCTATACTCCAAATGGAGGAGGCGGATTCGGTCTCGGTTGATGGTGAGGGAGCGCTCACCGTCTTGAGCCAGAGGGTAAGCGTACTGCAACGGTCGCTGCCCCGATTGGCAAAGGATCTGGGAGTACGCCTGCTTCGTGTGGAACCCCTTGATGATTCGCTGGAGAGCGTGTTCAGCTACGTGGTGGAGCGCTGATGGTACAGATACTGTTGCTATCGCTGCGTCAGATGGGCAAGCGCCGCTTGATATTGATTGCTCTTCTCTCCATGCTGCCCGTGGCATTGGCCGCGGCTATAGCGAGCTTTGCATCATCTCAGGAGTCCATCGGCGATGACTTTGTAACAATTCTGCTGAACGGCATGATTATCGGCGGCATTGCGCCGATAGTTACCATGGCTCTGGCCACCGCCGCGTTCGGCGATGAGGTAGACGATAGAACGCTGAGCTACCTGACCTTGAAACCGGTGCCAAGGTACCAAATCGTGGTTCCAAAATTCCTTGCCTCCGTAGTAGTGGCCGCGCCTGTCTTGATAATTAGCTCTACGCTGGCCGTAGTAATAGGTTTGGGCGGAGGTATTCAGCCTCTGCTGGCCGTTGCCTTATCGCTATTTGCCGGTGTTGTCACCTATGCGTCCGTATTCACCTGGGCGGGTCTCATCAACTCCCGTGCCTTGGCGTTCGGCCTGGTCTACGTATTTCTCTGGGAGGGGCTTGTCAGCACATTCTTGGAAGGAATACGGTACATAAGCGTTAGGAACTACGTTTTAGCCATCATGCATGAGTTGGATAAGGAGACTTTCCAAGCGTTGGCGGGGAGCGTGATAGAGTTCCCTGCGGCTATTGTGGGGGCGGTGGCGGTTTCGCTGCTATTCCTCCTTCTCTCGATATTTCGTTTGCGCACCATGGATGTCCCTTGATCCTCCGGCTGCCCGTGTCTGTTGAGCTGGTATGGAGCGCTCTTTGAAGCCACAGCAATCGTTAGGCGTCGATCCCGTGATCATGGAGGTGATGCTCAACGCCTTCATGACGCTCTGCGACGAGTCGCAGGCGATACTGGTGCGCTCCGCCTATTCCACCAACATCAAGGAGCGCAAGGACTGCTCGGCGTGGCTGCTGGATTCGGACGGCCAGCCTTTCTGCGGCGGTCGTTATTCGGGCGGCCAGTACAACAATTCGGGATACGGCCCCGTGGGGGCTCGCATCCTGGAGAA
Source organism: Dehalococcoidia bacterium (assembly GCA_034422935.1). GTDB lineage: Bacteria > Chloroflexota > Dehalococcoidia > Lucifugimonadales > QGNO01 > DAOUJH01. The sequence goes on along the minus strand of DAOUJH010000010.1, from coordinate 77,706 downwards.
GTTCGGCTCCAGGATGTCGGACGGCGACGTCTTCGTGATGAACGACCCGTACCTGGGCGGGCCCACGCATCTGCCGGATATGTCGTTCATCAAGCCCGTCTTCTATGACGGAGAGCTGCTCTGCTTCGTGTGCAACCAGGGTCACTGGGCGGATGTGGGCGGCAAGGCGCCGGCGCAGGGAGTTGTGGGCGACGCCACGGAGATATACCAGGAAGGCCTGCGCTTGCCGCCGGTGGCTTTGTACAAATCGGGCAATCTGGAAGAGGACATCTACGAGATAATGCTGGCGAATATTCGCGGCCCTCACGAAAGGGCGGCGGATATCAGAGCGCACATGGCGGCGTTGCACCTGGCGGAACGGCGCGTTCATGAGCTGGCGCAGCGGTACGGGGCCAAGGGCATGAAACGTTACATGCGGGCGCTTGTCGATTATTCCGAGACGCGGCTGCAGCAGGCAATCCTGGATACGCCTGAGGGCAGCTGGTCGGCTGTCGATTACCTGGACGACGACCTGGGCAGCGACGAACCGATAGCCGTCAAGGTCAAGGTGTCGATAAAGCACAGCCCAAGGCCGCTGATAGAGGTGGACTTCACAGGCAGCGGGCCACCGGCCAAGTGGGGCATAAACGTTGCCTACCACGGGACATGGCAAATGGTCGTCGGTGTGTTCAGGAATCTCCTGGTCGACGACACGGTGCCGATAAACGTCGGCTTTCTCAAACCGTTCAAGGTGGTCATGCCGGACCATTCCTTGATCAACGCCAAGCCTCCCGCCGCGGTGGGCGCAAGGACGGAGACCACCTACCTGGTTAGAGACGTCATCCTGGCTGCTTTAATGGAGGCTTTTCCGGAGAAAGCCAGGGGGCCCTGGCATGGCGTTCACGGAGTGGGCTTCAGCAACGCGGAGGGACAGCGCTACTTCATCCACTACCAGACCGTAGGCGGTGGCGGCGGCGCACGCGCTTTCAAGGACGGCGTGGACTCCGTGCACGAGGTCCTCAATCTGCCGGTGGAGCCAATGGAGATGCAGTATCCGTTGAGGGGCCTGCGCCTGGAGTATATCCAGGATTCGGAAGGAGCGGGCAAGTACCGCGGCGGAGTAGGCGTGAGGCAGGACTGGGAAGTGCTGGCCGACGTAAACCTGGCCACTCACTCCAATAGGCACAAGATACCGGCCCCGGGTGTGTCCGGTGGCCAGCCGGGTGGGCTCTCAAGGCTGGTGCTGAACTACGATTCGAATGAACCAGTTGAGCTGCCACGCGAGACTGCCAACTATCCCTTGAAGAAGGGCGACGTTGTGACCGTGTTCGCGGGCGGCGGAGGCGGCTATGCAAGTCCACTGGACCGCGACCCGGCAGCCGTGCTCAGCGACGTGCGAGACGGCAAAGTATCGCTGGAGCGCGCCCGTGAGGTTTACGGCGTGGCTATAGACGCGGAAAGTTGGACTGTGCTGGAAAAGGAGACCGCGGCCCTGAGGAAGGCAAGGAGATAGGTGGCCAGATTCCGCGTAGGCATAGATATAGGCGGCACCTTTACCGACCACCTGTGGTATGACGAGGCTACGGGTGACCTCTCCGTAGTCAAGGTGCCCACGACACCACACGACCTTGCGATCTGTTTTGTCGATGGATTGCAGCGCATGTACAGCGACCATCGGGCCGGTGCGGTAGTCCCGTACGTGGCGCACGGCACCACCGTCTGCACCAACGCGCTGTTGGAGCGCAAGGGCGCACGGCTTGGCTTCATCACTACAAAGGGGTTCCGCGACATCCTGGAGATAGGCAGGCAGATAGAGCCAGACCAGTTTGATTACACCGTGGATCGCGCTGAGCCCCTTGCGCCGCGATATCTGAGGAGAGAGGTGGATGAGAGGGTAGCGAAGGACGGTTCAGTGGTGGCCGCACTGGACGAGGCGCAGTGCCGGAGCCTGGCCAGGGAGTTCATCGCGGAAGGCGTAAACTCCGTGGGCATCTGCTTCCTGTTCTCGTTTGCCAACCCTACCCACGAGATCAGGGCGAGGGAGATCGTGGAAGAGGAGTTCGCCAGGGCCGGTGTTGAGGGGTTCGTCTCAATCTCATCCGGCATAGCCGCGGAGTTCAGGGAGTTCGAGCGCGCCAGTACGGTGGCGGTCGCGGCGTACTTGACGCTGGTGCTCCAGGGATACGCCGCCAGGCTGGAACGCGAGCTTGCCGGAGTCCTTTCCCAGCCGTCCAGCATGTATATCATGCAGTCCGCCGGTGGACTGGTGGGCGTTGGCACTGCAATCAGACAGCCGCATACAACAACGGAGTCCGGCCCTGCCGCGGGCGTGCTTGCCGCCGCCGAGCTGGGACGCCTGTTGGGCAGGGAGAAGCTGGTCTCCTTTGACATGGGAGGCACAACGGCCAAGGCCAGTCTGATGGAGAACGCCACGCCCCGACTTGCATTTGAGTTCGAGGTGGGCACGGAGCAGCACGGCGCTTTCACCACGAGGAGCAGGGGCTACCCGGTAAGGGCGGCCATGATAGACCTGGTGGAGTGCAGCGCAGGCGGTGGAAGCATCGCCTGGGTGGACCCCGTAGGGGTGCTCAAGGTTGGGCCGATGAGCGCAGGCGCCAACCCGGGCCCGGCCAGCTATGGCCGCGGGGGAGAGCTGCCAACCGTAACGGATGCGCAGGTGGCGCTGGGGAGAATCGGTTCGGGCCACCTACTGGGCGGCGAGGTAGAGGTGGACGTGAAGCGGGCTGAGGCGGCTATTCAACAGCACATAGCCGGCAGGTTGGACATGACGGTCGCTCAGGCGGCGGAAGGCATCATAGAGGTGGCCAACGCGCAGATGGAAGGGATTCTGCGGGTGGTGTCGGTGCAGCGTGGGTTTGACCCGCGGGAGTTCACCCTGCTGGCATTCGGCGGCGCGGGGCCACTGCATGCCGTGGACTTGGCGTCGGCCCTTGGTATTACGGAGGTTGTGGCGCCGCTTTATCCCGGCCTGTTCTCGGCGCAGGGCCTCTGCCAGGCCCACGTCCTCAACGAGTTCGTAAGGACCAGGGTCACCCGCTGGGAGGACGCAAACCTATCGACCATGCTAACCACGGTGGCCGCGCTGGAAAAGGAAGCAGTAGACTGGATGGACAGCGAGGGCATTGCCGGAGATAAGAGGGCGCTCACCAGGTCTATGGACATGCGTTACGTGGGGCAAAACTGGGAGCTTACGGTCAATCTGGATGCGCTGCCCACGTCGGAAGAGCAGTTGGAGAACGCTCGAAAGGAATTCGTCCGCCTTCACCAGCAGATGTACGGCCATTCCAGCGACACCGACGCGGTAGAGGTGGTGAGCTTTCGCGTCCATGCCTATGCTTCCTCGCCCCCGCTCAAGGTCAAGAGCATCCCCGCAGGCGGTGAGGACTCCTCAGAGGCTTGTACGGGCTCAAGAGAGGTGTACTTTGCACAGGGCGTCGGCGCAACGGAATGCCTGGTTTATGATAGGAATCGTCTCAAAGCCGGAAACAGGATGGACGGCCCGGCGGTCATAGAGCAACTGGACGCTACCACGGCGATACCGCCCGGGTATGCAGGGCGCGTGGACGACTACGGCAACATCTGGATCACGCCTAGCGGGTAGAAGTAATACCGGTGCTAGGCAGGGGTACAGCTAGGCCGTAAGCACTCCCAAGGCCGTCGCCTCATTTATCAGCTGCTCGGTTCGCTCTTCGCTGAGAGACGCGATAGGCAGCCTGGGCTGCCCGCTGTCGATCCCCAGGCGGGCCTTGACCAGCGCTTTGCAGGTGGCCTGCATTCCGTATTTGCCCGCCAGGTCTATCAGTCCCGCGCCCAGCTCTTGAAGCTCCTGCGCACGCTGAACGTCGCCTTCTCTATGCGCCCGGTAAGCCCCCACCCAGATCTCCGGCGCCACCGTGAGCGGGCCGTCGACTACTCCGGCAGCTCCGGCGGTAAGCGCGGCAAGGAACAGCGAGCCGCTACCGGTGAAGACGTCCATGCCCATTTGAGAGAAGCGGCGGATGTTGTGGAAGTCCGGCGCAGAGTGTTTGACCCCGGCCACCTGGGGGATCTGCTCTATGAAGGCGCTCATCAGCGCCGGGGTAATTTCGACCCCGGTGTACTTGGGCTGGTTGTAGACAAAGAAAGGGAGGTCCGCCGCGCCGGCAACCGCCTTGTAATGGTCGACGACGGCCTGGTCCGTGGGCCTGTAGAAGAAAGGCGGCACGCAGCTTATGGCGTCGACGCCCGCCAGGCGGGAGGCTTCGGCCATTCTCACCGCGCTCTGCGTGGTGAGCGCTCCCACGTGGACAATGGTCTTGGCTCTGCCCTTGGACTGATCGGCTGAGACCTGGGCTATCCTGATCACCTCGTCTTCGCTGAGCAGCACGCTCTCGCCGGTGCCGCCGGTTATCCAGAATCCGTCGACGCCAGCCTGGATGTTGTGTTCCATCACTCCGCGGAACGCCTCTTCATTAAGCCTGCCCTCCGCATCGAACGGTGTAATCAATGCGGGGACGACACCATGGAAGTTACCCATAACCTTCTCCTAAAACCTTGCTGAATGGAGTGTACAAGCCGCTTGAAGGGTCGTCAAACTGAGTTGAATATGTTAAAAGCCCGTTAAAAATGCGTTAAACAATCGCGGATATTCTGAGGAGACGGCCAGCAGTGTGGCTGCGTGAAAGATGCTGAAGAAAAGCGTTGCAGAGTTCATAGGGACGTTTGGTCTTGTTTTTGCCGGAACCGGGGCAATCATGATCAACCAGCTTATGGATGGGCAGCTGACCCATCTGGGTGTAGGTCTGTCGTTTGGACTAGCGGTGGGGGCCATGGTCTTCGCTACGGGACACATTTCCGGCGCGCACATAAACCCCGCCGTGACCGTTGCATTCGCGGTTAGCCGACACTTTCCATGGAAGAGCGTCCCCTACTACCTGGCGGCTCAACTGGCCGGGGCCGCGTCCGCCAGCCTGGCGCTGCTGGCAATCCTGGGAGACGTGGCGGACATGGGAGCCACTTTGCCATCCGGCAGCGACCTGCAGTCTCTGGGACTTGAGATTGTGCTCACTTTCTTCCTCATGTTTGTGATAATGGCGGTGGCCACGGACGTGCGAGCCGCCGGAGGGGTCGCGGCGCTGGCCATAGGCGGTACGGTTGGGCTTGAAGCCATTTTCGCCGGGCCTATATCGGGGGCCTCCATGAACCCGGCGCGCTCGCTGGGGCCGGCCCTGGTGGGTTGGACGTGGGCCAGCCAGTGGCTCTATATCGTGGGGCCTCTCGCCGGGGCTGCAGCGGCTTCGCTGGTGTATGCGTGGCTAAGAGGAGGAGAGAATTACACCGGCAAGGCAGATGAAGATGAAGGAGAGCGATGAAGCGGGTCTTATTCGTTTGCGTCCACAATTCGGGGAGAAGCCAGATGGCCGCTGCTTTTCTTGAAGAGTTGGCTGGTGGAAGAGTGGAAGTGGATTCGGCGGGAACCCAGCCGTCCGATGCGGTTAATCCCGCAGTCGTCGAGGTCATGAAGGAGAAGGGGATAGACGTATCGGAGAACAGGCCCAAGCTGTTGACGCAGGAGATGGTGGATGAGTCCGACAAGGTCATCACCATGGGTTGCGCCATAGACGAGTCTTGCCCGGCAGTGTTCGTCCCCAGCGAGGATTGGGGGTTGGAGGACCCCAGCGGCCAGCCCGTAGACGTGGTGAGAAGAATCCGCGACCAGGTGGAAGAACGGGTCAGGGCGATGATTCCCGCGCTTTCCCAGTAATTCTTGAGGCTGACGTGACCCCGATTAGGTTGTGATATGCTGTGACCCCTTTCTCTAGGAGGTCAAATGCGGAGGAAGTCATCCCTGCTCGTCGTTGCAATCGCTCTTTTCGTCTCCGCATGTAGCCAGAATAATGCCCCCTCAGTCCCTACGGTTTCTCCTTCTCCCGTAACGACACCTGCTGCCCTCATCCCCACTGCGACTCCGGACGGCGTACTAATTGCTCCGGCAGCCGACACGCCCGATATAGAGGCGACGGTTGCATTCGCGGTGCAGGCCACCGTGAGTGCGGCTCTGACAGCCACAGCCGTGGCTGCACCGGAACCTACACCCACAGCTACTGCCACGGCTACACCGGAGCCCACAGCCACGCCTGAACCGTCGCCTACGGCCACCGCTACGGCTGAACCGTCACCTACGGCCACCGCTACGGCTGAGCCCGCGCCCATAGTCACCGCCACAGTTACGACTCCGCAGTTAGAGGCTCAATATCAGGTGAGCATCCAGAACGTTGACCTGGCGGGGGAGGTTGTCGTCATTGTCAATACCGGCGACAGCCCCCAGGTTATGACCGGCTGGGAACTGCTGAGCCAGGAGGGCGAACAGCGTTTCGTGTTTCCCCGGTTCACCCTAGACCCGGGCGCCGCCGTCCGGGTTACCAGCGGTCCCAACGGCCGGCAAGACCCGCCCGGCGTGCTACAGTGGCTAAAATCCGACGGCAGTCCTTACCGGGGCCATATTTGGAACAATGACGGCGACGTTGCCATACTGTTCGACAGCGGGGGAAACGAGGTATCCAGGTTCGCTCAAACGTAGGGCCCCAGGTGCATGCCCCCTATGATGTGTACGTGCCCGTGAGGCTGGCTCTGCATGCCGTCGTGCCCGAAATTGGAAAGCAGTCTGAACCCGTTGGGGCATTGCTCCTTGCCGATGCTCGCGGCTACTGCGGCCACATTGGCCATCTCTTCGTTGCTCCACAGCTCTTCCTGGGTCAAGTGCTTTTTGGGCACGGCAAGAAGCATCACAGGAGCCCACCTGAGACGGTTGCGAAAGACCATTACGACATCATCTTCATAGATGATGTCGCCAGGCTCTTCTCTACGGATTATCTTACAGAATACGCATGTCCCGCTGGTCAGCGCCGCATCCCCCTATTTGACCTTTTGTATCCCCCATAAGCGCTCTTGTTCTGCTCCTTGAAGACGCCCTTGTCACGGAAATCGGGTGCAGAAATGGGGCACCAGGTCACTATACTTGCATCTTTCAACCGCGACCGCACCGGCGGTGGGAGACGGTCTTCCATGAAGTCGCGCAGGGTGATGACGGTGGGGAGCCTGGCTTCCTGGCGGTGCACGATTATTTGATAGAGCTTCTCTTCCGCCCAGGCCGTACTGCTGTGAGAGCCCAGGTCGTCCAAGACCAGGTAGGGCGCGGTCCTAACCTCTTCGAAAAGCTGGTCGTATCTAACCGGACTCTCGGGGCTGAAAGTATACCTGAGGTGGTCCAGCAAATCGGGCACGAAGGCGAAGTAAACGTACCTGCCGTCGCGTTCGATCTCGTTTACTACGGCAATGGCCAGGTGGGTCTTGCCGCAGCCTTCCCCCCCGGCGAATATCAGCCAGCCGGAAGGGTGTTCGGCAAAGACGCGAGCCGCATTTAGCGCTGCCTCCAGGCTAGCTTGATCTTCAGCGTCCGCTCTGTTGCCCCTGATGTTGAAATTTTCGAAAGTCATACGTGGCTTCAGATCAGACTTCATCCTGTCCAGCTGCCAGTGCGGAGAGGCGACGGCTTGTTCTCCAAGCGTAATTTGCATTACGAGGTCGCGGTCCTCCAAGCGCGCCCGTAGCTGCTCGTCGAGCTGGCCGAGGGGAACGCTGAGTGAGATGATGGTGGGCATCTGCCGGTTGAACCGGTGGTTCAATATCTGATTGAGCTTCTCCTGCGCCCAGGGAGTCGTGGCGTGAGCGCCCAGGTCGTCCAGGGCAAGGAGCGGTATGTTTCTAACGTGCTCAAAGAGCTCGTCATAGGAGGTTTCGCTGCTGGGAGCGAACGTTGAGCGCAGATGGTCCAGCAGGTCGGGAACCGAGATGTAGAAGGAGGGCGTCTCCCGCTCTATGCCACGATTGACTATGGCGGCAAGCAGGTGGGTCTTACCGGAGCCTCCTACTCCGGTAAAGAGCAGCCAGCCCTGGGGGTCGTCGGCGTATTCTATGGCGGCCTGGTACGCTTGAGCGAACCTCTGCTGAGCCTCCGCGTTGGCGGAGCGCCCGCCGGAGTCCAGGGAGTTGAACCTGAGCCGGGCCAGCGCTCCCAGGTTGCTGTGGCTTTGCAGCCGTTCCAGTCTTTGAGCTTGGGTGACCTCTTGCTGGCAGGAACAGGGTATGGCCCGACCAAAGTCGGGGTCTCCGACGGGTACGTCCTGCCTTATCCAACCCTTGCCTCCGCAAAGGTCGCAATCGTCTGAGGCGGTCTCCTCCTCAGCGTGCCAGGTAGCCGTACCGTCGGAGATATTCTTTGCGGTCACTCGTTTGAGAATGTCGCCTAGGCTCTCCATCGTCCTTTCCTTCAGTGGCCCAACTATTCAGAATCCCGGCTATATATCGCCATTTTCTCTGGTTAGAGCTGACGGCAATGCGAAACGCGTCCTCAATCCACTGCCGGGGATACTCCGCTTCCGCTTCCTTTAGCTCCTCCGTGAGCATGGGGGTCAACGAGCCGATGTTATCCTCGTACAGAACAAAGATGTTCGGGCGGTCTTCGCCTTGAGACGAAGACGCCGGCTCCTCCACTGCCACTTCACCCAGCCGGGACATGGCCTTTCTTCCCGGCTCGTCGTTCAAGAACAGCGCCGTCTCGTTGCCCTGCTCAGCTTCCAGCAAGGTGCCCCGCCTTACCGCCAGTTGTACTCCCCTGATAATTGCCTGCTTGGAGCCTTCCGGTTCCTGGGCCAGAGCATCGGCAAGGACCGCATCGTTCTCCAGTTCCGATGTGGTGACCCAGAGGCGTTTGCTGCGGCGCTGGTGCACCATTCCGATCAATCTGAGGGTGCACTTCAACTCGGCAAGCGAGTCTATCTCGGCAAGGAGCGGCCCCAGCACTTGCGCCGGAACGGGGACGAGCTTGGTTCCCTTGGGGAAGGCGAGAGTTGCGGCCATGATCAGACCGCTCTCTGCGTAGCCAGGTTTTCGAATCGGGAGAACTGGTCTCGGAAATATAAGCTCAGGTTCTTGAGCGGGCCGTTTCTATGCTTGGCGATGATGAGCTCGGCGATGTTCTTGGGGTATGGCTCCACGGGATGCTGCCGCTCCCACTCCTCTTCGTTGTAGTACATATCGTCTCTGTAGATGAACGCCACCACGTCGGCGTCTTGCTCTATGCTGCCGCTGTCTCTGAGGTCCGAGAGTTGAGGTCTATGCGATGGGCGCTGCTCCACGGCGCGGCTCAGCTGCGAAATGGCGATCAAGGGAACGTTGAGGTCTCTGGCCAGGCCTTTCAAAGCGCGCGAGATATCGCTCATCTCCTGGACCCGGTTTTCGGAGCGGCTGCTGCCTTGCATAAGCTGAAGGTAGTCCACGACTATCAGGTCCAGCCGCCGCTCCATGTGCAGCCGCCTTGCCTTGCTGCGCAACTCTATGATTGTCTGAAGCGGGGTGTCGTCAATGAAGATGGGCAGGTCTGAAAGAGCGCCCACCGCGTCTATGACCCTTTGCTGTTCCCTATCGCTCATCAGGTTTATACGCAGGCTGTGGCTGTCCACCTGCGCCTCGGAAGAAAGCAAGCGCATCGCCAGCTGCTCGCTGCTCATTTCCAGGCTGAATATGCCCACGTTGGCGCCTTGACCGGCGGCGTGCTGGGCAATGTTCAGCGCCAGGGTGCTCTTGCCCATGCTGGGACGGGCGGCGAGTATCACAAGATCCGACCGTTGCAGTCCTCCGAGCACGGTGTCCAGGTCCATGAAACCCGTCGGCACCGGCGCCGTACCATGTTCCAGCGCCAGGTGCGATGACGCCGTATCTTCCAGGTATTTGTCCAGGACGTCTCTCAGCGGAACGAAGTCCCTGTTTTCCCTGCGGGACCTGATGCGAAACAACAACTCCTCGGCCTGTCCCAGCGCAGAGTCCACGTCCGAGTCCTGCTCATAACCCAGTGCGGCTATTTCGGTGGCGGCTGAGATGAGGTTGCGCATGGTGGATGTGCGGCTCACCATGCGGGCGTAGTGCTCCACGTATACAGAGGTGGGAACGGTGGTTACCAGGTGGCTGAGGAATGCCGCTCCCCCGGCCGGATCCAGCCGTTCCAAGCCTTCCAGCTCGTGGGCAACGGAGACCTGGTTTATAGGCTCACCGCGTTGAAAAAGAGCCAGACACGCCTCGTAGCTCCACCTGTTTCGCTCTCGATAAAAGTCCTCCGGCTTGAGGAATGGCGCCACCTGCAGCATGGCGCTGCCGTCCAACAGGATGGAGCCCAGCACCGCTTCTTCGGCGGCGTCATCATGGGGAGGTAAACGATCGGTGTACATCAAGGCTGCTGTTCCTCTTCTGCGTCAGGTTCAGGATCGGTTGAGGGAGCCTGCTCGTCTGCATCGTCCGTACCGGTGGGTTCCACGGCCTCCGGCTCCATGTTCTGCTCGTCTGCATCGTCCATAGCGGGAGATTCCACGGTATCCGGCTCCATGCCTTGCTCGGCGGCTTCGGCCTGCTCCGCCTCCTCGGCCAACCTTGCCTCCACTGCGCCCTCCTGCCCCTCAGCATCGACGACTATCTTCAAAGTAGCCGATATACCGTAGGAGAAGCGCACCTGCGCTTCGTAGACTCCAGGCTCGTGTATAGGGTTTTCCAGGTGAATTGAGCGGCGGTCGAACTCACGCTCGGTAAGACGGACCAACTCTTCAGTGACGTGGGTAGTAGTCACCGCGCCGTAAAATCTGCCGGTAGGCCCAACCCTGGCGCTGAGGTGCAGCGTCAGCTCGCTGAGCAGCTCCACCAGTGCGTTCAGGTCTTGCTGCTCTTTGATGCGGCGCTCATCTCCCGCTTTGCGTATGGCTTCCAGCCTCTGCATATGGTCGTGGGATGCGGGAACGGCCAGCTGCCTGGGAAGGAGGAAGTTACGGGCGTAACCGTTCTTCACCTCTTTGACGTCTCCGGCTTGACCGCTGCCCGGCACATCTGACAGGAAGATTACTTTCATATCCAAACACCTCGAAAATAAGATTTTCTCTAAGTTGGAGCTAAACCCCAAGACGATGAAAAGAGAATTTATCGTAACAGTTTAACAAGATCCCTTTGGAACGTTTGAGCTATTGTAGCGAGAATTCTCCAGTTTGAGAAGGGATGGAAGCGGGAAGGCCGCAGCATCATGTTTGCAGCGCTCTTTCAAGGCCGTTGCGCCAGGCATCGGAAAGCTCTGCCAGCGGGCTGTCCAGAATACCCGGAAATGAGAACCTGTCTCCTCCCACTGCGCCCAGCAAGAGGTACGGCACACCGATTGTTTCACAGGCTGCTTCCACCGCCTGTAGATTGGCCGGGTCAAACGACACCAGGATCCTTGAGGCCGCTTCACCGAACAGGGCCGCGTCCCACCGCTCCCCAAGCCCAACGCTGCCGGTGAAACCCAGGTTGCCCTGAATGGCGCTTTCGGCGATTGCTATGCCCAGGCCTCCCTCCGAGCAGTCATGGGCGGAGCCGACCAGACCCTGGTTGATAAGCTCCCGGCAGCATCGCTGTACCTTCGCTTCCAAGTCGAGGTCGATGCTTGGCCGGCCTGCCACTACGCCGTGGATCAGCTCCAGGTATTCGCTGCCGGCCAAGCTCGCGGTGCCTCCTGAAAGCTCCGACGCGCCTATGAGGAGGACGAGGTCTCCCTCTTTCCTGAAGGCCGATCCCACGGCGCTGCTTACGTTTTCCAGCAGCCCCATTGCGCCGACAACCGGTGTGGGATAGACCGCCGTTCCCCTGGTCTCGTTGTAGAGGCTGGCGTTGCCGCTCACCACAGGCACGTCCAGAGCGTTGCATGCTTCCACCATGCCGCGTACTGACTCCCTCATCTGATAGGCCACGTAGGACTCATCCGGGTTGCCAAAGTTGAGGCAGTCGGTGACGGCCACGGGGGTTGCTCCGGTGCTGGACACGTTGCGGCAGGCTTCGGCAACTGCAAGAGCGCCGCCAACAAAGGGGTCCAAGTAGCAGATGCGGCCGTTGCAATCGATAGAGAGAGCAATTCCTCGCTCAGTGCCTTTGATCCGGAGCACCGCGGCGTCGGCTGCTCCCGGGGTAAGGACAGTGTTGGTCTGCACCTGGTGGTCGTACTGGCGGTACACCGTTTCCCTGCTGGCGACGTTGGGTGAAGCGAGGAGCCTTAGCAACACATTGGAAGGTGATTCGCTTGGCAACGGCGTGGAGTCCAGGTTGTACTGTTGCAGGTCTTTGAGAAGCTGGGGCTTTTCGCCAACAACGTTGTAAAGCGGGGGGTGAGTGAGCATTCCCCCGGGGACAATACCGACCTGCTCTTCGCCCTGGAAGATGCGCGCCATGCCGTCCCTGGTCACCTCGCCGATAACGGTGCACGGGATGTCCCACTTGTCCATGATGACTCTCACCGCAGCCAGGTTGTCGGGATCGAGTATGAGCAACATCCGCTCCTGGGACTCGGAAAGCATGACCTCGTAGGGGGACATGCCCGACTCTCGCCTGGGCACACGCGAAACATCCAGCCTGAACCCGGTGCCGCCTTTGGTCGTCGCTTCCACGGTTGAGCTGGTGAGTCCGGCCGCGCCCAGGTCTTGCATCCCTTCTATCAGATCGGCGCGCGCCACTTCCAGGCAGGCTTCTATGAGCACCTTTTCCATGAAGGGGTTGCCCACCTGTACCGTGGGCCTGAGCTCCGTCTCCCCTTCGAAGGTGCGGGATGCCAGGCCCGATGCCCCGTGTATGCCGTCGCGGCCCGTTTCCGCGCCCACCAGAACCAGCAGGTTGCCCGGTGTTCTGGCCACGGCTCGCACCAGGCTGTTGGAGGGGACGATTCCGACGCAGAGAGCGTTTACCAGCGGGTTGCCGGAGTATGAGCTGTCAAAGGCGATCTCCCCGCCCACGTCGGGCACGCCTATGCAGTTGCCGTATCCGGAGATGCCGCCGACCACTCCTTGGAAGAGATGGCGGTTGCGCGGCTCGGTCAAGGGCCCGAATCGCAGCGAGTTCAACAGGGCTATGGGCCGTGCGCCCATGGCCAGTATGTCGCGCACTATGCCCCCAACTCCCGTGGCCGCGCCCTGGTACGGCTCGACCGCGGAAGGGTGGTTGTGCGACTCCACCTTGACCACGGCGGCCAGCCCGTCGCCTATGTCTATGACGCCCGCGTTCTCCTGGCCGGGGGCCGTGAGAAGATGCGGGCTTTCGGAGGGAAAGGTGCGTATAAGCTGCTTGGAGTGCTTGTATCCGCAGTGCTCGCTCCATAGCGCGCCGAACATGCCAAGCTCGACGGGGTTCGGTTTCCTGTCGAGCCTGCGCAGTATATCGCTGTACTCCTCTTCGGTTAGGGCTATCTGGTCAAGGGTTTCTTTAGATATGGTCACGTTGTACACCTAACTTCCAACTAGCCGGCGCTTCCCAATGTTACCAATATAACCCCTCCCACCACTAGGCACGCTCCTATCCATATTCTCAGCGTTATCCGCTCCAACTGTTTCAGAAAAACGTACGCCAAGCTCAGAGATATCAGGGGAGAGACGGACGATACCGGCGCAACCACCACCACGGGCGCCAGGCTGAGCGCCGAGTAGTTGAACGTCACCCCGGACGATGCCGCAATGCCCGACAAGACCAGGAAGAGGAGCGATTTCCTGGGAGCTTTACGGTCTTTGACTATGTTCTTGTTGGCAAGTGCGGTAAGGACAACAAAGCCCACGAACAAGGCCACCGTGGCTACTACCAATGGCGGCGCGTGTTCAGTCACAATCTGCCTGGCAAGGAACTGGCTTGAACCGTAGGCGGTAGCTGCCATGAGGGCAAGGGCCATGCCAAGGACAATGGGTCTGCTGTTGAGCCTGCCGGGGGTGTGCATCCTAACGCCGCTCCGGCGCAGTCACTATAAGAACAACGCCTCCAACTATGGTGAGGGTTCCCAGCGCAATCAGAGGGCTCAGAGTCTCGCCGCCGATGAGCACGCCCAAAGTCACCGCCACCAGTGGCGCGGCGGCGAGCAGTGGCGCGGCACGCGACACACCGGCAAGCCGTATGCTGTTGAAGTTGAGGAACCTGCCCAGCAAGTAGTTGAGAAGTCCAAGCAGGGCAATCCATCCTATTGCCGTGAGAGATAGGGCAAAATCGTCCGGGCCGTGGACAGCGAAGGCAATTGCGCCGATGAGAAGCGTACCCGTGGCCAGGGAAAGCGCCGTGCCCGTTGTTGAGCTGATATTCTGCAATCCCAGTCGTACGAAGATTGCAGAAGCTCCCCATCCGGTCGCGGCCAGCAGCGCGAAGACAATTGCCAGGGCCAATCTAGCCCGCCGAAGCCGCTATCGATTCAAAGATTGGCCGTCCGTCCGTTCCGCCAAGCAGAAGCTCGCAGCAACGTTCGGGATGGGGCATCATGCCGAGCACATTGCCGTTCTTGTTGACGATACCGGCTATGTTTTGCGCCGAACCGTTGGGGTTGGAACCTTCCGTTATCTCTCCGGAGGGGCTGGAATAACGGAAAACGACCAGGCCGTCATCGTTGAGCGCCTGGAGAGTGTCGGGATCTGCGTGGTAGTTGCCCTCACCGTGCGAAATGGGAACTTGAATCACCTGGTCTTTCTCATAGGTGGAGGAGAACCTGGTGTGGGTGTTTTCCACCCGAAGGTGCGTCCATTCGCAGTGAAAGCGCAGGTCGCGGTTGCGCATGAGGACGCCGGGCAGCAAGCCTGCTTCACAGAGCACCTGAAAGCCGTTGCATATCCCAATGACCAGCCCGCCGCGCTCTGCGTGCTCTCTTACCGAGCTCATCACCGGCGAGAAACGGGCGATGGCGCCCGTGCGCAGATAGTCTCCGTAGGAGAAGCCGCCGGGCAGGATTACGCAGTCGACGCCGGATAAATCGGTGTCTTTGTGCCAGATATATGCAGCGTCCTGGCGCAGCACGTCGGTGACTGCGTGATAGCAATCGGTATCGCTCCAGGTTCCAGGAAAGACTACTATTCCAAAACGCAACGGAAATCTCCTATAACTGCGGCCGCTTCTCGTGCCAGGGCGTGGCCTGTTCGTAGGCGTAAGCCGCCTGGAGCACAGTCCCTTCCTGGAACGGCTTGCCTACTATCTGCAGGCCCACCGGCAGTCCCTTGTCGTCGAAGCCGCAGGGCACGCTTATCGCGGGGAACCCCGTGATATTGAAGGGGCGGTTGTGCCAGAGCATCAGGTTCTGCGTTGCTTCCTCCACCCCATCTATGGTCACGCGGCTTTCTTCAACCTTGGGCGCGGTGAGCTGCTCGGTGGGGGTTATCAGTATGTCCAGGTCAGACATCGCATCCAGATAGCCCTGTGTAAACACGGCCCTGGCCTGGTGCGACTTGATGTAGTCCACCGCAGGCACGAACATCCCCGACTTTATCCGGGTCAGCACCTGCGGGACGTAATCGCCGGGTCGTTCCTCTAGCCACTTGCGGTGAAACGCCGCCACTTCCGGGCCCAGGATGCCCAGCGAGATGGCTACGGCGTCGTCCATGCTGGGCACGTCCACCTCGCGCATCTCCACGCCCATCCCCTCCAGGGTTTCGATGGCCTTCTCTACGGCATCGCTTACCCCCGGCTGCAGGCGTACGAAGAACTCCTTGCGAGGCAGTCCGGCCTTCAGCCCTTTCAGGGGTCTCTTCATCTCCGAAACGTAGTCGGGCACCGGCATCTCCCTGGAGCCGAGGTCTTTGGGGTCGTATCCCGCCATGGCCTGCAGCAGTATGGCGCAGTCCTCCACGCTTCGCGCCATGGGCCCGGCGTGGTCCAGCGACCACGACAGCGGCACCACGCCGTGTTTGCTCACACGCCCGTAGGTCGGTTTTAACCCCACCACTCCGCATATCGATGCCGGGATGCGTATTGAGCCGCCCGTATCGGAGCCGGTGGCCGCGGGCAGCATGCCGGCCATCAGCGCCACGCCGGAGCCGCTGCTGGAACCCCCGGGTATGCGCTCCATATCCCACGGGTTGGGCGGCGTGCCGTAGTCCGGGTTGATCCCTATTGCGCCGTATGCAAAGGGGTGCATGTTCAGCTTGCCCAGGATGATGCCGCCCGCATCTTTCAGCTTTGTCACCGAGGTGGCGTCCTCGTCAGGCACGAAGTCGCCCAGGATGGGCGATCCCGCCGTGGTGACCACTCCCTTGGTGTAGTAGAGGTCCTTCAACCCAATGGGTATGCCGTGCAGCGGGCCGCTGTAGTTGCCGGAGGCCAACGCCTTCTCCGACTGCTCCGCCTCCTTAATCGCGGAATCCTCCATCAGCGTGATGAAGGAGTGAAACGCGCCGTCCAGGGCGTGGATGCGTTCCAGGCATGCCTGCAAAAGCTCCACGGGCGACACCTTCTTGTCGCGCAGCAGGGGGGCCAGTTCGGTAACGGTCAGGTAGTGCAGTTCTTGATTGGACATAGTGGGCTGATTCTATTGGCGCAAAATGGGAAGGTCAACAGGGGTGGAGGGGCATGTAAGTGAGTAGAACAGGCAGCAATGTCCTCAAAATCAAACCTGTTCCCTTGCAAGAAAAGCTCAAATAACTATAATGTACACGTGCAATCTGTGTAGCTTATTTATGTGGAGGAGAGATGAACCGTTATAGTGTATTGCTCATCGCAATGGCAATGGCCTTGTCGTTGCTGGTGCTGGCAGCTTGTGAATCCGAGACTGAAGAGGAAACCATGGCCAGCCGCTTGGATACGGTGAAAGAGCGGGGAAACGTAGTGTGCGCCAGCCGTAACGACGTTCCCGGCTACGGGTCACTGGACGCCGCCGGCAACAACGTAGGCTTCGACATCGACCTGTGCCGAGCCCTTGCCGCCGCCGTGCTGGGCGACCCCAACGCCATTGAGATCCGCCTGATCACGGCTGCTGAACGCGGTCCTACCGTCCAGTCCGGCGAGGTTGACATGCTGGTCCGAACGGTCACCTGGACCACTTCCCGCGACGCCCAGTGGGGCA
Organism: Dehalococcoidia bacterium; assembly: GCA_034422935.1. GTDB lineage: Bacteria > Chloroflexota > Dehalococcoidia > Lucifugimonadales > QGNO01 > DAOUJH01. Next base: position 60,812 of record DAOUJH010000010.1, on the reverse strand, counting down.
ACTACGCCCAGACAATGTTCTACGACGGGCAGGGATTCATGGTGAGAAAGGAACTGGGGATCTCCAGCGCCCTGGAACTCAAGGACGCGACCGTGTGCGTGACTCAAGGCACCACTACGGAGTTGAACCTTGAGGACTTCTCCAGGCAGAACAACCTGAACATCTCGCCTCTGACCTTTGAGGATACCGACGCGGTTGTTGCCGCCTACGAGGGTGGACAGTGCGACGCCTTCACCAATGACAATTCGCAGCTCGCTGCCCTGGGCACCGCGCTCCAGAACCGCGACGACCACGCGATCCTTCCGGAGACCATCTCCGAGGAGCCCCTGGGCCCCGTGGTGCCCCATGGCGACGACCAGTGGTTCGACATAGTCAAGACGGTTATGGGCATACTCATCTACGCTGAGGCCTACGGCGTAACCTCAGCCGATGTACCCGGCGCCGCTACCGGCGACACAAAAGTCGATAGACTCTTTGGGCTTGAAGGCTCATTCGGACAGGAGACCTTGGGCATCAGCAATACTGCGGCCCAGACCGTGATCCGCAGCGTCGGCAACTACGGGGAGATATACGCCCGCAACCTGGGGCCCAATGGCATTAACCTGCCCAGGGAAGGCGGTCGGAACGCTCTTTGGTCCGATGCCCCCTGCACCGATTGTCCCAAGGGAGGGCAGATTTACGCCGCTCCACTGAGGTAAAACTGAATGCCATCATGGCAGGCCGTACTGCGAGGACTGACCTACGAGGGCATACCCCTCTGGCGACACACCAGGATTATCCAGTGGGTGTTGCAGGTGGTGTCTGGCATCTTGGTGGTTGTCCTCGTAGTCTGGTTCTTTGCGAACATTAGCGGAGCCATACGGGATAGAGATATCCCGTATGGCTTTAGCTTTCTCTCCAGAGAGTACCAGACTCCCATAGGGCAGCACTTCCTGCCCTATGAGTCGTCAGACTCCTTCCTCTACGCCTTTGTAGTAGCGACGACGAACACCATAGTAGTCTCCATCGTAGGCGTAATACTGGCGACGGCGCTGGGGATTTTCATAGGCGTATCTCGGATGTCCAGCAACTGGCTGGTGTCCAAGGCTGCCCTGGTCTATATCGAGTTCTTCCGCAACGTGCCTCTGCTGGTCCAGCTGTTCTTCTGGTTCTACATAGTGCTGGCGCTTCCCACCATCCAAGAAGAGTACGTGATAGCGGACGTGGTACACATAAACAACAGGGGCGTGTCCATGCCGTGGCCGGACCCCGTCAGCGCGGGTGCCGCGTGGCTGTTTCCGGTTGTGCTAGTGGTTGCGGCGCTCGCCGGTGTGGCCGTGCATCGCGCCATGGAGCGGCGAGAGACCCTTACGGGAGCGGCGTCCTATCCCATGGTGTTGGGGGTGGGATCAGCCGTACTCCTGGTGGCAATCGGCTGGGTTGCCCTTACCATAGCGTTTGGCGGCGCTCCTTTCACCATATCCGTTCCGGAGACGCAGGGAGCCTTCCTCCAGCACGTGGGAGGTTTCACTGCCTCGGCCGGTTTGCTGGCGCTGCTAGTGGGGCTTGTCATGTACACGTCGTCCTTTATTGCCGAAATCGTCCGGGCCGGCATCCAATCGGTCGGCCGTGGGCAGAGAGAAGCTGCCCGGTCCCTGGGACTCCCCTATCTGAAGGCTCTGCGCCACGTGACCTTTCCGCAGGCCCTGAGGGTTATAGTCCCTCCGATGATAAGCCAGTACCTGAACCTCACCAAGAACAGCAGCCTTGCCGGGGCCATTGGCTTCTCAGACCTGACCAACGTAGCCAAGACCATGACCCAGACAGCGCCTGCCGTGTCCATTTTCCTTCTGATAATGCTGGCATACCTGGCGATGAGCCTGACATATTCGCTCATAGGAAACCTTTACAACCGCCGTATACGGTTCTCTTGAAGTTCACCTGATGTCAACCAATTTCGACATACTGCCTGCCCCGGACCTTAAGCCACCCGTCTCGGAACGAGGGGCAATCGGCTGGATTTACACCAACCTGTTCAGCAATAGGTTCAATACCACCCTAACCGTGGTGTTCGGCGTCATTTTGGGTGCGGTAGCCTGGTTCGGGCTTAAGTGGATGATCCTGGACGCGGACTGGACCGTGATAGGCACACTGGGCGGACAGATGGTGATAGGGCAGTACAACATCGAAGCCGCCTGCCCTGGGAAGAACTGCTTCTGGAGGCCACAGGCCTCGTTGCTGCTGGTGACGATGCTCCTGGGAATGGGCTGGGGGATAATCGGCGGAGGACTGGCTAAGCGCATGGCAATTGGGGTAGTGGCCGTGCTGGCCGCTTTCTCCTTTCTGCCCTACAGCCTGGAACGGATGGGCCTGGACGTGCGGCTGTTGCTGCTGGCCAACATTCCCGCCCTGGCGGCTGGCTGGGCCCTGGCACGCTACACGCCTTTGGGCACCGCCCGCTGGCTGGTCGTACTCGCGGTGGGGATATTCCTCATAACGTTAGTCCTACTGAGGGGGGTGGAGGGGGTACCCGGCCTCCAACCAGTGTCCGTAATCTACTGGGGCGGCCTGATGCTGAACCTGCTGCTGGCTGTGGCTGGCATAACGCTCAGCTTCCCCATTGGCATAGCGCTGGCTTTGGGACGGCGCAGCAGGCTTCCCGTGGTGAAGCTGCTCTGTGTGGTGTTCATAGAGGTCTTCCGGGGCGTGCCCCTGATAACGCTCCTGTTCATGTCCCAGGTGCTGGTGCCTCTCGCATTCCCCGAAGATTTTCCCGTGAATTCGCTTTTGCGTGCCGCTATAGTCATCACCCTGTTTAGCGCGGCGTACATGGCCGAGAATATCCGTGGAGGCTTGCAGGCGCTTCACCGCGGACAGGCTGAGGCGGCGTCGTCCCTAGGGCTGGCGAACTGGCAGACCACGCTGTTCATCACGCTGCCCCAGGCCATCCGCAATGTTATACCGGCGATAGTGGGGCAGTTCATCGCCCTGTTCAAGGACACCAGCCTGGTGTACATCATCGGCATGCTGGACGTGGTGGAGATAAGCAGGGCGTTCATCCAGGGCAACCCTGAGTTCATACCGAGCGCGCAGGAGCTGTTCATTTTCCTGGCGCTGGTCTTCTGGATCTTCTGCTACAGCATGTCCTACGTGAGTAGGAGAATCGAGCAGCATCTAGGTGTAGGGAGTCGCTGAAGCCTGTTAGGAGACTGATAATGGACGCTGAGAGCAACAATTCGTCAGACGATATCATCATAGCCACGGACGTGCACAAGTGGTTCGGCTCCTTTCACGTGCTGAAGGGCGTGACCACCACCGTAAAACAAGGAGAGAAAGTCGTCATCCTTGGGCCGTCCGGTTCGGGAAAGTCCACCTTCATTCGTACACTGAACCGGCTGGAGGTGCACCAGCGGGGAACAATCGTAATCGATGGAGTTGAGCTAACGGACGACGTGCGCAACATAGACCTCATTCGCCGGGAGATTGGGATGGTTTTCCAGCAGTTCAACCTCTTTCCCCATCTCACCGTGATGCAGAACATAACCCTGGCGCCCACCAAGGTGAGGAAATGGCCCAAGGGCCAGGCGGAAGAGATAGCCATTGAACTTCTGACGAGGGTCGGAATCCCGGAGCAGGCGGACAAGTTCCCCAGCCAGCTCTCCGGCGGCCAGCAACAGCGGGTCGCAATTGCCCGCGCCCTCGCCATGCAGCCCAAGATCATGCTGTTCGACGAGCCCACCTCCGCCCTGGACCCGGAGATGATCAAGGAGGTGCTGGACGTTATGCGAGAGCTGGCCACCTCCGGCATGACCATGCTGATAATCAGCCACGAAATAGGCTTCGCACGAGAGGTTGCCGATCGCGTCATCTTCATGGACGAAGGGGAAATAGTGGAGATGGGCACCTCCGAGCAGCTGTTCACTAACCCGCAGGAGCCGCGAACCCAGCTCTTCCTGGATCAGATACTCACCCACTGACCCTTGGTCGGGGTAGCAGTTTAAGTCTCAGTTTCTGCAAAGTAGGTTGACTGCTTGGCGGTAGTCTAGTACCTTGCAGATACGGAGAACTCTAAACCGTAAAGTTAAAGGAGAATATTTCTATGACCACTACTGAAGAGCGCCTACGTAAACTTGTGGATGAGAACCTTGAGGTGGATGGACGACCCATTGGCCGCGAGTTGGATCTCTCCAAGAGCCTGGGGGACGCGGGCGTAAGTTCTACGGACTTCGTCGCCTTCATGAAGGTGGTGGTGCAGGAGTTCGGCGTTGACATATCTGCCGGCGACTGCCAGAACTTCCAGAGCCTCGCGGAACTGATTGCTTTCCTGGACAAGCCGGCAGCGTAGCCGCGAATAAGCCGGAACCATCCGACCATTGCAGAATTGAAGTTCAGAATCCTACTGCCCGTCACCGGGCAGTAGGATTCTTTTGTGCTTGGCACATACCCCACTGTTCTGGCTATAATGCCTTCCATGCGCATTCCTGTTACAGACCAGTGGTGGAGCCCATTTCGCAAAGTCGGGGCTGTGGAAATACTCTACGTTGAGCTCGCGCCCCACTCGAAGAACGAGGCAGTAGCGTCGACGTTGCTCAGCGATGGGGAGCGGCGGCGTGCCGACAGATTTCTATACCCCGGGCCCCGGCGGCGCTATATCCTTCTTCGTGCGGCGTTGCGATACCTCCTTTGCGACCGGCTTGGCTGTGATAACGATGCCCTCTCCTTCCCCCGCTCCACGCGGGGGAAACCGTATGCCGTTGTGCATGGCGTTCCGGCTTCTATCCAGTTCAACGTCAGCGATAGTGGGGATCATGGACTCATCGCTATCGCTCCGGTGGGGTCGGTAGGGATCGACGTTGAGGAGCGGTCCGTCAATCGCGACTTGGACGGCCTGGCCGAGATGGTCTTCGACGCAGATGAACAGGCGTCAATGCTCAAAGTGTCGGGAGAGCGGAAGGTGGAGCGTTTCTACCGGCTCTGGACCGCCAAGGAGGCGCTGGTCAAGGCACTGGGCACCGGTCTCTACCTGGACGTGTCCACCTTTCAAGCGCCCTTGGCCCTGCTGCGGGGCAGTACGGGAGCTGAGTTTCGATTCCCGCATCTGCCGGAAGTCGCATGGTGGGTTGAAGACCTGGGCACCAGTGACTTTGCCGCGGCAATCGCCCATGAGATGACCGCAGGCGACGGCGCCGCAGTCCCGGGGAGCGGGCACGTGAGACCTGCGGTGGAGCCGGTCGCTACGGGCGGTTCAGGCAGCCAGTCAAGAAAAGCTATGGGAAGACGGCAGAGTCATGGCTAGCGCTGGTGTAACGTGGGAGATCCCCGAACCACTTGCAACTCACCAGGTACCGGTGGATGCCGACACCGTCATCACCCTGCGGAGGCACGGCAATCCCAACGGGCCGCGTTTGGTGATGAGCCACGGCAACGGTTTGGCCATGGACCTCTACTACCCGTTCTGGTCGCTGCTAATGAACGAGTACGATATCTTCATGTACGACTTGAGGAACCACGGGTGGAACGCGCTCAGCCCGGTAGAACGGCACAATGTCCCTACGCTGGTTGACGACCACGACCATATTGTCAAGGCTATAGACGAGCAGTTTGGAAAGAAGCCCAAGGTGGGCGTGTACCACTCCGTTTCAGCGCTGATTTCCCTTCTGTCTCCCACGCGAGGGGCCGCTTACTCGGCGCTTATCATGTTCGACCCGCCGATTCGCCGTCCCAACCTCTCCGATGAGGAGTTTGACAAGGCATCCATGCGAACCTCTGCCCTGGCGCGGCGGCGTACGACCAAGTTCCGGTCACTGGAAGAGTTCTCCCAGGTTTTGCCCTATATTCCCGCTTTCCAGCGCATGGTGCCCGGAGCGCATGATCTGATGGCGAAGGCCACACTCCGGCAGAGCAGTACCGGCGAGGGGTTCGAGCTCAGGTGTCCTCCGGAGTATGAGGCGCGGATCATAGACTACGCCCGGGTCTTCAGCCTGGCCGTGGACTTTGAGATGATGTTGTGCCCGCTGAAGGTAATTGGAGCGGACCCTACGCTGCCGTACTCCTACCTGCCCACGCTTGACCTGAGCGACGTGACCATTGTGGACTACGATTTTCTTCCCGATGCAACCCACTTCTTGCCCATAGAGAAACCGGCGGAGTGCGTCGCAGCCATGCGGGCATTTCTATCGAAACTTCCGGGGCTTTAGGCAGTAGAACCCTCATGCCCACGCTGGCTCGTCTACGGTCTCAAAGACCTCAAGAGCAGCGTCAAAGCTCTCCGTTTCATCTCGACTCCATATACCAAAAAGGTCGTCTAACGAAGCGCCTATCGCGTTTGGATTTCCGACGTTACTGCCCATGTCCTGTTGCTCCTGTGAGTCGCAAATAGAGGCGTTGAGAGTCATTATATATCGGTCGGGGGTGAACCCTGCATGAGTAGTTGACCTGATTGCCCCCCATCCTAACCTTCCCCCACTGTACAGACCGGAGAGGGGGGAAGGGACTCTAGGTTATGCTGCCTTCCACCTCTATGCGAAGGCGCTTGTTGATTCGCCCCTTGCTCTCATGGCCGACGACACGAATGCGGCCAACCTCGTTTGTATGGGCGACGTGGGTGCCGCCGTCGGCTTGGAGGTCAAGGCCGTTGACGTCCACGATGCGCACCTCCTGAATAGCGGGGGGGAGCAGGTTGATCTTGGTGCGAATGAGGTCGGGAATGCGCATGGCTTCGTCACGTGGCAGGTTCTGCGTGGTAACCGGGCGTGAGGCGGCCACCTCCGCGTTGATCTTCTCCTCGACTTCGCGCGCGAAATCCACCGACATGTTCTCCAGCTCGAAGTCCATGCGCGCCTTGAGCGGTTGCATATCGCCGCCGGTGACCTGCGCTCCGTAGTCGCGCCAGACCACGCCGCAGAGGATGTGAAGAGCGGTGTGGGTGCGCATTAGCTTGTAACGCCTGTCCCAGTCGATCACTCCGGTGACCCGCGTGCCCGCCGGAGGAGGGTCGCCCTCGATTTCATGGACGGCCTTGCCGTCCTTCCGGCTAATCCGAGTCACCCGGTATTCGCCGTCCCCGGCGTGGAGGACGCCGGAATCGCTGGGTTGTCCGCCGCCGCCCGGGTAGAAGGCGCTCCTATCCAGAACTACGCCGTTGTCCAGCGTCTCTACGACTTCGGCCTGGAACTCTCTGATGTAGCTGTCGTGGTGGTAAAGGGGCTCCGTCATGGTCATTCCGGAGAGGTGTTCAGCAGGTCTTTGATGGACTCTTCCACCTGTTGCAGGCCGCTGAAGTCGTCGTCGGCAATTTTGTAGCAGCGGTCAAGGTAGAGCTGGGCCAGCCTGGAGCCGTGGGGTCCGGGCTGGCTTACCGCATCGACTATCTGGGATGCGTGGTACTTTTGCGGCAGATACTTGGCAAGGACGGCTATCTCTCCCTTGGACTCTTCCATCAGGCGGCCGTCGTTGCCATCCATGGCGAACTGCAGCTTGCCAACCAGCTTGGCAAGCTCCGCCAGCCGGTCGCGTTCGCTCATCAGGGAGATCATGACCTCCCCAACGTCCAGGTCGGAGGCGGACTCAGAGGGAAGAGCGTGTAAGGCGTCCAGTCCCGGCGCGGCCTGAACGGCGCTGTTATAGAAGCGGGTGTACTCCTGAACGGCGTCGTTGACCTGCTGGGCGGCTTCCAGGAGATCGTCCTCACGCACAAAGCCGGCGTAGATGAGGTCGTCGCCCCGCAGCTCGGCCAGCTTTTCCAGGAACTCCAGGTTCGCCACCTCTTCGGGAATGGGAGGAATGGCGAAGGAGGAGAACTCCTCCATGCCTGAAGACTTGACCTGGGCGGCGAGGAAAGGCGGCACGTACTTGGTCAGGTCCATCCTGAGCGGTAGGACGGCCAAGTAGGTGGCCAGCACCTTTTCTCCGGCCAGGTAGTACAAGATGGCGTGGCCTTTGGGCTGGTCCCGGCTTCCTTTTTCGAACGTTATATCCATTGCCCTATGGTAATCGACTAATCGATCCTGAAGGATAGCTGTACAGGTACTATCGTCGGTACTTTAGCTGTTGCCGTCCGTGCCGTTGCCGCCGTTGCCCCTGACAAAGTTCTGCAGCATACTGGTGAACTCCATGGGGAAGATGAACTTGGTGGCTTGTCCCTCTCCCAACTCCTTCAGCGTTTCAAAGTACTGCAGGCTCATGGTGCGGTTGTCCGCGCCTTGCGCTACGGTGTTTATCTGGTCAAGGGCGTTGGAGAAGCCCTCCGCGTTGAGGATGGCGGCCTGCCGTGTCCCTTCGGCGCGGAGAATGGCGGCTTCACGCTCGCCCTGGGCGGAGAGAATGGCGGCCTGCTTTTCTCCCTCGGCGCGGTTGATCTGGGCCTGCCTCTGGCCTTCCGACTCGGTGATGTCGGCGGTCTTGATGGCGGCCGCGGACTTCTCGCGCTCCATGGCGCTTTTCACGCCGGGAGGCGGGTCGATCTCGTTGATGGCCACTCCCTGCACCTTCACCCCCCAGCGTCCCGTGTTCTCATCGAGCGCCATCTGGAGCTGGCTCTGGATGCGCTCGCGTTCCGACAGAGCTTCGGCCAGGCTAACGTTGCCCATGATGGCGCGCAGTTCGCCCATGGCAAGGTTGCGCACCGCCAGCTGGTGGTCTGCTACCTCCAGGACGGCTCTGTCGGCCATCTCTGGCACGACGCGGTAGTAGAGGACGAAGTCCATGTCCACCACCACGTTGTCCTTGGTGATGTACTGCTGGGTGGGTACCCGTTCAGGCACTTCACGGATGTCCACTACCTTTCCCGTCTCCAGGATCGGCACCAGGAAGTGGAAGCCTGGGCCCTTGACGTCGCCTACGTAGCGGCCAAGGCGGAACTTCACCATTCTTTCGTACTGTTTGACTATTACTATTCCGGTTGCCATATTCTCCTCCTATCACAATCCCCTTAGATAACGTTACCATCTGGAGGGGAGTTTGGCTACAAGGAACGGGAGAAGCAGGCAGCCGGACAGATGGGCAATAGGTGTTGGGACAGGCCGTCGGCACGGTTTACGAACAACGCACTAGCCGGACTCGTCGGCCTCAATAGGGGCCACGGTCAGCATAATGCCGTCCACGGCGACAATGCGCACCTGCTGTCCCTCGGAGAGGGAACCGCGTCCCTGCAGTACCGCCGTCCACGTCTCCCCGCGGGCGCGAACCGTACCCCTGGGGTTGAGGTCGCTGGTAGTCTCCACCACCTGTCCAATCAGGTCTACGACCTCCGGATCGGGCGGGCCGTGGCGGGATTGATAGGCGAACCTGACTACAAGGCCTCCTCCGAATCCCAGGACGAGGACGGTGGGGATGAGCACCCAGAGGCTGACGGCAACGGATGGCGGCGCGGTTGGGGATGGCACCCCTGTGTGGAAAAAGAGCAACAGCCCTCCCAGCAGCAGGCTGATGATTGCGCCGACTCCCAGGACGCCAAAGCCCGATACGTAGTACTCCAGTAGGGCGAGCCCGAAGGCCAGCAGGATGAGGATGGCCCCGGCCCAGTTCACCGGCAGGTTCCCCAGTGTAACCCAGGCCAGGATAAGCAGTATGATGCCGGCTACTCCGGGCAATATGAGGCCGGGGTTCAACAGCTCTACGAATAGGCCAAGGCCGCCTAGGGAGAGGAGCAGGAACGATATGTTGGGATCGGCGAGGAAGCGGAGAAGACGCTCCACCATGCTCATTTCCATGGTCCGCACGGTGAGGCCCTGCGTGTTCAGTGTAACCTTTGGGCCGCCGGGAGGCCGCAGCGAGGTCTCCAGGCCGTGCACCTGCTGGAGCAGGTCGTCCACGTCGCTGGCGATGAAATCGATCATGTCTTCGGCAAGGGCCTCTTCCGAAGTGAAGGAGAGCGCCTCCAACACGGTGGCCTCCAACTGCTCTGCGTTTCTTCCCCTTGCCTCGGCTATGCCGCGCATCTCGGCTGCGGCGTCCTGAAACGCCTTGGACTTGAGGGTATCGGGCAGGTCTTCACCGCTGCCCGATATGGGGCTGGCGGCCCCTATGTTGGTGCTTGGCGCCATCACGGCGAAATTGGCCGATGCCGTGATGAACGTCCCCGCGGACGCCGCTCTGGCTCCTCGAGGCGCTACGTAAACGGCGGAGGGAACGTCGGCTTCCAGGAGATGCTGGGTTATCTTGCGGGTCGAATCCAACAGGCCGCCCGGCGTATCCAGGCGTATGATGACCATCTCCGCGCCGTCCCGTTCGGCCTGCTCTACGCCCCTGGCAATGAACCCCTCCGAGATGGGGTTGATGATGCCTTCGACTTCCAGCAGCAGGACGTGCCGTTGCTGACCCTGTACGGAGCCGGTCAGCCCCGCCGCTATGCAGAGCAGCGACAACAGGGCAACGAAGGTGCGCCAGGTAAAGAACGGCCTTGGTATTAGAGCCTTCATCTTTCAAGGATAACATTACTTCATTGACATGAGTAATACGCGGGGACATAATCTCCCTCGTCAGCATGGAGCATAGGAGGAGGCATCATGGAGCGCATAGGGAAGATGGAAACGCTGGACTTGAACTGCACCATAGTTGGCGCTACAGGTTCGGCTACCAGGGGAGGGACGCCGTTCATCGCCAGCACCAGTGACGACCCGTACTCCACAAGGACAAGGGTGGTGGCGGTAGAGCCGGGGGACGGATACAGGTTTGTGGCCACGCAAATCGTCACCCTGCCGGGTTATGAGCCCGTGGAGTTCCACCACATGCACACGCGCGGGGTGAACGAGAAGGGGTTTGCCTACGTGTGGTCCGGAGCGCCGCCCAACACGCAGTACGAACCCGATTACAGCGAGGCGTACGGCATTCCGTTCGAGCAGTTCGGCAGGATGCTGCTGAGCAGGTCGGGCTCCGTAGCGGAGGGCATCGAGCTCTTGGAGTCCATTCCCAGGGCGTTTCACGGGAACTTCCTCCTCGCGGATGCCGGGGGTGAGGTGGCGTTAATAGAGGTGAGCACACAGTCGATGCACGTGGAGACCCGTACCAGGGACGGCTGGCTGGCGAGAAGCAACCACTGGGTGTCGGAAGAGATGGCCTACAAAGGACGTTCCTCAGGCGTACAAAGCTCCAGCGAGGTGAGGTTGAAGAGGGCTACGGAGCTGATGGGCAACGGAGAAGGCCGCATAGACGTTACCTACCTGTCCGACCTCTACCGCGACCACGAAACCCTGGCCGAGACCGGCTGGTCAATATGCGCGCACGGGCATACCAAATCGCCGGACGGGGAACGTCATGGCACCGTAAGCTCTGAGATACTGGAGCCTGCCAGCAGGACGCTGAGCTACTGCTATGGCTGGCCCTGCGGCGGGCCGGTGGATTACTGCGGTGAGCAGGACTACCAGGAATACTCCTGGGGCCAGTATCTGCCGTTCAGCCTGGACCAGCTTGAGCCCGGCGAATACGTTACTCCTGAGGGGAGGCTTACGCCCCTGGCCGTACGGTACCTGGCTAAGAACGGGAAGAACGGCCACTCCGGCTAGAGTCTAGCAGAGAATACGGATAATCACCTTGAAGCGCCTCATGGCGCAGACGTGGGCCAGCTCTTCGAAGGCGGTTATCTCCGCAGTGGCCCATTCGCCGCTGTTGGCTATGCGGTCTCCCACTACGGGAAACGGCGAATCGCTTTCTACTATGCGGTGTCCCGCGGGGGAACCGTCTTCGGTATAGAGGTACCAGGCTGCGGCTGTGGTCATGGGTGATGCTCCGACCGGCCCAGGCTACTTCTCCACCTGCTCCGTTTGGCTGTCGGAGCGGGTGATGGCAATATGGGCGAACTCGGAATCGCTGGTGGCGCCGTGCCAGTGTTTCTCGCCGGCTGAGATGAGTATGACGTCGCCGGTTGCGACCTCCCGCTGCTCCGTCTCGGTAGCGACAATCCCTTTGCCGTCCGTCACGATGAGTATCTGCTCGCTGGTGTGGGTGTGCAGCTTGTTTCGCACCCCTTTCCCGAAACCGATGATATTGGCGTTGTAGTCCTTGCTTCCCGGCGTTACCGGCTGGCGGGTAACGTCCGAGTGGGTGAAGAGGTCGCTTAGGTACTGCTCTTTGTCGACTTGAGACGGTCTGACGATCTGCACAGGGTGGCCTCCTACGGAAGATGCTTGGCATTATCCGCTATGGGCTGGGAACGGGCAAGGAGGGCAGTCTGAGCTAGTTGAAGGTGCGGAAGACGAGCGCCTTGCGTACGCGGTTCCATGCCGAACGGAGTCGCAGTCCTTCCATAAAGGAAATGGGCGAGTTGCCATATATCGACCTGCTGTAGGTGTTGCAGATGTAGCCGATGTCTTCGCTGGCTTCAGGGACGGCCCGGGACAACGCGCGTCCGAACTCCAAGGGAGTGTGGGTCAGCTCAGGTTGGGTGACGAGCAGACCGGACATGCGACGCATTCTGAAGTAGGTGAGCTCCGGACGCGGCAACCGCAGCATGAATCTGTGCCAGAGCAGCCACAGAGCAGCAATCCAGGCAACCATTGTAATGATCAAGAGCAGTCCGCCTGACCCGAATGGCGAGGCGGTAAAGGAAAGAGGCGGGGGACGGCCGCCTTCGCCGCCTTCCAGTCGACCGCCTGGAAGGTCTTCGTTGAGCCCTTCCCTAGTCTCTTGCGCTGGAGAGTCCTCAGGCACAAACTCTGGAACCGTTGCCGGCGCCGCTTCGCCCAGTCCTGTCATGGCAAGGTAGTCCTGGGCCGTCTGGGGTATGGGGTCAAATATCGGAGAAGGCTCAAACGGTATCCAGCCCGGCCCGGGGAAATAGGTTTCAACCCAGCTGTGCTTGTCCTTTTCCCTCACGGTGAAAGTCCGAGTTTCTTGATCAACGACACCCGTGTTGAAACCGGACACCAGCCGCGCCGGTATACCGGCGGAACGGAGCATCACCGTCATTGCGGAAGCAAAGTGGTCGCTATGGCCCGCCTTGCTCTCGAAGAGGAAGTGGTCGACACGGTCGTCGTCGAACCTGGGAGGAGCGGGATCGGTGGCATACTCCAAATCACGCAGGTAACGCTCAATAGCCAGAGCCTTGTCATATGGGGTAACCGCGCCCTGGGTGACCTCTTGCGTCAGTCTGTGGACTCTGTCCGGCAGGGAATCGGGAAGCTCCAGGTAGTGCTTGGTAACCCAGTCCGGATAGTCCGTGTCTGCGCTGCGTATTTCAGTTTCCGTGAAAACGGGCACACGCATAGTGCCAAAGTACACGTCGCCTTCGTCCAGGCGCTCCTCAGCGCGGACGGTGATGACGTCTCTCTCCACCGGAGAGTCGGCATGGGTCTCAACCTCCAGCCTGATGGGCATGGTGTCCAGTCCGGTCTGGGGTATGTAGAGATATCTTGGAGATGAATCCAGCTGCACCCTGAAGCTGAGGCCGCCTATGGCCTGCGCTTCCTCCGGTTCGTCTTCCAATGCCAGGGCCTCGGGTGAAATGAAGAAGGTGAACGCCGTCTCGGAGATGGTGGCGTCGGTGGTCCAGCCCCCGGAGGTGTAGGTGGTGTATGCCCTGGCTTTCCAGTAGGTTGGTGTGGGGATATCTCCCCTGAACACGGGTTCCTCGCTGATGGATGCGTTGGGCTGAATAGCCAGTACGGGACCGAAGAGATAAGGCGAGTCCTTCTTGCTCTCTATAGCGGAAAAAAGGCGTCCAAACTCTTGCTGGAACAGTGAGGCGGGTTCCCGGGAGACGTTCCATACGCCGGTCAGCGTCTCACTTCTTGCGCGGGTATCCGGAAGTATGAACACCAACCCCACAATCAGCAAGGAGAAGACCACGGCTATTCCAATCCATGCCCTGCGCAGCGACGCCGGGTAGGAGATGCCCTGCTTGTTCAGGTACTCCTGGCGTTGCAGGGACGTGAAGCGCGCCACCAAGAGCAAGGTGACCAGTAGGAACGGGAAGACAACTGAGAAGTGAGCTTCCGGAAGGTAGGTCAGGTTGATGAACAGGCCGACGGAGGCGGGCACAATTGCTATCCATATCTTGTTTAGCCTGAAAACGGCCCACGCCGAAACATACCCCGCTGACCAGGCCACTGCAGATAGAATGACCGCAAAGGGAACGGCATCAGTGCTGATACCATTGCCAAAGATTGCGTTTATCCAGGCCCACAGGCGTGTATTCAGGTCGGAGACGCGCTCTGTGAAGCTCTCGCCTTCAACCAGGCCTGTCGCCTGAAGATACACCAGCAAGAGGCCAAGAAACGAGGCCGCTAGGTATGCCTTCCATCCCGCAAGGGGTGAGCGGGCGATGATGAGGCCGGCGAAGGCCCCCAACAAAACTGCCAGGGAAAGGGAAGCCGTGGTCACCCACTCCGCGGACTCTATGGACCTGACCACTATAAGGGCTACTCCGGCGGTGAGAGCAAAGGTGATCCAGTCCTCCGTGCGCAGCCAGCGGAGCACGTCGATTCTGGGTATGGCTCTTGCCTGCATCATGACGCCGCCTTCCCGGCAAGAGAGGAACTTGCCGTTTCCGGCGCAGTCCGACGAAAGCTGAGGGCTTCGCTCAGATCGTCTCCCTGGCGTACAACGTAGCTCAGCGCGCCGCTCATATACAGTTGACTTAAGGCGTGGTCGATGGCGCCCTCCGCTCCGAACGAGTGCGGGTCTATGAGGATTACCACTATCTGGGGCACTTCGTTCATCATGGCGTTGACAGCCTGAATCCAAGCCCCGCTGGTGGAAGAGGTGATAATCACCATGCTGGAAGACGCGGCGAACAGATTGCGCTCTTCCCTGAGCACTTCAGCCAGGGAGCGAGTCCCTTCGGCTTTGGCCACTGCCAGGACCCTCAGCAGTTCGTCATGGGCTGAGGAACTCCGTTGAGGCGAGACAACATACTTCTTATCGCCGTAGGCAATGAACCCCACCGGTACGTCCATGTTCATCATCTTGTTGGCCACGGAAGCGGCGAGAGTAACGCCCGTTTCCTCCGTGTTGTCTATCTCATCGCCGAATTGCACGTCCCGGTGCAAGTCCAGAAGTATCCAGGCATGGCTTCTGGTGTCTCCGTCGAACTCTTTGACCATAAGCTTGGCCTGGCGCATTGTGGAGACCCAGTGGATGCGTCTCATGGCATCGCCGTACTTGTAGTCCCGTATGGTGGACACGGACGGGGTGATGTCCTGAGTCAACCTGCGGCTGATGCTGGGATGAAACCCCTGGCTGGCCGATAGCTGGAAGTAGGGCACGTCCACGGTGTGTGGATAAACGGTGATCTCATTGACGCCGGGGAAGCTCCGTTGGAAGCTGAATATGCCGAAGAGGTCGCCGGCGAATGCTTGGGCCGGGCCCAGCTGGTAGACGCCGCGCTTCCTCAGAAGAGCTTCCGCCTTCCAGACGGTTGCCCGGTAGGGGCCCATGTTCAGTACAGCGCCTGTCGACTGGCCGGGCAGCTGGGCCATATCCTGCACTTCCAGGAAGAGCTTTGGAAAGGGGCTGGCGTTCCTGATGAACAGTTCCGTTTCCACGTAGTCTCCAACCTGAGCCCGGCCAGACTTGCGTCGCGCGGAGATGGAGATGCCGGCCAGGTTCAGGCGCGTTAATAGGAAGCTGGCCAGCAGAGAGGCCAGCAACACGTAGAACATGAAATAGAACACGGTAAAGCCTGAGCTTATGGCGGAGAACAGCGTCAGCACCGTTATAGTCAGTACTGCATAGAAACGCCTGGTCAAGATATGTCCTTCCTCTGGAACATGGTTGTATCCGGGTCTGCAGCAATTTCGGCGGAGACGCGCTCTTCATGCCCGGTTTGGTCAGTTGAGCCGGTGAAGACTATCCTCGCCAGCGCTATCAGTATAGCCATAGCACCGGGTACGGTTCCTGCGAAGAACGGCACCCAGAATGAATAGGGGAGCCATATCTTGCTAAAGGTCCAGTACCTGGAAATCCCATCATAGAAATATATAGAGCCTATCTGCAAGAACAGGCCGGTTGCCACCAGTATCAGAATCCCCAATACCGCCAATCTCC
The DNA here is from genome assembly GCA_034422935.1 of Dehalococcoidia bacterium. Classification (GTDB taxonomy): domain Bacteria; phylum Chloroflexota; class Dehalococcoidia; order Lucifugimonadales; family QGNO01; genus DAOUJH01. The sequence continues at coordinate 44,852 of DAOUJH010000010.1, read as the reverse complement.
GCGTAACCATGGCGGCGCCGACTATCAGCAGGCTGCTCAGCCCAACGCACGCGCCGTATGCATACAGTGTTCTGCTAGGCAAGGTCACAAATGCGAAAGAGGACATGATATCGACTATCACCGAGCTATAGAATAGGAGCAAGCTCGCCGGTACCACGGCGGCCACTAGCAGAGCCGCGGAAAAGGTGCGCTTCCTACCCGATAGAGCCAGTTCCGCGACTACCATGACCATCAGCGGGATGCTGAGGCTGAACACCCAGAACGGCGGGAACAGCGATTCAAGGTCTTGCTCGTAGACGGTGGTGTAGACGACCGGGATGAATCGCAGGAGCGGTAGAGCGAGCACGAGCAAGAGAAGCAGGCCGAACACGGAGAGGTCAAGGTAACGGTTCGTGGCGCCCAGGCCCAGGGCAGCGGCTCCGACTACGAGGCCCAATAGAAGAGTGGCGGTAGCGCCAATGACCTGGTGCTCCGGGTTGGGGTACTGGCCGGAAATGGTGAAAATGGCGACGGCAGAGGCGAGCAACGATCCTCCCGCAATCAACGCCGCTGCGCGGACCAGTACGTTGGGAGCGTCTTTGTAGTGTTGAGATACCGCTATCTCAACAGAGCTAAACGGAGTGCGTGCTGCTATTTCCATCATGCTCATCGGGGTAGGAGGTATCCTACCAGGCACGGCGGAGACGGTATGGATTGCCTCCTGGAATTTTATCGCATAATAGCATTTAAAGACAGTCCAGGGATTAAGTCCCGCGGCGGTGCCTTTGGCGCTTCTTTTTGTCGGCCTCCTTGGCGATTCTGTTGTCATACCATCCGGCCAAGGGCGCCACGGAGGCTCCGTGTACAGCCGCCGAGGCTAGGACTACCACTCCTACCGTTGCCAGCAGCGCTTCCGATTCAACGAGGTTAGCCTGCACAACCAGCAGGGCAAGCAGGAGTGAGTTGAGCCCCCTGGGTCCGAACCAGCCCACCAGGAAGTGGGCTTCCCATCTCATTCTGGGCCTTGCTAAGACCACGCCAAGTACGGATGGCCTGATGAGGAAGATTACGAGCACAGCCAGGAGCAAAGCGGGCCAAATATATGATGCCGTGAGTATGCCGGATAAGACTGCGCCGAATAGGATGAAAGCCACCATCATGGCCATTTCCGCAGAGGTTTCTCCGTAGTCCAAGAAGTCATTGCTTAGCGTCTGGTTCAGCAGCGTAACGGCAAGACCGGCAAAGAAAGCTGCCAGAAATCCGTCTCCACCCAGTGCGGTAGCGGCGGAGTAGGAAGCCAGCACGAGACCCAGACCAAAGAGGGCCTGATACACTCGTTTGACGCCAAGGCGCTCATTGCTCTTGGCCATCAACCAGGAGCCCAAGCCTCCAATGATGAAGCCGACGGCAGGCCCCAGGACGAGCAGCCTGAAGAGAAAGCCGGCCCATTCCAGGGGAGCGCCGATCTCCGACTGGGCCACTGCTATCAGAATCAGAATGACCGGCAATACTACGAGGTCGTTGGTGCCCGCTTCTATCTTCAATACCTGCCGCACAGGTCTAGGTATGCGCTCGTCTTGGAGGATTTCGCGGAGTATTACAGGGTCGGTCGATGCCAGGACTGCGCCGCCGATGAAGGCCACGGTCCAGGTGAAGCCTAGTATCCAAGCTAAAGGCAACGCTCCCAGCGTGATGATCAGCGCTGTCCCAGGTCCTAGTATCAGGGCGGGTATGAGCCACCGTTTGCCAAGCTCCCTGATCTGTATTTGCAGCGCGTCCAGGAACAGCACCATGGACAGGGTGAGAGTAGCGACTAATTCCAGTATTGGATCGTGTGGGGATATGGTGATGAAACCCATTCCGTTTTGCCCCAGAACAAGTCCAAGGGTGAGAAACATCAATGGGAAGCTCAGCGGGGACCTCCGGATGAAACCGGAGGAAATGCCGGTGACAATCAGAACGGTGGCCAGCAGGCCAAATGCCACAAGGAAATCAGCCAACAAACCTCCAATCCGAAACAGACCGTGCCATGCGAACTGTACATGGGGGATATGGGGTTGTTAAGCAGTGCCTATGATGAGTAGTCAAGATTCAAGTGTCCCGTCCGGGTCGTGGCCTTCCAGGGCCCTCATGTAGCCGGGGAGTATCCGTTCCGCGTATACCCGTTCCAGGTCATCCATCAGGTTCTTGGGGTCCGAGTGGTAGCAAATATAGGCGGCTGTCTCTTTGTCGAAAACCTTTATGATTTCGCGGATGTTGTCCGTAATTCCGCCCGTGCCGGTGAGTGCGCCCATGACTTTTCCTTCGTCATAGGCGATGGCGAACTCGCCCAGTGTGCCAGAGCGGCCACCGGCAAAGATAACCACGTCGCAGCTTCTGATGTTCTCTATTTCCCTGCCCATAAGCCCGCTGCCAGTGTAGATGATAGCATCGTAGGCGCGGGTGGGGGCATTGTATTTTCCCACGTGCTCAAACATGTCCAGTGCGGGGGAGATTCCCACCACAAGTCCTCCCTCCGACTTTGCTCCCAGTACGGCGTCGTGAGGCAGCCCGGGTGCGGCGCCCGTGATCAGCACGTAGCCGCGGCGCGCTATCTCTTTCCCCAGCTCGTGCACCGTGTGCCGTGTCTGGAGAGCCAGATCACCGCCGGCGGAACCCATGACGCCAACTGTGAGGCGCGGGACTACGGAGAATTCATGCGTGTTGTTGTTCATAAGGTATGCCTTTCGACTCATGTTTGCTTCCAATATTTATGGCAGGATAGTCTAGACGCTAGACCCGCTCAAGCCGTCTATGAACTCACGAAGCTTTTCCCAGTATGCAGACCCGCCGACCAGGTAAGTGTCGTTATGATCTGCACCGGGGATTACGTAGAACTCCTTGGGCGTGTTGGCCGCTTCAAATAGCGTCCTGCCCGCTTCCAGTGGGACGGTATCATCTATGTCTCCATGTATTTGCAGCAAAGGCGCTTGTATATGGGGCACTTTGGCTGCTGAGTCGTACTTTGTGCGCAGCAGCCGCCAGAGTGGCAAGAGGGGGTTGGCTTTCTGGGCCATGTAGGGCACTGAGGGGAAGCTTGACTCTAGAATTAGTCCGTAAGGCGGTTCTTGCCTGGCTAGATCCACGGCCAAAGCGCCTCCCAGAGAGCGACCGTAATAGACGATTCTATTTGCTGAGATGCCCTCTCTGGATTTCAGGGAGTCAAGAGCGGCCATGGCGTCAAGATAAGTCCCCTGTTCGCTGGGGGTTCCATGGCTTTGCCCGTAACCGCGGTAATCGAAAATGAATATGTTCACTGCCATCTCATCGTGCATCACCTTCAGGTTGCTTAGGCGGTGGCTGATGTTGCCCGCGTTGCCATGAAACCAGAGGAAGGTCACGTCTCTTGATCCGGGTATGTACCAACCGTGCAGTTGGACGCCGTCGCTGGCGGTGAAAACCACGTCTTCATAGGCCAAGCCCAACTTGGATGGGTCTGAGTCCAGATCTTTTTCAGGGTGATAGATAAGACGCCGTTCTATGAAACCTGTCATGTATGCACCGCCTAGAGTGATGGAAACGACAACCAGCGCCAGGGATATCGGTATGAGGCGTCTGGCCGTTTTAACTCTGCTCACACGGGTCCTCGCAGTCCCATCTCAAGTTGTCAAACCGGTTGCACGGGTGATGCGCTCGCTCGCCCCTTCAATACCCGTAGGAGATTGTTGGTTGTGGCTTTAGCCACTTCGTCCGCCGGGAGACCCTTCAACTCGGCCAGCTTCTCTGCCACGTCTTTGATATCCTTGGGTTCCGTCCAGCGCATCCTGTTTCGCTTGAAGTACTGCGGATAGGCATCGGTCTCCAGAACAATGCTGTCCAGGGGTATGTCCTTAACCGTCTCTTGAAGCTGGGGCAGGCGCAGGAGCGGCTTGCCGATGGATACGGCAAGGTCCATTTCCAAGCACACTCTGGCTATGTCCGCGTCCCACTGGAAATAGTGCATTGCGCCGCCTACCTCTTGCACATTTTCCTCCTGCAGAACCTGCAATGTCCGGTAATGGTCGTCCATACGGCCGGGATACTCGCGTGAGTGGAAGATGACTGGCAGGTCGAGCTCTCTAGCCAGTCGGACGTGCTGGCGCAGCACCTGAGTTTGCATCTCGAAGTCGGGCATGCCTTCGCTGAAGTCCAGCCCCACTTCGCTTATGCAGACCACCTTGGGATTGGCAAGCGCCATTGATCGGAACCTCTGATAGGCGGCCTCGCTCATCGGCTCCGTAACGTCCATGGGATGAATGCCGATGCCGGCGTAGACGCTGTCGTACCGGTTGGCTAGATCGATGCACTTGAGCGACGATTCCTCGGTGACACCGGCAGTGACCACAAGTCCAACGCCTGCGTCGCCGGCTCTCTGCAGGATGTCCGGCGCCTCTTCAGGCTGGTACTGGTCAAGATGGGTATGCGAATCGGCCAGGTACGGGGTCTCCATGATACTACGATTGTAGCAGGTCTTGATTAGCGGTCTAAGCCTGCGCGAACCTCGTTGCCTTGGGAGGCCTGGCGAACCAGACCAGCAGCGCCGCCAGCAAGTAGAGGCCTATGAACGCCGTGTAGGCAGGCCGGTACGACCCTACGATGTCGAACACCACGTTGATCAGGACAGGCCCCGCTCCCGCAATCAGTACCTGCAGCGGAAGAGAGGTGGAGCGTACGGTGCCCAGGGTGAGACGGCCGTAGTAGTTGGCCCATATCACTTCCTGGACTATCATCATGCCGGAGAACCCTGCTCCGTAGAACACCACGCCCAGCCAGAGCATGGCGCTTCTACCCGCCATGGCAAGGAATGCGCTGGCCAGCATCTGTATGAAGAAGGGGCTGATTCTAACCTGCGGCAAGTGCACCCGTTCGCTGAGGATTCCCCAGCCGGGCGCCACGGCCAGAGTGGCAATCGAGCGCGCCATGAGCAACGCCGCGACGTTGAACGGGCTCAAGCCCAGGTCTTCCGCGTAAGGAGCTATGCTGATGTTGACGCCCTGGAAAGCCAGCATAGCGGATGAGATGCCTATGATGAGCAGCCAGAACGCCGGGGTTCTTATCACCTCCCTGCGAGTCCACACCGCTTCTCCGGCGGATGTTGTACTCCGGAGGGATGGATCGTCGGCTTTGCTGTCGGGAGGAAGGTCTCCGTCGGGCAGGAGGCCAATGTCCTCCGGCCTGCGCCTCATCAGAATGGCGGACGGGATGACTACTACTATCCAGGCCAGGGCTGCGAAGAAGAGCCAGGCGGCTTGCCATCCCCAGACTGCGATTATGCCAACGGTAACCGGCGCGATGATGAGCATGCCTGTGTTGGTTCCCATGCCCGCCGTGGCTATGGCGCGCCCCCTGCGCCTTATGAACCAGTTGGAAACGGCGGTATTGGTGACCAGCATGCCGGTGAGAGCAAAGCCCGCCGCCATGAAAACGCCTCTGATCAGATAGAACTGCCACAGGTTCCCTATTAGGCTCAGGCCCACGAAGCCCAAGCTGAGCACTATTCCACCGATAACCATGGGCGCCCTGGGTCCATAGCGGTCGATGATGGGGCCAAGAAGGGGCGAGGTAAGCCCTTCGAACAACCGCGCCATGCTGAGGACGACGGAGATGGCGGTGCGCGACCAGCCAAACTCGCTGTTCAGCGGGGTGAAGAACAGGCCAAGCACGGATGCGTTGCCGCTGGCGAAGGAAAACCGGGACAGAAACGCCGCCCACACAATTTTCCAGCCGTAGAAATAGCGCGGTCTGTCGGTCTTCACTCCGGCGGCGCCTTATCCCGGACAAGGCGCTCTATCCAGGCTATGACCGGGACGGCTATGAGAGTGGCCGTCATGCCCAGCAGGAACGGCGTAGGGCTGCCGTCTCCGTAGATGTCCGCCAGTGCGCCGCTGCTCACAGAGCCGATGACAACTCCCAGCGAGTAGACGGCATAGAATATGCCGAATGCCCTGCCCCGGGTTCTGGGTGACGCAGCTTCAGCCACTATGGCGGTCATGGCCGGGAAGAGCAACCCGAAACCGCCGCCAAAGACGGCCATGCCAACAACGGCTCCAACCATTCCCTGCAAAGCGGAAAGCAGGAGCATTCCGCTGCTGATGAGCAGCAGACCTGAAACCAGCGAGAGCAGCCTGCCTCGCTGCTCTCCCATTGAGACCAGGGGGCTGGCCATGATTGCCATGCCTATCACTGCGAAGGTGGTGAAGGGCAGACCGGAGGCCGAGCCTGATTGGCCCTGTGCCGTCAGCCAGGTTGGTAGGTGAGCGACGAGCCCTCCCAGGCCTATGGTCATCGAGAGGGCGGCGGTATAGGCAATGAGAAGCCTTGGGTAGTTCACCCGGCCCGCTTCCCGCTTGGCCGATGGGTCTTGGCTCGCCCTTGCGAATGGTCGTGAGACGGATCGAGAAGAGATTAGGAATGTCGCGAAGACAAGGAGCATGAGCGAGGCGCTGAGCAGGAAAACGGCGTCGTAACTTACCGCGTTGCCTAGCGACGCCGCTATCAGTGGACCGACGACCGCGGCGGCTGCTATGGATGCGCTGCTTCTGCCCATCAGGCGCATCCTGTTGCCCGGCTCGGACGCATCGCCGATCATAGCGAATGCGCCGGGGGCAAGGATGGCCGCGCTCAGCCCGTGGACCAACCTCGCCGCCAGCAGCTGGGTCGGTGAGTTGGATAGGACGTAGCCAAACAGGGCTAGAGCCGTTAGCAGCAGGCCTGCCTGCACGGGCGCGCTGCGCCCCCACCGGTCGAGTAGAAAACCGGCGGTGAGGTTGCCACCCAGGTTGGTCAGTGAGTAGGCGGCGACGATGATTCCGGTCATCGACGCCGATGCTCCCAGGCTCCTGGCAAAAGGAGCAATCACCGGGAACTGCATGAAGAGGTCCAGGAAGGCGACGGCCACTACCAGCCGCGCCATCAGGATACCCGTCTGAGGCTGGAGCGGCGCCTCAGCCGTCGAGGCTCCTTCTTTCAAAAGGGAATCTCCTAACCGTGTCGTGGATACGCCTAAAACTGTAGATAATTCCCGCGATTCACGCAACCTGTGGCGCTTTTGGATCAGGCGGAGTTTGCTTTCTACAAAGGCAGTATTCGACTTGGGTCTGCCAGTGCCCAGGGTTGATAATCGGCTCTGAAATCGTGGGAGGTTTTCTATGATGGAGAGCGAGATACAGCGCTTGATTGCCGGGCTGGCAGGGTCGGTGCAGCTGTTCCATGAGCGCTTCGGGCTGGTGGGGCCGACGTCGCAAGAGGAGCTGCTGAGCCGCATACCCATCCAGGAGGAGGAGGTCCACGAGCTGCATCAGGCCGTGCTCCACGAAACGCCGCAGCGGATAGCGAACGAGGCGGTGGACGTGCTATACGTGGCGATAGGCACGGTGCTGCGATTGGACAGTGACCTGGCGTCGGCGGCGCTGGAAGAGGTTATAGCCAAGAACAACGCCAAGAGCTGGGATACCCATCACGTAAACGAGGCGGGCAAGGTCTCGCCGCGGGTGTGAGGGGAGAGCCTCCTTGCCTTGCGTAGATAGGAAGAACTCCAAGGAGTTTAAGGTGGATCCAATGCACTCTCAACTGAGGACTTGTGCAGTGCCTTGAAGGATGCTCACGTTAAGGTTCAATACATATGATTCCGAGTGGCTATACACATTTCGTCTTTGCAGATTTCTCGGGTGATACTGGAGTTGTCAAAGGTTCCACGGCATCGATGGTGTATTCGTGGGTTATAGTCGAGCGAGACCAGTACGAAACGGTGGAATCCTTGATCTTTCAGGCTAAGCGTCTGATTAGCATGAAAGCCAGCGAGGAGATCAAGTATCGTACTGTCAGGCGGCATAGGAATAGAGACAGCATCTTAGACTTGCTTGTAGGTGCGCCTGTCAGGATCATTATATTCTATGTCTTGAAGAGTGGTGAAGAAAGGGTCCTTCCAGTTGAGGTTGGCAATGCTTTCCCGATCGAAAGCATATTGAAGTGGATTGAGACGGCTAATTCTCATTCACCTACAGAAGTTCAAATAGTGATTGACCAAACAAAATGGCAACACACAGATACACTAATTAGAAGCATCCTGACCGGTGACGGCTCCGTTGACGACAAGGATTTGGTGTTCGGCCAATCAGGGTCTTTGGAGATTCTGCAATATGCGGATATAGTGGCTGGGTACTTTAGAGAGTTCCTTGAAGGATTAACTGCGAGGGGAGTTCCGCCATGCCACCTGTGTCAAATAAAGCTTACACCACAGTACTGTCGCCTTCACCGAAAGGGCTTCAGCCATCCTGGGATGAAGAGGTTTCGCCAGTGGTTCCAGCTACTCCGTGACGACGTGAACGGTAGTCGTTTTATTGACGGGTACTGGACTATCCCTGCTGAGCGAGCAAAGGATTACAGATTCTTGGACTGCATAATCAACAGAAAATAAGGGAGCGATCCTCAGGGCGGGTGCTTTCCTCCCAGCATCACCGGCAGATACCGGTGCAGCCTGCCTCCGCTGCGGAGACCACCCGGGAACCTCTCGGCTCCTAACCCATGTTCTGATCGCTCCACCTATACTCTATCATAACACGGTGACAGGTGTACAATACCCTCAGAATTAACAGGCTGGGCCATGGCGGCTATGATATTCTTGGGGAACGAGGATGGAAGATAAGCTTGTCATTGCAGGAAAGAGTTTCACTTCCCGGCTCATGGTGGGCACCGGCAGGCACCGCTCCATGGAGGAGATGGTCGCCTCCGTAGAGTCCTCCGAGACGGAGATTATAACGGTGGCAATACGCCGCCTGGACCTGGACGATGCCAGCAAAAAAAGCATCCTGGACCACCTGGACTGGACCAAGTACACCATTCTGCCCAACACCGCCGGGTGCAAGACTCCGGAGGAGGCTCTGATCACGGCGCGTTTGGCCAGGGCAATGGGGCTGTCCGATTGGATCAAGCTGGAAGTGCAGCCCGATCCCAAGTACCTCTTTCCCGATCCCATGGGCACGCTGCAAGCGGCGGAAACGCTGGTCAAGGAAGGCTTTACCGTTCTGCCCTACATACACGCCGATCCCGTGCTGGCCCGTCAGTTGGAAGAGGTGGGCTGCGCCACCGTGATGCCTTTGGGTTCGGCCATAGGCTCCGGTCGGGGGATTCACACCGAAGAAGAGATTCAGATCATCATCGAACAGGCCAATGTCCCGGTTGTCGTCGATGCTGGACTGGCCGTTCCTTCCGACGCGTCTCAAGCCATGGAGATGGGCGCAGACGCCGTCTTGGTCAACACCGCCATTGCTCAAGCGACAGACCCTGTAGCCATGGGCCGCGCCTTCAAGCTTGGCGTGGAAGCGGGTCGCATGGCCTATCTGGCGGGCCGTATTCCCGCCAGGCAGTACGCCGTCCCAAGCAGTCCCACGGACGACGCCGTGTCTACATGAACCACCCAAGCGGGCTGCCCTACCCCGCCCTCTGTCTGGTCACGGAGCTAAGCCTCGCCAGTGGGGAAGCGCTGCTGGACAAGGTAGAAAAGGCGTTGGATGGCGGCGTAGACGCGGTGCAGCTTCGCGCCAAGGACCTCGCCGCCGGAAGGCTCCTCTCGTTGGCCCGGTCACTGCGCAAGATCACCGGCCAAAGAGCGTTGCTCTTCATTAACGACCGCATTGACGTAGCGATAGCCGCCAACGCCGGCGGCGTCCAACTGCCCGAAGACGCCATTTGCCTGGAAACGGCGCGCCGTCTGGTTGGCGCGGAGATGCTGCTGGGACGCTCGGTGCACTCCGTGGAAGGGGCCGTTGAAGCGGAGGCGCAAGGAGCCGACTTCCTTGTCCTGGGCGCCATCTTTGCCAGCGATTCCAAGCCAGGCGTCAAGCCTGCCGGCATCGGCCTGCTTGAAGAGGCGGCGCGCCGGGTCAGCATTCCCATCCTGGCCATAGGAGGCATCGACCGGAGTAACGCCGGGCAGGTAATCGAGTTGGGCGGTCACGGCGTTGCGGTCATCAGGTCAATCCTCACATCCTCCAATGCGGAGCAGGCGGCGCGGGAGATAAAGCAAGCCATGTCCGCAGCCGTAGGCCAAAAGTGATAAAATCAAGGCATAGAGATGATTGCTGTAACCATCAATGGCAAGCCCGTGCAACTTGAATGTTCCGTATCGCTGGAGCAGTTTCTGGACGAGCGAAACGTGAATACGAAGTTTGTTGCCGTGGCTTACAACGGCAACGTACTGCAGAAAGAGGACTACAGCGACATTGTGCTAAACGAAGGCGACGTATTGGAGATAGTCCAGCCGGTCGGCGGAGGTTAGCTTGCAAGCCGCACTTCAGGAGACGCCATGAATAAGCAGCGCGGCCAGCTCATCGTAGCCCTTGTGCTCATAGCTCTGGGCGTCGTCTTCCTCATGGGCAACCTGGATATCATAGACGTTGATATCGGAGACCTCATATCTACCTGGTGGCCTCTCATTCTGATTGCACTCGGTGTTACCGGCCTTTTCCAGGCACGGAAAGCGCCCATTGGCTCCATCTTCCTCATCTTCATCGGCGTCGTGTTTCTCTTGATAACGCACGACGTCGCTGACTATGACATACTCTGGCCCATCGTCATCATTGCCGCGGGTATTTGGGTGCTCTTCCAAAACCGCGTATCGCGTCGGTCTACTGCCGCCGCTGATGTGGGCCAGGATTCGGTAAACGTTTCGGCGCTGTTCAGCGGCAGCGTGCAGCGCATCACTTCACAGAGCTTTCAGGGCGGAAGCGTCTCCGCCACCTTTGGAGGCGTTGAACTTGACCTGAGGGGCGCCAGGCTGGCGGAGAACGCCGTTCTAAACGTAAACGTCCTAGTGGGCGGAGTGGAGTTGCGCGTCCCGGATGAATGGCTGGTAAATGTCAACGGCTCGCCGGTTCTTGGGGCTATCGAGTGCTCCAAGCCCCAGCCCGCAGGTACTGAGGATACCCCTACTCTGACCGTCAACGCTTCGATTACGTTGGGCGGGCTGGACATCAAGTCTTAAGGTGGCTGCAAGTCAAGCGGGCATCCGTTGCTCGCTAGGGGAAAAGGAGGGTTGCCAACCGTGACCACAGAACCCGCTCATATCACCGGCCCAACTCAAGAGCTAGCGGAAGACCCCGCTTACGCAATAGCCCTAACCCAGTTCAACTCAACCGCCGACAGATTGGGCCTCGACGATGGCGTCAGAACGCTTCTCAGCGTTCCAAAGCGTGAGCTTACCGTGAATTTTCCCGTCACAATGGACGATGACTCCGTGCAGGTGTTCACAGGGTACCGTATCCAGCACAACGTGGTGCGCGGCCCGGCAAAGGGCGGCATACGTTACCATCCGCAGGTTAGCCTGGGCGAAGTCCGCGCGCTGGCTATGTGGATGACCTGGAAGTGCGCCCTGGTGGATATTCCGTACGGAGGGGCCAAGGGTGGCGTCAAGTGCGACCCCAAACAGCTTTCCAGGGGAGAATTGGAGCGTCTTACAAGGCGGTACACCTCTGAGATATCGATAATAATAGGCCCTGAATCCGACATTCCTGCGCCGGACGTCAACACCAACGCCCAGGTGATGGCCTGGATCATGGACACCTACAGCATGAACGTGGGGCACTCCACACCGGGCGTGGTGACAGGCAAACCCCTTGAGCTCGGCGGGAGCCAGGGCCGCGAAGAGGCCACCGGCAGGGGAGCCGCCATCATAGCAGGCGAGGCCATGAACCACGTGGAGCGTTCAATTGAAGGGGCCACTGTGGCTATCCAGGGATTCGGAAACGTGGGCGTCTATGCTGCCCGCACCCTGCGCGACATGGGAGCGTCCGTCATAGCGGTCAGCGATTCGTCGGGAGGCGTACACGACCCTCGCGGGCTTGACCCGGACGAGCTAATCGCGTTTCGCAAGGAGGGAGGCCGATTCGCGGAGTTCCCCAAGTACGACCGGATCTCCAATCAAGAGCTACTGGAGTTGCCCTGCGATATCCTGGTTCCTTCGGCCTTGGAGAACCAGATCACGGCGGACAACGCCGGCAAGGTGCGCGCCAAGATGGTTGTGGAAGGCGCAAACGGGCCCACCACTCCGGAGGCGGATGCCATCCTCTACGACAACGGGGTCACAGTCGTGCCCGACATACTGGCCAACGCCGGGGGAGTGGTGGTCTCCTACTTCGAATGGGTGCAGGACATCCAGTTCCACTTCTGGGATTTGTCGGAGGTCAGGGAGAAGATGCAGAAGGTGTTGACCACGGCTTTCTCTGAAGTAGTCACGCGTCAGGAAGCGGAACGTTTGCCCATGCGCGACGTTGCCTTAATGCTAGGGGTTGAACGCGTTGCTGACGCATTCAAGCTCCGCGGGGTCTATCCGTAGTTGTGACGACAAGACCCGCTCATGGTGAGCCTAGAGTTTATCCTGAGCATAGCCGAAGGGAACCATTTGAGCGGGCATAACTCGGTCGTGCGACTCCCGCCCTTCGACTGGCTCAATTCCCAGTGGAGGGCTGTTGCAGTAGTTGCAGCACGTTGCCGTCGGGGTCTTTGAAGGTGGCTACGTAGCCACCCCAGTGCTCCTTCTCCGGTTCCCTGAGAAACTCGACGCCTTTTCCGCGCAGACGCTGGTACTCCGCGTGAATATCGTCCACGGCGAGGTTCACCATGATGCGCAACGGGTCTTTGGCGTCGCCGTCGACCTCGCTGTGGTCGCTTATGGTGAATCGCATGTCGCCAAATTGAAACGCCATGAAGCCTTCGCGCTGCGAGACCGATTCCATATCGAGAACGTCGCGGTAAAAGCCGGCGAGTCGCTCCGTGTTAGTCGTCCATATGATTACGCCGGCGATCCCTTTGATCAACTAGGCCAGCCCCTTGCTCCGTAGCACCTCTCCGGCATGTGCCAGGAAGCGCGCGCCTCCGCTCTGGAAGAACTCCCTGGGCGATACCGTGATCATGCGGAAGCCTCTGTCCAGGACGTCCGCTAGGTTATCCACGTTAGCGCCTGCGTTGACGGCCTTTCCCGCGGCAATGGAGTCGTTGACTATCTTCTCCACGTGCCCGCTAACCTGGGCTTGGTCCGGCCAGTCCATGGAGTGAGCCAGGTCCAGAGGCCCCAGGTCGATGAAGTCCAGGCCGGGTGTCGCCAGTATGTCCGCCAGGTTGTTCACGGCGGTGATCTCCTCCATGATGAAGCCGATCATAGTTTCGCTGTTGATGTCCAGTGTCCACTGCTTGGCCGAAGACATGTCCAAGCCGAACCCTCCGCCCCTGCTTCGGAAGAAGATAGTCCGCTTCCCCTCCGGGCGGAACTTGGCGGCGTCTACCACCGCTTGGGCGTCCTGTGCCGTGTTCACGCGCGCCACCAGCACCCCTTGCGCCCCGCCATCCAGGGCGTGCAGTATAAGCTCAGGGTTGTTCTGCATCCTGGCGATCGCCGTCATGCCGTTCAGGTCTGCGGCGCGAATCGATTCTTCCAGTTCACGCTCGTTGAACAGGTCGTGCTCGCAGTCTATGATGGCGTAGTCGAAGCCCAGCAGACCGGCCAGCTCCAGGTTGGCGGCTTCGTCTACCCCTACGGTCACTCCGAAGGCAACGCCCCCGGCGCTCAGCTTCTCTTTTGTTCTGTTCTTGCGCACCATTTGATACCTCCCGGACGGCGCTCTAATCCTGCGCCTTCATTACCATTGAGATGGCGTCCCTGTTCTGCAGTATACGGATATCCGCCAGGGGGTCTCCGTCTATGAGAAGCAGGTCGGCCTTCTTGCCGTTTTCTATTGTGCCGACACTCTCTTCGATACCGATGCACTCAGCCCCGGTACGGGTGGCGGCCACTATTGCCTCCATGGGGGTCAGTCCGCTTTCCACCATCAGTTCCAGCTCTTTGCCCAGGTTGCCGCGGCCGTACTTGCTGCCGCAGTCGCTGCTGCTGGCAAGCTTCACGCCCACCTCATTGGCAAGGCCCACCATCTTGAGCTGGTTGTCCACCTCCTGTTTCGCCGCTTCTATGCCCCCGGCAAATACGTTCCATCGCTCGCCTTCCGTGGCAATCCAGTGGAAGATGCTAATGGTGGGGCAGAAGAATATGCCGGCCTCCGCTATCTTCTCCAACAGCTCGCGGTTGGGCCCAATCCGGCCATGCTCCATGGTGTCGACGCCCGCCTCCAGGCCGTGCAGCACGGACGGCGCTCCCGTCACGTGGGCCGCTACGCGCTTTTCCCGGCGGTGCGCCTCGTCCACTATGGCCCGCAGCTCGTCGAGCGAGAACTCAGGGTACGCCTCCAGGTCTTCCGGGGTGTTGGTGATGCCCCCTGAAGCCAGGAATACCTTTATCAGGTCCGCGCCTTGCCTGAAGTTGAGACGCACCGCCTTGCGGCACTCTTCAACGCCATCGACAAGCCATGCCCTCGGTTGCAGCTCCTTCATCCAGCTATAGGGAAACACGTGCCAGTCCCCGTGCCCGTTGGATTGGGACAGAGCGTCGCCGGCGGCGTATATGCGAGGCCCCATGATTATGCCGTCGGAGATGGCCCGGCGCAGCGTAATTGGCACTCCGCTCGCCGTTCCGGCGTCTCGCACCGTGGTGAACCCGGAGGCCAGTGCATCGAAAGCATCGGTCGCGGCGCGCAGGATACGCACCTGCAGCGGTGGGTCCAGGTAGCGTTGATAGGCGCCTGCGGTAGCCTCCCCCGAAAAGTGTACGTGGCAGTCCATGAGGCCGGGCATCAACGTCTTGCCTTCCGCGTCGATGGTCTCCGCGCCAAGCGCCTGTTCCGGCGCGGTTTCCTGCGGCCCAATCCAACCGATCTTCCCGTCCTCCACCAGCAGAGAGACGCCGTCGCGGGGACTCCGCCCCGTGCCGTCAATAAGCCGTATGCCCTTGAGCAGAATCTTCTCGTTGCCTTTGATGAGGCGTATCCTCTGTAGGGCCTTGGGGTAGTCACTACCTATGCCACTGGCGAATGCTTCCATCTCCCACCTCTCGACCGTTGGATACCTTGCAGCTTGGGCAATTATGGCCTTTGCCCTGCGCTAGGTCAATGACGGTAGTCGACCCGATGGCATTGCGATATTATCAGGAGCGCGCTTCTTTCAAGTACAGCAGGCGATGAGGAACAACCCATGACGGCAAAATACGACCTTCTTCTAAAGGGCGGCAGAATAATCGACCCCTCGCAGGGGTTGAACGACTCTATGGACATAGCCTTTGCCGGAGGCAAGGTAGCGGCGCTGTCCAAGGATATCCCAAGCGCGGAGTCCGATGAGACGGTGGAGGTGAACGGCAAGCTGGTAGTCCCCGGTCTAATAGACCTGCACGGCCACTTTGCCCACAAGATAACGCCCTTCCGCGCCGACCCCGACGCCGTCTGCCTCCCCGTGGGCGTCACCACGGCGGTCGATACGGGGAGCACGGGATGGATCAACTTCCCCGGCTTTCGGGCATACGTCATCGAGAGAGTGGATACCCGGCTCTACGCGTTCCTTCACCTGTCCTCGCTTGGCGTTTCCACCGTCCTCACGCTGGGCATACCGGACACCGAGGATTTCCGCCTAGCCAGGGAGGAGGAGGCCGTGCAATGCATTGAAGCAAACCGCGACATCATCCTTGGCATCAAGGTGCGCCTTTCGCCCCACGGCACCACGGTGGCCAACGCCGTACCCTCAATGGAAATGGCGCGCCGCGTGGCGGACAGAACGAATACCAAGTTCATGGTGCACGTTATGGACTCGCCGCTTCCCATGGCTGAAGTCGTTACGTATTTGAAGCGGGGAGACATCCTAACTCACGCCCTTCACGGGGAGGAGCACAATATCATGGACGCAGGCGGGGAGGTTAGGCCGGAGATGCGACAGGCAAGGCGTGACGGGATTGTATTCGATACGGGATGCTTCATGCGGCACTTCTCAATTCCGCTCTGCCGCTCTGCCATAGAGCAGGGGTTTGAACCCGACACCATCAGCACGGACATAGTGGGGGAGCGCCCTGGAACCGTCTGCTACAACCTGCTGGAAATAATGTCGATCTTCCATGATCTGGGCATGGGGCTTGAAGAGATCGTCAGAGCCACGACCAGCGGTCCGGCCGCGGTCATCGGCAGGGAGGACCTGGGTCACCTGGGAGTGGACGCGGTGGGAGATGCGGCGGTGTTGGACATTGAGCAGGGAAGCTTCTATTTCGAAGACCAGCTGGGCCACTCCATTGAGGCTGAAGAACGACTTGCGCCGGTTCTAACCGTGAAGGACGGCAAGCGCTGGATGCCTAGAGAGCAGGAATAGCTTTGATGAAAATTCCCCTGGGTTGAGTTGATATAAAATCCGAGACCAGGCTGTCACTATGGTCTTGTGATACCATACTGGCATCCTGTATAACGGGTGTACACAACATGGCGGTAGGAGTGATGGAGCGGCCATGTATACTAATGGCACCTATACGAGTGCAGGGGATGTTCGAGATGTCGTCCGCGCGTGGCTGGGGGATGATCTGTCGAGTTTACGTCTAGGGCTTCCTGAGTATGACGACAGAATCGACCAATGGCGCGTCGCTTTGACTGCGCACCACAATGGCAGAGAAGCTGTTGGAGAGGTGAGGGTGGCCAATGGCGAGGTCGTATTTTCAACCGATCTTGCTATTGCGAAGAAGCGCTTGGACTACACACCAATTGCCGACAAAGTACGGCGACAGCCCATTACATTTCGCCCGATTCACTCACGCATTGTACTCGGCGACGCATCTGATGTATTGGGTGACCACCCGCCTGGAACCGCACAACTGGTATTCACATCTCCACCGTACTTTAATGCCAAGCCAGAGTACCATGAGAGTGAAGGGTACCCTGAATATCTTGCACTTCTCCGCGATGTTTTCTCCAAATGCCATGACGTTCTCTCAGACGGACGTTTCCTCGTGGTGAATACCAGCCCGGTGCTAGTTCGCCGGACGCATAGGGGGGCATCTAGCAGGCGTCTACCCATCACGTTTGATCTGCACGGGGTGCTTGACGATATCGGGTTTGAGTTCGTAGATGACATCGTTTGGCAGAAGCCAGAAGGCGCAGGCTGGAATCTAGGGCGTGGTCGTCGTTTCGCTGCAGACCGTCAACCCTTGCAATACAAGCCGGTCACGGTGACAGAAAATATAGTAGTGTACCGAAAGCGCACCCCCAATCTGATCGACTGGAATCTACGTAACCATCCCAACCAAGAAGCTCTAAAGGCCTCCCTCATTGAGGACGGGTACGAGCGTACGAATGTCTGGCAGATTCACCCGGCGTACCACAAAGAGCACCCGGCCGTATTTCCAGAGGCGTTGGCAGAGCGCGTCATTCGCTACTACTCTTTCGTTGGGGACATGGTGCTTGACCCGTTCGCAGGCGTTGGCACTACTGGACGCGTTGCGGGCCGACTGCAAAGGAGGTTCTTCATGGTAGAAAAAAGCACCGCCTTCTTCGATGTTCAGTGGCACGACGCAGAACTGATGTCATACAGCCCTGATGTGATGGATTACGAGTTCTCCGCAGGTGCGGTCTAAGGATATCCATGACAGACCAACCAACGTGGGACCCCTTTACCCCAGAGGGAACACGAGCGGCGACAGCCAAAATTCTGACTGGCCGCAACTATCGCCTTTTCTACGAGGATGCAACTCGCCGAACTCTGATTGAAACCTATCGGGAGTTGGCTAAACTGGCCCGCAAACATCCGAACGACAACGCAGCTTGGCGGGCTCATATCCGCGATCTAGTCTCTACGGGCACTCTGGAAGACAGACGGATGCGCCAGTGGTTGATTGGTCTCACGAGAAAGACGGCTACGAATTTAGATGTGAAGGTTGTCGACTATCCAAGCGTGTTCGACGATATGATGAAGGATATTGAAGCTGTAGCAGTGTCGGACAGACGACAGCGGGAGATGGCATTACTGCTCTGGTGCGGCACGGCAACGCTGACGGTTCGTGGCTCACAGAAGGCTAAAATCGGTAAAGCGCTTGAACGATCCATCGCCCGCGCTGCGCTAACGAGCATTGGATTAAGTGAGACCCGCGGGGACTTTCGGCTCAACATCGGTGCTGACCAAGAGGTTGATCGTGAGACTGATGCGGAAGTACGCACGCCACGAGGCTTCCTGCGGATGGAGGTGGGTCTTATTGGAACTGGCAATCCCGAGGTGATAGGCGATAAGGTGGGTCGCATGGATCGTAACGACATCATCCTGGCTGACATGATCCCTGCGAGGAGCACGGCTTATACTACAGCGCAACACCGGGGTGTGCGTCTTATACAAATTAGGAACAATCATCCTGTGGAAGAATTACGTCAGCATTTAGCGGGACTTCAGGTTCCGGTGCAAAATGAGCCGATTACGACCGCGCAGGTTGAGGCACGGGTGCTACAAATACCACTGAATGATTTCAGAAGGGGGTAGAAGGGAATACCCTTGAGTTGGTAGTTCCGTTCTAGAACGTCAACCCTGCTCCACAGTCTGCCAATCTGGACGGGCAGCTTCGACTCTCATCAGTCTTTCTTGCACACTATCTAATCTCTGGTGTAGTGATTCAGCATCAGGCAGGTCAAAGTACTTGTTCAGGTAGTCTCGAACTGCTTCGACGACGAAGATGCCTACCGGGCTGAGAAGTTCGCCATCAGTTTTGAGGTGGTCGTAATTGGGTTCAAATCCATCGACCTTGAGCAGTAGATGGTTTTTGACCAGATCGACCCAGTCCCCGTGAACTGCGTGTGAAGGTATCCGCTCTAGTGCTGTGTATGCTGGCCAGTCGTACCCAAGAATGGTAAGTCTATCTCGAAAACTACCGCCCCAGCTTCCGGCTTTCGGGTTGATTTCCTCGACCGTTAGCCCTGATTGTTCGCATGTGTCCTTTATCGAATTGAGCATGCTCTGTTCGATAGCCAGTTGTTCTCCGTCTCTGCCCTTTATATTTCCCTGTATCGTGTCATAAAGCTCTCGCTCGGCGACAAGGCTGTTCTTAACGAATCTATCGTAGACTTCATCATCGTCTTTGAGCAATAAATACCTCAGGTTGACTGCGGATTCTATGATGCACCTATTCAATGCTTGAACTGTTTCCCCGTGCTCAATGTCAGCAGACAACTTGACCGCCGAAAGCATATACTTGACTATGCGGATCAACAATCCTGCACAAATGGCCTGATTCCGATTGAATTTGATTGCATCAGTAGTATCACCGAAATGAATGGTAGTGCTGACATGCACCAGACCTCCGGCTTCTTTATAAAGCTCGTACACTAAAGCTCCGAATTGCCCTTCCTGTCGGCACGTCTGCAGCATTTCTTCGGTGACTTCTAAGGGAGGGCCAATAAGCTGGTCTAAATCGTCCATGCCTTCCATTTTCACCTCGTCCGTCGTAGCAGTTCCACTTGGTCTGAATTATACTCCAAGAAAGTACCACCTTACGCGAAAGACTCCACACACGCAGGACAACGCGAGCATCTGGAAATAGCGATGGGGGCATTGCAGTAATACCTTGGCGTGGTCAGTGGCGCGTTTGCTTCATCTGGACAGACCGAGGTGCAATGGAGATCGAAGTCATCGACTATCACTGAGGAGGAGGCCCATGACTGTGTACGAACCGATACACCCAGGTGAGCATCTGGCTGAAATCATGGATGAGTTGGGCATCACCCAATACCGTTTGGCAAAGGCAACAGGAGTGCCCCCAATACGCATCCACAACATAGTTCACCGGCGCAGGGCCATTACGGCGGACACAGCGTTGCGAATCGGCAAGGCCCTGGGAATGACTCCCGACTTCTGGTTGAATCTCCAGCGAATGTACGACTTGGACGTGGCCCGCGCCAAGACCGACGTCAGCGCCATAGAACCGCTCGTCAAGGCATCCGCCTGAAAACAGGACTAGCCTGACCCCCCTGCCCGTTCTATACTGCGAACTTTTCGCTGGGAGGTCCTCATGTAAAGCAGGGATCAGGTGACCCTCACCTAATTCCCCCACGCCTAGCGGACAACTGGACAGAAGATGATTCTTACGCGCTCATCTACGATTGGCCTAAACCTTGGGCGGCGGCCCATCTGCCGGACGAGGCCGACGACCCGCCGTCAGGTGATTTGGATGATACAATGCACCTGGACACCGCGCTGACGGAGGGGCAGGCAACGGAACAGGAGGTGAAAGTATGACGGACTGGAGCAAGTGCCCAGGGGTAGAGAGCGTACCCGGCAGACTTAGCGGGGCCTGGGTGTTCACCAGGACCAGGGTGCCGGTTTCAGCCTTGTTCGGGAACCTGGCCGCCGGGGCCACCATAGAGGAGTTCCTCGACTGGTTTGAGGGAGTGGAGGAATGGCAAGTTAAGGCGGCGCTGGAGCACGTGGTGGAGAACCTGGATGCTAAGGTTGCCCATCTGAAGCATGAAAGTCCTGTTTGATCACAATGTCCCCAGACGCCTTCGCCAGTCTCTTCCGGAACACTCGATCGATACAGCTCGGGAAAAGGGTTGGGCTGAGGTGAGCAACGGAAATCTCCTGGTTGAAGCTGAGGGAGATGGCTACGACATCCTGATAACTGCTGACCGGAATATGAGCTACCAGCAAAACATCGCTAGAAGGCAGGTGGGTGTTGTAGTCCTTCTCTCCAACAGGTGGCCAGACGTGCAATTGCGAGTAGAGGCCATCCGCAACGCCCTTGAGGAAGTACAGCCCGGGGAGGTGCGAGAAGTCCCTATACCGTTGAGAGGCGAGACATAGAGTGACAACCGACACCAGCGAGAAGGGACTGCTGCGGCTCATCCTGTAGCTATTCGCCTCTTCGGCGGCCTCCATCCGCTTGAAAACAGGACTAGCCTGGCACGCCCGGTGGGATTCGAACCCACGACCCCCGGTTCCGAAGACCGATGCTCTGTTCCGCTGAGCTACGGGCGCACACTGCTTTAATCGTAGTCCTCGTTCGTTGCTCTGTCCACTGCTAACAGACTGCTACCGTTGAAAAGGGGACTCCACTCCCAGCTTGCCAGCTATCTCCTCAAGCTGCGCCGCCAGGGCCTCGTCTATCTCCGCGCCGTTTTGGCGGTACTCCTGCTCACGGCGGTACTCGATTTCACCCGGTATCAGGATTTCGTCGAACCCCGGCCTCAGCTTGCTCGACTTGACCTCGCTAACAAAGGCGTCCATGCGCGACTTGAACTCGTCTACCGGCATGAACCAGCCTATGTCGATGGCGATGAAGGTGTGCGCCACGTCCTGCCTGGCCGGGTTCGAATACGGCGACAGCCCAAA
Source organism: Dehalococcoidia bacterium (assembly GCA_034422935.1). Lineage (GTDB taxonomy): Bacteria > Chloroflexota > Dehalococcoidia > Lucifugimonadales > QGNO01 > DAOUJH01. The sequence goes on along the minus strand of DAOUJH010000010.1, from coordinate 23,642 downwards.
AGACCCGCCGCCGATCACGCCGGTCAGCACGTCCGTTATCATGGCCAGCCCGTACCCCTTGTGTTGGCCTATGCCCAGCAGAGCGCCCTGCATGGCGGCTGCCGGGTCGTCCGTCTCATGGCCGTCGGGAGTAAGCGCCCAGTCCGTCGGCATCTTCTTCCCTTCACGCACCAGCCATCGCATCATCCCTTTGCCGGCGGTGGTCAGGGCAATATCCAGCACCAGCGGGAAATCTCCGCCCGTGGGCGCGGCGACGCTCCAGGGATTTGTCCCCACCACGCCGGTCGCTCCTCCCCAGGGAGCCATCTCAGGCCCCGCGTTTGTCATGGCTATGCCGATGCAATCGTGCTCTAGGGCGATACGCGCGTGCACCGCCGACGAGCCGAAGTGAGTGCTGTTGCGGACTATCACGGTGCCTATGCCGCTGGACTTGGCCTTTTCCACGGCGATTTCCATGGACTTCTGCCCTATCATGGAGCCAAGACCGTTGTGGCCGTCGACCAGTGCCAGTGCCGCCGACTCCTTCACGATTTCAAACGGCGCTTCCAGGTCGATTCCACCGCTGCCGATACGGTCGTAGTATTGCAGCAGCTTGCTCACTCCCTGACCTTGGCCGGGGAGACAGCGCAGGTGGCTCTGCATAATGCCGTTGCCGCAATAGCGGATCTGCTCCTCCGACATGCCGATGGCGCGCAGCATATCGTGGACGAACGCCTCCAGCTTTTGGACCGGAATCCGCACCTGTGTAATGGTCATCTCTCTGGCTCCTTACGACTCGATTCTTACTGAGTACCCGCGAACTGCTCCAACGACGGCGCGGGCGACTTGACTTCCAGGAATGTGGACTCTTCCAGCGCTTGAACGTTGTGCGGCACTCCTATGGGATGCCGGCACACGTCGCCGGGCTGCAGTATGAACGTCTCCTCACCGACAATTGCCTGTACCTTGCCGCTTATCACGTACAGCAGCGATTCGTGGTCGTGCGCATGCATTGGGGAGCTTGCGCCCTCCGCATAGACCATCTGCATTATGGTCATCTCGTCTCCTTGGAGAAGCGGTTTGACCCTGGCGTTCCCGCTTACGGGCCGACCCTCCACGCTGGTAACCGTGCGGTACTCAACGTCCGAGTTTCTTGAGACAATCATGCTGGACCTCCTTGCACCGGGTCATGGAACTGCGCCTTAACTTATCACAAACACTCCCGAACAGTTGATCTTCCCCGCTTTGAGCAGCCGCAATGCTTCGTTGGCCTCCTGCAGGCTGAACGTCTGTATTTGCGTTTCAACGGGCGCTTGGGCCGCCAGTTCCAGCAACTCCATGGCGTCCCGACGCGTAGCGTTGGCCACGCTGCGCAGGATGCGCTCACCGTAAAGAAGCTCATACGGCATTTCAGGGATGCGACTCATGGTGACCCCGGCCAGCGCCAGCGTTCCGCCCTTCTTGACGGAGCTCAGCGCCTGGGGGACAAGCTCACCGGCCGGAGCGAATATGATAGAGGCGTCCATCTCCTCAGGCGGTCTATCCGACGCCGTGCCCGCCCACTCCGCTCCCATTTCCAGCGCCATCTCCTGGTGCTCCGCGCTTCTGGTGAAGACGAACACGCGGCATTTCAGATGTCGTGCCAGTTGAAGTACTATATGCGCTGAGGAGCCGAACCCGTACAAGCCCAACGCCTGTCCGGGTTCAACTCCTGAGAGCTTCAGCGCCCTGTATCCGATGACGCCTCCGCAAAGCAGCGGCGCGGCGTGTTCATCGGAGAAGCTTTCGGGAATGCGGTAGACGAAATCAGCCGGAGCCGAGATGTACTCGGCATAGCCGCCGTCGACGTCGTATCCGGTGAATCCGGCTCTGATGCAGAGGTTCTCACGGCCCGACTTACAGAAGCTGCAAGCGCCGCACGTCCAATGCAGCCAGGCCACACCCACGCGATCGCCGGGCTTCACGCCGTTGACTCCCTGGCCCGCCTGCTCCACCACGCCAATCGCCTGGTGCCCAGGAATCACAGGCAGCTTGCGTTGGGGCAGGTCTCCTTCAATGATGTGCAGATCCGTGCGGCAGAGGCCGCATGCCTTGATCCTGATTAGGACGTCCCCGGAGCCCGTTTGAGGGATCGTCACGTCGGTTGTGTCCAGGGCAACGTCTTCAATGGGAGCGGCTTGGTTGACTACGACGGCTTTCACGGATTCGGAATCTCAGCGCAGTGGTACGAAAGGAAATGAATGGGGTGAGCGGAGGGATTTGAACCCTCGATCTCCAGGGCCACAACCTGGCGCCTTAACCACTTGGCCACGCCCACCATGACTACAGGCCGCGGCAGTCTGTGGCGAGAAGCGCTGCCCGGCGGCCGGTTCTACGTAACGATAGTAGCATCCGTAGCAAACGAAATAAAGGTCTGCCGCGACACCGCTTGCTTGCTTCAACCCTCCTTCAAGTATAATCTACGCCGTGGATTTATCACCGGAAGAATCAGGCCTATTGTGAGGAGCATATTTGAGTAGCCGCGTATTTGTGACCGGTATCGGCATGGTCACACCCGTCGGACTGGATGCCGCTGAGACCTGGCATAGCCTGGTCAATGGCGTATCCGGCGTCGACTATATCTCGTCGTTCGATGCGGAGGGCCTGAATACTCGCTTTGCCGCCGAGGCAACCGGGTTTGAGCCCACCGATTTCCTGGATAAGAAGAGCGCCCGCCACATGGACAGGTTCGCTCAGTTTGCCGTGGTGGCGTCCCAGGAGGCGCTCTGGCAAGCAGACCTGGATCTGGCAAAGGAAGACCCCACGCGGGTCGCCGCCATTGTGGGCAGCGCCGTGGGAGGCTTGATCACCCTTTCTGAACAGTACCAGGTGCTCCAGGAGCGCGGCGCCAACAGGGTAAGCCCGTTCCTCATCCCCAAGATGCTGGCCGATATGGCCTCCGGGCAGGTGTCCATGAAGCTGGGGATCAAGGGGCTGAACTATTCGCCGGTGTCGTCCTGTTCCAGCGGCGGCGAGGCCATAGGCCAGGCCTGGCACATGATCAAGCGCGGCGAGGTGGACATAGCCATTGCGGGCGGCGCGGAAGCGCCCATCTGCCCCATTTCCATTGCCGGGTTCAACGCTTGCCACGCCCTATCCAAGCGCAACCACGATCCCAAGGGCGCAAGCAGACCGTTCGATATCGACCGCGACGGCTTTGTCATGGGCGAGGGATCGGGCATCCTGGTGCTGCAAAGCGAAGACAGCGTGCGAAAACACGATTCGCACGTGCTCGCCGAGCTTGTGGGTTACGGCGCTACTTCCGACGCATTTCACGTTACCCAGCCCGAACCGGACGGCGACGGCGCGGTCAGGGCTATGCGCATGGCCCTTGAAGCCGCCGGACTGGCTCCGGAAGACATCGGTTATATCAACGCTCACGGCACGTCTACGCAACTGAACGACAAGGTTGAGTCCATCGCTACAAAGACCGTCTTCAAAGAGCACGCTGAGCGGGTGGCCATCAGCTCCACCAAGTCAATGACCGGGCACCTTCTTGGAGCGGGCGCTGCCCTGGAATCGGCGATCAGCGTGGCAGTGTTGGAGAAGGGCGTCATCCCGCCCACCATAAACCTGGACAACCCCGCTCCGGAGTGCGACTTGGACTACACGCCCAACGTCTCCAGGCAGCTCAAGGTGGATGCCGTGATGAGCAACGCGCTGGGATTTGGCGGACACAACTCATCGCTCATCTTCCGCTCAGTGAATGGAAGCCTGGCTTGAATCCGGCGCTAGGCGGCGCGCCTGCCCCCCAGCGGATTGAATGGCGAGTTCGTCCTGCCGTCCCCCAAGAGGTCGCCCGCCCCATGATCGATTCGGGACTGACGCCAATCCTCGCTCAGCTTCTCTACAACAGGGGCTTCCATAGCCCCGATCAAGCCCTGGCTTTCCTTTCCAAGGACGAGGTCTGGCACGATGCCGCGCTGCTGCCCGGGCTGGAGCAGGCGGTGGAACGGCTGAAAGCGGCGGTACGGAACCAAGAGCGCGTTGCCGTGTTCGGCGATTTCGACGTGGACGGCATCACGGGCACCGCCATCATGGCCCGCGCCTTGACCTCGCTGGGCGTCAAGGTAATACCGTATATTCCACATCGCGTCGAAGAGGGTCACGGGCTGAACACGGACGCCGTCGGCTACCTGGCGGCCCAGGGCGCGACCCTGCTGGTCACGGTCGACACCGGCGTCACCGCCTTTGCAGAGGTGGCGGCGGCGCAGGACATGGGCGTAGACGTAATCATAACCGACCATCATCTGGCCCCTCAGGGAGCGCCGGATGCTTGCGCCATCATCGACCCGCGCCTTCACGGCTCGACGTATCCGTTCCCGCACCTCACGGGCGCCGGGCTTGCTTACAAGCTAAGCGAAGCCCTGCTGCAGTCGTTTGACACAAACGGCCAGGTAGAACTGGGCACTCTGGTCTCCCTGGCCGCTCTTGGCACCGTGGCCGACGTTGCGCCGCTGTTGGACGAAAACCGCTCCCTCGTTAGGCGCGGCTTGGAGGAGCTTGCCCGTTCCTCGTCGACCGGTCTACAGGCCATGTTCAGGACGGCGCGCATCGAAGACGTCTCTTTCGATGCCGAAACCATTGGCTGGGTGCTGGCGCCCCGGCTCAACGCCGCGGGAAGGTTGGACCATGCCGACGCAAGCTACCGACTGCTGGTCACCAGCGACGCCGGAGAAGCGGAAGGCTTGGCCCTGCAGTTGGAACAGCAGAACCGCGACAGGCGGACCATGACAACGGAGGCGTACCAGAAGGCGCGGTCTCTGGTGGAGCCGGCGCCGCTCATCATGGTGGGGGACGAATCGTTTTCACCGGGCATCATTGGGCTGGTCGCCAGCCGCCTTGCCGAGGAGTTTCACCGGCCCGCCGTTGTGCTCAGTTTGGGCCCGGACGTCAGCCGGGGAAGCTGTCGCAGCATCCCTGAGTTCGATATCGGTTCCGCTTTGCATGAGGTGGCCCCGCGGGTGCAGGGTATTCTAAGGTTCGGCGGTCATCCCCAGGCGGCGGGCTTCACCGCCCGCACGTCGAGCTTGGACTCTCTACGGAGTCGTCTCACCTCCGTGGCGCGGGATGCGCTGTCCGACCAGGTCTTGCAGCCGCGCTTGGACATAGACGTGGAGCTGCCGCTGAGCGATCTGCCGCGTGACATCTACCCCACGGTGCAAAGGCTGGCTCCGTTTGGCGCGGCCAACCCCAACCCGCTGTTCCTCAGCCGCAACGTGCAGCTCATGAGCAACCGCCGCATAGGCTCCAACGGAGACCATGCCCTGCTCAAGCTGAAGGAGAACGGCATAACCTGGGACGCCATTGCTTTTCGCAGTAGCTGCCTGTTGCCTGAAGACGTCGATAGAGTGGACGTGGTCTACGCCGTAGAGATAGACCGATGGGGATCCCGTCAGACCTTGCGGCTGAACGTCAAGGACGTGCGGCCCGCCGTTGCCGCTTAGGCCCTGGCCCCACGCCGCCGCGGACGGGTCTTGGAATCGGTCTTGGGCGCGCGGCGTATCAAGCGCGCCTTGTAGGCCAGCAGCGGCACCGTGATTGCCAGCACTATCAGCGCAATTATGTGGGCCTCTTGCAGCCCGGCAAACCACTCCTTGTCCAATCTGAGGAACTGGATGAAGAAACGCCCTATGGAGTACAGCATCAGGTATAGAGCGAAAAGCATGCCCGGCGGCGCCAGCCTTCCTCTCAGCTTCCAGAGCACCGCCAGCACTACCATATTCCATATCATCTCGTAGGCGATCACCGGCTGGCTGGCGTTGAGCCCCCATCTTTCAAAGGAAGGGCTCAGCGGATGACCGTACACAAAGCCCCACGGCAGGTCGGTGCGCACCGAGAGGTGCTCTCCGTTGATGATGTCTCCCACGCGGCCTATGGTCTGCGCAATGAGGAGCGCCGGTGCGGTTATGTCCGCCAGCGCGCCGGCGGAGAAGTTCCTGAACCGGGCGTACACATCCCCTTTCAGGTAGCCCTGGGATATCCTCTCTCCCACCAGGCGCTTGAGCCACGGCGCAGTCTCCCCTGAGTAGACCCGGCCCAGGTACTTCCTCACCCAGATGTAGCCGTAAGCGCCGGCAAACCCGGTGAGTATGGCGCCGTACAGGGCAATTCCTCCCTGCCATACGGCGTACACCTGCCCCAGGTTCTGGCTATAGAAGTCCCAGCGGTCTATGACGTGGAAGATCCTGGCGCCCACTATACCGGAGATAATGGCCCAGACCGCGGTGGCAAAGACAACGTCTGTATCGATGCCGTCGCGCTTTGCCCACCTGGCCACAAGGACCACCGCCGCGGCCACGGCCACGAAAGTCAGGAATCCGTGCCAGCTTAGTATAAAGCCGCCGCTCTCAAAAATGTTGGGATTGACATCTATTCGGATAGCTAAGGGTTGTATGGCGTAGTTCAACATAACCCACCAATTGTATTACGGCTTAGCTTGGTGTCAAGGAACACGCCCCGTACTGCCTGTAAACCCGCCTTGGAGACCTTTGCGGAAGGCCGTCCGCCGCAAACCCACCATGTGTCCGTCGTACCCGCGCATCCTGTCCCCGACTCCGATCGGGGAGCGGGTACCCATGGCGTAGCCTCCCTGTAGGGGCGGTTCGCGAAGCGCCCCCTTACACCGTCACTCTGGCGAAGCGCCCCCTTTGCTGTCATTCTGAGAAGCGCAGCGACGAAGAATCCAAAACCTCTGCCCGCAACCCACGATGTGTCCGTCGTACCCGCGCAGCCTGTCCCCGACTCCGATCGGGGAGCGGGTACCCATGGCGTAGCCTACTTGTAGGGGCGGTTCGCGAACCGCCCCCCTTACCGTCATTGCGAGAAGCGCCCCTTTTACTGTCATTCTGAGCGCAGCGGAGCGGAGTCGAAGAATCCAAAACCTCTGCCCGCAAACCTACCATGTGTCCGTCGTTCCCGCGCAGCCCGCTCCCCGACTCCGATCGGGGAGCGGGCATCCAGCCCCCTTTCGTCGTTCCCGCGCAGGCGGGAACCTAGGGGTGGGGCCAGCGGGCTCCAAAGCCCGCTCGTGGTGAGCCCGTCGGCTACGCCGGGGATGCGCCCTTCGATAAACTCAGGGCGAACGGGTTAGGGTAAGCGGGAGGTTTTGGATTCTTCACTTCGTTCAGAATGACCCGACCCCGCTCCTGGGTACCCGCCTGCGCGGGTACGACGGAGGGGGTGATGGTTGCCCCTACAAGTCCGCAAAGCCCGCCGGGGATGCGCCCTTCGGCTAGGCTCAGGACAGGCCTGTCGAGCCACGCCGGGAGGGGGCGGGTAATATCTCCGCCAACTGTCATTCTGAACCCTTCGGCTAGGCTCAGGGTAAACTCCGTGAAGAATCCAAAACCTCTGCCCGCAAACCCACGATGCCTTAATAAAACACCTTGGATTCTTCTTCGCTGGGCTCATCAGAATGACACCACCCCACCGCCCCCCTGACACACACTCCTTCCCCACACCCTCCTCACCCGATACCCTATCCTCATGGACTCCGCCATAACATCCGTCGCTAGGACCCGTTACGACATCAAGCCGTCTGCTGCCGAAGGAGCCTGCCCTGAGCTTGCCGAAGGAGATTTGTTTCTCACACCCAAAAAATTTCTGGTTCGTTTTAGCCTTGCTAGTTGACATAACGTCTGAAACAATTCGCTCCCAAACAGCCCCCACGACTCCTGCGCCGGCTCCCTCCCGGCATGGTCATTTCCGCCATCTCCGCTTTCAGACTGCGGAGACCTTTGCACAGATGCCCGCCTCGCCCGTTGCCCGCCTGTCCGTCTTCCATCCCCTGGGTGTGGTAGAATAGAGACAACATGGATGAAACTCTGCAAGTTTTTCTGGACCACCTTGCCGTGGAGAAAGGAGCGTCGCCGCACACGGTCGCTGCCTACCGGAACGACTTGGGCCAGTTGCTGGAGATTACCAGTAGTGGTAATCGAGGCGGCAACGATTGGGCCGGAGTCAGCCCCAACCTTCTCAGCGACTACGTGGTTACCCTCCACGAACGCGGCTACTCTAACACTACCGTCGCCAGAAAGATTGCTTCCGTCAAATCCTTCTTCAACTTCCTCTTGGAAGAGGGAGAGATCAGAGAAGACCCCACGGAAAACCTATCCTCACCCAGAATTGGCAGAAGCTTGCCCAAGCCGCTCAGTGAAGAGGATATGCAGCGTCTTCTTGAGGAACCGTTCAAGTCAGGCACACCTGAAGGTCTGCGCGACGGCGCAATGATAGAGCTGCTCTACGCCAGCGGCCTGCGCGTCAGCGAAATGATCAATCTGAACGTACGCGACGTGAATATAGACGAGCTGTATCTGCGTTGCATGGGCAAAGGATCCAAAGAGCGTATAGTGCCTCTCTATCAGAGGGTAGTGGACGTTGTACAGCGCTACGTCACAAACGGCCGCTTTGAGTTGATTGATCCCAACAACCGCAATGAGCCGGCGCTTTTCCTAAACCGGCACGGAGATAGGCTGACAAGGCAGGGTTTCTGGCTTATTCTCAAGGCACATGCCAGAAACGCGGGTATAGTCCAGCCAATCACTCCTCACACTTTGCGTCACAGCTTTGCTACCCACCTGCTGGCCGGTGGAGCCTCACTGCGCAACGTGCAGGAGTTTTTGGGGCACGCCAGCATCTCCACCACACAGATATATACTCACGTCACAAGCGAACGCATCATGGAGGAGTACGACAGGGCTCATCCAAGGGCTTGAAATGACATAATTGAAGAAGTGAACCGCCATAGTGCATAAGCGGAAACGGAGGGATGCCATGGGCGTAATCACCATAAACGGACAGAGGGGCAGCGCCGCCAGGGAAATAGGCGCAGAGGTGGCACAACAGCTGGGCTATGATTATGTAGACCGGCTCATACTGGCCGAATCGGCGATGCGCTTGGGCGCAACCGTGGAAGCCGTCGAGGATAAATGGCAGCGAAAGCCCGGGCTGGGTGAACGGTTGGGGCGCTTCCTGGAACGCATTATGGAACGCTCCGCCACCGCCGGAGCCGGAGGAGACCCCTATTTTGGGCCGGGCCTTGGAGTCCTGCTTGGCCAGGACTACCCGGAGGCGGTGGCAGAGCCCATAAACACCTCCGATCAACTGGTGGACGAGCACTTCCTAGAGGCTACCAGGGACGTGATTTTGGACCTGGCCAACACAGGAAACGTAGTGATAATTGGACGGGCCAGCAATCACATCCTCATGGATCGCCCGGATACTTTCCACGTGGGAATTATCTCCACAATTGAGTACCGTGTTGAGGTCATCAAAAAGCGTGAAAACATGCCGGAGGAAGATGCGCTTAGATTCATCACTGAAACTGAAGCGGCCAGGCTGGAATACTTCACCAAGTATTTTCAGGCCACTGCGGATAATCCCAGCGACTTTCATATGATGCTCAACACCAGCATTGTAGACCAGGAAAAGGCCGCAGCCCTTATCATTAAGGCCGCGGTGGGTTAAGATATAGCTGGCAGATTATTTTGCTATGCTAGGACTAAAGTAGCTGGAAGTCCGGATAGCAACGGGGGCATCTGAACTATGCCGAAGAAATCGAAGAGAGTTGCATCGCGCCAGGCGCAGTTGAGCGGCAGATCAAAGAGGGCGCGCTCGCACGGCCCTTCGGGAATACCCGCAACCACCTCTCCGGAGAGCGGCTCTTCATCCTCACGAACGGCCGAGCGCTCGGCTGTGGCGGTGGAAGAACCACGGGCCGTGGCGAGAGCAGAGTCTGGCGTACCCGCAATCGCTCAGCCCCGCACGCCCCGGTTAAGAAGCAGGGGAATACAGGTCAAGCCAATCGAGACCTACTTTTTCCCTGAGATACGCCGCATCGGCATCGCCTCGGGCATTGTGTTTGCGATCTTAATCGCTCTGGTTTTCGTTCTGCCTCAGATCGATCTTCAGATCTGAAAAGTTACCTCTCCAGCCGTCAGCGACACCACGGTACCGTCTTTACGGCGCAGCACCAGGTTACCCTCGCCGTCAATGTCTTCAGCAACTCCCTCCTCTACCTGATCTCCCCACAACACCCGTACCTCTTTACCCAGCGTCTCCATGCTTTCGCGCCACTCACGCCACACTGCCCCCCACTCTTGCAAGCTGGCGTATATGTAGCCCAGTTCTTGAAGGACAGCCTGAAGCACCTCCTCGCGCTGCACGGCATGTTCAACCTCCTTGGAGAGGCAGGTCGTATCCCCTAAGCCCTTGTCCCCTTCATCCGACGGGTCCATGTTGACGTTTACGCCAACTCCCAGCACGGCATATCGCACCTGTTCGTTTTGGACCGCCGCCTCTACCAGAATACCGCAGACCTTCTTGCCGTTGACGCGTACGTCGTTGGGCCATTTGATCCCAGGCGATAACCCGTACATATGTCGGAGCACCCTTGCAACTGCCACGGCAGCCGCGACGCTTAAACGTGAAACAGCCCATTTGCCCGGATAGAGCACTACCGAGAAGGATAGATTCTGGCCGGGAGCGGTTACCCATTTCCTGCCGAAGCGGCCCCTACCAGCCGTTTGCTCCTCTGCCAGTATCACTGTCCCTTCCTCCGCACCCTCCTCCACTGCCTGGCGCGCTACGTCCATGGTTGAACCAACGTTCTGGTAATAATCTATGCGGCGCCCTATTAAAGCATTGCTCAAGAACTCCTGGACAGCCTCTACCTGAAGCAACGGTTCCACAAGAACTCCCTTCCCACGTGGCTGATCGCATTATACAACCCAAGCTTCCAACCGTAGACCGGTACACTTATACTGTTGAAAGGTGTTAATGGACACGGCAGCATCCCTGTACTTTTGTAAGAGTCCACGGAAGAACAAGTGAAGTCGGATTCAAAATGACGATTGACAACAGTCGCTCTCAAATGCGTATAGCGGTAATGGGTGCTGGCGCCGTGGGCGGCTACCTGGGCGCTTTGCTTGCCCGCGCCGGCCATGAAGTGTCGCTGATAGCTCGCGGACAGCACTTGCAGGCCATCCAAGGTACCGGGCTCCAGATAAAGAGTGAGCAGGGGGACTTCGCAGCCCTTGTACAGGCCACAAACCAGCCCTCTGAGATTGGTCCCGTGGACCTGGTGATCCACGCGGTGAAGACCTACCATAATTTGGAAGCTGTCCCTATGCTTGCCCCGCTGCTTGAAGAAAACACGACGGTGCTTTGCGTCCAGAACGGCGTGGATAGCTGGGAGCAGGTGCAACAAGCGCTGCCGCCCAACACGGTATTGCCCGGCGCCGTGTATATCGAAGCCAGCGTGATAGAACCGGGGGTGGTGCAACAGCAGGGCAACGTGCGTCGCCTTGTTTTCGGTGAAGCGGACGGCTCTACGACGCCGCGCATCCAGGCTATCGCCTCTGCCATGCAGAGCGCCGGTATGCCTGCGGAGATCTCCACCGATATAACCAGTGTCCTATGGAGCAAATGGCTCTTCATCACGGCTCTGGCAGGGACGACCTGCGCCGCACATACGGGTCTGGCCGATCTTCTGGCTGTGCAGGAATCCCGCCTCCTTGTGATGAAGGTGTTGCGTGAGATAGACAGCTTGGGCAGAAAGCTAGGCGTCAACCTGGATAGCGATATTGTCGATAAGACCCTCAATTACATGGAAACCGAAGCGAGTTCGCTCAAGGCGTCTATGCAGAAGGACATGGAATCGGGGCGACCCATGGAACTGGAGGCACTCACAGGGGCGGTGGTTCGTCTGGGTAAAGAGGCAACGATATCCACTCCGGCAAACGAGGCTATCTACGCTCTGCTCAAGCCGCACGCTTTGAGGAACAGCGGGACGTAGCGCGGACTGGGCAGATCTGTAAGCCGAGTTCTGTATCCGCCCTGAGGCGAATGGCGACCATCCATCTGGGCCTGCCGTTTCCAGCAGGCTCAAGCGGCCAACCCGGGGACAGGCCGGGCGCCTATGTCCCCCTATTAGGCCTTGCTCCAGGTGAGGTTTACCCGCTCCTAACGTCGCCGCAGGAGCCGTGAGCTCTTACCTCACGATTTCAACCTTGCCCCCGCTGCCATTGGCCGCGGAGGCGGTATGTTTCTGTGGCACTTTCTATCGGGTTGCCCCGCCTGGGTGTTACCCAGCACCTTGCCCGGAGGAGCTCGGACTTTCCTCCCCGGCTGCTTAACGCGCCGGAGCGGCCGCCCAATCTACCCAGTCCGGTTCCAGTTTAACATACCTTTATCGAAGACTTGGTGTGAGAGGGCTAGCCTATGTAGATTAAGCGGTGGGATGCAGCTTTATCTCCAAGGAGTCTTCACCCACCTCTATCCTGTTCACGTGCTGCCGCAACAGATGGCGCCACCCGTCTTCCTGTTGTTCCCTTCCCCGCAGCAATGCCCCCAGCCGTTCCAGGGAGATAGACCCGTCCGCCGCCTGTTTGAGGTACTTTAGATAGAGCCTCTGTGATACGTCGTTCTCCCTCACGCCTTCGCCGGTATCCTGCTGTTCCAAGGACTCTCCCTTGGCGTCCGTAACGTACTGCTTGACGGAAGTCTCCAACTCGCTGGCCCTCTTGGTATGGTACTGGCACTGGCTCTGATTGGCGCGTGTCTGGCACTGGTAATACCTGTAGCTGCCGCTTTTGCGCCGGCCGTCCTTGGTGCGCCAGGCCTGCCTTCTGGTCACGCCAATCATCCGGTTGCCGCATGATGCGCAGTACACCATCCCTGAAAGGAGGAATGGCTCGCTCTCTCCGGTTCGCCGGAGCGGCTTGCGAGAGGACATCAGATCCTGAACGCGCCTGGAATCTTCCGACGACACTATGGCGGGATGATTGTTGGGAAGCCGCAAACCAAACCTCTGGTAGGTGCCCATGTAGGCACGGTTACGCAGCATGTCACGCAGCGTGACCATGTTCCAGTTCCGCCCTTTGCGTGTCCTGTATCCGCTTTCATTCAGGCGCCGTGTGATGGTTCTCAACCCCAAGCCTTCCAGGTATAGCTTGAATATCAGGCGTACGACCTCCGCTTCATGGGGCACCACTTCAAACTTGCCCTGGTTACCCAGAGAGTACCCGTAGGGCGGTTTTCCCAAGCCCTCCCCGCGCAGCGCTTTGTCCTGCATGGCCTGTATAATTTGCTGTCGTTTGGAGGCCTGTTGGCCCTCGGAGGTCATTGCCCTGTATAGGGCCTGAATAGGGTCGGGGAGACCGTCCATGATGCATACTACGTTTGACCCCAAGCCGTTTACGCTGAGCACGGCATCCACGGCTCCTTCCAAAGTCGTCGATAGCTGAGATGGGTCGTTGATTAGGACCAAGAACTCCTCGGCCTGGCCTTGCAGGTAGTTCAGCAAGTCCGTGTAGCCCCGGCCATCCTCCGATACAAAGTCTACGAAGATTTGCCTTAGCGTATGGCCGTTGTCCCTGGCAAAAGCAACAAGTTTAATCTCCTGGTTCTTCCGCGACATGGCCGAGCCTGGGGGAAGGTGCCTGTTACATCGTATGTAGCCCACGGCGTGCATACATCAACTCGCGTATAGAATCCGGCCGCAACTGCTGCAGGTAATGGGCACATTGGAGGAGCGCAGACTCTGCAACTCCCTGGTGGGCAAGGCGAGGCGGCAGGCCATACACCTACCGCCTCGCACCATAGCCACAGCCACGCCCTGTTTCGCCTTACGTAGTCTTTCATACTGGCTGAGCAGCAATGCAGGTATTGCCTCAACCATCCGCGCGCGTTCATCCGCATCAGAGGCCAAGCCATCCTTGAGCGCATCCCTTTCTCCGGCCAGTCTCACCCTGACTTCAGCCTGTGTGGATTCAAGCTCCTTGATCCGTTCCTGGGTTTCAGCGATCTGTTCTTCGAGCTCATCTACACCTAGCATCAAAGCCAGAAGCTGCTCGTCGCTTTCCGAGGACTGCTGTTTTGTATATTGCAGTTCGCTTGTGATGCTCTCCAGCTCCTTCTGGTTCCTTACCGAACCACCATAGAGACGTTCTTCAAGGCTCTGCACCTTGGCCTGAAACTGCTTTGCTTCCAGGTCCTGCATGGCTTGGCTGCTCTTGGTCTGCATCAACCGCTCTTCGCTGGTGGAGAGCCGTCTCTTCAATTCCTCCATCAATCTGTTGTCCGCGAGACGCTCCTCCACCGTGGCCAATTCCGATTGCTGCCGGTCTATCTTGGAATCCATCTCCTGAAGCTCATAAATCGGCTGTATTGTGGTCAAGTCCCCTCCTACATCGACGGTAACCAAATCGTAGGCAGGTGTCGGCGGAGTGTCAAGGATAGCTGGAAGCTTAAACTTTCGCCTTGGAAGTGGTACCGTTGCCGCAGCCAAGCATGTGCGATAACCAAGATGCAGGCTGAAGAAGTTATCAGTCACCTGAAGACCCTAGCTAACCCGGAGAACGTGGAGGGTATGTCCCGCTTTGGCATCAATCCTCGGAACACGCTTGGTATCCCGCTTAGTACGCTGCGGCCCCTGGCCAGGGAGATAGGTAAGGACCACGGCTTGGCGCAACAGCTATGGGACTCCGGCATTCACGAAGCGCGCATACTGGCCAGCATAATCGGCAAACCCGCCCAGGTGACCGAAGAAGAGATGGAGGCCTGGGTAGAAGATATAGATTCGTGGGACGTCTGCGATCAGGTTTGCATGAACCTCTGGGGCAAGTCTGCTTACGCATATCAGAAAGCCCATGAGTGGAGCGCCAGAGACGAGGAGTTCGTGAAACGCGCCGCCTTCTCGCTTATGGTTGCCGTTGCCATCCACGACAAGAAGGCCAGCGACGAGCGATTGGAGAAGTTCCTCCCGGTTATCAAGGCTCACGCTCCGGATGACCGCAACTTTGTGCGTAAAGCCGTCAACTGGGCGCTGCGGCAGATAGGCAAGCGGAACCTGAGCTTGAACGCCAAGGCCATCGCCACGGCTCGACAAATCTTGGACTCCGGGGTCAGATCGGCGCGATGGGTTGCCTCCGATGCACTGCGTGAGCTTACCAGCGAGAAAATACAGTCCAGACTGCGTGAGCGAGCATTTAAACCACGCCGGAGACGGAACCGAGCAGCGCTTCCCGGGTTACGGCCTTCATCTGAGCGCTGAATTCAACACCGAACCTTTTAAGCAGAACGGGTATCACTTCCGCCAAGGTGACCGGTCGTTCGAGCAGGCGCTCCAGGGAGGTCACGTCCTTGTCCGGGACTCCGCATGGGACGATGTGTTGGAACCAAGCCAGGTCTGTGGAGACGTTCAGCGCAAAACCGTGCATTGTCACGCCACGGCTTACCTTCAGGCCGATTGCGGCTATCTTCTTCTCACCGACCCAGACGCCGGTCAGTTTGTCTATGCGTGTTGCCCGGACTCCGAACTCTTGCAGCACGCCCATCAGGACAGATTCCAGCGTCCTGACGTAGCGCAGCGGCCCCTCGCCCCACTCCTTCAGATCGAGTATGGGGTATGCGACCAGTTGCCCCGGCCCGTGGAATGTGGCCTGCCCTCCACGGTCGACGTCTATAACCGCGGCGCCGTGCGACTCCAGGTCTTCCACAGGCAGCAGCAGGTCGGAGTCGCCGCCGCGCCTGCCCAGGGTGTAGGTAGGAGGGTGCTCCAATAGCAACAGCGTGTTGGGGATTTCAGAGCGGGTCCTTGCTTCAGCCAGGTCTCGCTGCAAGTCCCAGGCTTCGGTGTAGTCCATCCTGCCCAGAAACACCCACTGTATTGATGTCATGCCTTCCATACTAGACATTGTAACAGGGAGGGTTCCTATCCTTCCTGAAAGCGACGCTGCTGGCCCATTTGGGAGTACGACTCCCGCAGCCATTGCAGCATTTCATCATCCATTTCTTCTGCAGAAGTCACCCTGACAAAGTGGCCGTACCAGCCGGAGCCGTACTCCTCTATCCTGCCGATTCTGGGGTGTTCCAGTCTACGGGGCAGCCCGAAGGAGACAGTCATTCCTCTATCGCTGAGGCGCAGCACAGCGGCGAATCTGACCCGTGCCATGAACGCGACGCGCGTTTTGGCTGGAGCGGTTTCAAACGGGCCGCAGGCCGCAATGAGGCCTACGAAGCAATCGAATAGCTTCCGTGCCCGCGGTCCCTTTCCTTCAAGGAACTTCTCAACGGAATAGTCGCCACAGCCGTGCCACATGTTACGGGTGACAAACTTGGCGCCGCACTTGGGGCAAGTCCAGAGGGGCTTGTTCATATCCTGTCGTAGTACCCCTTTGCACAATTGGGCAAGGGTATGGTTGAGGCCTTACTCTTCCTCTACGTCGGCTTGGCCGAGGAAGACGGTGGTGAGAATGTCGGTATCTCTGACCGACTTGGGTGTGCCCTGGAACACCACACGCCCCTGGTTCAGCACGTAGGCCCGGCTGGCAATGTCCAACACGCCTTTGATGTTGTGCTCCACCACGAATACGGTGGTCTTGAGATCCTGGTTGATCTCGGCTACCTTCTGGAAGACCTCCTTGACCACGATGGGGGCGAGGCCGATGG
This sequence comes from Dehalococcoidia bacterium, assembly GCA_034422935.1. Lineage (GTDB taxonomy): Bacteria > Chloroflexota > Dehalococcoidia > Lucifugimonadales > QGNO01 > DAOUJH01. The sequence continues at coordinate 7,172 of DAOUJH010000010.1, read as the reverse complement.
TGGGTTCGTCCAGCAGCAGTATGTCGGGAGAGGCCATGAGGCCCCGTCCCAGGGCCAGCATCTGCTGCTGTCCGCCGGACATCTGGCTGGCCAGGTCCCGCCGCTTCTGGTACAGGATGGGAAACATCTCGAACACCGAGTCTATGCGGCGTCTCCGCTCGGCGCGGTCGTTCAGGTAGATGCACCCCATCTCCAGGTTCTCCTCTATGGTGAGGTGGGTGAAAACGCGTCTGCCCTGTGGAACGAAGGCGACCCCCTGCTTCACGATCTCGTGGGTAGGCATGGTCAGAGGCTTCTGGCGCAGGTACACCGTGCCATTCACCACAGGGGCCAGCCCCATGATGGCCTTGAGAACAGTGGACTTGCCGGCGCCGTTGGGGCCCATTACGGCGACAAGCTCACCGCTCTTGATCTCCAAGGATGCCTTGTTCAGAGCCAGCACCGCCATGTATTGAACCGACACGTCTACCAGCTGCAGGAGCGTATCTCCGTCGTCCGGGGTTGGTTGGTGTCCGTTGGTTTTTTGCTGCGATTCTTCCATAGTGTTGCCCGGCTGGTCGTGGATGAGGCTATGCGCCCAAATAGGCGTCAATGACCTCCTGCCGTCCCAGTGCTTCCGACACCTCTCCCTCGGTGAGAAGCTGACCGCTGTCCATGACTATGATGTAGTCGGATATCTCCCGCACGATGGACATGTTGTGGGAGATGAAAATCAGGGTGCGACCATCGTCGCGCATCCCCTTCATGATGACCTTGACCCTCTCCACCATCTGGGGGAAGAGGCCGGCGTAAGGCTCGTCGAAGAGGTAGATGCTCACGTTGAGGGCCATGGCGCGGCCTATTTCCAGTAGCTTGCGCTGGCCGTAGGAGAGGTCCATGGCCAGGGAGCGGCGCTTTTCCCACATGCCTACGGTCTCCAGGATCTCTTGCGCTCTCTCGGTGTGGCTGCGCTTAGTGCGCTCCAGCATAGCGGGGAAGAGGTGGCGCTGGGTAAGGACGACCATGATGTTGTCCCAAACTGTGATCTGGTCGAAAAGGCGCACCTCCTGGAAGGTGCGAGTGATACCGTGGCCCGGGGTCTCGTGGGCCCTGACCACGCTGAAACGTGAGCCTTCAATGACTACGATGCCTCCATCCAGGGGCAGCATGCCGCTGAGGAGGTTCACCAGGGTCGACTTGCCTGAGCCGTTGGGGCCGACGATGCTGGTTATCTTGCCGCGGAGGACGGATATGGACAGCTGATCAACGGCCGTCACCGCTGCGAAGTGCTTGGATATCTTCTCCGTCTGCAAGGCGTAGTCGGCGCTGGGGATGCCTGATGCAACGGTCATAGCTTGAACCTCCCAACCAGTCCCTGAGGCCTGAACAGCATAAGCAGCACCAGCAGGATGCCCAGGATCACTTGCCGCGCCTGGCCTATGTACTCCGTGGGGAAGCCTGGGATGAACCGCATCCCCTCTTCCAGCAGCACAAAGGCCATGGCTCCGAGCAGAGACCCCCAGATGGTGGCCAACCCGCCAAGTATGACTATGGACACCAGCAGGATGGACTCCAGCAGGATGAAGGAGTTGGGGTCTATGAATCTGGCCCAGGTGCTGAACAGCGCTCCGGCTAGCCCGGCCATCATGGCTGAGATGACCCACACCGCCAGCTTGTAGTGGGTTGCCTGGTAGCCGAACACCTCGATGGCCTGTTCGTCTTCACGGATGGCGGTCAGCACCCGCCCAAAGGAGGAGGTAACGATGAACCAGGCGACCAGCACCACTATTGCCAGGAAGAATAGTGAGAGAAGCAGGAATGGCACCTCACCGGTGAAGGCCAATCCGGCTATCTCGGGCCTGGGGATGTCGTGGATGCCGAACGCTCCCCGGGTCAGGCCACGCCAGTTCAGGAAGACGTTGAAGCTGATGATGGCAAAGCCGAAGGAGACGAGGACGAAAATGTCGTCCCGGAACCGGTTGAGCACTATGCCGACCAGAATGGCCGCCAGTCCGGCTAGGATCACGCTGACGAATATCGCAGCAAAGAAGGGCAAGCCAAAGGTTGGAATGGCATTGGTACGGAGCTGGTCGTAGGTAGCCTGTGAGGTGAGGATGGCAGTGGCGTAGGCGCCAATGCCGAAGAAGGCGATATGCCCAACGGAAAGCAGACCTGTGAAGCCAATGACCAGGTTAAGACTCACCGCCAGTATAGCCCAAATGGCAAAAACGGTGGCTACTGATACGGCAAATCCAAAGCCCTGCCAGAGCATGAGGGACATAGCCAGCGTGATGACGAACAGGTTGGCCCACAGCTCCACGTTTCGGCTGGCAGTCCGGAAAGCTTCTCTAGGATTGCGGGCAGTTTGCCTGATGTTTGCGAATGGTTGCAAGTTGGTGAACACTAGCCTACTTCCTGGGGATCAGGCCCTTGGGCCAGAACGATAGGAATAGTATCAACATTATGAAGGATATAACGTCCTTCCACTCCCCGGCCAAGTCCCAGATGCCGAATTGCTCGACCATGCCGAGGATGAAGCCGCCGACTATGGCCCCGTACAGGTTGCCGATGCCGCCCACTACAGAAGCTATCCAGCCCTTCAGCAGGAGGAGAAGACCCATCCTGGGCTGGACGGCGGTGTCGTGGCCGCTGAGCAGGCCCGCCATGGCGGCGAAGACGGCGCCAATAAAGAACACCACGGCGATGATTGCGGTGGTGTTGATGCCTACTACCTTGGATACATCCTCGTCGTCGCCAATGGCGCGTACCGCCCTGCCAAAGGTGGTCCACTTGAGAAGGTACAGCAGCCCCAGGAAACCGGCAACGGCTACGCCAATGGTGAACACGTTGAATCCCTTTATGTTGGCCCCGGCCAATGTCCAAGGGTCGCTACCCAAAGCATCAGGCAACGGGCGGGGTGCGCTCTGGAATACGATAGTGATCAAGGAGGTGATGGCAAGGAGAATGCCCAGAGAGGCTACGAGCATGATGAGGGGTGACCTGGACCGCCTGCGCATGAATACGTAGAGGCCTCGGTACAGAGCCAGCGCCACGGTTCCGGCCAGCAAGCATGAGACGGCCCAGCTCAGGTACAACTTAGACTCCGGGGTCCCGGTCAGCAGATACCCGCAGTAGACTCCCAGCGCAACGGCGATGACAGACGTAGGGAGAGTGGCAGCCGAGTGTGGTAAGGAGGGGAGGACGCGTTGCAGGCCTCGGCGCAACAGCCAGTAGGCGACCAGGGCAGTGGCGCCGCCTACTGCGGGAGCAAAGGTCAGGTGGAGGTTCTCCGGATAGGCCAGCACAAACCAGGTGTATATCCCGGCACTGGCTGCCAGTAGCCCTCCGGCCGCCAGCAGCACATTTCGGCTGTAGCGTTCTCGGAAGCGGCTGTGGAAGGCGGTGTGGAGAGCCCAGGCCACCACCCCGACGACTATTAAGGCGAACAGCACGTTTATTGAGTGGTCGTTCACCGCATACTGGCCGCTCAGAGACTCCTGTGAGCGCAGATAGAAGACGCCGTAAGCGCCCAGGGCTGCAGCGGCCCCATAGTACAGGTCGAAGAACCAGACGGTGCTGTAGACCAGGGTGAAGCCCATGGCCATCAGGGCGTACACCGCGCCAACTGAAAGGCCGTTGAAGGTGAACTGCACCGCCTGACTAGGAGACTCCGCAATCTTCCAGCCAACATAGGCGACGATTACCGCCACCAGCGCCGTTGCCAAGAGCCTACCACGGCGTTCACTTGACAAGAGCATCAAGCCACTCCTGGGGAGCACCTCAGCATCTGGTTGACCGGGTTTCTAGGCCTGTGGCACAGCAACGGCTACCCCACACTGGGAGCGGCTCCCAAGACCTGGTAGCCTTGGTTGTCCTCGTTTCTCTGGGCTAGGGGCAGCACCTGGACGACCACGTTGGAGAGGCCGACAACCTCACCCTTGTCGTCGAATGAGTAGTCATTGCCTATGGCGCCGCTGTACGTCAGTCCGTACAGGCAGTCCCTGAATCCGTCGGCGTCCTGGTCGTCACCCGTCTGCTTCAGGCACTCGGCCGCGATGTAGACGTCGTCGTAGGCCGAACCCAGGAACCAGGGCAGAGTGACGAAGCCATAGCGGTCGCGGAAATTGGCGAGGAACTCCTTGCCCCGCTCAGTGTCCAGATCCGGGTTGGGGATGATGGCCTTCAGGCCGTCCGCAGCGGCTCCGGCGATTTCCAGAGCCTGCGTGCCTGAGACCACGCTCTCGCCGTAGATGGGACCGTTGTAGCCCAGCTCCCGTAACTGCTTGACGATGGTGCCGCCGCTGGACTCCGACTGCGGCGCAACGTGGATGGCGTCCGGACTCTCGCCGATCAGCTTGGTCAGCTGGCTCCTGAAGTCGATGGCGTCGGAGGAGTACGACTCGGCGGCTTTGACCTCGCCGCCCAGCTCCTCAAAGCGCTGTACGGTGGTGCGGCGTACACCCTCGGCGTAGTCCGTCAGCTCGTTGATAGTAGCTATGCTCTTGATGCCATCCGACCACATGGCATTGCCGGTGTCTATGCCAAGATTGTTATCGTTGATGGCGGTGCGGAAGATGTAGTCGCCGGCCTCCGCGATGTCAGGATTGGTTGCGGATGCGGAGAGCATGACCACACCCTCTCCCTCCGCCAGGGGAGCGGCTCCGAGCAAGGCGCCGCTGCAGGAGGTGCCCAGGATGATCTTGACGCCGTCCACGTCCGTGAGCTTGTTGTATGCGGTTATGGCGTCCTGGCCGCTGCACTTGGAGTCCTCCACAATGAGCTCCAGCATGCGCCCGTTGATACCGCCGGCTGCGTTGATCTCATCTGCAGCCATTTGCTTGGCCTGCACCAAGACTGTCCCGTAGGACTGGCCGGGCCCTGTGACCGACTCCATAACTCCGATTCTAAAGGGCTGATCATCCTCTCCATCGCTTTCACAGGCGGCTAGAGGGATCATCAACAGCAAAGTCAATCCCAGCAGTGCAACCCATTTCATTCGCAAGTTTCCCATGATACCTCCTATCATTTGCCACCGAAAACACATGCATTTTACAATAACCGTCCGACGTTCAGCAATCCACGGCGCTGGCGAAGAGCCGCAGAGTAGCATCGGGTCTTGCACTGCGGTTAAATCGGTGGATAATTAGGCAACCACGCAATGAGGGAGCACCCGCCAGTGACCAACTTCAGCGACGTACTGAGAGACCGCGCTTCGGGCATCTGGGAGATGGAGCATCGGCACCCGTTCGTAGTCGAGCTTGGTGACGGTACGCTTCCCTTGGAGAAGTTCCAGTGGTACATGAGGCAGGACTACCTGTTCCTCATCGACTTCAGCCGGGTCATTGCCATGGCCGTCGCCAAGGCGGATTCCCTAGACGACATGGGCTGGTTCGCCAGGCTGCTCCACGAGACGCTGAACACGGAGATGGCCCTGCACGTCAGCTTCTGCCAGGACTTCGGTATATCTGAGTCCGAGCTCCTGGCAACCCAACTATCACCCACGACTCTTGCCTACACCAACCACATGCTCTCCAGCGCGCACTCTGGCACAATCGGTGAGATTGCGGCTACCCTTCTGCCGTGCTCCTGGGGATACGCGGAGATAGGGCAGGCCCTGGAGGCGCGGGGCAAGCCCGCGGACCACCCCGTCTACAGCCGCTGGATCGAGATGTACAGCTCGCCCGAATTCGGCGAGCTGGCCGAGTGGCTCCGTTCCTTCATCGACCGCATCGCATTGAACCTCGGCGAGGAACAGCGAGAGCTCCTGGCGCGGATTTTCGTCTCCAACAGTAAGTACGAGTACCTGTTCTGGGATGCCGCTTACAGGATGGAGGAGTGGCCCGTATAGCTGCAGCCGAAGCTAAGTTGCCCCAATGACCGGCATGCTACAGAGCCTCAATCCGCCGTAGCATGCCGTTTGTATCCTGAACCGGGACGCTGTCTAGGCGGCCGCTTCGTCTCCCACGAACTCCCGGCGTCCCTGCATGATACCCACGCCGCCGTGCCTTGACTTGTCCTAGTGACCCACTACAATAGCCTCCATGATGCTCGACATTGTCTCGACCCAGGGTCAGGCCCTGCTCCTGCAAGCTTGGGGACGCATTGACTTTTTCAACTCTGACGTGTTTGAAGTCCAGGCTAGACGCGCCGTGACGGGCGCTGACCGTGACGTCATCATAGACGCATCAGGCGTGACCTATATGAGCACCCCTGCACTGCGCGTAATTCTGCACCTCTGGAAGGACCTCAAGAAGGAAAACCGGACTCTCCACCTCTGTGCTCTTAGACCATACATACAGCAGGTCTTTGAGATAATCGGATTCAACCAGATAATCCCCAATCATGCGGATGTTGCCGCAGCCTTGGACGCCGTCGATAGCCGGACGTAGAGTCATGCTGCACGGGCGGTAGCGCAGGGTAGTGGAATCCGAGGTCGGTCTCAGGGAGGAACTGCTCGTCGCTGCAGGCACCGCGGCCCACGCCGGTTCTGTATACTGGGAATCGTTGGTAAGCCCCTTAGCGTGAGGGCCCGGCGCCACCAAGGAAGGAGGTCCAGCCATGGTCGAGTGGCTTGGGATTGCGCACCTGTTAGAGCTTTCCACGGGAGATAAGGTCGCCGCCTTCTTCACCCCCCTCATAATCTTCATCGCCCTCGCGATCCTGACGGTGCTCCTGCCCGGCAAGTGGGTCACCGGATACGCCACCGATGAGAGGACCGGCGAGCCCCGCAGGTACCGGCTCAACGGCCTCCTCGTCTTCGTCATTGCCAACCTCATCTGGGCCTTCGAGGTCATCCCCGGGCTGGAGCGCGAGTGGTTCTACCGCACTTCGCTCTACGCAGTCGCAGGCGGCACCGTCTTCGCAGTGCTCTTCACGGCCATCGCCGTCTACACCCAGCCGAAGACCGGGGACCGCAACCCCTTTGTCGACTTCTACAGCGGCCGCGTCCAGGAGATCCGCTTCTTCAATGACCGCCTCGACCTCAAGATGACCTTTTACGTCATGAGCAGCACGATGCTTGGCATCAATGCCATGTCGGGCGCGGCCTGGCACTACGAGCAGTTCAGCCCCACCAACGAGGTCAACCCCGGCGTCTTCGTCTACGCCGCCATCTTCACCTTCTACGTGTTCGACGACCACATCTTCGAGCGCGTCCGGCTCTACACCTTCGACCTCATCCACGAGCGGATGGG
>DAOUJH010000009.1:0-53893 GCA_034422935.1 Dehalococcoidia bacterium | reverse complement strand
TCATAGACGACCTCGCCGTCGAGATCGCTCACGACAGCGCCCAGCGGTAAGCAGTCCCACGTGCCTGGGATGAACACGGTGCAGAGCGGGTTGCTGACAGACATGACGACATGTTCATCGGTAATCGCGAGCGCGGATCCGTGCTGGATTCCGGCGTCAAGCACAGTTGGCTCGTAGTTGCCGCGCGACCTCGTCAGGTCCTCCTCGTCGAACAGAAGCGCGTGGCCGTTGGTATCGGCGAAGATGGTGGTCCAGCCGTTGCTGTTGACGGAGTGGACCGGCCATTCTTCGACGATCTCAAGCGGGTGTCGTGAGACCGGATCCTTGACTAGGTCAAAGTGGTCGCCGTGCTCCTCAAGGTAGACGCCGCCGTCGAAGATGTGAATGCGATCGTCGCCGTCTTCGGGTCCTCTAGCGAGGACGAAGCCGTAACGGTGAGTGAGGCTGGGGTAGACTCTCGCGTTGGGCCCGGCAACATCGAAGATTCCGCTGTCAACGTCATCGGTCGATAGATCGATGACGGAGAGATGCGCTTCTGCTCCGTCCGCAACGAGCAAGCGCCCTATTAGCTCACCGTGCTCATCCTCATGCTCGTCCTCATCGTGGCCGTGGCCGCCCATCTCCATGAACTCCAGGGGATCGACACCGTCGCCAAGCGCAATTACCTTGGACTCATCCGCGCTGGCGTTGTGCAGCAGCTCCTCCAGCCAATCGACCTCAAGGCCAAGACCGATAGTCAACACGATGTCCGCATCCGCCACTTTGGCAACGTCGCGAGCTCCTGGCACGAAATTGTGCGGATCGCTGCCCGGTGGCACCAGGCCGAAGACCTCAACCCTGTCCCCACCTATCACCTCGGCCCAGTCAGCTACAATGTTGGAAGTTGCCACCACTTGGAGAGGCGGCCTTGAGGGCGTAGCAGTTGGCTGCGGACTTGTAGCCGTGGTAGGCGTAGCAGTTGGCTGCGGACTTGGAACCGCAACGGTAGGCGTAGCGGTTGGTTGGGGTGCTCTGGTTGGCGTGTCCTGCTCACTTGAACAGGCAAGCAGGAAAGCCATACCTAATACGACAAGACCCAAAGCCAAAACCCGGGTCGTGCGTTGCAAGTAATCTTTGAGACTTTGTATCATATACATATTTTAGTTTTCTCCTCCATAATCAATCGTTCTTGAAGCTTTTTTTCGAAGTGAGTTCCTACCGCTGCCTACTGTGCATTGCTACCATTTATTCACTTGGTAGTCCCCAACACTGGTGTCTCAGCAGGTTGGAACAAACCCCCATTTTGCCCCCACTGGCGGGGCAATAGTCGCAGGCCACGTACAATTCGATCCGGTGGTCGACGACCCGTCCTGGAACGTCGGCGCCGATGGACCGGAGCAACTGCTCAATTGAGGCTGCCCTAAACTCCTTCACCGCGCCGCATTTGACGCACACATAGTGATGATGATGGTGACCGGCCTTGGAGACGCTGTAGACGTGAGATCCGTCCATCATGGCAAGCTTGCAGACCACTCCCTCCTCAAGAAGGAGTTTGACGGTGCGATAGACCGTTGCTCTGCCCACCGAAGGCAGCTCCTCACTGAGCGATTCGATGGTGAAGCCCCCTTGCTTCCGCTCCAGGAGATTGGCTATCGCTTTCCTGGGGGAAGTGGCCCTAGCGCCCCTGCCCTCCAGTACAGCCATCAAGTTTGGATGTGATGTTTGGAACGTCATAATGATATGTTGTATCACTTATAGATACGTGTTTACTTAAATGAATCTCCTTGGAAGTGAGACAACATATCAAAATAGCAATCCTCTTGTCAACGCCAATCCCCCCAACTGCCGGAAACAGGCTATACTACGGCCTGTCATGGGAAAGATAGTGGCCATAGGCGGGGGAGACATGCGCACCCTGCAAACGCTCGATATCGACAGGGAGATCGTCTCGCTGAGCGGCAAGGAGCGGCCCAAGGCGCTGTTCATCCCCACCGCAAGCAGCGACTCGGTGGAGTACTGGGAGGCGTTCCATAGGATGTACGGCGGCGAGCTGGGCTGCGATACGGACGTGCTCTACATGCTCGGTAAGCGTCCGCCAAGTGCGCGGCTAGAGGAGGCAATCCTGGGCGCTGACCTCATCTACGTGGGCGGCGGCAACACGCTGAAGATGATGCGTCGCTGGCGATTGCTGGGCGTGGACAAGCTGCTGGAAACGGCGTACGCCAGGGGAACGGCGCTGGCCGGGCTGAGCGCGGGCTGCATCTGCTGGTTCAGCTACGGGCACAGCGACTCCATGTCGTTCTACACCGACACAGACGACTGGAGCTATATAAGGGTCAAGGGCATGGGCTTCATAGACGCCTTCGGCTGCCCGCACTACAACGGCGAGACGCGGGAGCAGGACTTTCAGGCAATGATGCGACGTCATCCCGGCGTCGGCATAGGCGTAGAGGACAACTGCGCCCTGGAGGTGGTCGACGGTTCCTACAGGATCATCACCTCCAGCAAGGACGCAGCCGCCTATCGTATCGAGAGAAGCGGAGACGGCCTGCGGGTGGACCAGATTCCACAGAGCAAAGCGTTTGCGCCGCTGGCCGATTTACTGCATTAGCGAGGTTGGTCTATGGATGAGTTCGTTGCCTACTTCAACGGAGAGTGGATACCGAGAAGCGAGTGTAAAGTGCACATCTCGGACAGGGGGTTCGCTCTCGGCGACGCGGTCTACGAGGCGGAACGCACGTTCAACGGCCGCATCTTCGATCTGGAGGGTCACGTTGACCGTCTCTACCGCTCCCTCCGCTACGTGCGCATGGACCCTGGGGTAAGCTGGGAGCAGATGAGGCGCATATGCCTGGAATCGGTGGAGCGCAACCGTCACATGTGGCGCGACGGCAACGACTTCGCTCTCAGGCAGTACGTGACCAGAGGGTCGGGCGCTTCGGTGAACGACGATGTGCCGCCGGTGCTCTATTCCGGCGTCGACTACGTGGCCTTCGGTAGATTCGCCGGCATGTACGATACGGGCGGTCACGTGGTCTTTACCCGCTCCCGCTCCTACAGTCCCAACTCGCTGGACCCCAAGATCAAGCACCTCAGCCGGATGAACTTTGCCCTGGCCGAGCTTGAGGCGGCGGACGTCGACCCGGAGTCGTGGCCGGTGCTGCTCGACCAGGACGGCAATATATCGGAAGGGGTCACGTTCAACTTCTGGATAGTCAGCGACGGCGTGATCAAGACGGCCCGCGATAGGAACATCCTGGAGGGCGTGACGCGCAAGACGGTCATTGACCTGGCCGGGAAGCTGGGCATTCCCGTGGTCGAGGAGGATATCCAGCTCTACGACGCCTATACCGCAGACGAAGCCTTCATCACGGCGACCAGCTTCTCCGTGCTGCCCATCTCCATGATGGACAGCCGGCCCTTGGACGGCGACGTTCCGGGTCCGGTGGTTAAACAGCTCATCGCGGCTTGGAGTGAGATGGTGGGCGTGGACATCGCGGACCAGGCAAGGCGGAACGGGTAACAGGCGGACGAAAAGCCTCCGTCTGTGTTGAGCGCTCCTCTGGAAAGGCGTATTATCCCGAAACATGGAGACCTTTGCGCAGCTTACGCCACACTCGTGCTCGCTTACGTCATACCACCCCGCCGTCTTTCCTGCGCAGGCAGGAACCCAGGCGGGGCAGTGTGTGGGGCATCCCGGTGTATGGACTCCCGCCGGAAGCGCCAAGCTGCCATACCCGTCCTCACAACTGTCATTCTGAGCCCAGCGAAGAATCTGCGCCGCAGGGAGACAAGCGGGTGTATAGCCAAGTCGGGTATCCAAATATGCGGACCAGGAGCGCATGATTGCAGGCCACAACTAGGCTAAAGAGTCGCATATCAGGCATGTACTACGGCTGGTGGATGGTCGTCATAGGCGCCATCGTCAGCGGTATAGGCGCCGTACAGTCGGCGTCTCAGAGCGTTTTCTTCCTTCCCCTGGAGCGTGAGCTAGGGCTGACCCGCGGTCAGCTATCTTTGGTCTTCTCGCTGACGCGCCTGGAAGGCAGCATCGAATCGCCGGTGGTCGGCTGGATGATAGACAAGTTCGGCCCCCGCTTGCCCATCGTCACCGGCGCGGTGCTGGGCGGAGTAGGCTTTCTCATTCTGCCCGTGGCCAGCTCCTTCTGGCCCTTCTTCATCATCTACATGGGCATGATCTCCATAGGGTTCCAGATGGGGTTCATCAGCTCCATGCACGCCGTGGCCAACCTCTGGTTCATACGCTACCGCACCCGCGCCATGAGCTTCTTCTCCTCGTCGCTGCGGCTGGGCAACGCCCTGTTCGCGCCGGTGCTGGGCCTCATAGTGGCGGGGTACAGCTGGCGGTACGGCTCCGTGTTCTCCGCCGTCGTCGTGCTGGCCATCGCGCTGCCGCTGGCCATGCTCATACGACGTGATCCCGAATCGATGGGTCTATTGCCCGACGGCGACAAGCCGGGGCAAGCCGGCGAGAAGCCAAAAGAGGCGGCTCCGGCAAGGCCGGCCGCAGTACAGCAAACCGCCGTCGATTTTACCCTCAAGGAGTCGCTGAGGACTACGTCGTACTGGCTCATCATCCTCAGTACCTCGGTGCGCTACATAATCATTGGCGGAATCCATCTGCACTGGGTGCCCATATTTGTCTGGAAGGGGTACAGTGAGGTGACGGGCGCGGCGTTCATTGGATTCCAAGCGCTGGCGGCCTGGCCGCTGATTCTGCTCAACGGCGTGCTCGGCGACCGCTTCAGCAAGAGGCTTGTCCTGATGTCGGGGCACACTTCGCTGCTCATAGCGATGTTCGTCCTCGTGAATTCGGAGAGCCTGTGGTCGCTGTACCTGTTCTCCGTGCTGTTCTCCTATGGAGAAGGGGTCTCGCCGACCAACTACTCGATAATCGGCGAGTATTTCGGGCGGCGCGTGTTCGCTACTTTGAGGGGATTCCTCACCACGTTCACCACCGTGGCCATATTCAGCCCGGTCTACGCCGGCTGGGTCTTCGACCGCACCAATGACTATACGCTGGTGCTGTTTACATACGTCGGCGTCGCCGTGTTCGGCATCACCATGCTGCTCTTCCTGAAGCGGCCCCGCAAGGCGGAGCCGGTGAAGGCGGAGGGGTAGCCAGTACAACCGTTCTCTCCTCCGCTCATCCTGAGCATAGTTGAAGGGAGTGAGCTGGAAAAGAGAGACTCGCTCCCTGCCACCTCCTGCTTCCCCGCAACCACCTCCGACCCTTATCCTACCCCCATGACGGCAACTGGAAGCAGCTTCAACTCATTCGAAGGATCGGATTTGTTTCTCACACCCAAAAAATTTCCACCATTTTCCGTGCCTGTACTTGACATAACGTTTGAAACAAATCCCCACAATATCTCCGGCGCCCCGCTGCTGCTGCTAATCTCTCAGCGCATTATGAGAACCCGTCCTTGTCTACCACGCTTTTCCTCTGTAGGATTGTGCCGATTCAGGAGGTGTGCCCATGACCACTGCGCAAGGTGAACTCAACTTGCAGCGTTCCCAGGCCATGTTGGAGGAGGCGTCGTCGTTCAGTCCGCGCGGCGTGCCCAACTGCAAGTGGTGGACGCCGGACACCTTCTACGTGAAGAGCGCCAATGGCTCCCGCATCTATGACGTGGACGGCAACGAGTACCTGGACTACTGGTGCGGAGCTGGCCCCCACATCCTGGGACACGCGCCCTCCGAGGTCATAGAGGCGGTGACCGAGGCGATAAACGAGGGCAACGTCCAGTTCGCCATGCCAAACTTCCGCGACGTTGAGGTGGCGCGCAAGCTCACCGAGTTCATCCCCTGCGCCGAGAAGGTCGCGCTCTGCGTCAGCGGCACCGACGGCCTGCTCTACGCTATCAGGCTGGCCCGCGCCTATACCGGCAAGACCAAGATAGTGAAGTTCGACGGTGGCTACCAGGGCTGGGCCGACCCCCTGGCGGTGAACAGCGCCCCCGACTCCTACGACACCGGTGAGACCAAGTACGCCACCGATTCGGCGGGAGTTCCGCCCGACAACTACTCGAACACCGTGATCCTGCCCTACAACGACCTTGAGACGGCCTCGACCCGCCTTCACCACGAGCACGACCAGATAGCGGCGGTGCTGGTGGAGACGATGATCCACAGCAGCAACCTCATAGCCAGGCCGGACTTTCTGGAGGGCCTGCGCCGCATCTGCGACGAGCTGAACATAGTCCTCATCTTCGATGAGATAGTGACGGGGTTCCGCCACGGCCTGGGCGGCGGTCAGGCCATCTACGGGGTAACGCCGGACCTGGGGGTCTTTGGCAAGGCCATGGCAAGCGGCTACGTCATTGCGGCCATCTGCGGAAAGAACGAGGTCATGTCGCTGGCGCAGCCGGAGGGTACGGTGCGCATAGCGGGAACGTTCGGAGGAAACGCGCTGGGCGCGGCTGCGGCGCTGAAGACGCTGGAGATACTGGCCCGCCCCGGCTTATACGACCACCTGTACAGAATGGGCGACACCCTGCGCGCCGGGGTCAACGACGCCATAAGGGAGCGCGGCCTGAAGGCGCGCTGCGACGGGTTCGGTTCCGTATGGTGCATGTACTTCAGCGACGTGCAGCCACAGAGCCAGGAGGACGTGGTGCGCTACCGGCAGGCGGGTGGCGCTGCCATCGACCAGGCGTACCGTGCGCACATGATGAGGAGCGGCATATTCATAAGGCAGCAGCTGCTGAACCGCGCCTACATAAGCGCCGCCCACACCGACGAGGACATACGACGCACGGTAAACGCCACGGTGGCTTTTTTGGATGAGCACGCTGCTGAGCTGAGTTAGGCGTGTTGCATGAGCAATAGGAGGGAAGAGATGAAACTGCTAAAGGGAATCGAGTTCGAGCTGGGTACAGAGATGCACACATTCACCGCAATCGGCAGGTGCCCGCGCACCGGTCGACTGGGTGTGGCGGTGACCACCAGCGAGATAGGCACGGGCGGACGCGCTCCGCACGTCAAGGCCAACGTCGGGGCTGTGGGCACGCAGGCCTATACCGACCCGCGGCTTGGCATCCTGGCGCTGCAGTTGCTGGAACTTGGCTATCCGGCGGGCCGCGTCCTCAACGAGTTGGAAGCCAGCGACCCGCACATCGAGTGGCGGCAGCTGGGCATCGTGGATCGCTGGGGGCACACCGCGGTGCGCACCGGCGCCAGCAACAGCGAGTGGGCTGGACACAAGACCGGCGACGGATGGATCACCATGGGCAACTATCTGGTGGGGGCGCAGGTGGTCGATTCTATGGCCAAGGCTATGGAGGACTCGGTCGATGAGGACATAGAGCTACGGCTGATGAGGGCGATAGACGCCGGCACCCAAGCGGGCGGCCAGCCCAACGGACAGCGAGCCTCTGCCGTCATCGTTCACGAGAACGAGGGCTTCTCCATAGTTAACCTACGCGTGGATGACCACGACGAGCCGATGAAGGAGCTATGGCGGCTGTTCAACAAGATGCACCCGCTGGTGCCGTACTATCGTGAGCGCCCGGACAATCCCGCTATCGGCCGGGTATCGGACTGGGCTGCGGAACGGGGAATTCAGTCGTAATCGCGGCCTGTCAGCCGTACTAGGCATATTGACCTTCTGCCGGAGTTGAACAGAGATAGATAAGAGGAGCAGAGCATGTTTACATTGGGCCCGGAAATGCACACCTTCACCGCCATAGGCCGCTGCCCGCGCACGGGACGGTTGGGCATATCCATATCCACCAGCGAAATGGCGGTCACTGGTCGCTGCGTCTACATCAAGGCGAACATAGGCGCCGTGGCCACGCAATCCCGCACCGACCCGCGGCTGGGTCTGCTCGCCATAGAACTGTTGCAGGCGGGGTACCCGGCGAGGCGCGTGCTTTCCCAGCTTGAAGAGAGCGATCCTTACATAGAGTACCGGCAGCTTGGCATAGTCGACCGCTACGGGCATACCGCGGTGCGCACGGGCGTCGACAACGGAGACTGGAAGGGGCACGCAACGGGGGAGCAGTGGATAGTGATGGGGAACGGGCTTGTGGGTGAGGGCGTCGTAGAGGCGATGGCGGGAGCCATGGAAGGTTCGGAGGCGGAAGACCTGGAAGTGCGGCTGATGAACTCGATAGACGCGGGGACCAGGGCGGGCGGCCAGCCCAACGGGCAGCGCTCCGCAGGCATATTGCTCTATGAGACGGAAGGGTTTTCCATCATCAACCTCCGCGTCGATAATTCGGCCACTCCCATGGACGACCTGCTGGACATGTTCGGCAAGTTCTATCCGCTGCGTGACTACTACAAGCAGAGGCCGGACAATCCCGCTATAGGCGGCATGGACGACTGGGCTAAGGCTCACGGCGTGAAGCTTTAGCAGCGTCCCCACCGATTCCAAGAGAAAGGAGTCAGCATGTCCAGCTATGTTCAAACAGTCCTCGGCCCGGTTGCACCCGACCGGCTAGGCGTCACCATGATGCACGAGCACCTACTGGCCGACGCCACGGTGCTCTACGAGGAGCCGGCCACAGCCAGCGACAAGTTCATGTCGCGTCAGCCCATCACGATAGAGATGGTGAACTGGCTGAGGTACCACTACACCAACCACTGGGACAACCTGCAACAGGGCGACGTTGACATAGCCATAGACGAGGCGATGATGTTCAAGCAGGAGGGCGGAGGCGCCATTGTGGACTGCTCCGTCACCGGCATGTCTCCCGATCCTGTAGGACTCGCGAGGATATCTATGGCCACTGGGCTTCATGTCGTCGCGGCCACCGGCTTCTATATCCAGCCCTCTCATCCAGCTACAGTCTCCACCATGTCGGAGGAAGAGCTGGCGGCGCAGATGGTCGAAGAGATAACCCGGGGGATAAAGGGCACATCCGTCAAAGCGGGGATCATCGGTGAAATAGGCTGCTCGTGGCCGTTGCATCCCGATGAACGCAAGGTGGTTGCCGCATCCGCAATAGCCAGCCGGCAGACGGGGGTGGCTATTTCCATTCATCCGGGCCGCGACGAAGCGGCGCCTATGGAGATAATGGATATCTTGAAGAGCGCCGGTGTTGGTGTGGACCGCATCATCATGGGTCACCTGGAGCGCACCATCTTCGACCGCGCCAAACTGAAGGAGCTGGCCGAGACCGGCTGCTACCTGGAATACGACCTCTTTGGCCAGGACATTTCCTACTACCCTATAGCGCCTCACATAGTCCGGCCCAGCGACGTTCAGCGCATCGAGACCATAGAGTGGCTCATCTCAGAAGGACACGTTGACCAGATAGTCGTTGCCCACGACGCGGGCGCAAAGGCCAACCTGACGAGATGGGGCGGCCACGGCTAC
Organism: Dehalococcoidia bacterium; assembly: GCA_034422935.1. Taxonomy (GTDB): domain Bacteria; phylum Chloroflexota; class Dehalococcoidia; order Lucifugimonadales; family QGNO01; genus DAOUJH01. The sequence goes on along the minus strand of DAOUJH010000009.1, from coordinate 44,568 downwards.
GGGCACATATTGAGGGTTGTCGCTCCCTGGATGCGGCGGCGGGGGATGGAGGAGCGGCATATAGAGGCGATTCTGGTACATAATCCCCAGCGGGCTCTCGGCATAACGGCGGGCCAGTAAAGGAGGCGCCAATGACTACATCCGGCTACATACAGACCGTTCTCGGCGCTATCGACCCTGATGAAATGGGCGTGACCATGCCGCACGAGCACCTGCTGGTCGACGTGAGCCCCTTGTACGTCGAACCGTCTACTGCCAGCGACAAGTTCATGTCCAGGCAGCCCATCACCATCGAGAACCTGTGGTGGATGAGGTACCACTACAACAACCACCTGGACAACCTTCGTCTTGACGACGAGCAGACCGCGGTAGAAGAGGCGCTGCTCTACAAGCAGGAAGGCGGCCAGACCATAGTAGACGCCACAACCATCGGCGAGGCTCCTGACCCTCTGGGGCTGGCCCGAATCTCCAGGGTCACCGGTATTCACGTCGTGGCTGCCACCGGATACTACGTGGCCTCGTCACACCCGCCGGAAGTGGCGGCCATGAGTGAAGACGATATCGCGGAGAAGATGATCGACGACATAACCAGCGGCATAGACGATACCGGGATAAGAGCGGGCATCATGGGCGAGCTGGGTTGCTCCTGGCCTCTCCATCCCGATGAACGTAAGGTGCTTGTCGCCGCAGGTATGACCCAGCGGGAGACAGGCGCGGCCATATCCATTCACCCCGGCCGGGATGAAGCGGCGCCCATGGAGATAATAGACATCCTCACCGAGGCGGGAGCTGCGCCGGAGAAGATCATCATGGGCCACATTGAGCGCACCGTATTCAATCGGGAGACATTGAAGGAGATCGCTGATACCGGCAGTCTCATCGAGTGGGATCTCTTTGGACAGGACCTCTCTTACTACTCCATGGCGCCTCACATAGCCCGTCCTACCGATGCTCAGCGGCTGGATCAGATTGCCTGGCTCATAGAGCAGGGCCACGCCGACAAAGTGCTCGTCTCGCACGATATAGGAGGCAAGACGCATCTGGTCAAGTACGGCGGTCATGGCTACGGGCACATCATGCGTGTCGTTGTCCCCTGGATGCGGCGCCGCGACTTCAGAGAGGAGGACATCAGGGCAATGCTGGTGGACAATCCCAAGAGGGCGCTCACCATTGAGTGAGGGAAGGCATACCGTGGGTACAGATGAGATAAAGGCGCTGGTGTTCGACGTATTCGGAACGGTTGTGGACTGGCGTACTCCCGTGAACCGCGAGGCGCGGGCTTTGGGCGAGGCCAAGGGGCTGGACGGCGTGGACTGGGGCGGATTTGCCGATGAGTGGAGAAACGGCTACCGCCCAGCCATGGAACGCGTCAATAGCGGCGGGCGTCCCTGGACGACGCTCGACGTGCTGAACCGCGAGATTCTGGACGAGATCGCCCTACCAGGCTTGAGCGAGGCGGAGAAGGATGATCTGAACGGGGTCTGGCAGCGGTTGGACCCATGGCCGGACTCCGTATCGGGACTGGCCCGCATCAGAGAGAGGTTCTTGGTCGCCGCTCTGTCAAACGGCAGCATGGCCATGCTTGCCAACCTGTCCAAGCATGCCGGTCTGTCTTGGGACTGTGTCCTATCGGTGGAGCTCTTCAAGCGCTACAAACCCGCCCCCGAGGTGTACAGGGGAGCGGCGGCCCTCTTGGCGCTTCCCCCGGAGAACGTGATGATGGTGGCCGCCCACAAATACGACCTGGAGGCGGCTAAGAACGAGGGCATGCAGACCGTGCTGGTGAGTCGGCCTGATGAGTTCGGGCCGCAGGGTCAAGTGGACGCCAGCCCAGAAGAGTGGATTGACCTCTACGCGGACGATTTCCACGATCTAGCCGGCAAGCTAGGCGCGTAGCACGCCCGCACAAGATCGTCTGTTGCCAATGCTGCAGGTAACCATTACGCTTCCCGTGTCACTACCGTCTAAGGAGGAGCTATGTCATCGTCCATCATAAGAGGCAAATATCTGGTCGCCAGAGTTCTAGACGATGGCGCCAGCGAAATCATCAGTGACGGCGCTCTCTACCAGGAGGACGGCCAGATCAAAGACGTGGGCACTTACTCTGAAGTCAAGTCCCGCCACCATCCCGACGAAGAGATAGGCTCGGATAGGCACATTGTCATTCCGGGGTTGATCAACGCGCACCATCACATTGGCCTCACGCCCTTCCAGCTTGGCGTCCCCGACCTGGCCCTTGAGCCATGGATCACGGCTCGCTACGCCATAAGGGACATAGACCCCTACCTGGACACGCTCTATTGCGCTATTCAGATGATAGAGTCCGGCATCACCACCGTGATGCACAATCACAGCATCAACGCCAGTCCCACGCCGGGAATATCCGGCCCGGTGAACCTGGGACGGCAAGTGCTCAGGGCTTACGAAGAGTCCGGCATGCGCGCCGCGTTCTCCTTCATGTTCCGCGACCAAAACAGCCTGGTCTACCAGGACGACGCAGAGTTCATCGCCTCTCTGCCCACGGAGTTGGGTTCCAGGGTGAGGAACCATGTGCAGGGCAGAGCGCTATCGTCCGAGGAGTACTTCGCCACCTTTGCCGAACTGCACGACTCTTTCTCGGACAACGGGAGGATCAACGTCTTCCTTGCACCGGGCAACGTGCAGTGGTGCAGCGACGTCTTCTTTCAGACGGCAAAGGAGTACGCCACGCGCTACGGAACGGGCATGCACGTGCACCTCCAGGAGAGCGTGTACCAGAAGATGTACGGCCTGCGCACCTGGAACAAGACGCCTCTTGCCCATCTGAACGATCTGGGCTTCCTTGGCCCGGAGCTTTCCTGCGCTCACGGGGTATGGCTGACGGAGTCGGACATAGAGCTGCTTTCGGAGTCCGGCACCATCATCTGCCACAATGCCAGCTCCAATTTGCGCCTTAAAAGCGGAGTCGCGCCCCTCAACCGGCTCTGGGACAGCGGCGTCACCGTGGCCGTGGGAATCGATGAAGCGGGTATTAATGACGACAACGACATGCTGCAGGAGATGAGGCTGGTGCAGAAGGTGCACCGCCTGCCCGGTGTGGACACGCCCAGCCCCACCTCGCACCAGATACTGCACATGGCTACCGTTAACGGGGCCAAGGCCACGCTGTTCGATACCCAGGTGGGCGCTTTGGAGCCCGGCAAACGCGCCGACGCCGTCCTAGTGGACCTGACCGGCATCACCGAGCCGTATCTACACCCGGATACCGATATGGTAGATGCCCTGGTCTACAGGGGCCGCGCCTCGGACGTAAAGACGGTGGTTGTGGACGGCGAAGTGCTCATGCGAGACGGTAGGATTACGAAAGTGGACAAAGAGGCGGTCTGGTCCGAGCTCAAGCAGCACATGTCCCGTCCCCTGGCGCAGAATGAAATAGACAGGGCTAACCTGGGCAGGGACCTGCTGCCCTACGTCAACGGGTTCTACAAAGAGTGGGGACTGCCGGAAGGGCGGCCTCACTATCTCTACAACGAGGTGGAGTGACCTTACGTACCTACGTCCTCAATATTGACGTTGACGTGCCGGTCGGCGGGGATGTTCTCCAGCGATTGGACCACTCCACCCGCGCATTCGATCCGCAGTTCATCGATCTCGCTGGATGCGCCCAGTCCAAAGTGCGCGATCCTTCCCGGTTCCTGCGCTACGAAGTTGGTGGAGGCGTGCAGTTCCCGCATTTGGGTAACCTGGCCTGTAGTGACGAACACCTTGCAGCCGAGACCGTCGCGATGCAAAGGCGGTTCCGCATCTATGGTGACTTTAAGCCAGTGGTTGGGTAGGGGCGTGTCGTTGCGGAGAAGGATGGGGCTGCCGGGAGTGCGGACGGCTGCGCCGTCTTGAATGGCAAACTCCTGGTTGTTGGTGATGAAGATGTCCAGATCGCCGTCGTTGTCAAAGTCAAAGAGGATGACGCCGCGTCCCTGTCTGAGGTCGTCTGCGCCAACCTGTGAAGCGACGTCGAAAAAGTTGGAATTGCCCAGGTTTTCGAACAGGCGGGCGGGCTTGTTGTTCCACTTGCGGATGGTGTCAAGCTTTTCAGCGTTCACCCAGCCCGTAACGTGGTATATGTCCAGGTCTCCGTCGTTGTCCAGGTCACCGAAGCTGGAGCCCCATCCCCAGTTGCCATCGCGGACACCGGCTATGTCCGTCACGTCTTCAAAGGAGGCGTCACCCCTATTGCGGAACAGGCGATTGCCTGAGCCGCCCCAAGGGCCTTCCTTGACCTCGCTTAGGTCGTAGATGCTGGAAATGAACCAGTCCAGGTCGCCGTCGTTGTCAAAGTCGCCAAAGGTGGAGCCCATACCGTTCTCGTCGGTTCCCACGCCGCTGATCTCAGTGACATCATCGAATTTGCCCGTGCCGTTGTTCATGTAGAGCTTGGACCTGCCGTAGTCGGAAACGACTGCCAGGTCGGCGTAGAAGTCGCCGTTGAGGTCAGCGAACCGGGGAGCGAATATGAAGGTCTCGCGGGATACCAGTGAATTGCTTCGGAACTGGTATCCTTCCAGGTAGCCGTCGCCCTTGTTGAGGTACATCCATAGAGACCAGTAGGGGTACTGTGGATCAGCATCTATGAATCCGTCTTCAATGGCGTCCTGTAGAGGCCCTTGTATGGGATTCCATTCGCCAAGGACCAGCTCAAGCAGGCCGTCGTTATTGATATCGCCCCAGCTTGGGCTGGTAGCGAATGCGGCCGGCTGCATAATGGGCGTGTCGCTGTGGCTGAAATGGCCGTCGCCTTCATTAACTAGAAGGACGTGCGGAGGGAAATCGTTGGCCACGAATATGTCTATATCGCCGTCGTTGTCGTAATCAGCCGCCGCCGCCGCCATACCGCTTTCCGTGGCTATCGCCGCGCCTCTATCGGTCGCCTCATCCTTGAATGTACCGTCCTTCTGGTTAACGTAAAGCAAGGCGGGTGGAGCGTTGCCTGCAAGCACGAAGAGATCGACCCAGCCGTCGCCGTTGAAGTCTTCGGCCACTGCCCCGCCAGCCATCCAGCCGTTATCTACGTTGTCGTATTTCTCATCCAGAGGCACGTGTTTGTAGTCGATGCCTGACTGGATAGTGATATCTGTGAAGCGCATTGGGCTGTCGGTTCGAGTGATTGCGGGTGCGGTAAGGTTTTCTCCGTGAGAGGCGGCTTCGATTCTCAGACCGGAGTCGTTGCTGGGAAGCGCCAGGCTGAAACCCAGAATGGCGACGCCGCCAATTATTCCTACAGTCCAGGTGGCGGCGGCGAAGGTGACCACGGCCCTCTTGGGCATGGACTTGGCCAGCCCCCAGAACGTTATCGGCCCTCCGGCGGCGGCGGCGAACAGCAGGGTGGCGGCGGGAGCTGGACCCATGCCCAGCAGCAAGAGGAGCGCCACAAGGGGGATCTCGAACAGCAAGGGGACGTTGATCAGCAGTCCGAAAGTGGCGGCTATGGCGACGCCCATCACGTTGTTTCCCAGGTACTTTTCCACGACATCCGGGCTTGTCCACTGTATTACAAGCCCGCTGGCGAACCCGGCCAGTACCATGATGGGGCCAAGCCGGACCACGAAACGCATGGTTGCTCTGCCCCAGTCTGTGAAGGCCTCACGCATTGTCGGTCCCCAGCGGGCTGACTCCGCAATCTCTGAGGACCAGTCTGGCCCCTGTTCAGGAAAAGCCCTGTTCCGGCTTTTAGTTAGGACCATGACCACTAACGGGCCAATGAGGAGGGCCGCGGCAACACCCATGACCAACCGGCTCACGCCAAGCAACGGCGTGAAGACCATGGCCACCATTACCAATGAGGGGATGTTCAGCGTGGCAGACCCCTGCACCATGCTGATGGCGCCTTCTATTCCCATACCCGTTTTGCGGAACGTGGAGGATATAGGCACTATGCAGGCGGAGCACAGGTTCATCACCGGGCCTATGGCAAGCCCCTTCAGGGTGCGTTTGAACGAACCTTGCCCCGTAGTCGTTCCCGTACTGCCATTGGGGAAGAGAAAGGCTTCAGTTAGGCCGGCGACCACAAAGGCAAAGACCATACCCACGGATACGAGCCGCAGGTAGGTCAGGGAGAAATCCCACCACCGTGAGAAGAAGGTTGAATCAGGGTCACGGTCTATGCAGAAGCTCTGGAAGCATTCCAGCGTTGACCCGGTAACGGCCTCCAGGTCGCCCTGCACGGTGTCCAGCTTGGGGAAACGGTTGAATATGAGAAACAGAGCCAGAATGACCGCCGCCAGCAGCAGTCCCACAAGCCGTTTCTTTGCCAGCGCAGTATCCAGCATAATCGTCGATTCCTACGGCCGTATACGGTAATGAATTAAGCTACATGCGTCCCTTTCTTGTGTCAAATAATTCACGGGCCGTTCTTCCATGAATCCAACGCTGGATTCCGTTCGTATGGAAAAGCGTAGTGATGGGAGATATTGTGCTGCGGCGATATTTTCGGAATTGCTGGACTTAACACTTGACAATTGCGGGCATGATATGTAAATTCCTTTCACTTGCCGACACAAGGTGTGTCGGCATTGCTTGGATTGTCCCGTAGCCGGGATACTCCAAGTCCCTAAAAAATTGAGGGGGTGCTTATGTTATCAGGAAAATTAGCGAGACGGCTCCTCGCGGTGGGCATTTCCGTTGGCCTCTTGACTGTACTGGCCTGCGGCTCCGCTGAGGAGGCAACGCCGACGGCCGTACCCACGGCCACGCCGTTACCGGCTCTTCCCACTGTGGTGGCGGAGCCCACGGCAACGGTGGTTCCCACTCCAATGGAGGCTATGGATGACCAGCCTCAGTACGGCGGGCGAATTGGTAAGCCGGAAACTGAGGTTAACATCTTTGATCCGCACAATAGCCGGGCCGGATACGGGTTGCAGCTTGGCATGGTGGGCAACCTGTACAGCCAGTTGGTTAGGATTCCGCTGGACACTAGGACAGGCGTCGAAGGCGACCTTGCCGAGTCCTGGGAAGTCAGTGGCGACGGCACAGAGTACACGTTCAAGCTGCGCGAAGGCGTTGTGGACCACGAAGGCAACCCTCTGACGGCGGAAGATATCTATGCCAACATGCTCCGCTATGTTGAGAGGATAAACGGCGTCTCCGTACGCCGCCAGGGCTGTGTACGCAACTACGTTGCTCCCATCTATGAGGGCGACAGCATGGCTATGGCAGCAAACCCCGGCGCTGAGATCATAGATGACAACACCATCCTGATCAGGCTGGTAGGCCCAAGAGCGGCCTTCATCCCCTGCATGACCGGTGGTTTCGTGGTATTCCACGCCGACACGTACATCACGCCTATAGACACCAATCCTAACGAAGAGAACAGGGACCTGAACCCAGCGGAAGGCGAGCTGGGCGGAGAGTTCGGACCGTTCAAGTTCGAGTCCTTTGAGATAGACAACTTCTTCAAGGTCGAGCGAAACGAGAACTACTTCCGTGAGGGCCTTCCCTACCTGGATGGTATTGATGTATACCGTATCTTTGAGGAGTCGGCTAGAGTCGCTGCCTTCAAGTCGGGGCAGCTTCACACCAGTTGCACGTGGGTCTGCTTTGGCAAGGCCAATGTTGATTCCATCGTTTCCGACCTGCCGGATACCCAGGTTCCTCACCTGGTCACCATTGGTTACAGAAGCTACCAGATCAACACACGGCGTGAGCCGTTCGGACCTCCGGGCGACCCCGACGCTGACACGCTGCGCCGCGCCATCAACCTGGCAGTTGACCGCGACATAGTCAATAGGCTGGCCTTCGATGGCATCGGCTTCCTTTCACCGCCCTACTACGTAGGCTGGGAGTATATATACACCGAAGACCAGTGGCGCGAGTTTGAAGGTTTCGCCAGGAACGAGGACAAGGGCCCGGAGATAGAACTGGCCAAGCAGCTCATGGAGTCGCTTGGGTACAATGAAAACAATAGGCTCAAGACCACCAGTCTAAGCGCCACGGCGGGTCAGGGTCTGCGGGAAAACGAAGCCCTACAGACGCTGCTGGGCGAGATATACATTGACGTAGAGGTCATCAAGTTGGACTGGGCCACAAGGTCCGCCCAGCTTGAGTCATACGACTTCGACATCTTCTCCGACAGCGTAGGGGCGACGTTCGTTGACCCGGATGTTTACCACACCAACATCTTCTTCCTCTTCGAGGACGGTAGCCGGAACCGCACGGGCCATCTACCCGACGGCTGGAAGGATCTGCATGATCAGCAGACCGTTCTGCAGAGCCTGGAAGAGCGCGCGCCTATATTGAGGCAAATGGCTCAGCTGGTCATGGCGGACAACTTCATGTTGGGCACCATAAGACCTGCCTTGCAGCAGCCGCACAGGGGCAACTGGATGGGCTACAATCCCCCGGTGCTCGACGGCTCCAACTTCAGCTACGAAACATTGTGGCTGGACCAGTCTTAGCAGTCTGAGCTAAGCGATACAGAAGTTTAGAGCCTACAGGCGCTTTTGAGCGCCTGTAGGCTCGCCTCTTTAGCCTTTTACGGACACCATATGAGAAAATACGTACTCAGAAGGCTGATTCTATTTATCCCCACGCTATTAGCCGTATCCATTGCGGTGTTCGTCCTATTGCGCATCATCCCGGGGGACATTGCCGCTTTGATCCTTTCCGGCCCATCCGGCGAGTTGACCTATACCCAGGAAGACGTAGAGAAGCTTAGGGAGCAGATGGGGCTAAACGAACCCATCTATGTGCAGTACGTCGATTGGATGTGGGACTTCGTCCGCGCCGACCTTGGTGAATCATTCGTTACCCGCCTTTCAATCTCGGACCAGATCAGGCGCCAGCTGCCAGTCACGATACAGTTGGCCATGTTCAGCATGATAGTGATATCCATCATCTCCATACCGATAGGCGTGCTTGCCGCAGTGCGACAAGACAGTTTTGTGGACTACATCTTGCGGGGGTTCGCTATCCTGGGGCTGGCAATGCCCAGCTTCTTCGTGGGGCTGCTGGTCGTGCTGTTCCTTTCCGTCATGTTCTCTTGGTCGACGCCGTTGGGGTTCGTCCACCTCTGGCAGGACCCTAGCAAGAGTTTCCAGCAGCTCATATTCCCCGCTATAGCCCTCGGCTTCGCTTCCAGCGGACTGCTGGTGAGGATGACGCGGGCTCAGTTGCTGGAAGTCCTGCGCGAGGACTATGTGAGGACGGCAAGAGCCAAGGGACTGGGAGAGAAGGCGGTTGTTCTGCGCCACGCCGTGCGCAATGCGCTGCTGCCAGTAGTCACTGTTGGCGGAACCCAGATAGGATTTCTTTTCTCAGGCACCGTGATCATAGAGGGCATATTCAATCTTCCCGGTGTGGGGCGCGGCTTGATCAGCGCTCTCAACTCCAGGGACCTTCCCGCTATCCAGGTGTACATCATGTACTTTGCCGGGATTGCGCTGGTAGCCAACCTCATCGTTGACCTCATGTATGCTTGGTTGGATCCCCGAATAAGATACGGATGATATAGAGACGATGGCTAGAGAACAAACAATAGGAAGATGGGCAGCCGCCAGCAGGCCGTTGTGGTCGCGCTGGTTCGTAAGCACCAAGAGGTTCATCAGCCAGAAGCCTCTGGGTGCAACCGGATTGGGCATACTGTTCGTAGCCGCCGTCATTGGCATCATTGGGCCAAGCTTTACTCCCCATGATCCCTTGAAGGCGGACGCTTTCGCCATCCTGGAGTCTCCCAACTCAACCTACTGGTTTGGCACGGACGTGCTGGGGCGGGACATCCTGACCCGTATCATACTGGGCGCCAGGGTCTCCCTGTACGTTGGTATTCTTGCTGTGGCCGGCGCTGCCATATTAGGTTCGGCAATAGGCGTAACCAGCGGCTTTTACGGCGGCTACTACGACCTGCTGGTACAGCGCTTCATAGACGCTCTTTCCGCGTTTCCCTCCCTGCTGCTGGCCATTGCTTTGATGGCGGCTTTCGGGCAGTCGGTCAATAACATCATCCTTGCCCTAGCCATCATATTCACACCCCGGTTCACCAGGGTGGTGCGCTCCGTAACCCTGGGCATCAAAGAGTATCCATACGTGGAAGCTGCCCGCGCCATTGGCTCGTCCAATCTTCGTATTATGCTGCTCCACGTGCTGCCCAACACCTTTGCCTCGCTCATGGTGATTTCCACTGCGTCCGTGGGGACGATGATCATTATCGAGGCCTCCCTCAGCTTCCTCGGCGTGGGGACGCCGTCGCACATCGTCTCTTGGGGAGCCATGCTCAGCGGCGATACGCAGGCTTACTTCTCCGGCGCGCCGTGGATAGGTATCTTCCCCGGTGCGGCGCTGTCTCTCGTTGTCTTTGGCATCAACGTCTTCGGCGATGCTTTGCGAGACGTCCTTGACCCCAAGCTGCGCGGCAGATAACATCTGCCCGCACCACCCCATTGTCTCCAGTAGGAGGTAACTTTGGCCTCTGACCGCCTTCCATTCGTCAAGCTCCTTGGCACCGGAGGGACCATTGCGTCCTGGGGATCGCCGCGCTTGGAGCTTGTCCAGTACTGGCTGGGCGGCCAGAATCTGGACGTTCAGCAAAACCTGGAGCGCATACCGGAGGTGGCGAACTATGCCAGGGTGGAAGCGGAACAGGTCTTGCAGACGCCGAGCATGGCAGTCGGCGCTCCCGAGTGGCTGGAGCTAGCCCGCCGTATCAACGGCATCTTCCAGAACGAGCCGGAGGTGGACGGCATTGTGCTCACTCACGGCACCTCCACCATGGAAGAGACGGCGTACTTCCTCAATCTGACGGTTAAAAGCGAGAAACCGGTAGTGGTCACCGGCTCCATGAGGCCGCCTTCAGCCCTGGGAACCGATGCGGACAACAACCTGCTGGGTTCTATCATACTGGCGGGGTCGCGGGAAGCGCGGGACAAAGGTGTGATGATAATGCTCAACGACGAGATTCAAGCGGTTCGCGAGGTCACAAAGCAGAACTCATACCGGGTGCAGACCTTCGGATCGCGAGAGTTGGGCATGCTGGGCTACCTGGACTCCGACCTGAAGCCGGTGTTCTACCGCGAGTCGACTCGCAAGCACACCCATCAGACGGAGTTCGACGTTTCCGGCATTGCCGAACTGCCGCACGTGGACGTTGTGTATGCGGTTGCCGGCGGCGACGGCCTGCTGGTTAGGGCGCTAATAGAAGCAAAGGTTCCGGGTATAGTTGCCGCGGGTACGGGTGGTGGCGCCGGCGCCCCTGACTGGAACGATGCCCTGGTGGAGGCTCGCAATGCGGGCGCAGTCGTGGTGATGACCACTCGCGCCGGGGCAGGTCGTGTTATCCCCACTAACCGCAGCAGGGAGAGCGGCATCATATCGGGAGACAATCTCAGCGCTCAGAAGGCCCGCATTCTCCTCATGCTGGCTCTGTCAACGACCAGCGACGTAGGGCGCATCCAGAATATGTTCGATACTTATTGAGGTGAAGCTATGCCTGTGCCAAGACGAATAGGAGTTCTGCTCCCCTCTACTAACCAGGTGGTAGAGCCTGACTTCAACATGGCTGTGCCGGAAGGCGTAACGGTTCACGGCGAGCGCATGTGGCTGGAAGGACCTTCCGCGCCGGGCGGCGGCGACGGCATAGAGTTAGTGGAGATGAACGCCGACATAGACCGCGCCTCCAGATACGTTGCCAGCGCAGGTGTGGAGGTCATAGCGTACGCTTGCACCAGCGGTACGTACCATACCGGCAGCATACAGTACAGCCGCGAAATCTCGGCGCAGATGCAGAGGGCGTCAGGAGGTGTTCCCGCGGTTACCGCCACGGAGGCTTCGTTGGAGGCTCTGAGGCGGTTGGACGCCAGGGTAGTCAGCGTGGCCGGTCCCTACGGAGAGACACTTTTGAACCAGGGATTGAGGCCCATCCTGGAGGAGGCAGGCTTCCAGGTAGCGCGCGCCGAGGGAGAGCCTGAGATGCAACAGCGCACACACCACGGGGTCATAGGCAACCAGGACCCCAGCGTGATTGTTGATTTCGTTTCACGGACGGCGTCCCAAGAGGCTGATACCGTTTTCCTGCCGGGTACGGCCTGGCGGTCTCTGGAAGTGGTGGATGAGCTGGAGCGCCTACTGGGGAAGAACGTTGTTACAGTGAACCAGGCCACCATCTGGATGGCTCTGCAGATGATAGGCGTTACAACGCCGGTAAGTGGGTTCGGCAGGCTTCTGGCCGCCATGCCCGTTCTGGTCAAGTAAGCTGCCTTCCCAGTATTTCCCTGGTCACGTCTATGAAATTACGCGCCGGCTTGGAGAGAGACTTGCCGCGCAGGGTCAGAATCCCCGTTTGCTCCACGGGAAGCAGGTTCATCAAACTGTAGACCCCCAGCCTTTTGTGGTCGTCCGCATCGATAGCGAAGCGGGGCCCTATGGAGATGCCGATACCCGTGGCAACGTACCTCTTGATCATGTCCAGGTCGTCCAGTTCAAGCGCCAAGTCGTAGGCGAGCCCTTTGCGGCGCAACTCCTCTTCAAGGACGGTACGGGTCAATGTATGGGGCCCCATGAGCACTAGGGGCCACCTGGTGATCTGGTCCAGAGAGGTTATCTCGTCCTCCAGGATGGGATGCCCCAGCGGCGCCATGAGAACGCGTTCGTAGGGGAACATGGGCACAAAGTCAAACTCATCGTTGATTGAATTATGCACGGCTATGCCCATGTCTACGTCACCGGCCTTGATCATCTGTAGGATCTCCCTGGTGTGCCCCGGCCGTATTTGCAAGCGCGACCGGGGGAACTGAGCGTGGAAGGAAGACACTACGGGAAGGAGCAGGTGTGAGATCACCACGTGAATGCAGGCTACGCTCACCGGCCCGTCCTCCTCTTCCGCCGCGGTCTGAGCCACCAGGGTTTCGATGCCGTCCAATAGCGGGGTTGCCAGCCTGGCAAGGGTAGCCCCAGCCAGGGTTAGCTGGATAGGACGCTTCACGCGATCAAACAGGAGAGTCCCTATCTCGTCCTCCAGCTTCTTGATATGGGTTGTCGCAGTCGGCTGCCCGATGTCCAGCTGCTCGGCGGCTTTGGATATGCTGCGAAGCCTTGCAGCCGTAGTAAAAGTCCGTAGCTCTTTGAGTTCCACGAGCGCCCTCCTTATATCGTGAAAACAGATATAGTATATCATATAACATTACTTGACGTGATATTAGCGCGGTTAGACAATAGTAATTGTCGGATGAATATATTAGGTATGCAGATTTAAGGAGGTAGAAGAAGTGATGCGTGGGTTTTTCAATTTCGTAAACCGGATAGATGTCAAGACAGGGTTCGAGGCTTATGCTTCCGCAATTCAGGACGACAGTTTTGTCGGTACCCTCACCAGGGAGCAGGCGAAGAGAGACTACGACTGGACAATCGACTCTCGCGGCTTGCTTGACTTGACCCTGATCTAAACCCCGTTGACAGAGCTAAGTGGACCGCACCCCCCGCTTAGCTTTGAAGCCGGAGAAAGGGCACGCTTCAAGCGTGCCCTTTCTCTTTTGTTATCCGAAGCGGCCTATCCGTTGATACCAAGAGGCGTCCCATGACGCATCCAGCATTCGGTCTTCTCTGATGCGTCTCTCTCGCAGCTCCGCCAGCGTTAGCTTGTTGCCCTTTACGCCGTTGCATGGCTTGCATAGCAATACACGGTTCCGCATTTCGTCACGCCCGCCTAGCGATTTAGGTATCTTGTGGTCAACCTCCAGGTATTCCGCTAGTGGTGGTCTCCATCCGCAACCCTGGCATATCTCCCCGTCAGCCAATATCAGGCGCTCGCGGAGTTGACGGGCTGTGAGACGCGGGGCCTTTGACCGAGGGCTTACCAGCGTCAACTCAGGGGCAGCCTCTGCGCCGTCGTCCGTCCGTTGCGGCGGATCCGTGTAGATCCTCACCTCATCGTTCCACACCAGGCTCTTCTTGATTTCCTTCTCCAGCCGATCCAGCACCACACCCTTAGCCTCTTTGTTGATGTCGATAGCTATCCACCTACGCCCAAGCCGCTCGGCGGCAATGCAAGTTGTGGCACAACCGGCGAACGGGTCTAGCACCAGGTCGTCCTCATTGCTGGATGCTTTGATGATGCGCTCGTACAGCGCCAAAGGCTTCTGCGTGGGAAAGCCTGTGCGTTCCTTACGTGACACTTGCCCGCCTGATGGTATGTCTGTCCAATAGTCCTCAATGACCTTACCCGTTCCAAAACTCTTGTCAATCTCTTCATCAGTCCGACTAACGGCATACCCCGCCGTAATCCCACGATCACCCTCCGTATACGCTCGCCTCTTGGTGAACGCTGGACTGTATGGCACTCGAACAGCGTCTATGTTGAGCGGAGCCGCATCGGACTTGGCGTAGTAGAGAATTGTATCGTGTTTCCGTGGGAACCACCGTTTCGTGTTGCTTGGCCCCGTGTAGGCCCATACAATCTCATTCCGAAAGTTACTCCGCCCGAACACGGCGTCCATCATGGTCTTGGCATAGGCCCCCGCCGTGTGATCAATGTGTAGGTACATTGAGCCCGCAGGTTTCAGGACACGGTGCATCTCCAGCACGCGCACGGCCAGCCAGCAGAGGAATGCTCCCATGTCCTCGCCGCCGGCGGTGTTGGCCGCCTCTATCACCTCTTTAAGCGCGGGGTGGTCCTCGGTAATCTGGTCAACCCATTCCTGCTGTACGTCTCGCCACGTCCAGATATCCTTGTAGGAGACCTTCTGGCCTTTCTTGTCATAGCCCGCCGTGACTATCCCCTCAAACGCCTTTACGCCCTTGTTGAACGGCGGGTCCGTAGCTATCAGGTCTACGCTCTCGGAGTCTATGCCCCGCAGGATTGGAAGGTTGTCGGCGATGAATAGGGTGCGGTTGAGGGTGTCCGTATTCACTATCGGAGCATCCTCGGCTGTCTAAGTGTTGGTTCGTCCTGCGTACCCGTGCAACTAACAAGCAGCAGGCCAATGAGAATCAAGGGTGAGTAAACCGAGGGAGATGTGCAATGGGTACCCCCTCGTGGCAGGGATGGGGCGACGGTCTCAACATCACCTTTCCCAGTACGCGGCCACAAAGGGGGCGCAAGTAACGCCCATCCCTTACAGTTTCGCGTACTCAAAGAAAGCACGGTTGCCCTCCTGGGTAGGTTGACGTTGAGACCGTCCGTTGCACCTTACCAACAGGCCGTAGGGGTGTCAAACGGCAGGCTAGGAGGGATTACGGCTGGATCATCGACTCTCGCGGGTTGCTTGACCTGAGCCTGATGTAATGCCCTTTCTCTTTTGTATGGGCTAGTTTACGGGCAGCATCCTGCAGCCAAAACCGCCTTCTCCAAGCTGATGGGGGTCCGGGGGAAGGACGCGGAACGTATTGAACGGAAGGTCCTCACACTCCACGTCCGGCGGCGGCGAAACAATGCAGAATTCCGGATAAGCGGGGTCGCAGCGGCCCCATAAGCCGCGGCGTTCAGCTTGCGCATCTCTCTGCAATCTCAGAAACCGCTCAGGGGCATTGCCCGATGCCTGGGCATATCCCTCTTCTATCAAAGAAAGGTTCACCATGAGGCCGTTGTCCAGTAGTGCAAGGCGCAAAAGAGAATCGCCTTCATCAGTCACGTTAGAGTCGCTCTCAAGGAGGACGGTTTTGCCCAGTACCAGCTGCCGGTTGCGCCTCGTAGCTTCTTCAGTGAGGTGTTCATTCTGGGGGATGGGATAGATCTGCGGCGGCTCCACCCAGGCGTAGCGCACCTCTTTTGCCTCGCCGCCCGGCAACAGGACGGTTATCCAGTTAACGGTGTGAACATCGGTAACCAGCGCCTCCGTCCGTTCGGCAGGCCGTTCCGCGGTCCGCTCCGAAGGCAAGTCACCACAACCCGTTCCTATGGCCAGCAAGAGAATTGTAGCTGCAAACCAGTGCTTCATGGCCGGTAGCCGCCCGTTGAGTTCCATTCGCTAATATACACCAGGGCTGAATAATCCCTGCCCATGCTACAATACGCCTGCTCGTTACTATCCGGCTATGGGGAGGACGAATGACTCAAGGCAAACGATCCATCATCGCCAACGTAGACCGCTTGAACCGGCTCATGGACAGGGACGGCCTTTCCGCCGTGGTTGCCCGCTCCGGCAAGAACTTCACCTATCTCACGGGGTTTGCCTATCCCGGCACGCTGGCCCGCCACCTAGACTTCCCGGACTCACCGAGAGGCGTCCTTGTGATATGGCCCAGGCATGGCGACCCGGTCATGGTTCTAAATAGCTACGCCGCTCCTTTGGCCCGGCGCGACTCCTGGCTGGAAAGAATCGAGATGTACGACGACTATGGGGAGTCGGCTTACGCCAAATCGGCCAAGGTGCTCGAGGACATGGGGCTGCACGAGTCGCGGATCGGTTTCGAAAAGACGTACGTCAGCGCGGCCAGATGGGAGGAGATATCCGCTCTTCTGCCCAAGGCTCAGGCCGTGGATTGCACCGCTATGATGGACGAGGTGCGCTGGATCAAGACCCCCGGCGAGGTGGAGCTGATCAGGGAAGGCGCCAGGCTGCTGGACGAGGCCTACCTGGAGGTCTTTCCAACGATACGAGACGGAGATACGGAGCGGGAGATACACAGCAGGCTTATCGCGGCCTGCCTGCGCCGGGGAGCCAACTGGGCCCACGGTATCCTGAACTCCAGCCGCAACACGGTGGTCTACGGCGGGGAAAGCGATTTCCAGTTCAAGAAAGGCGACATCATCCGCAACGATTACGTGTTCTGGTACCAGGGTTACCCCGGCCATCAGTCCCGTACCGTTGTGCTCGGCGCGCCTTCCGATGAGCAGAAAAGGACGTATCAAAAGGTCTTGGGCATCTACTGGGGCACAATTGAGCAGGCCCGTCCCGGCGTCAAAGCCAGCGACGTCTACCGCTATGCTTCAGACGCGTTCAAGCGGGAAGGCTTCACGGGCAGGGTAGCGCTGGCCGGGCATGGTGTCGGTTCCTGGTGGCACCAGCAGCAGCCGTACCTGGTGCCGTCCAACGACATAGTAATCGAAGCGGGAATGGTGCTAGCCTTCGAGCCGCACGTCGACTACTACCATCTCCAGGACATGTTCCTCATCACCGAGGATGGACGCGACCACCTGTCGCCGCTGTTCGGTATAGATCAGATGCTGGAAGTGGGCTGATTCCCTGTCGCCGCTTACTCAGCGCGGCGCACCGTCTCCAATCGCAGGCTGTTCTCCGTTCCGTTGATGGGCTGCCAGCCGGTCAGATTTGAGCTGAACGCGTACGGCTGGTGTCGCCAGATAACAGGCACAGCCCAGTACTCCTCATAGGTCTCACGGTTCAACGACAGCAACCGTTCTTCTCTTTCCATCAGGTCGACTATGCTGCTCAGCTCTTGGTGTAGGGCATCTCCCCGTTCCAGGTCATGGTACGCCCGCCGCCCGCCTCTTCCGGACGTCATATAGTCCTGTATCGTAGTATTGAACCGGGAGGTATGTGGAAACGCCCCGTGTATAAGCGGCGCGGGCGCCAGGTCATCGAACTCCTGAGGCCTTGCTACCCATCGTGCCAGCATTTGGGGGAACTCCGTATTCACCAGTTCCACGTTGACCCCAATCTCGCGCCAGTCTTCAGCCAGCATCTCGTTCACGTCAAGCATTTCCGTGAGGCCGTAAGCCGCTAGTGACAGCAGATGCACAGGTTCGCCGTCGTAGTCCGCGTCCCGGAGCAGGCGCTGTGCCTCCGCACGGTCATACGAGTAGGGAGGGAGTCCCGCGTCGTACCCTTCAATAGGCGGGCTGAAGAAGGGCGAGCCGCCCGCCAGTGTTGCCACCTCTGCCGGATAAAGTGCGTTTACTATGCCTTCAAGGTCTGCCCCCAGGGCAAGCGCCTTGCGGAAATTCGGGTTGGAGGTCAGGTAGGACGGGTCGTAGCTCATGAAGTAGAGCAGGGTCGTCGCCAGTACGTATTTTGGACCGCCTATGGAGAACCCTTCTTCCTTCAGGGGCTCTACGTCGTCACGGTCGATGATGGTGATGTCCACGCGGCCTGATCTTAGAGATTCCAGGCGTTCCGCGGCGTCTTCCACCTGCACCAGCCTTAGTTTGTCGAAGGCCGGTATTCGCTGGCCGTCCCAGTAGTCCGCGTTTGCTTCGAACTCTACGTACTCTCCCAGCTTGCGTTCGCTGAACTTCCATGGCCCGCTGCCGATTGGATTCTCCGCCAGTCCCGTTTCCCCTTCCGATTCCCAGTGATGCTTGGGCAGGAGAGGCGCGTCCCCTTCAACCGGCCCCAGCAGGTGCAGGAACTCTACGTTCGCTTCCTTGAGGTGGATTTCAGCCGTGTACCGGTCGGTCACCATTACGCTATCCAGCGCCCCTTGAAGCAATGCGCAGACTCCACAGGCGGCCTCCTCCCTGGTGTAGTACTCCAGGCTGAACTGTATGTCATCCGCCGTTACTTCTGTTCCGTCGTGCCACTTCATCCCTTGACGCAGCCTCAGAGTGAGGCTCTTACCGTCGCTCCCTATCCTCGCGGACTCTACCAAACCGGCTTGAGGAGAAGGCTTTCCTTCTTCAGAGACCCCTATCAGGTGATCGTACAGGTGGCTGTGGTAGAGCAAGCCCTGGGAGGAGTCCTGCGAGGGGTCAAGCGTCTCAGGCCCGAACGACGGTATGGCCACGGTAAGCGCCTCTTCCCCGTCACTCAGCAACATCAAGACAGCGAATGTACCCGCTGCTGCGGCCAAGACGGCTATGACGGCGGCAATCAACCAGAGCGGTGGACGGGGTCTCATGAAGACACCTTTGACACGGAGTTGTCGCCAAAGTTTGCTACCCAGACGTCTCCTCCCAGTGCTTCCACCGCGATGGGGTTCTTACCCGTAGGGTACGTGCCTATATCCTCTCCTTGCAGGCTTAGCCTCTGCACGTTTCCGTCCCTGTAGTTGACCACCCATATGCTCCCGCCGTCATAGGCCAGGGCCATGGGCCAGTCGCCCACCTCATATTCACTCGTCACCTCTCCGTCGGCGCTGACCTTGCTCACCAGGTCTCTCCAATTTGTTGCTATCCAGATGTTATCTCCCTCGTGTACCAGGTCCACGGGCCCTTGTCCCCCCAGCTCCCACGGTGTGTCATCGGACAACCCCACCTTGTAAGTGAGCACAATCTCCAGATCGTCGTTCAGCTTTTGCACCAGGGACTCATCCAGGCTGGCCACCCAAACGGACTCGCCATCGTAACTGAGAGCCCAGGGAGCAGGGTGAGCCCCTGGGATACGTACGGTTTTAAGGGTATTGCCGTCCAGGTCCAGCTTGCTCACCGAGTTGCCCCAGGAAGTGGCGACCCACATGTATTCACCGTCATAGAGCAACGCCGTTGGCGCCGTGTATCCGCCTCCAATGGGGTAGGCGCCTACCGTGTTGCCCTCCAGGTCTAGCTTGGTCACCGAGCTCTCGCCGTTGTTGGCCACCCAGATATGTTCTCCGTCGAACTCCAACGCTTTGGGCGCGCTGCCCACCGGGTAAGTCCCCGCTATCTGGCCGTCGACCGTCATCTTGGTTACGGTGTCCTTGGCTACGTTGGCTACCCAAATATGCTCTCCATCAGAGGTAAATGCTCGAGGGCTGTGGATACCGGGGATGTTCTGAATCGTTACCCCGCCGGTGATGACGGCAGGCGGTAGGGTTGCCGTCGGCGAAGGGACAACTGTCGGTGAAGGGGTAACCGGCGGCGTTAGCTGCCCGTGGCGGCAGGCTGCCAGGGGTAGCGTGATCGCTGTAGCCAGGGTCAAGAAAAGGAGGGAGGCCCTACTGCTCAAAGACTGTTCAGGCACTCCAGGATCTCGGCGGGGAGTTTGATTTCAGACGTCCTGGCATTCTGTGCAATCTGTTCCGGTCTACTTGAGCCCACGATTGCCGATGCGACAACGGACTTCGAGAGGCACCAGGCCAGGGCCACCTGTGTAGGCTCGTAGCCAAGGTCAGCGGCCGTTTTCTTCACCTGTTCCACCAAATTGAAGGTGGCTTCATTCCAGAAACGGGTCTTTGCGCCTCCGGCGTGTCGGGAAGCCATGTGGCTGTCTTTGGGCGGTTCCTTGTTCATATCGTACGCGCCGGTGAGCAGTCCTCCCATCAGCACCTGGTAGGGTATGACACTAATGCCCTGGTCTTCGCAGGCAGGGAAAAGCTCGGCTTCAATGTCCCGCTGAGCCATGTTGTACAGGGGTTGCACCGACTCAAACCGCTCGATTCCCAGCTTGTTGCTGACCCACAGCGATCTGGCCAGCTGCCACGCCTGGAAGTTTGAGCAGCCGATGTAGCGAATCTTGCCCTGTCGCACCAGGTCGTTCAGGGTAATCATAGTCTCTTCTATCGGTGTATCCGGATCCCACCAGTGCACTTGGTAGAGGTCAATGTAGTCGGTGTCCAAGCGCCGCAAGCTGCCTTCCACCGCGTCGATCACGTGCTTGCGTGATAGCCCTCTGTCGTTGACGCCGGGGCCCATCTGTGAGAAGCCCTTTGTGCCGATCACCACATCGTGCCGTTTGCCGGCGAGCGCCTTTCCCACCACCACCTCCGATTCGCCGTCGTTGTAAAGGTCGGCCGTATCTATGAAGTTGATGCCGCTCTCTATGGAGGCGTCAACGACTGAGATGGCTCTGCTGTCATCCACGTAGCCCGCGCCGAACATGTTGGTGCCCAGGCATATCCTGGAAACTTTGAGGCCGGTGCGTCCCAAGTTGACGTATTCCAAAGAGTCCTCCTTAGCTGGTGAAACCGTACTGGCGGCGCCACTCTATATAGTGGCGTATGCCCGCCGCGGGGTCGTACTGCGGCTCGAAGCCGGCGTCCTGGCGCAGACGCGTGTTGTCAGCGGGTCCTCGCCCAGTGCCAATGCCGCTGCCTTCACCGGCAGGCGGCTCCAGGAACTGGACGTCCGGTACGGCTTGTCGGAATGCCTCCAAAACCTGGCCTTGGGTTACCATGATGCCGCGGGACACGTTGTAGAAGCTGTGGTTGAGCTTGGGGGCATCCAGCAGCCCTATGATGCCCGCCGCCAGGTCCAGCACGTAGGTGAGGTCTCCGCTGGAATGCCTGGGCTCTATCTTGATGGGCTCGCCGCGCACCGCTTTGCCCGTCCAGTCGTACATCATCGACATCACAGCGCGGTGGCTGGTAGGGCGCTCCATGGGCCCGTACGGCCCGCTCAGCCGGCCGCTGGCCGCTTCAAAACCGTGGAGCTGTCCGTATCGGCGCGTGACAAGCTCGCTGGCGTATTTCGTGACGCTGTACAGGCTCTCCGGATCGAGCGGGATGTCTTCCTTCAGCGGCATGTCGGGCGGGCTTCCGCCGTAGACGCCTCCTGAGCTGACGTAGATGAACCGCTTCACCCCGGTGAGGCGGGCCAGTTCCAGCATGTTGACGGTGCCCGTTAGGTTGATGTCTACAAGGCGCTTGCTGTCCGACCTTTCCAGTTCCTCAAGGACCACCGTGTACACGGCGGCGTGGATGATGCCTTCCACTCGTTTGCCTGCAGCCGCCTTCTCCAGCGATGCCATGTCCAGGATATCTGCCTGGGCCCAGGTGATGCGCTCCTTCACGGAATCCGTATAGCGCAGTAGAAGGTCGTCCGGCGGAGCTATGTCCACCGAAACGACGTCCCGTCCCTGCTCGGCGAGTGTCTTCACTACGTTAGAGGCGACGAACCCTGTACCCCCGGTAACGATAACCGTCATCTCCGCCCTCCTATGGCTTGAAGAAGGTCAGTATATCAGCAGACGCGGTCTTTGCGTACAGGCGACCCGTGGCTGGAAACGACCTGTCACTTTATCCAGGCCGCTAGTTTGGTCATGTATACTGGTTGGCGATGTCCACAGAAGCCGAAACACCCCATGGCGACAGCCACTCCTGAAACCCACGACAAGCCGGCGCGACTCCCCGTTCTTGGTCTACTGAGCAATAAGGACTTCCGCATGCTCTGGGGAAGCAGCTGGGCTTGGCATACGGGCCGCTGGACGTGGATGGTGGCTTCCGGCTACCTGGTGCTGCAGCTGACCGATTCAACCTTCCAAACGCAGCTCGTCGGCGTGGCCTTCTTCTCCTCCATGCTGTTGGGCGGCATCCTCAGCGGTGTTGTCGCCGATGCTTTCGATAGGAAGCGCGTGCTCATAGCGGCGCATCTCATAGACTTGGCCGTGCTTGGCGTTACGGTCTTCCTGGTTTTTACCGGCCTGGCGGAGGGCTGGCACATAGTGATGCTGAGCGCCGTCTACGGGGTGCCGCATACCCTGGACATGGCGACGCGGAGGACGTTTGCCCTGGACATTGTGGGCAGGAGTGGAATCAGCTATGCCAACGCTCTGGAGGGGATGAGCATGATGGCGGCGGGCATGCTGGGGCCGTTCCTGGCCGGCGCTCTGATAGACGTGATTCCTCTGGGGAAAAGCGCGGAGGCCACCACGCCGTACCTGTTCATAATGATCATCTACGGCGCCGCTCTGCTGGCGTTGTTGCGCGTGCGCTCTCCAAAGACGCAGAACAAGATACCGATAAGGCTCACCGCCATATTCACTCCGATAGGGGAAGGTGCGCGCGCCGTAGCGTCCAACCGTGCCGTGATAGGAACACTGGGCGTTATCGTGATCATGAATTTGCTGTACTACTCCTATATTCCGCTGGTGCCCGTCTTCGCCGACAAAGTGCTTGGCGTGGGGCCGACCTTGCTCGGCGTGCTGGCGTCGTCGCAGGGCTTCGGAGCGTTCCTCACCGCCATTTTCATAACCACAAGGCCAAGGATAAACCGCAACTCCACGTACTTTGTAGTAGGCACGGCCGTGGCGTTCAGCGGGCTTCTGGTGTTTTCGCTGTCCAGCTTCTATCCGTTGTCCGTGGCCGGCCTGATACTGGCGGGTCTGGGCATGTCCGGCTTTGTCAGCATGGTGTTCACACTGGTGCTGCTGTCCGTGGGAGAGGAGATGCGGGGCAGGGCAATGGGGTTCGCCAACACGGCGATAGGGATATCGCCGCTGTCTATGCTGGCCTTGGGCTGGTTTGCCGAGGCTATAGGCCCAGGACAGGCGGTATCCATCAGCGCCTT
The DNA here is from genome assembly GCA_034422935.1 of Dehalococcoidia bacterium. Taxonomy (GTDB): domain Bacteria; phylum Chloroflexota; class Dehalococcoidia; order Lucifugimonadales; family QGNO01; genus DAOUJH01. The sequence goes on along the minus strand of DAOUJH010000009.1, from coordinate 21,509 downwards.
GATTGGACTGGCGCTGAGCGTACTGTGGTCGTACCGCTCCAGGGAGATGCGGCGGCTCTAGGCGTTGTGCAAAGCTCCCCAGTGTCTGGCGGGCATGCGTATGACTGCAAAGGCCAGGGCCGAAACCAGCAGCAGGGCAGCGCTGTAGAGGAACACCGTCTTTACCTGGAAGGCGTCGGCGAAAAGGCCGGCGATGAGGGGAGAGATGGTGGCGGCTAGGAAGGTCATGCCGTACGTCATCGACGAGATGGTGGCCTGTAACTCCCTTCCACCCAAGTCCGAAGCCGCGGCAAGGAACAACGCCTGCATGGAGTAGAGGAACGCGCCCATAACGACGATCACCACTACCATGAGGATCCCGGGTTCCACGAAATAGAGTGCAACGAGCAGAGCGGAGAACGCTAGCAGCGCCGGTACTATGATGGCCTTTCGTCCCAACCTGTCGGAAATAGCGCCCATGACGGGCTGCGCTCCAATCCCTACGACCTGGGAAAGGGCCAGATAGACGGCCATTTCACTCAGCGAGTAACCCAGGTCCTCTCGCAGGTAGACTGGGAGGAATATGACGGTGGCGCTCTGGCCCAGGCTGCGTATCCCCGATACGGCTAGTACGGATGCAAGGCGGCGGTCTTTGAACAGATCTCCAAGTGCGCCGAAGTACTCCTTGAGGGAAGCCGCTCCTCCCTGCACCGTGGGCACGTTGCTCATCATGAACCAGACCACGGCAGCGGCGATCAAAGCGGGAATGATGCTCCACTGCAACGCTCCGTCCCAGACAAGCGCGGTGACGGCTACGGCGGCAATGAGAGGGCCCGATGCTTCGCCGATGCTGCCTCCCATGCCGTGAAGGGATATCATCAGGCCCCGGCGGTCGGGGAACCGCCGGGACAGAGCGCCTAGAGCGGGCGGGTGATACAGGGAAGGCCCCAAGCCGACCAGCAGCATGGCAAGAAAGAGTAGGGGGTAGCTGGGGGCGGAACCGACCAGGAAGTACGATATGCCCATAAGGCTCAACGATATGGCAAGCAGTAGACCGGCCTGGTTGCTGAAACGGTCGCCCAGATAGCCAGCGCCCAGCGTGGTGACGCCGCTTGTGGCCTGGCGGGCCGTGGCAAGCGCTCCGAAGGAGGTGTTGCTCAGCCCAAGGGCAATCTTCATCTCCGGAAATACAATGGTCTGGAACCCTGAGATGTAGACGTGCTTGATGGCATGACCGAGCACAATGGCGACGGTGAGCAGGGTGCCCCTGCTGTCTTCGCCTTTATGTCGTGCCGGTGTTTCGCTCAATGTCTGTATCTCTTCAGCCGTGATGCTCCGTGCAAAACGCTTGGAGTATAGAAGCTGAGGAGAGGAAAGGCAAAGGCAGGCGGAGGATTAGCTGGCCATACCTCAGATGCGGAGTTGATGGACTGCGATGTAGACGGCGGCGGCGATAGCGATCAGGGAGTAGAAGTTGAGGCCTATGAAGGGCAGGACAACTAACGCGGCAATTCCCATGGCCACTCCGGCAACCCACTGCAGTTCGCGACCTCGCTTGCCGCTGACTACCCGGCTTATGCCCTGGCCAATGAGGTACCCCATACCGACAAGCCCCGCCAGCGCCGCGTAATATCCAAGGATACCAAGTGGCAGGGCACGGAGGAACACCAAGACCGCAACGCCTGCGATGGAAATGGCCACAGCCACGGCTATGGCGCGGGCGTAATAGGCGGGCGTAATATCCCACTGGGGTATCTTGGTAGGCCGTCCGCACTCGGGGCAGCGAATGCCCACCGGATGCTGCACCACGCACTTGACGCATATTGACCTGCTGCATTGGCCGCAGCTGAGGGCGGTTTCCGTATCTGGGTGCTTGTAACAGTAGCCCGCCATAATCTATTCGCCGTTTTCTCCCTGATTGGGGCTGCGCTCAACCCATCTGCTTTTCTCCATGATATCCCTATCGTAAAGCAGGCGCGGCAACACCTTGTCTCGCCAGCGCAGCCCGGGCAGTTCGCTGCCCGGATTGGAGAGTAGCCGTTTCAGGATAGCCAGAACAAGCGCAACAACGGTGTATACGACAATCTCGGCAGGCTCCCGGAAGAGTAGCGCCCAGAGGGGAAGCAGCGCCAGGCCGATACCCATCCACAAAGCTATGCTGCGAAAGATTGCCCAGCCCAGCAGCGCCACGACAATTAGAGCGATGAACTCTTTCCAGGCCAGTACAAGAAGGGAACCCAAAATGACGGACATCCCGCGTCCACCGCTGAACTTGAGGTAGATGGACCAGTTGTGGCCCGCAATGCTTCCAATGCCGGCAAGAGCCTGGTACGTCATATCGTGTCCCATGGCCCTGACCACCAGTACGGGCGCCACGCCCTTCACCAGCGCATCTGCGACACCGACAAGGACGCCGTAGCCTTTTCCCAAGTGACGGCCTATGTTGGAGGCGCCCACGTTGCCGCTGCCATGGGTACGGATATCAATGCCCCTGACCCAGCGCGCTATCACGTAGGCAGTGGGAACGGCCCCCAATAGGTAACCGAAGGCTAGAGCAAGAACCGCGGTTGATATATCCAACAAAGACATGAAAGCGACCGGTAATACGATGCTACCTATGGTAGTGCATGTGACGGGCAGTCACAAATCCGTGCGCGTTTGCCGGGTCTAGCTATCCGGCTGGTCCGGACCCTCTAGGTACTGGAAAAGGTCGTTTTCGGATGAGAGCACAATGGTGGACTTTTGAGTAAGGAAGTTGGTGTAGGCTTCCAGACTGCGTCTGAAAGCAAAGAACTCAGGGTCTTCTTCCAAGGCTTCAGCCAGAATTCTGATGGCCTCGGCTTCACCTTCGCCTCGCAGGCTGTTGGCCGTACGGTCGGCCTCGGCCAGGATGATGGCGACCTGCCGGTCCACGTCCGTGGTGATGGTGAGGTTCAGCTCTGCACCCTCGGCACGGAGACGCTGAGCCTGGACGTCGCGTTCCGTACGCATCCTGTTGTACACAGTCTGCTCCACGGTGCCGGGGAAGTCGGCAGCCTTTATTCTGACGTCTACTATCTCGATACCGAAGTCGTTTTCGCTGGACCCCACGACTGCATTGGATCCATTGAGCACCTGCCTGGTGAGCGCTTCCCTGGTTTCCACTCCTTGCTCAGTCCTGTTGGGAATAACGACGAGTGTGCCGTCATCCTGCGACTGAGCTATGCCACCGATGATTTCGGTGCGGTCGCTGGCGGCCACCACGCGGCGCAACTCTGATATCACGATCCGTCCGATACGGTCGGCGGCGGTAAACTCGTCTCGCAGCCTTTCCAAGAACTTCCTGGGGTCGTTGATCCTGTACCGCACATAGGCGTCTATTTCAAGGAACTGCTGGTCCTTGTCCGGCATGGACTCGGTGGGTACGTCTATTCTGAGCAGCCGCTTGTCGAAACGGTTGACCGATTCTACGAATGGCACCTTTACCTTGAGGCCGGGCTCGCTGAGCGTGCGCTGGATCTCACCGAACCGCGTGACAACGCCGAACTGGGTCTGGTCGACGACGAATAGCGCCTGTGAGCCGACGACAGCGCCGACTACGATCACAAGAATAAGTATTATGCCGAATGCTCTAGCCATTTTTCTCCATTACGGAGGAGGTACCGGGCCCGCTTCAGGTGTTGGTGTGACCCGTATAGTCACAGGAGTCTCGTTATTATCAATGGGCAGGGGCAGGAACTCCAGAAGGTTGCCGCCGGTATCCGGAGTGATGATCACTTTGGTAACACCGGGCAGGATGTCCTCCATGGCCTCTAGGTAAAGCCTCTGACGCGTCACTTCACGAGACTCTCGATACTCTTGGAGTACTGCAAGGAAGCGGTCGGCCTCACCCGTAGCTCTCAGGATACGCTCCTGCTTGAAAGCCTCGGCTGTGTTAAGAATTCGCTGGGCGTCACCACGAGCCCTGGGAAGCTGGTCCTGCTGGTAGGCCAGCGCCTCGTTAATACGGGCCTCTTTGTCGACGCGAGCCCGGACCACGTCGTCGAAGGCGTCACGAACGGGGTCAGGAGGTCGTACGTTCTGCAGCCTTACTTCTAAGATTTCAATGCCGGTATTGTACTCATCAAGAATTGTCTGTAGGAGGAGACGTGCGTCAGCCTGGGCTGCCTCTTTGTTAATCGTGAGAATGTCATCAATACTGCGCTGACCGACGACTTGTCGCAAAGCAGCTTCAGTAGCGTCCTTCAAGGTGAAGCCGTCAGGGGCGCCGGGACGAATGTTGCGCTCTTCGTCGCCCGGGTCGTCCACCTGAAAAAGGTAGGCGGCAAGGTCTTTGGTCCTATATTGGACGACCAACTGAACGTCGGCGATGTTGAGGTCGCCTGTGATCATCAGAGCTTCGAATGGGATATCGGTGACCTGGCCGCCTTCCAGGCTGCGGAAGCCCAGTTCCATACGCCTTGTCTCCGTAACGGTTTCAACGTTGCGGGTGCCGATGGGCGCAGGCCAGAACCAGTGGAGTCCTGGCCCCTGCAGATCGCCGGTGTAGGCGCCGAAGAGGCGCACCGCGGCCAGCTGGGCAGGACGCACCTGGTAGAAGCCGGTGGCTAGCCAGAGTACGATGAGGACGCCAATTACGGCGAAGATGACGACACCGGAGCCGCCAACACCGAACTTCCCGGTAAAGCGTCGGAATGTATCCTTGATCCTCTCCAGAATCTGGTCGATGTCTATTTCAGGCTGAGGACGCGGCGGTTGGTACATTGGCTCCTAAAGGCAGTTTTTCAAGAAGTGAGAGAAATTTTGCACTTGGTATGATAACAATGCGGCTGGGCAAAGTCTATAGCTAATCCCTAAAACTGCTGGGATGCGGGCAAACGGCTACTTGTGGGCCCATGAGATCTCTCAGCGTCGGGCCCTTACGACCACGGTGCCCACCACTTTGTCGTGGAGGGCCCGGCGATTCCTTTCCCACAGGGGCAACAGGTATCCTACTGCTATAACAATACCGAAACTGTTCAGGATAAAGAGCAACAAGGGCGGCAGCAAGTCCAACAGTAAGTCGGCAGGAAGCCACACAAGACCGTTGAGGATGAGGAACCATTTTATTAGGGTCTCGCGCGCAAACATGCGCCACCAGCCTGCCGGATCGCCGTTGCGTTTGACGACTCTGATGCCCATTAGACGCTTGCCCGGCGTCTGTCCTCTACGGAACAACCAAAAGGCGGCGGTTGCCCAAGCGAGCGAGAAGAGCAACAAACCCGCCGAAATTATCAGTTGAGTATCCATATCCACCCGGATGATACTCGAGTATGGCGCTAGGTAAAGCCAGATGGGCAAGCGGTCCAAGACCTCAGCAATCAGCCTGGAAGGCAAGCTCGCTAGTAACTGTTCCGGACTTCCCTGGTTATTCAGCGCTCCGTACCCCCGTAGCGCATGGATTTCAGGCAGGACGCACCACACCTGGTGGCCACGACCTCCTCAGCGGCTACTTCTGTAGCGTTCTGTTGTCGCTGAGAACCCTCTTCACTCCGCTAATAAGGCGGCGACAAGCATTGCCAACGGCGCCGTTTCGATTGCCGAGGAAGAAGACGCCTGCTATCACCAAGAGTATCGGGCCGCCTAGAATCACAAGCCAGATGAGCGTCGTTGTCAGCGACCTAGCGATTATCGATAGAGTGCGCACGGCTCCCTTTACGGTCTCGGCGATATTCCAGTCGCCAACGACCAGGCTCTCCGACTCGGTTACCCGTACGGAGAAACTGTCGCTTGCCGATACCCGGCCCACCTCGCTCATAGCGCTGACGGTCAAAACCACCGGATAGGCCTGTGGTCGGTAGTTGGCGAAGGCATAGGCGGTCTCTATGCTGGATGCGCCTTCCTCAGGCTCCCCCTGCTGGGTAGGCGAGCCGTCGCCGAAGTCCCAGGAGTACTCGTAGTCCCAAAGCTCATCCGGCCGGGTGAAAGAAGCGCCGTAGACCACCTTGTTGCCTTCTTCCACCGTTCGGTCGTCTCCGGCGAATACCTCTATGGTGGGTATCTGCCTGACCTCGACCAGCAGCGAGTCGGATCCCTCTGCGATTCCACCCTCGCCGGTGCCGGTTAATTTGATCGTAGCAATGTAGGGGCTGTCGAGATCGTCATTGTAGACGTGGTTGACGGTTGCGGTTACTCGCTGGCCATCCGCCAGTGGCGCGCTTCCGCTTCCCCCGATCACCGTCCCATCGCCGAAGTCCCAGACAAACGAGAACTCATCTACACCCGGCGGCGCAGCAAAGGAGGCGCGGAATCGCTCCACCTCCCCCACACGAACGGAGCTGTCCGGCCCCGCATTCACCGCAATTACTGTGGGTGTTAGTCGCAGACTGACTTCAAGCAGAGAGAAAGCCGCAACCTGGCCTAGGTAGTTCAGCCTGCCCTGGGCTTCCTCAATGCGTAGCTGCAGATCGGCCAGTTCCTCCTGGACTAGGAGCGCCTCCTCCACGTTCTGGGCTCTATCCAGGAAGGAGAGCACCCTCTGCTCTGTAGCCCGCAGGCTGGCCAGCCGGGACTGGTTGTCTACGTACTCGTCGGTAACGTCCTCGCTCGTGACCGCGCGGGATACAGTCTTGAGGGCCATTGCATCCACCCTCCGAAGCGCTTCTTCCAGCGACCCAGCCGGAACGCGGATTGCTATGGCCCCGCTGTGCCTGGAAGAGCGGTCTGAATTCACAACCCAACCGTGCAATTCAGAAGCAAGGACGGTGATGCCGTCGATAGTGCGAGCCACGTCATCCACTTCCAGCGACATGCTTGCCGTGTGGACGATGATGCGATTTTGGGCAAGCGCTGCCAGAAGCACTTCGCTTTCAGCTTCTTGGTCGGTGGCGACCTCGTGTGCTGCAGGGGCTGGAGTCGGGGTCGGAGCAGCTAAGGGGGGCGAAGTGGCTGGGGGAAGTGCAGGAAGTGAAGTCGGAATGGCAGGGGACGTTGGAATAGGCGCCTCCTCGCTGCTGCTACATCCTGCCACCGCCAGCAGCAACCCCGAGAGCATCAGTAGAATGGCAAGCCCACGTTTGTTCATTAGCCTCTGCATAGCATCACCTCTACCCTAGCTGTGTCTGAGCATCCGGCAGCCCGTCACACCCACCACTATTGGCATCAGGGTGTCTATGATTACCCAGAACTGGCCGTCGGGCTCGTTGTTGGGGGATAGATTGCTGAACCAGTTCCAGAAGAAGACTAGGAGCAGCGCCACTGCTGCGTAGAAGAGCACGTTCGCTTCCACGTAGCGCCTCAAATCCCCCTCGCCGTCGACGCGGCGTTTCTCCATGTAGGTAGCGGCCACGGTGATCAACATGCCCGCCGCCATGAACCAGTTCAGTATCTCCCAGACGGTGTACGGCTCGTCTCCGCCGGGGTGATACAGCGGAGTGGCGACGAAGTTCACCGCAACCACTACTGCAAGCAGTATTAGATAGGCCGCTCCGGCACGTATTAGAATGGACATGTTCTCCTCCTCCCAAGTCTCATGGCGTATCCTACATCCATCCTCAACGTCGTCATAGTCTAATACGCTTGTCCGGTGTAATTGGATGGGGAGAGGCTTTGTGGTATGTCGGCGGTTGAGTTAGCTTGGAACGCCAGAACGCCGCATCAGTTCAGCCCGGTAATGGCTAGCCTGCCGGTTCAGCGTCCGTCGATTGCGCCTCTTTCATGACTCTCTCCCGCAATGCCAGTAGTTCCAGAATTTCGTTGCCGCAAACCATTCCCAAGAACTGCTTTGAATTCGGGTCGTGTACCGGGATGACAGTCAGAGAGTGGTTCGTCATCCGCTCCATCACGTCGTCAATGAGTTCGTCGGGATTGGCTTGAGGCGGGTTGCGACGCATCACCTTCCGGAGAGGAGTGTTGTCAAGGGAGCTTCTTTTCCGGAATAGCAGTTTGCGCCGGAAATTCAGCCTGGCCAGTGATACGGTGCCTACTGGAACGCCGTCATCCAGTATCAGGTAGTCTTCCTGATTCGGAACAGTCCAATGGTTGAGAAAGTCTCCGACCGCTATATCCGGCCCTGGGTAGGAGCGTGTCCGGTCCATAACGGAGTGTACGGCCACACCGGCCAGGGCGTGGCGGGCAAAAGAGGGCAGCATGGGCTGGGACTGAGGCGCCTCCTCCCGCTGCTTGACCCTGCTTGCCGTTAGGCTGATGATTGGCGGCATCAGCAGTATGTAACCGAGCATGATAAACACCAGCAGCGAGAATACGTCATCCCCAATCACGTGCGACTCCAGCAGGACTAGGAGCAGGGCGACTTCTGCCACGCCCTTTCCCATGAGACCTACGGACAAGACAATAGGCGTTTCCAGCCGCGCCAGGTAGGTCCCGATGAGAGAAGCTATCAGCTTACCCGCCATGGGGATGAACAAGAGGGCGATAATGATGGTGGGCGGCAGCTCCAGGAAAGAAAGGTTGAAGTACAAGCCGGCCGAGGCAAAGAAAAGCGGAATGAACAGCCCATCTGCGATGCTATGGATACCGGGCACGAACTCTTGACGCAACCGGTTGGGCAGCCCAGACAAGGCGGCTCCGAACAGGAGCGCCCCTAGGGAACCATGCAGCCCGATATTTTCTGATCCCACAACCACCAAGAAGAGAGCGCCCATCATCAGCCCAAAGAAAAGCTGCGGCACGTTCAGGAATCGCTGCAACAAGGTCAGGGCCTTGGGGAGCACCCTGGACGATATGATCCAGATCAAGATAGTGAAGCCTGCTATCTGACCCAGCAGCTGCAATACACCGAGGGGGCTCAGCGTGTGTGTGGCCTCTTCACCTATGGTCAAGCCCACCACCAGCAGGGCAAGCACCTCTGCAATGATTACCACGGTGAAGATGCGCAGGCCAATCACTTCCTTGAGTAATCCCTTGTCAGCCAGCACCTTGGCCACCAAGCCCAGGCTGGACAGGGACAGAATGCCGGCAAGGGCCAACGCCTTGTCAAATTCCAGCCCCAGCGAGTAGTCCTCACCCAGCATGTCCGACGTTACTACCAGGCATATCAGAATGGATATGATCACGGACATTGAGGTAGCCACGAAATGGCGTCCGCGTATGGTGGCTACAAAGCCCGAGATATCGATCTCGTCAAGGCCCACCAGGAAAAAGAAGACAAAGATGCCTATTTCCAGGAAGATGAGGATGTTCTCATTAACTTCGATCAGCCCCAGGACTGGCCCCAGCAGTATCCCGGCTGCGGCGTAGGCCACCAGGGAACTGATGCCAATTCGGCTCAGTACACCTTCAGCCAACTTGGCCACGACAATCAGCAGGCCAATAGAAAGCAGATCGTGAGCTATCATTCCCTAACACTCCGTCGCTGGAATGGTTAGGTGCGTATTCTATCGTATGTGGCAATGGGCACCGCCTAGCTCGTGTGACTGTGCCGGCGGCCTCAAGATATCAATGGCCCGGATGCTCTCGTATCAGGGTAATTCGTCTGGACAATTCCCTGAGAGGCGTGGAACAATGTGATTTGCATGGCCATCTACACGGCGCTGTTCAGACCCTTCTTATTCAGGCTTTCCCCCGAGCGCGCCCAGGCTCTGGCCGATTGGTTCCTTGCGCGGCGTTTATTGATGCAGGCGCTGTCCCCATACTTCGATTGCCGGGACCCCAGGCTTCGGGTAAGCGCCGGCGGCCTGACTTTTCCTTCGCCGGTGGGCATGGCTGCCGGCTACGACAAGGATTGCCGCTTCATAGACGGCCTGCTTTCGCTGGGGTTCGGCTACGTTGTCGGAGGCACCGTCACCCGTGAGGCGCGTCCTGGCAACCCCCGTCCCCGCCTCATGCGCCTGCCGGATAGGCAATCGCTGATAAATGCCCTGGGTTTCCCTGGCAAGGGACTGGATGCCGCCAGGGCACAGCTCCAACGCCTGCAGCACAGGCGGGACGACCGCCTTGAACCCGTGGTCGTTAGCATAGCCGGGCTCACCATCGACGAATTCCTTGCCTGTCACGCCGCGCTGCAACCCCTCTGCGACGCCATAGAGTTGAACATAAGCTCCCCCAACACACAGGGCATACGCGTCTTCCAAGAGCCGCAGAGCTTCAGGGACCTACTCAACGCCGTGAACGGCCAGCGCTCCAAGCCTCTGCTTGTGAAGATACCGCCTTATACCGATGACGAGGGCAGGGAGCGAGTCCTTGCCCTCGTGCGAATTGCGGTGGAGCAGGGCGTCAGCGGCATCACTGCCGCCAACACCAGGCCGGTGGAAGCGCCTCGTCTCGCCATGGGGCAGGGCGGCCTCAGCGGGCGCGCCTTGCTCGAAGACACCCTGCGCATAGTGGCCGACGTCCGTTCGGAGGTGGGAAGCGACGTTGCCGTCCACGCCTGTGGCGGCATCTCTACCGCGGACGATGCCCTGTGCGCTCTCAAAGCTGGCGCCGACACCGTGCAGCTACTGACCGGCCTTATCTACCGGGGCCCCGGCGTGGCTAGGAACATCAACCGGGACTTGGTCAAGCGCATGGACCGGCATGCCGTCGCCTCTCTCAGCGACCTGGTAAAAGCGGATGCGGGTAGGTCCACTCAATAAACCCCGGGGAAAATCCGGTACTTCACCCTCGACTTGTACTCTGCCCACTTTTCCTCACCGTATTTCTCGGCGCAGAGCTTGTCGTCTCCGCGTTGACGGAATGTGAAGAAGGTGACTACGAAGACGAAGTAGAGCCACGCCCACGGATTTAGGAAGTGGCCGAAGACCAGGCCAATCGAGAAGGAGAGGAACCCTTCGCCCATGTAGTTGAAGTGGCGGGCGGCGCCCCAAAATCCGGTGTACAGTATCTTGCGGTTGCCCGCTTCGATGTATTTGGGCTCTATCAGTCCCAGGAACTTGCGGTCCGGCCATCGCTTGAAGGTGTACTTTTGCAAGTTGGCCCCGCGCGAGATGACCCATCCCCCAAGGAACAGCGCAGCCGCTCCAATGAGCCAGACGTACGTCCACGCCGTCGAGAATCCGGGGTCGGGGTGAGCGGCCATGCCCCACAACGGGAGTATGAACAGCCATCCGTAGATCACCAGGCCGCCCCAGAACAGCATGAAGCCCAGCTTCTCGTGGATGAGGTCGTAGGTATACAGTTGGACGCGCTCAAAGATGAAGTAGTCCACTATGTAGAACGTGAAGAACCCAGCATAGAGGAATACGCCCGGGTTGAAGTCGTCTCCGAAGCGGTCGTAGTGGTACGCCGCGCCTGACAGGGCGTTGAGCGACAACATGGATCCGCCCACAACGTAGAAATACATTTTGATGTCGAAGCGGTTTTTGAGCAGCGATATCTCCCGCGCTCGCCCAAACCACAGCGCCAGCAACGGGTTCTTTACATCGCCCTGCGGCTGGCTGAACACCGCCCAGGCGGCAAAGATAGCGGTGAACACCGTTCCCCCGGCTACGGCGTAGACGGACGATCGGTAGAACCAGTCGCGCGGCATCCCGGTGATTTCCGTTGCCCAAACTATCACCGCTATCACGTACACCAGAAGGCCGTTCAGCCGGTAGCTGCGTGGTTCGCCGGTCTTCTCATCGACGACGTAGCCGGTAACCCGCCTTGCCGGCAGGATGATCTGTGCCAGGAAGAACACGGCAAAGATTGCCAGCGGGGTGAAGAATCCTGCAATCGCTTCCGTACCGGAAAGCTCGAAAAGGTGGCTGATGCCAAGCCATTCAATCATGTTCCAATACCCCCTCCTCCAGTTAAGTGGCATTATGCATAAGGGCAAGTAAAGAGGTCAATAACACGCTGCGCAGCTAGATGCGCTACAGAGCCGGCGCGCTCCCTCCCGCCTGTTTCCGAGAGACTTGCAACACGGCAAGCAGATAGTGATAGACTACCCTGCAAGCTTTGGCGTATTGATACCAGTTCCCAATACGCCCGGAGGAGGGATAGCCGTGTCGATGCTGTTGAGTGTTCTGTCTCATCGCCGCCCTGCTGCCATCCTGGCGGCAACGGGCATAGCTTCCGCTCTCGTATTCATGGCCCGTCCTGTCGTAGCCCATGCGGCAGGAGTCGACCAGGAATCGGTTTTTGTCTTTAACACTTTCGCGTTCCTTATATGGGGTGTTCTGGTCATGTGGATGTGCGCCGGATTCACCATGCTGGAGTCCGGCTCTGTTCGCACCAAGAACGCGTCCATGATCTGTTTGAAGAACATCGGGCTCTACTCTATCGCCGGTCTTGCCTACTTCTTCATCGGCTACAACCTCATGTACGGCGAGACCCTGGGAGGCGTAATTGGTACGCCCGGGTTCATGTACCTGCCGTCGTCTGCAGAAGTGGCTCTCTTAGGAGCGGCGGACGATGCGGTTGCTACGGCCACCGCCACCGTACTAGAGGAGAGCGCCGGATACTCCGTTATGTCGGACTGGTTCTTCCAGATGGTCTTCGTCGCCACTGCGGCTTCGATAGTCTCAGGCGCCCTGGCCGAGCGGGTCAAGATGTGGTCGTTCTTCCTGTTTACGCTTATCCTGACGGCTATCGTCTACCCCGTCGTGGGCGCGTGGACGTGGGGAGGCGGATGGCTCAGCGAGCTCGGTTTCACGGACTTTGCGGGTTCGACCATAGTGCACAGCACCGGAGGCTGGGCCGCGCTTGCGGGGATATTGGTCCTTGGGCCCAGGCTGGGCAAGTTCCGCCGTGACGGAACGGTCAGAGCAACACCGCCCTCAAACATCCTGGTTGTGACCCTGGGCGTCCTCATCCTTTGGTTCGGCTGGTTCGGGTTCAACGGCGGTTCCCAGCTGGCGCTGGGTAGCGCCCTAGACGCGGTGGCCATGAGCATCGTGCTGGTCAACACTAACCTGGCGGCGGCGGCCGGTGTCATAACGGCCCTGGCCATTTCGCGGCCGCTTCTTGGACGCATCGACCTGTTCGCCGGCCTTAACGGCGCAATTGCTGGTCTCGTATCCATCACGGCGGCCCCTTACATTGCCGAGCCTGTCATCGGCATACCCGGCCATCTCTGGGCGGTGATAATCGGAGCTATTGGCGGTGCTGTCTGTGTCGCTGGACTAAAGCTCCTGGAGCAGGTCAAGCTCGACGACGTGGTCGGCGCGGTGCCCGCTCACCTGTTCGCCGGTATATGGGGCACTCTTGCCGCCAGCATAGCCGGAGGAGCGGAGATCCACATACAGCTGCTGGGTGTGCTGTCTATAGGAGCATTCGTGTTCGCGGTATCTTGGGTAGTGTGGCAGCTGATCGAGCGGACTGTGGGCGTGCGGGTTTCACGCGATGTCGAGCGCTTGGGGCAGGACGCCGGAGAGCTGGGAATGGAATCGTACCCCGAGTTCGTGCTCATGCCTGATACTGACCTTGATGATGACGAGTGATCTTCCACACCTGACGAGAGCAGGCTCTTAACCGAGATCGCTAAGTTCTGACTAAAACGGGTGGTGGCTATGAGCATTGTGCATTGTAGCCGCCACCCCTATTGACAAGCGCTACAAGGTAGTGTTAGTATGCTTAATTGGGTCTGCGCATGATCCATAAGTCCCTTCTTGAAATCCACGGAATCCATCGGATATAGGCCTCTTTCTCTCTTTTTGAGAGCAACGGGGTCTTTTTGTCTTTGTTAAGGAGAGTGAAGCCACATGGTTGATTTGGCCTCTGTTCCCACAGTTTCCCTTGCGCCGGCGCAGAAGTCTTACGCACACACCCCTCAGGTCTTGGACGTACCCAACCTCATCCAGATCCAGATTGAATCATTCAACTGGTTCAGGGGAGAGGGCCTAAGGGAGCTGTTCAGGGAGGTTTCTCCCATCCAGGACTTTACCGGGGGACGCTTCGAGCTCGACTTTGTCGACCACGAGTTCCAAGAGCCGAAGTATTCCGAGCAGGAATGCCGCCAGCGAGAGGTTACCTACTCCGCTCCCATGTACGTCACTGCCAGGCTGACTGTGAAAGACACGGATGAGAAAAAGGAGCAGAAGCTCTTCTTGGGCGACATCCCAATAATGACTTCCAACGGCACCTTTGTTATCAATGGCGCGGAGCGCGTTGTGGTCAGCCAGTTGGTGCGCTCCCCGGGCGTCTACTTCACCACGGAGGAGGATGCCGCCACCGGACGCATCCTGGCCATGGCGAAGTTTGTCCCCTACCGCGGCGCCTGGCTTGAGTTCGATACCAGCAACAAAGACGTTGTATCGGTCAAAGTGGACCGTAAGCGGAAGATACCGGTGACCACACTTCTCAGGGCTATTGGCATTTCCAGCGACAAAGAGCTGCTTAGCATCTTCAAGGACGTGGACGACCATCCGGACCGCCGCTTCATCCAGACCACGTTGGATCGCGACAGCAGTGTCAAAAGCAAGGAAGAAGCGCTTCTGGAATTCTACAAGCATCTCAGACCCGGGGAGCCCCCCAGTTTGGAGAATGCCCAGGCTCTGCTGGACAATCTTTTCTTCAACCCCCGTCGCTATGATCTGGGCAAAGTGGGGCGGTATAAGCTGAACGGTCGTTTAAAGTTAGATATTCCCCAGGACAAGAGAACGCTGACCAGGGAGGACATAATCTCCGTTGTGCGCGCTATGGTGCAGATCAACAACGGCCGTCAGCGCGTGGATGACATAGACCACTTGGGGAACAGGCGCGTTCGGGCCGTAGGCGAGCTCATACAGAACCAGCTTCGCGTTGGACTGGTGCGCATGGAGCGCGTGGTCAAGGAACGGATGACTATCAACGATCCTGAGCAGGCCACACCCAGTGCGCTGGTGAACGTACGGCCCATTGTTGCCGCTATTAGAGAGTTCTTTGGCGGTTCCCAGCTTTCGCAGTTTATGGACCAGACCAACCCGCTCGCTGAGCTGACACACAAAAGACGTCTTTCCGCACTGGGGCCCGGCGGCCTCTCGCGGGAGCGGGCAGGATTCGACGTGCGTGACGTGCACCATTCCCATTACGGCCGCATCTGTCCCATAGAGACTCCTGAAGGTCCCAACATTGGATTGCTGGGCTCTCTGGCCACCTATGCCAAGACCAACGAATTTGGTTTTATAGAGACGCCATACCGAAAGGTGTTCCATGAAATACCCAGCAACTCGGACGACCTTGCAAGACATATTGCCAGGGAGGACATCAAGGGTGAAGATGGCAAGGTCATAGTGAGAGCCGGTCGCGCTATTACCAGGCCCGCGGCGGCTAAACTAAAGTCCATACCAGAGCGCATGATACCTGTGCGCGCCTTTGTCTCTTTGCAAGAAGGAGAGGTCAGCTATTTGGACGCCGACGAGGAGGAGGATTACGTTATCGCTCAGGCCAACACTGCCCTGGACGAAAAAGGTCAGTTTGTTGAGGGCAGGATTGAAATCAGGCAGGGTGAGAGGTTCGCTATGGAGCCACCGGAACAGGTGGATTACATGGACGTATCGCCTATGCAGATAGTCAGTGTTTCCACCGCCCTCATTCCCTTCTTGGAACACGACGATGCAAACCGCGCCTTGATGGGCTCTAACATGCAGAGGCAGGCTGTGCCCCTGATAAAGCCGGAAGCACCCATTGTAGGCACTGGCATGGAGAGGCGCGTCGCCGCCGACTCAGGCCAGGTTGTGCTCGCTAGCTGCAACGGCATAGTCACCTCCGTCTCCGGCGACCGCATTGTGGTAACGGACGCAGAAGGCAAAGAGCACACTCACCCGATTTATAAGTTCGTGCGCAGCAATCAGGGCACCTGCATGTCTCAACGTCCCATCGTCAATAAGGGCGACGTTGTCCGTGTAGGCGCCCCCCTGGCGGACAGCTCCTCCACTGAGCACGGCGATCTGGCGCTGGGACAAAACGTGCTGGTCGCGTTTATGAGCTGGGAAGGCTACAACTACGAAGATGCCATTATCATCAGCGAACGGCTTCTTGAAGAGGACAAGTTCACCTCCATCCATATCGAAAAGTACGAGGAAGAGGCTAGGGACACCAAGCTTGGTCCGGAGGAGATAACCCGGGATATTCCAAATGTGGGTGAAGACAGCCTGCGCAACCTGGATGAAGAAGGCGTCGTGCTTGTAGGCGCGGAAGTTGACTCTGGCGACATACTGGTTGGGAAGATAACTCCCAAGGGTGAGACGGAACTCACTGCGGAAGAGAAGCTGCTGCGCGCCATCTTTGGAGAGAAGGCCCGCGACGTCAAGGACAACTCCAAGCGCGTCCCCCACGGCGAGCGGGGCAAAGTCATCGACGTCAAGGTGCTTACAAGAGAGAACAAGGATGATCTGCCGCCCAACGTCAACAAGCTGGTCAGGGTTTGGGTGGCTCAGACCCGCAAGGTCGCCGCGGGCGACAAGATGGCGGGCCGTCATGGCAACAAGGGAGTCATCTCGCGCATTCTGCCGGTTGAAGATATGCCGTTTCTACCGGACGGCACCCCCGTGGACATTATTCTAAACCCCATTGGCGTCCCGTCCAGAATGAACCTTGGCCAGGTGCTGGAGACGCATCTGGGCTGGGCGGCTAAGACCCTCAATTTCTCGGCGGTAACCCCGGTTTTTGACGGTGCTCAAGACGCCAGGATTCAAGACGCCCTGGCCCGGGCTTGGTTCTTCCAGCGCTCCGGCGCCGTCTCTAGCAATGGATACAGTGGAAACGGCAGTTCAAACGGAACTACGGCAGACGCCAAGCTGCAAAACTGGCTTGGCGAACGCGGATATGACGCCAAAGACCTGTTCAATGAAGAAAAAGCAGGAGTTGCTGCTGAAGCATGCCTTAGGCTTTGGCTCAAAGAAGAGGTGGGCATCGACGCTTCCCAAATGGAGCATGAGGAGATTGTGGCTCGCGTACGCGCTCTCAGCATAGAGGGCACAAAGGTGCCGCCCATCTTCGGCAAATCGGTGCTCTACGATGGGCGCAGCGGCGAGCCTTTCGATCATCCGGTGACGGTGGGCTACATCTACATGATGAAGCTCATTCATCTTGTGGAAGACAAGATTCACGCCAGGTCCACCGGCCCGTATTCTCTGATCACCCAGCAGCCTTTGGGCGGCAAGGCCCAGTTCGGCGGCCAGCGATTCGGCGAAATGGAGGTGTGGGCCCTGGAAGCTTATAGCGCCGCCCATAACCTCCAGGAAATACTTACCGTCAAATCGGATGACGTGGTTGGCCGCGTCAAGACCTACGAGTCCATAGTAAAAGGGGAAGACATTGTTCAGCCCGGTGTGCCTGAATCTTTCCACGTTCTGCTCAAGGAGTTGCAGAGCTTGGGTCTGTCCGTGGAGCTTCTCAGTGGCGCCGAAGATGGGATCGACTGGTCTTCCGGCGTGGATGAGGGCGTTGGTTTTCAATTTGACCCTCCTTCCGTAGGCCCAATCGCCCTGGAAAGCGAAGACTCCCATGCAAATGCTCAGGAGCCTTCGGTGGACAGCGCACCTTCTGAAGATGGTCAGGCGATGGTAGAAGACAACGTTCCATCGGAAGAATCTGAGCAGTCTGATGCTCAGGAGCCTTCGGTGGACAGCGCACCTTCCGAAGATGGTCAGGCGATGGTAGAAGACAACGCTTCCTCGGAAGAATCTGAGCAGTCTGAACAAGAGGCTCCCTCGGAAGAGGGCGAGTCCCAGGAAGATGGCGTTAGCTAAAGAAGATACCGGATATGCCTAAGGGCAGAGTCTAGAGGGTTTAGAGGGCTGGAACGCATTAGAGCCCATTACATCAAGGAGACTGGAAAGCATGGTACAAAGTGCCGGTTTCAATTCCATTAGAATCTCGCTGGCTTCACCTGATCAGGTAATGAGTTGGTCGTACGGAGAAGTGACCAAGCCGGAGACAATCAACTACAGGACCCTCCGGCCTGAGAAAGACGGCCTCTTTGACGAAAGGATATTCGGACCAACCAAGGATTGGGAGTGCTTCTGTGGCAAGTACAAGAAGATCCGTTATAAGGGAGTGATTTGCGACAGATGCGGAGTTGAGGTTACCCGCGCCAAGGTCCGCCGTGAGCGTATGGGACACATCAAACTCGCCGCGCCCGTGGCGCACATCTGGTTCTCCAAGAGTACGTCCAGCCGTCTTGGTCTGCTCCTGGACCTCTCCCCCAGAAATATGGAGCGCGTCCTTTACTTTGCGCAGTACGTTGTTGTCTCCGTGGACGAAGAGGCGCGTGAGCGATTATTGGAGCAGCTTAAAGCTGACAAAGACACCGAGCTGGAGAAGATTCAAAAGGCAAGGGACGAGGAGGTTGCCGCTGCTGAGGCGTCCGTGGAAGAGCAGAAAGAGGATCAGTCTCAAGAAGCGTCTACATCCGAAGAGGCGGAGACCGAAACTCCTGCGGGCAAAGCTGCGCGGAGGTTTGAGAGCGCTAAGGAGCGCATCCAGGATGAATTCCAATCCAGGATAGACGACCTGGAAGACCTCAGGCAGTTGCAGCTTCTCACTGAGAACAGATACAGAGAGATGCGAGAACAGTTCGCGGACGTTTTTGATGCCGGTATGGGTGCGGAGGCTATCCTCAAGATTCTGCAGGCTCTTGATTTGGACAACCTCAATGAGTCCTTGCAGAATGAGGTTCGCTCCACCGCCGGCCAGCGCCGGAAGAAGGCCATCAAACGCCTGCGCGTTGTAGAGGCGTTCCGCAAGAGTGAAAACAAGGTGGATTGGATGATCCTTACTGTCCTGCCAGTGCTTCCACCCGACCTGCGACCAATGGTTCAGTTGGACGGCGGACGGTTCGCCACCAGCGATCTGAACGACCTCTACCGGCGTGTTATCAACCGGAACAACCGTCTACGAAGATTGTTGGATCTGGGTGCGCCGGAGATTATTGTAAGAAATGAAAAGCGCATGCTTCAGGAGGCCGTGGACGCCCTTATAGACAACGGGAGACGCGGACGCGCCATATCCGGCAGCCACAACCATAAGCTCAAGTCGCTGTCAGACCTATTGCGAGGTAAGCAGGGCAGGTTCAGGCAGAACCTCTTGGGCAAGCGCGTGGATTACAGCGGACGCTCCGTCATTGTGGTTGGCCCGGAGCTGCAGATGCATCAGTGCGGCCTGCCAAAGAGGATGGCTTTGGAGTTGTTCAAGCCGTTTGTAATGAACCGCCTTGTATTAGAGGGCCATGCTCACAATATCAAGAGCGCAAAGCGCATGGTGGAACGCGTCAGACCTGAGGTCTGGGATATTCTGGAAGACGTTATCAAGGACCGGCCCGTATTGCTCAACCGCGCCCCCACGCTGCACCGCTTGGGTATTCAAGCCTTCCAGCCTGTTCTCATTGAAGGGAGCGCAATTGAGATACACCCGTTGGTCTGTACTGCGTTCAACGCGGACTTTGACGGCGACCAGATGGCCGTCCACGTTCCCCTTTCCAGGGAAGCAGTGCGTGAAGCTCAGCATATTATGATGAGCAGCAAGAACATGCTCTCGCCACGCTCCGGCGAACCTATAGTCTCACCCACTCTGGACATAGTGCTGGGTTGCTACTATCTGACGCAGATAGAGCCGAATGGCACGGGAGGAGAAAAGAGGTATCACTCTAGGGAAGAGGCGAGACTGGCTTACGACCATGGCCTGGTTGGTCTCAGAGAAGAGATCGCCATGAAAGATACGGAGATTGAAGGCGGCTGGGTCAAGACTTCTAGCGGCCGTATTATTTTCAATGAGATTCTCCCAGCGGAGATAGGCTTCAAGAACCATGTAATGGATTCCAAGGGGTTGAGCAACCTTGTTGCTGAGTGCTATCAAAACTTGGGTAATGATAGAACCGCGCCCATTCTGGATTCAATCAAGCGCTTGGGCTTCCATTACGCCACCCAATCCGGAGCTACCATAGCCATCAGCGATATTGAGGTTCCTGCCAAGAAGCAGGAGCTTATAGAAGCCGCCGACCAGCAGGTCGAGGAGTTGGAAGATCAGTACCTTGCCGGACTCATCACAGAGGACGAACGATACAACAAAGCGGTGTCCATCTGGACGAAAGCAAGCGATCAGATGACCGACCTGATAAGCGAGGTCCTGCCCACCTACGGCGGTATTTACATGATGGCCGACTCAGGAGCAAAGGGTAACCTGGCTCAGATCAAGCAAATGGCCGGCATGCGTGGCCTTATGAGCAACCCCAGGGGCAGAATCATAGACTTGCCTATCAAATCCAGCTTCCGGGATGGACTGAGCGTGCGAGAGTACTTCATATCCACCCACGGCGCCCGCAAAGGCCTAACCGATACGGCTCTACGGACAGCCGAAAGCGGCTACCTGACGCGCAGGCTAATAGATATTGCCCAGGAAGTGATCATCCTGGAAGAGGATTGCGATACCACCGAAGGCATATGGCTTGAAGCGGAACCCGACAACACAATGGCTCCGCCTTTGAGAAATCGATTGGTTGGTAGGTACACTGCTGCTCCTATTGCCGATGCCGATACCGGTGAAGTAATCATGGACTTCAACGTTCAATTGGATGAGGAAAACGTCCAGGCTGTAGTAGACGCGTCCATGGGGCGTGTTCGCGTACGCTCGCCGCTGACCTGTGACTCTAGGCGCGGCCTCTGCCGGATGTGCTATGGACGGAGCCCCGCCACCGGCAAAGAGGTGCTCCTTGGTGAGGCCGTAGGCATCTTAGCGGCGCAGAGTATCGGCGAGCCGGGTACCCAGCTCACCATGCGCACCTTCCACACTGGCGGTGTCGCCGGTATTGACATCACCAGCGGTCTGCCCAAGGTGGAGGAGCTCTTTGAAGCTCGCTCCCCCAGGGGAATGGCTCTCCTTTCCGAAATAGATGGCAAAGTGGAGGTGGATGAAGACCTTGAAGGCAGGCGCATTCGCGTGGTGAATTCAGAGGAGTTCCAGGAAGAGTTCTCTCCACCCAGGGGGTATATCCCGGTCGTAGAGAACGGCGACTGGATACAAGCTGGCTTGCCTTTAGCGCGCCCCAAGGGGGGAGAAGAGACCTCGGAGAAAGATGACACGGCAGAGGTGATGTTGGCCAGCATTTCCGGTCGCGTCTCCCTTAGCAAGCGGAGCAAGAAAATCACCATCGCTTGGGAAGAACATGAGCAGCGGGAGTACCTTGTGGCGCACTCAGCGCATCTCATTGTGCAGGACGGCCAGGAGGTGCATGCCGGAGAACCTTTGACCTCTGGCCCCTTCAACCCCCAGGACATCCTCCGCATCCTGGGCAAGGACGCCACCCAGCGTCACCTGGTCTCAGAAGTGCAGGCTGTTTACAGAACTCAAGGCATCACCATCGATGACAGGCATATCGAGATCATCGTACGGCAGATGCTTCGCAAAGTGAGAGTCGACGCTCCCGGAGACACGGAGCTCTTGCCCGGTGAGATGGTAGACTGGTTTGCCTTTGAGGACATAAATGCAAAAGTGCTGGCGGAAGGCGGAGAGCCGGCTACGGCCAGCACCGTTCTACTCGGGGTGACCCGCGCCTCGTTGAACACGGAGAGCTTCTTGGCGGCGGCTTCGTTCCAGGAGACGGCCCGCGTGTTGACTGAAGCCGCGGTTCATGGCACCACAGACCCGTTGCTGGGCCTCAAAGAGAACGTGATAATCGGACGCCTCATTCCGGCAAGGATGGACTCATCGGAAGAGGG
>DAOUJH010000008.1:0-137547 GCA_034422935.1 Dehalococcoidia bacterium | reverse complement strand
CGGGTAGCGGGCCGGGCCCGTCCTGTCGGCCTGCCACAGGGGGGAACCGCAGTCGGCGCAGGTGTGCTTCCTGCGGTTCAGGTCCTTGTGGGTAAGCGGCACGCCGTCCTTGTCGACGATCTGCGCTGTGCAGATGGGGCAACAGGGAACCTTGAACGGCTCGCCCGTCTCCTCCTCCCTGATGAGCCTGCCCCTGGACGTCGCCCACCTGTAGATGACGGCGGGCATCCAGCGGTAGGACAGCTTGGCCCGCTCCCGGCTCATCACCGCAAACAGCGGGCCTGGGCCGATGGAGAAGCGCAGCCTCTCCAGGTCGGTGATGGACGTGACGATGACGGCCCTTGCGCCGGGCACCGTCATCTCCACCTCCCGCTTCCACTTGGGAACCAGGTGGGGCGGGCAGAGCACCAGCACCTTCTTGAAGCCCGCCATGTGCGCGGCGGCCGCTCCGATGAAGGTCTTGCCCGTGCCCATCTCCCCGACGACGGTCGTGCCCCGGTGGGCCTCCAGCGAGAGGGCCGCGCCCCTGATGGCGTCGGCCTGCGCACCCAGGGGCCTGCGGAGCAGGCGGGGGAGGATGCCGCCGTTCTCCGAGGGCCGGTAGAGCGGCGGGTAGGACTCCACCACCCGCCGGGCGATGGCCTCCTTAAACTTGTCGATGAACTCTCCGAGGTTCATTCGGCGTCTCCTTTCCTTGCGTCTCTGGTGGACGACGCCGGAACCGGGACGCACCACGCCCCCGGAGGGGGACGTTTCTAGGTGCGGGTTCCTGGAAACGTCCCCAGGCGATAGTTGAGTGTGCGAGGCCGCCGCGAGCGGTCCTCGAAATGCGGCCCCGCGCAGGAGCCGTCTATGCGGCGAGCAACGCCTCCCTGCGGGCCTTCTCTGTGGCCCTGTCGTGGGCGAGGCACACCTCGCAGCGTACCTGGTCGTGGCCTGGCGCCTTATTGATGCTGGCCATGGTTCAACTCCTTCCTTCGTTCGGCGTCTCGCCCAGGTCCTCGTAGTAGATGCGCAGGCCGTACTCAGCTGCGTAGTGGGAGCAGAGCTCCTCAAGCTGCGATGCGAGGTCGTCGACGCCTTCCGTGGCATCGTCGTCCTCGTGGTCGGCGTGTGCGGACAGGAGCCATTGCTTGATGAGCATGGCTAGTACCCGCTGTCGCGGAGCGCCAGGTCGTCGTTCCGATTGGCTCCGGCGATCTGCCGCTCGACTTCCGGCGGCAGCACAGCGTCGTCGTCCCAGGGTTCGTCGTCGGCGCTTGCTTCGTGGTGCTTGATGGCGTCCTCGATGAGTGCCTCAACGAGGGCGGTGGCGTCCTTCCGGACGGCCGCCACGAATGCACGTGGCGATGTCTGGCCGTTGGCGTCGGCCAGCTCCTGGAGCCTGGCCCACACGGCGTCGGCTATCTCACGGTCCCACTTCGTTGGTCGTGGCATGGTTCAAACTCCTTCCGTTGATGGGGTTGTTGATTCGGCGAGTACGGCAGCGGCACAGGAGCCGCTCCTCAAAGCGGGTCTATGCGGCTTTCGGGGACTCCCTGCGGGCCTTCTCTGCGGCCCTGTGGTCCTCGTAGCAGCGTCCGCTGAGGTGGTAGGACTTCACCGGCGAGGAGACGGCCCTGCCGTACTCGTCCAGGTCCACCGAGGCGGTCTGCATGGCGGGCTCGCCGGGAGCGATCGACTGCCCGCACCGCGAGCAGGGTTCCATGACCATGATGGTCTGCGTCTGCATCTTGCTTCTCCTTCCCTATAGAGGGTGTGTTGAATGGCGTCCGAGCTAGGCGGCGATGTCCTCGATTACCCCGTCGTCCAGGTCGAGGGCGATCACCGTGGTACTGAGCTTCTCGCGGTGGACCTCCTTCTCCGGGGAGTCCTCCACCAGCTCCATCTCCTTCGAGGTGCGCCCCTTGACCAGCTTGCGCCGCCCGTCGCCCTCGAGGACCAGGTTGTTGAGGAAGCCCGCCGCCACCAGCATGGCGATGTGGCCTCTTCGCAGAGGCATCAGCGGGCGGGTGCGGGCGTCCCCGTGGGGCCAGAGGGTGTCGGTGATGTCCGTGTTCGTCCACAGCCCCGACCGCCTCGCCTCGGTCGCCGCGGCGACGGGATCGACGGTGCGGGTGGTGAACAGCACGTCGCCGCTGGGCAACGTGGCGGGGGTGTACTCTCCGTAGGCGTAGGGGTCACGGCTGGAGCGCAGCGGCTCCGGTTCCCCTATCGACCACTCGACGACCATGCTCTCGGCCGCAGCGTCGGGAACGGGGTCCTCCTTGCGGTAGCCCATCAAGACCACCTGGTCGAAGTCCTCTCGCTCCGGGTCCGGGAAGGCCCAGCACCGCAACCGCCCGTAGTGGGTGGAGAGATAGCGGGCCGAGACCGCGAGGCGCTGCCTGGGGACGATGAAGACCAGCAGGCCGCTCTCGGCCAAGTAGCGTGTTGTGTGGGTCAGGAAGGCGTGTTCCGTCCGCTTGTCCTCCGAGTCGTGGTCGTAGGGCGGGTTGAGCAGCAACAGGCCGAAGGCCCCGTTCGCAATCGACGTGGCGAACAGGTCCGAGGCCAGGGTGCGGTGCAGCCGGTTCTCGGCCTCTTGCGCCCGGTCCTTGTGCAGCTCCACGCCGTAGGTCTCGATGGACATCGAGTTGGGCCGGTCGAGGTTCTCGGCCAGCCTCTGGAGCGCGTCCCCGCCCCCGCAGCAGGGGTCGAGGATACGGATGGTCTCCCGCGCCCGGTGGTAGTAGCCGGACGGGGTGTGTATCAGCTCGGCGATCAGGTCCACCACCCGCTCGGGAGTCGGGTAGTAGCCCCCTTTCGCCTGTGCAGCCAGTCTCATGTCGTCTCTCCTTTCGTGCTTACTCTTGTGTCGTCTGGAGCCTGACCCAGACGGACTGGGCCTTGCGTTCGCGTGTCTCCGCTTCCCACTCGTAGGTGCGGCCGTCGAAGGTGTCCCGGAGGGCGCCGCCCACGAGGGCCGCAACGTGCTTGGTGGTATTGACGATGCAGTCGCCGTACCGGTGGTGCGCCTCGGTGAACGTGGGCCGCTCTCCCGCCGGCAGGCGGACCTTCGTGAAGCCGTAGGCTTCGAGTACGCGGTCCTGGACGCGCCGGGCGGTGAGTTGTCCACGGCGGCGGGGCGCTTTGCGGTTGCGCTCCCGTGTGGCGTAGGCGTTGCCGCTGGCGGCGTAGCCATTGCGCTTCATGTGCTCGGCCATCGTCCGGTAGACGGCGCGGTAGTCCTCGTTGGCGCAGATGGCGATGGCGCGGACGACGCAGTCGCCGGTCTTGCCCCGGAATCCCGACGTCGCACGCCCGCCGTCGTCGTAGCGGTAGCCGATCATGGCGTCGCCCCTACCGCGGTCTCCTCCCTGGGAAGGGTGAGACTGCCCGACGCAACGGCGGCGGACAGGTCTTCGCGGAGCTTCTTGGCGTTGGGGGAGCACCGGTAGGCACGGATGCCGACCGACTGGAGGGGAACTATCTCCCCCTCGAAGATGCCCCGCTCCCAGAGCCATCCGGCCCAGGAGTCGTGGAGCGGCAGCGGGCTGCGCTTGTCCAGGAAGCGGTGATGGAGCGCCGGGGCCTCCTCCTGCGATTGGGCCAGCAGGAGGAAGCTGTCCTTCTCGTGGGCGTACTCGGCGGTCTTGGTGTAGACCAATGCGTGCCAGCCTCCGGTGGCGGGCAGGCGGGCGATCTTCGTCGTCCATGTGCCGATGGTCTCGTAGGGGATGACGCAGCGCTGGTAACCGCCCGTGAGCGCCATCCCGTCCGCGCCCCTGATGATGTGAGCGGTATCCGGGGGCTGCTTGAGCAGCGACGCCCAGATCGCCTTCAGCGCCGTCTGGGAGCCGACCATCGAGACGAACCAGAGGCCGTCGGTGGCCTCGTCGCGGGCGAAGGCGTCGGCGGTGGCCGAGAACCCGCCTGCCGAGATGGTGAACAGGTCCTCGGGGTCTATGACGTGGGTCTGGAGCATGATGCACCTCCTTGTTGTGCTGTGCTGAGGAGATGCGCGGGGACGATGCCCCCACGTGAGAGCCTGGCGGCATCGGCCGTCAGGACATCAGGCCCCGGTCCTTGAGGCTGACGAACCGGTTCTCGCCGATGACGACGTGGTCCAGGAGCTCGACGCCCAGGAGCTTGGCGGCTTGGGATAGCTCCCTGGTGCAGGCCAAGTCCTGCGGGCTGGGCGTGGGGTCGCCGGACGGGTGGTTGTGGCTGACGATGATGTTGGGAACGGCCTCGACGACGGCGGGGCGCAGCACCTCGGCTGGTCTGACCTCGGCCGAGTTGACGTTGCCTTGGTAGATGACCCTCTGACCCACCACGTTGTTCTTGATGTCGAGCAGCAGCACCCTGAGCTGCTCCTGGGCGAGCTTGGACATCTCCGGTCCCAGCAGCGTGTGAACGTCCTTGGGCGTGATGATCGAGGGCGGGTGGTCCGGGCGTACCGGCTGGGTCTCCACCTCGTAGCGCATGGCGATCTCCCCCAGCAGGCTCAGGTTGATGCGCAGCGCGTTCAGCAGAACGGCGTCCTTGTCGAGGGATTTCTTACGGGTCATGCCGGCCTCCTTGCTTAGCGGTTACAACAGAAGCGGGGCCGCCCCCTGTAGGTGGAGCGGCCCCGTGGTACTGCGCCCGGCTCGGAAAGCCGGCGTCGGCTATGAGGTTGTGGCTTTGGCGGGCTAGAAGGGGGAGTCCTCCTCGTGCCCGTTGCCGTTGCCGTTGGAGTCGAGGAACACGACCTCCTGGGTGTGCACCTCGGTGCGGGAGCGGTGCTGGCCGTCCTCGGTCTGCCAGGTGTTCTGCACCAGGCGGCCCTCGACGAGGATGCGCTGGCCCTTCTGGACGTACTGGTTCACCGCCTCGGCCGTGTTGCTCCAGACCACGACGTTGTGCCAGTCGGTCTCATCCTCGCCATCCCTGCGGTAGCGGTCGGTCGCCAGCCGCAGCTTGGTGACGGCGGTGCCGTTCGGCGTGTAGGTCATCTCGGGGTCGGTGCCGACCCTGCCCACCAGCGTTACCTTGTTGATCGTCCGTGCCATGATTCGAGTCTCCTTTCGGATTGGGTGTGGCGCGGTTTCCCCGCACCCGTCTTGAACGAAGGCGGGGCCGCCCCCTGTAGAAGGAAGGACGGCCCCGTCCTGCGCTCCAATGAAGGAGCGTCTAGCTGAACCCGATGTGCGAAATCAGGACCGCAGCCTGCGCAACCCTGGCAACCGGTTCGCTGAGCGCTTGGGAGTCCCGAGCAATCACCGTGACCCGGTTCTGCGTTCTCGCCACGTTCAGGCTCTGGCACACCCGGGCTATCTTCCTGTTCTGACCTCTGGTGAGGCCCCTGACGGACTGCATTCGGAGCCAACCAATCGTGTCGCCGTAGTCGGTGACGACGACGGCCCCATCGTCCCTTCCCATGAGGAAGAGATCGACCATAGTGCCGTCGGGGTAGGTCAGCCGAGTCCGTACCCGCACCGACCCGCTCGGCATTTCGGTGCAGTTGAAGATGTCCGGCAGGCTGGTTCGCAGCCCCCGGATTATCGCTTCGACGTTCATCAGAACCCTCCTGTGTCCGTCGATGTAACGCGGGGCAGCGGCACCGCAATGCGCTCCAATGAAGGAGCGTCTAGCTGACCCTGACGTACTCCGACTCGCTCTCCGTCACGATCTCGGCCCGGGTCTCAGGGTCGAGCGCCTCGTTGAGCCTGCGGTGGTTGACCGAGTACCTGGTCGAGCTGACCAGCGTGACCGTCCGGTCTCCCACCGTCGCCTTGGAGTCCCCCTGTCGGCGCATCCACGCCTTCAGGGTGTCCAGCGCGGCGCGCTTGGCCTTCTCCGGCTCCCTGATGGAGTCCTGGGCCTCCGCGTAGGCTGCCACAGCGTCGTTCGCCTCCTCGTCCGTCACCTCCTTTCCCTCGGTCTCCGCCGTCTCGTCGGTCCCGTCGTCTTCCGCCATTCCCGGCAGGCAGACGGCCAGGAAGGGGCACGACCTGCACTGCCAGCTTGAGGCGGTGAAGTCCCGCTCCGGCAGGGCGTCGGGGTCCGGCCCGTTCTGGACGTGGTGCGCGCCCAGCTCGCCGAGCCATGCGCAGGCGTCCTGCAGGGACCGCTCCAGGCGGTCGGCGGGTATGCGCTCCCAGTCCCAGGTGCGGTTGCCCGTGTCCATCGTGGCGATGACGACGGGCCGCATCTCCCCGAACTCGCCGAGGGTGTAGAAGGCGGCCTGGGCCACCGCCCCCGGGTGACTGCGCTCGGCCCCCAGCGTCTGCCAACGCTTGAAGGCATCCGGCCCCCGCGTCTTGATCTCGACGACCATCGGGTCGCCGTAGGCGGGTGTCTCCGGCTCCCCCTCGAAGAGGAAGATCTGAGGTGGGGCCTCGTCTCCCGTCAGGGGCAACCGCACCGTCCCGTCCGGGTGGCCGGTCACCAGGATGTTCGGGCCGACCTTCACCGCCACCTGCTTCGGGTTCCGGGAGTCGGCGGGGGCGACCTTCCAGCCAGCCCGCGCCATCGCCCGCACCACCACCGGTTCAAGGGCGTTGCCCGCCTCCATCGCCGTGAGCGAGTCGTCGCTGGGTGGGTTGGTGGGTTCGTATCCGGTCGCGGCGTACCAGAGGGCGCGGCGGCAGCCCAGGGCCGCCGATGCCCGCACCTCGATGTTGCCGTCGCCGTCGAACCTTGCCGAAGGGCGGGAGAAGACCTCCGCCCTGTCGATGTCTGTCGTGCTTGTCATCGTCTCTGCCTCCTTGTGTCCTGTGGATGGATGGTCATGCGGCAACCTTGATGTCCGTCTCCTGCTCCGCCCCCCGCTCCTCCCTGGCCCGGAGATGTGCCTTGAGGATGTGGGCTATGCCGTCGCCGAGTCCGTGGACTGCGACGCTCCCGCCGTCGTCCAGCTTGTTCCAGAAGGGCTGCATCTCCTGGATGCCCTGGCACTGGTCGATGACCTCGGCCAGCGGTGTGCCCCGGCGAAGGTGGAGGGAGATCAGGCGGCAGGCCAGCTCGGTAACGCCGTGCTGGAAGCTGCCGCCCTTGCCGAGGAAGCCGAAGACCTCGAAGGGCTCGCCGTCCTCGTCAACCGAGACGGTGACGAAGAGGCTGCCGAACTCGGTCTTCAGCTTGGTGGTCGTGCTGGGCAGGCTGCGGGGCCTGTCCCGTGTCGTCGTGGTCATGGTTCGTTTCCTCCTCTCCCGCTAGCCAGTCCATCGTCTCGCCGATGGTGGAGATGACCATCCCGCACCACCGGCAGTTGGGCAGCCTGACCACGGGGCCGCCGCAGTAGCGGCAAGCGTTGGTTGTGCTGTTCATCTGTCCGGTCATGGCGTTCCTCCCCGCCTCGTGCATAGCGGGAGCCCGTCGGTGCACTCGATGACCTCCATCCTCCCGTTGGCTCGGACCAGCTCGGCGTCGCCCGCGAAGGACTCGGCCTCGATGCGGGTGTCGAACCTCTCGAAGGGGTCCGAGCCGTAGCCTCCCCAGTAGAAGAGGACGTGGTAGTGGAGGCCCGGCGGGTGGTGGCGGATGAAGGGGAGCGCGGGAGCGTAGCGGTCGAAGTAGTCCGCCACGATGAGGGCCATCTCCCGGTCCCGGTCATCGCCGACGCCCAGGAGCAGCCGCACGATGGGTTCCTCGCATTCCTCCTCGGCGAAGGTGGGGGTGAGCATCGTGTCGCGGACGGAGGCGGGGAGCTCGTTCCAACGCTCCCGGCTGAGCTTCAGCCCGCCGTGGCTGGGCGTCGTGACCCTCAGAATGCCCTCCGCCAGCTCCTCAACGTCGTGGGTCCAGCCCCAGGGTGTGTAGGTTGCGGTCATGGTCGTCATCGGTCGTGTCCTCCCTTCCTGTAATGAAGGAGCGGGGCAGCCCCCCGGAGGAGACGGCCCCGCTCTGTTGAGCCGGTTTGCCCGGTCCTGCTAGGCGGCCTGGGCCTGCTGCTTCTCCCGCAGCTTGTTGTGGGCGGCCACCACCAGCGGGTCGAGCTCGGCGGCCGTCAGGTCGTCGATGCTCTTGCCGGTGCGGTTGACGACGGCGGAGCGCACGCCGTCCTCGTCGAAGCCCTGCTCCAGGGCGATCTCGATGAGCCGCTTGCGCAGCTTCGCGGCCTGGGCGTCGTCGCTACCCGCAGGCTGGGACTGCCGCTGCGGGCGGCCGGCCTGGGACTGCCTGCCGTTACCGTCGGCCGTGGTCTGGGACGGCGCGGCGACACGTTCCAGCTTGGGCGCGCTTTCGAGCTGCCAATCATCGCCGTAGAAGCTGTTGCCGAACTGCTCGCCGAATCCCCGAAACGCCCTCTTTATGCCGTCCGTCACGGCACCTTTCATGGCAGTGTCATGGCCGTCGATGGTGTCGTCCTTCACGGGGTGGACGCCGATGTCGGTGCGGGGCAGAGCGCCCGCCACGGTGACCCGCACCGGGGCGCTGTAGCCCTGGGTGACCGTCACCTCGCCTGTCCTGGAGTTGACCGTCTCGATCCTGCGCAGGGTCACGTCTCCGACCAGCTCGTAGCCCCACCCTCCGTAGCCGAAGATGCGGTTGGCCTGCTCGATGGCGACATGGCCCTTGAGGTAGTTGAAGATCTTGCCGCTGCGCCCCGTGAACTGGGAGACCAGCTCGGGGTCGATGGGCTGACCGAGCGCCTCCGTGACCGAAGGCGAGAGGGCGTCCCAGAGCAGGTCGTGCTCGGAGATGATGGCGGCGTCGGGCTTGTGCCCGTTGCCGTTCTTGGCCGCCCCGTTGACGTGGACGGCGCCGTTTCCGTTGGTGTTTCCGTTCCTGTTGAACATCTCGATTCTCCTTCCGTGTTCCTGTAGTGATGAGCGGTGCGGGTTCCCCCTACGGGAATCCGTGGGCGGGCAGAGCCCGTCGTGAAATGGGCATAGGACCTCCTAGGTGGTGGGATGGGGTGAGCGAAGCCCGCGGGAGAGCGGCGGAGAGCCGCTAGCGGGCTGAGCGGGCGGCCTGCGAGAGCAGGCTGAGGAAGAGGGAGCGCCCCTGGGGAAGGGACGCGAGCTCGGCCACGTCGCCGACGCCTTCGGGGAGGGCGACGGCTGCGGCCCTGCGTCCGAGCAGGGGCCGAAGCCCGTCCGTCGCCTCCCGTCCCGCGTCGTCGTTGTCGAAGGCGAGGAAGACGCGGGGGCAGCCGCGCAGAGCCGAGGCGATGCGCTCAACGCCCTGGGTGCCCAGGGCGGCACAGGAGGGAAGGCCCCAGGCGATGAGGAGGAGCCAGTCGAAGACGCCCTCCGTGACGACCGCCAAGGGCGGCGCGGGGCCGAGCCTGCCGAGTCCGAGCACCGGCTTGGGACCAGGGAGGGCCTGGAACCGGGGCTTGATGTCCGGTTCCAAGGCCCGGCCCTTCAGCCAGCGGATGAGGCCGCCGGAGGCGTCGGGGACGACGACCATGCCGGCGAACCGCTCGGAGCCACGCTCCATGAACAGCCCCGAGTCCCTGATGCGCTTCTCGGAGAAGCCGTAGGACTCGAGGGCGTGCCGCAGACCGTTGCCCGGCGCATAGCCGAGGCCAAGGCGGTCTGCGGCGACCGGGCCGACGCCCCGCGAGGCCAGGTACCCCCGCGCTTCTGGGGAACGCCGGAGACATCCGGCGTAGAAGCGCGCCGCCGCCGTGAGCAGCGTGGGGTCCCTTGGGGGAAGCGCGGCGGACGCGGGACGCCGCGTCCGGGCTGGACGGGGAGCAGACCGGGGCGCAAGCCCTGGGCTGCCGTCCAGCCGCGCGATGGCCTCCGGCAACGACAGGCCCTCGGACTTCTGCACGAAGTCCAGCACGTCGCCACCCTCTCCGCAGCCGAAGCAGTAGAACCGCTCCGAGTCGGAGTACACGGTGAAGGACCCTTCAGCCTCGTCGTGGAAGGGGCAGACGCCCTGGCGGACGCGCCCCCGTCCCCTGAGACGCACCCCGGCCGCCTCCACCGTGTCGCCCAGGTCGTGGCGGGCCTTCAGCGCCGCGATGTCCACGTTGGCCGTGACCATCACGCGCCTCCGTTCAGGGGCCTGAGCCCCCGGAGGCTGCGCTCCGAGACCAGCTTGCCGGGCCGCCAGCGCATCCCCAGCGCCGCGACCACCTCCAGCGTCCCGTTGCCCTGGGGCACCAGGGCGGCGGCTCGTCCTGCGCCCTGCGTGTAGAGCGCGGCGTCTCCGCTGCCGAACCGCCGCTTCACCAGCGCCTTCCACTCGGAGAAGGCCCAGCGGACCTCCCTGGTCGTGGCCCTTGCCGGGTTCACGCCGCCGAGTAGCTCCAACGCTGCATCCACGTCCCCCGCCTGCCTGAGCCTGCGGGCCTCGTGGATGCTCCGCGTCGCGCTGGGGGTCTCCGCCTCGGTGTCGGTGTTCGCCGCGAACAGCGCGTCGATGAGCCGGTCGACCAGCTCCTCCAGGCTGCGCCTGGGACGCGCCTCCGTGTCCATCGTCCGGTTGCCTGCTACCAGTGTTGCCGTCGTCATTGCGCACCTCCTTAGTGCTTCTGCTTGTGTTGCCGTCGATCCGCGCCCGCTTGCGGGCAAAGAAGAAGGGCCGTCCCCGGATGGAGACGACCCTTGTGATTGGGAATGGGTTGTGAGGGGCCGAGGCCCGAGCCGTCAGCGCCGGAACCTCCTTGACTGACGCCGGGGCATGAACCGCCTCAGCAGCAGCCAGCCGATGCCCAGCCCGAACAGGTTGAGGAAGAAGAGCTCGACGTCCAGCGTGAGCAGCGGCGCCGCGACCACCAGGGCCACAACGCCGGCCACGATGACCGGCTTGCGCTTCCACCACGGCCTCTTCTCCGGGGCCTTGGCCCTCGCGTCGGAGACCGGCTCGTAGGCCGTCCAGATGGGCAGCCCGACCAGCTCCTCCAGCTCGGTTATCACCACGCCGGAACCGCAGCCCCCGGTGTGACACTTGACCTCGATGCCGTTGCCGTCAGGCCGCTGCCGGAACGCCAGCCCGTCCGACTGAGCGCCGTGACAGACCGCCGTCGTCCAGAACCAACCCCTCTCGAAGCTGACCCGGTGCGGCAGCAGGTCGGCGATCCGCCTTGCGCTGGGTCCCGTGTACCGTTCCGTCATGTCCGTACCTCCTTCTCCTGCTCGTGGCGGCTCTTATCCAATGCCGAAGCCCGGCGAACCGAGATGTGGTAGCCGAGCCGGTGTGTGGACTGGGCGCGATATCCGTGGGCGCGTATGTCCCAGTGGAACGGCGTGTCCGGCTCAAAGCCGAGCAGTCCCCGGACGATGGGCAGGACCACGTCGATGTCCAGGCCGTGATTGACCCACAGCACGGCGCGGTCGCGGCTTGGAAGCGTGAAGCTCACGCCTCGTGTCACGACCGTCTGCCGCCCCGCGTACGCGTCGACCACGATCTCGTCTCCCCCGGTTGTGGTGACCAGATGCAGCTCATGACTGGTACTCCCTAGGCTTGTCGGAAAGAATCCCATGTGCGTTACCTCCTTGCTTGAATCTCTTGCCGTGCCGAAGACGCAGCTCGCCCAGGGCACAAATCGTCCGTGGGGAGAAGCTGCGAGACGTGAAGCGGCCAGCCTGCTTGAAACCGCAGACCGGCGCGTGTCGAAGCTGCGGGAAGGCTGCGTGCCAGCCATCCCGCAGGCATGTCGAGTCGGCCGGGGCGCAGGGCGCACTCCGACCGACTGGTTGAGAACGAAGCGTTGAAGACGCTCCGTCCATGGTGTCCAGCGGATGAGGCGATCAACCCCATCCGTCAGACGTGTGCCCGGCGGGAGGAGGACTTATCACTCCAACCGCCTGGCGTGGACCTGGGACGAAGGGCTAGTTCACTCCGTCCGTCGGCCCGTGCTGCGTGCGAAGGACTTATCACTCCGCATCGGCAGCGATCCCTCGTGGGAGACCTCTCGGTGCATCCCGGGCTGAGGGAAAGACCCCCAGGTTTCTAGGGCGGGAAACGCTGGAAAAGCCTGAAACTGCACCAATTATTACCGCCCCAAGCACCCCTGCAAAGGGCTTGTAGGACCCCCCAGATGAACCTCTTTCGCAAGTGTTCACAGGTTCCGGGATAGCAGCTACCGCCACAGACCGAAGGTCACCCTCCGAAGAAGCTCGGCCCTCTCCCGCGCCCTCCGCGTGTCGGAGAGCGCGGTCCTGCGCCAGTTCACCTGCCCGCTCCGGTCGAGGCCCCGCAGCGGGAACGTCTCCGGGGGCAGGGTCAGCCCGTGCTCTTCGAGGAGCGCCAGCTCTATCGACAGGAACCGCTCCTCGGTGGTCAGCCAGACCAAGCCCCTGCCCTGGTTCGGGTGGGACTCCTTCAGCTGCCGCCACTCGACGATGAGCGGCCACGCCTCACCAAACACCTCCTCGTCGTCGTCGGCCGGCTCGATGGTCACGAGGTCGGGGAACTCCCGCCTGGTCGGGGACCCCCCAGCGGGTTTGCCGGCCTCGCTCTCCGGCTCGCCATCGTCCTGAGCGCCCCGTCCCGACTCGGGCTGCGCCATGCGCCGCACCACCCTGTCGAGGTCGCCCCTGACCGCCTTGATCTCCCCCTGGACGGCTGACAGGCCCTTGCCCATGTCCTTCTCCACAGCGTCGACGCGGTCCTCTACCGCCTTGATGCGCCCGTCTTGCTCGTCGATTCGCTCCCGCTGCTCGGCTGCCGGTGAACCCGCGCCCTCCAGCAGCGCCTTGTCCAACGCCACCCGCATCCTCCGAGACAGCCTGCCCCGCTCCATGCTGGACGTCAGGGTCCGGTGGTCCACGCCCAGGGACTCCGCCGCCTTCATCACACCCTTGTCCCGCACCAGCTCGCTGAGCAGCGCCATGAGCCTCATGTGGTGCATGTCCTCGACGCTCCGGCTCTTTTCGAAGACCGCCTTTCTCGTTTCCATCGTTCGCCTCCTCTCTCAAATTCGTAGCTGGCCCGTGTGTCGATGTAAGCCCTCGACCCGAACTCGGCCCACAAAAGCGGAGCCAGCCCCGTCCTCCTTGCAACCGCAGACCGGAACGAGCCCGCAAGACGAAGTGTTCACCGGCTACGTCCTGTAGGGGGCGATTTCCCCCAGTTTCAGCTTGCCCACGACCCGGCTTGCACTTTTGCGACCAGGGCCAATTCCCTGTACACGCCTACTACATCACGGACGGGGCCGCCCACAGAAGGGCCTATAGGGACGTTCAGATGAACCTCCCCATGGGTAGTTATGCCCGGCGTTCCGGCTGTTCAGACTCGCTGGCGAGCGCTTCGAATCCATGAAGCGCACCAACTCGCAGAGAGGTGAACACCGTGGCGCTGAGAACGAGATTCCGGTCCTTCAGGCGGCTCATTCCCCTGGCAACCGCGCTGCTCATGGCGGCGCTGTTGGCGATTCCCGCAAGCGGCATCGCCCGGGCCCAGACCCCGCCCTCGGGCGAGCTCACCCTGGTCAACGCCGACCGGGAGTTCGTTGAGCGCAAGGGCGACGGCCAGTTCGTCGCCCGCCCCATCTTCGACCGGAAGATCGCCAGCCTCTTCTACGGTGTGCGCGATGCCGATACCGGCGACTGGATAAGCGCCGTGTACAGCGTCCGGGGCGGCGAGAAGAGGCAGAGCGACGGCTGGGAATACTCGTGGGAGTACCCGGCCCTGGACGAGCAGCCCGACCTCGACAAGGACCGCGCTTACCTGCTGGTGATGCTGGCCGCCGCCGAGGACGGCAAGCGGGGCGAGTTCTACGCCGTAATCCCCATCCACCAGCCGGGGCGCATCTGGGACAAGATCCTCTCCGCACTCAACCCGGCGCGCTGGGCCAGGGCCTTTGCGGGCTGGGTGATCGAGGGCGCCCACGGCACCCTCTGTGGCGTCGTTGAGCGAGCATCTGGCGAGGACGCCGACAACTGTGGGGACTCCCGCTGATGGCGGACATCCTCACAGGAACCCCGGAGAGTCTCACCTACGGCCACGAGCTGGTGCGCCAGGCGTGGATGGTCGTCTGGGCCGTCACGTCGGGCGCGCTGGTGGTGATCCTCGGCTGGATGGGGCTGACCCTCATCGTCGGCGAGCACCTGGGACGCCAGCAGGCCGGGTGGAGGGAGATGGTCCCGCGCCTCGTGCTGGGCCTCGTCGCCGCCGCGTCCTCCCTCTGGTGGTGCGCCCTGGTGCTGGACGTCGCCGACGCCGTTTCCGGCTTCGTCGCCGCCTCCCTGAACGTCACCGCCGGCGACATGCTCCGCTCGACGTTGAGCACGCTGCTGACGGCGGTGCAGGCGGGAAGCGTGGGCATGGCCCTCCTGCTGGCCGTCCTCTACCTCGTCTACGGCTTCTTCGTCCTCTACGTCATCGTCCAGATGGTCTTGAGGCTGGCCCTCATCGACATCCTGCTCGCCCTGGCCCCCATCGCGTTGGGCCTGTGGATTCTGCCGCACACGGCGGGCTGGGGACGCCACTGGCTCCGCCTCTTCATGACCACCACCTTCCAGCAGGCCATCCAGCTCATCGCCCTGGCCCTGGGGTTCGGCTTTCTCAACCAGGTCGCCGCCATCGCCGCCTTCGAGCCGGTGCAGGACCTGATCTGGAAGCTGCTCATGTCCCTGGCCTTCGTCTACATGGCGACCCGCGTGCCCGCGTTGCTCGGCAACGCTGGGACCTTCGATAGCTGGCTCTCGATGCTCTATTTCGGCATGAACCTGCCCGCTTCGATGGTGCGCTCGGCGAGGGTCCTCGGAATGTTCGCGGGCGGCGCCACGGGAGGGCCGGGAGGCGCGGCGGTGGGGGCGATGGTCGCTGGCGCGGGCCTGTCGGCAGCCGCAGGCGGACTCAGCTCGGCGGCCTCGATGGCGACCCCGTCGGCGGGCGGCGGAGGAGCGCCCCGGAGCAGCGGCGAGTAGCCGCAACACCACACGACAACGACGAACGGGCGCGCCGTTGTTCCGCGCCCGGCCAATACCGAGACGGAGGCGAAGCGATGTGCAGCTAGAGGGGAGTCACCGAGGCGAGAAGACAACGAACTGAACGCCGGGAGTCGAAGGACGGCCCGGCATCTGAGAGGAGAAAAGAGGAAATGGAAGACCTTACACAGACGATTTCGAACCTGGTGGGAATCGGGCTGGGGATCGTGGGTGCGGTGGGCGTCGGATTCTTCATCTACGGCGCGTACCTGTACCTGACGGCCAGCGGAGCGCCCCACCAGATGGAGCGCGGCAAGAGCGCCATGATGACCGCCCTCGCGGGCGTCGTCCTGGCCCTGGTCGCCTACGGCGTCGTGGAGCTGGTGATGAACGCCGTCGTCGGTTCCCCGGTAGACCCCAGCGTTCCCAATCCGGCCACGCCCACGCCCGACAGCGGCTAGGCGGAGGCGAGAAAGGAGTCAAGACCCATGAGAGAACACGAGGTTCCAACCCACGTGCAGGCCGAGGACAGGGTGCTGCTGGGGTTCACCTTCCCGCAGATCGTGGCGATCACGGCGGTGTGCGCCCTGTCCTACGGCGCATACCGCTACGCCCCGGTCGGCCCGTCCGAGGTGAGGATGGCGCTTGCCGTCCTCTTCGGGCTGGCCGGCGTCGCAATGGTGGTGGGGAAGATAGGCGGGAGGCGGCTCCCCCTGGTGGCCGCCGACCTCTTGAAGTACCGGCTGGGGGCGCGGGTCTACGCCGGGCCAATCTCCCAGCTGGTGAGAAGCGAGCCTCCCGCCCCGGTCCAGCCGGTCAAGTCCGGCCCGGGCCCCCTGCGTCTGATGGCGAAGCGGTCGAAGCGCATCCTCCGCAGGATGCGCAAGAAGAACCGCAAGGAACGGGACCGGCGAGACGGGCGGATGCCCTTCCGTCCCCACACCTGGTTTGGCAAGCGGCGCAAGCGGGGCGAACGAGGGCAGCGCCCCGGCCACATGGCTGAGACGCTGGAGAGCAGACGCCGAGGACCCGGCAGGGGCGGGATGGCGGTCGTCGTCGCCCTCCTGGTGGCGATGGCCGTGACCGTCCCCCAGACCATCGTCCTCGCCCAGAGCCCGGAAGACGAGCGCTGGCGCGACGAGATCGACTTCGAGCTGACCGAGCCGGTGGAGGGACGGCGGATATTCGTCGAGGGGCTGTACGTCTCCGGCGACCGCGCATCCGTGACCCTGAAGGCGGCGACGGACCTGGACATCCGGGTCCGCGCCTTCGGGGGAAGCGAGGGCCGCTCCCTCCGCTTCTGGGGCTCGGCGACCCTAACCCAGGGGGAGCGGATCGACTACTCCCTCCCCCTCCACGGCCCCGTCCCGTCCTTCACCGTCTCGTGGGAGGACACCCTGGGGCAGGCCGGAGCGCTGACGGTCGACCACGAACGGATACCGTATCCGCTCCCCGAGGTGGAGGGCGAGCTCTGCACCATCAGGCTCACCACCCTGGGCTGGGCGCCCGGCGTGGTGCATGGCGTCGTCGAGTCGGAGTGCGTGACCTCCATCGAGCACCCGGTCGAGCTTCAGACGGTGGCCGGGCACGAGAGCGTCACCGAGACGGCCCTCATCGAGGCCGGGGTGACGCGGATCACGGGGACGGTCAACGCCGTCTACGGCGGAACGAGCGCCGGCGTCGCCTTCGTTCCCAACGGCGAGATGAGCTTCTCGCTGGCCGTCTCCGACGGGGAGATGGTCCACGACGTGGACGTTTACGCAAGCGTCGCGGCGGACCTGAGCATCCCCATCCCGCCGCTTACCGTCCTCACCCACCACCCGCAGCGGTCGGAGGACATCACCCAAACGGTGAGCCTCTACCGCCCGGGTGCCAGCGACTCGGACAGCGACAGCGACACCATCACCGTCACCCACGAGGACGGCACCACGACGACGCACACCGTCTCCGCCTACGCCTACGCATACGTGCCGCCCAGGACGATCCAGAAGGACGTGACCGTCACCGTCGTCCACCCGGAGCACGTCAAGGCCGAGGTGGTGGAGCGGGCGCCCGTCGCCGGGAGCAGGGACGAGGCCCTCGACTTTGCCTCCTACGTGGGGTCCGACTCCCCTTACGAGGCTCTCCCGCTACCGGAGCCCGAGCCGGAGGACCCGCCAGCCGAGCAGACGCCCGCGGGCGGGCTTCGCGACTGGTTCGAGGGGCTGGGATGGGAGTGGCCCTGGTGAGGCGGGGACTGACGGCGGTCCTCATGGCCGGGGTTGCGCTGGTTACGACCGGCGCGGCCCCGGCCGAGGAGCGGACGATGCTGGAAGCGTTCGACCGCGTCCTCACCGCCATGTCCTACGCCGCCGCCGGTCTCGCCGTCTTCGCCATCGCCTGGGCGGGCTTCGTCCTGATGGCCGAGGGCAGCGAGGAGCGCGGCGGCGGCAGGGCCAAGTCCGCCGTCTTCCTGGCGGTGGTCGGCCTGGTCCTCGTGCTGTCGGCCAAGGGCGTCGCGACCCTGCTCCGGCACGGCGTCATCCCGTCCCTGCCAACCCCCTAGAGAAAAAGGAAGCCACGAAGTTGAAGAAGCTGCTTGAACGAATCACTGGACGAAGAACCGACACGCCGGAGGGCGTACCTGCGACCGACTCCCAGCCCGTCGCCGAAGCGCGGAGTCCGTTGCTCCCGCTCCTGGCGCTGAAGGAGCGCGTCCAACGACTTGTCGGGCGTGTGAAACGGACCCCGCAACAGGAGGCCCGCCCACCACAGCAACCGAATCCTGAACCCGAGACTCCGGCCCCCAAGCCGCCGCCCGAGCTGCCCCTGTTTTTCATGTTGTCGCACCTGGAGGACGACGGTCCGGTGCGCCTGGACAGCGTCAAGCTCGGCGTCTGCGAGCTGATGGGCCTCGAGATCGACGAGCCGAAGCTGGGGGCCTTCGCCGGGGCGCTGAACGCCCTCGACTTCCCCGTCCAGCTTCTCATCAGGCAGCACCCACCTCGACTGGGAAGCCTCAAAGACACGCTGCAAGAGGCCCAGCCGGAGGACCTTCCCCCGCAGACCCAGGCGGCCGCCGAGTCGCTCCGTCGTCTGTTGACCGACCTTGAGACCCGCGACGGCATCCTCGACCGCCGCTTCTACGCCGTCTGCGAGTTCCCCCGCATCGACGACCTGCGCGGGCTGCTCGCCAGGGCGGGGCTGTCCGTTCATCACCTCAGAGGCCGCCAGCTCCGCATGTTTCTCGTGTCGGCGCTCCTCGGCGGCTCGCCGGGAGAGTTCGACGGGGGCACCCCGGTCGAGGTGGAGATCGGACGTCGAGAGACGCGCATCGGAGACCGCCTCGTGCGCTCCCTCCACCTGGGACGCTGGCCCCGGTCGCTGGCCCCCGGATTCCTGCAAGGGTTGATGGCGGCGGGAGCGCCTATGGACCTGTCCGTCCACGTCGGCCCCATACCGGCTGAACAGGCGGCGAGGACACTGGAGTGGCAGAAGGTCCGCTTCGAGTCGGCCCAGTCCCTGTCCTTCAAGCGGGGCAGAACCATGTCGCCGGAGGCGGAGATCGCCCTGGAGGACGTGACACGGCTCAGGGACGAGGTGCAGCGCGGGCGCGAGCGTCTATTTCATTCCTCTCTATCTGTAACCCTCCACGCCAGGGACGAGGCGTCGCTGAAGGAGATGACCCAGCGGGCGAAGGCCCACTTCGGCGCCACCCTGGGCAAGCTGGACGACCTGGCCTTCCGCCAGCGCGAGGGGCTGCTCTCCACCCTGCCCCTGGCCCTCAACGCTGTGGCCGAGTGGCGCAGCCTTGACACGTCCAGCCTTGCCCGTCTCTTCCCCTTCTCGCCGCCCGACCTCGACACCCGCAGCGGCACCCTCTACGGCATCGACATGCGTGCCTGCTCGCCCATCGTCTACGACCCCTGGGACGGCACCCATCTCAATGCGAACACGGCGGTACTGGCACGCTCCGGCTCAGGCAAGAGCTTCTCAACCAAACTCGGAGTTCTTCGCGGCCTGTGCCGGGGCGTGACCGCCTACGTCATCGACCCCGAGGGCGAGTACGCGGACATGGCCCGCGCCGCGGGCGGGCGCGTCCTCTCCCCTGGGGTCCCCGGCGAGGGCATGAACCCCTTTGTCATCGACAAGGGCGACTCCGAGGAGATGCTCCAGCGCATCGGCAGCCTCAGAAGGCTCATCGAGGTGATGGTGGGGGAGAGCCTCGGCGCGGAGCGCAGGGCCTCCCTCGACCACGCCCTGGCGGGCTACTACTCGAAGCCCCGCGAGCGCACCGGCTTCCGCGATTTCTACACGTTTCTAAAGGAGAGCGAGGCGGGCGACCCCGACCTGGCAAGGCTGCTCCGGCCCTTCGCCACCGGCAGCCTCCGTCACCTTCTTTCCGACGAGGGCGACGACCTTCTCTCCAACGAGGCCCTGGTCACCGTGTTCGACCTTCACCTCCTGGAACCCGAGCTCCGTCCCGCCGCCGCGATGGTCTGCACCGAGACTGTGTGGGCCGCCGCCGCCCAGGACCCCAAGCCCCGCCTGCTGGTGGTCGACGAGGTGTGGAGCATCATGCAGCACCCCGAGGGAGCGGCCTTTATGGTCTCGATGGCGAAGCGGGCAAGGAAGCACCGCCTGGGGTTGCAGTTCATCACCCAGGACGTGCAGGACCTCCTCTCCGAGGACTCTTCCAGAACCATCACCGGCCACTCCGGTCGGGCGCTCCTCCAGAACGCCGCCTTCAAGCTCCTGCTCCAGCAGGACGCCGCCGCCATAAGCACGGTCGGCGACGCCTTCGACCTGCCCGAAGACCTCCAGCGATGGCTCCTGTCATGCCCCCGTGGTGATGGGCTGCTTCTCGCCAGGGGCAATCGCTTCCCCGTCCGCGTCGAGGCCACACCGGAGGAGACCGAGGTCATCGAGTGGAGACCGGGAAGCCACTAGAGAGAGGACATTTTCACCCATGAAGCTGAACCCGAAGGAAATCCTGTTCGGGAGCGACGCCGACAAGAAGGACCCCGTGCTGCTGGCGGTGACGCCGCCCCGCACCGGGGAGCGCACCCTCCTGGGCGTGGAGAACCTGCTCCAGTCCATCGCCGTCCCCGAGCCATTCTCCCTGGAGCTGGCCGGCAACGCCGACGGCGTGACCCTTATGGCCCGCTGCATCGACGACGAAGTGGTGCGCGGCCAGATCGCCGCCCACTATCCACAGGCCCGGATACAACAGGTGCCCGCTGAGGCCGACCCCCTGCGCCTAGACGAGGGAGAGCAGGCGTGGTCGATCACGCTCAGGGCCGACGCCCCGGAGTACGTCCCGCTGCGCACCTTCCGAGACGACGACCTGCTCGACCCCGGCTCCGACCCCCTCATCGCCCTGCTCGGCGCTCTGACGGCCCTGCGGCCCGGCGAGAGGACGGTTGCGCGGCTGTTGCTGCGCTCCCTCGGCCCCGACTGGTCGGAGGCCCATCTCGACAAGGCCCACAAGAGGCCCGGCTACGAGCCGCGAGAGCCCGCCTACACCTTCCAGACCAAGCCCCTCCAACTGGACGGCATCACGATGGCCGTCCTGGGAATCGGCGCATTCGCCGCGCTGAAAGCCTACCTGTGGGTCCAGAGCGGAGAGATATGGAAGGCGGCGCTTCTCGGCGTAGGCGCGACCCTGGGGCTGGCCGTAGGCGGCTGGGCATGGCACCGCTGGAAGAAGGCCCGCAACCGCGTCGAGGACCCCATCCTGATTCGGGAGAAGGTCTCACGCATCGCCTTCGACGCCGAGCTGCAGGTGGTCGCCGTACTGCCCGCCGACACTCGCCCCCAACGGGCGCGCGAGCTCCTCGAACCCGTGGCCGCCGCATACCGGCACTTCGACAACCCCGCCGGGGCGCGGTTCAAGGTCGGGAAGGTGACTCCCCTTGCACCCGATCCCCATGCGCTGCATCCCAGGGGCCCCGGCCTGTTCGGGAGGCGCAGCGTCCTGGGAGTCCGCGAGGTTGCCGCCCTCTGGCACCCGCCAGGAGCGGGGGACGAGACGCCCCTGGTGGAGCGCTCCGGCGCCAGGGGGCTGACGCCCTCGGCGAGGGGAGTCCGTGGCGGCGCGCTGGTGGGCGACACCACGGCGGGCAAGCCCATGCCCATCCGTTTCCCCCAGGACCTGCTCCGGCGTCACCACCTGTACGTCGCCCGCACGCGCATGGGCAAGTCGACGCTGATGCACCACGTCGCCGTCCACAAGATGCGCGAGAAGGCGGCGGGAAGGGACGAGGACGCCATCGTCGTGATCGACCCCCACACCGACCTCGTGGAGGGGCTGATGGAGCACGTCCCCGACGAGATCGCCGACCGGGTGCGCCTCATCGACCTGTCCGACGAGAGCCGCTCCCCCGGCATCAACCTCCTCGACACCCGCATCTTCTCCGACCGAGACCGCACCGCCGACTCGGTGGTGCGCGTGGCCAAGGGCCTCTGGGAGCAGTGGGGACCGAGGATGCAGTCCATCCTCGAACAGACCGTCAAGACCCTCCACGAGGCCAACGAGCACCCCACCACCGACGAGCACGACCAGCACACCATCCTCGACGGCCTCAAGTTGCTGTCCATCGACCAGTACCGCAACGCCGTCCTGAAGAAGGTGACCGACCCCTACCTACTCGAATGGTGGGCCAGGGACTTCTCGTCCTGGCACCGCCAGTACCGGGCCGAGGCGTTGGCACCCGTGCAGACCCGGCTGTCCTACTACGCCTCCTCCAAGCGGGCGCGGGCCATCCTGGGACAGCGCCGCTCCACCATCGACATGCGCCGCACCATCCACGACGGGGGCGTCCTGCTGGTGTCCACGTCACAGGGCACCGTGGGAAGGGACGTAGCCGCCCTGGTGGGCGCGTCCCTCCTCAACCTCGTGGACGCCGTGATTCGGGAGCAGGGACAGCTACCCCTTCACAGGCGGCGTGGCGCGCTGGTGGTCGTGGACGAGATGCAGTCCATGCCCGGCGTGGACTACGAGTCGATGCTCTCCGAGCTCGGCAAGTTCGGGGCCAGCTTCATCCTCGCCACCCAGAGCCTCGCCAAGCTGGACGACCTCTCCCGCACCATGCGGGACACCCTCCTCGCCAACGTGGGATGCCTGTGCGTCTTCCAGGTCGCTGGTTCCGACGCCCGCCACCTCGTGTGGGAGCTGGGCAAGGACAGGGTGACCGAGGACGACATCGTGTCGCTGCCCGTCCACCACTGCTACGTCCGCGCCACCGTGGGCAAGGAGCGGATGCCCGCCTTCTCGATGATGGTCCGCAAGCCGGAGGAGGGAGACCCCGCCGTCGCCGCCCGCGTCCGCACCGCAGCCGAGACCTACACCCTCTCAGACCGGGAGGTCGCCCACGGCGAGGCCGGAGCGGAGCGGAAGGTGGACGACTACCACCAGGGCGTGGATGGGATCGAGAAGGGCAGGCAGGAGGAGAAGCAGCAGGCGAAAGGAAAGGGCGGCGCATGAGGCCCGAAGGATGCGAACCCGAGCTGCTCCGCGCCCTGGCGCGGATGCCCTTCCTTGACCGGCAGGAGATGGCGGCCGTCACCGGCAGGTCCAGAGGGGCGGTCTACAAGGCCGTCGAGAGGCTGGAGAGCGGCGGGTTCGCCGACTCGTTACCCCACGCCTCCGACCTCTCGCCCCCGACCCGGCGCTACTGCCTCACCGCAGACGGGCTGCGCAGGCTGGCCGAAGAGGGGAAGACCACCCTTGACGTCCTGCTCCGCTCCCGCCCGGTGTCCGGCTGGTGGAGGCGATTGCTCCTCGACAGGCTCGACGCCATCGCCTCCCTCTTCCGCTTGGCCGCCGCCGTTGCCGAGATCGCCCGCCCCCTGGGGCTGCGCCTGTACCGGGCCGGGCCGCTCGACGCGGCCATGACCCTTCC
Source organism: Dehalococcoidia bacterium (assembly GCA_034422935.1). Taxonomy (GTDB): domain Bacteria; phylum Chloroflexota; class Dehalococcoidia; order Lucifugimonadales; family QGNO01; genus DAOUJH01. The sequence continues at coordinate 114,863 of DAOUJH010000008.1, read as the reverse complement.
GGGAGGCAAGACCATCGGTATCGTCCGGCAGGGCCACGTCGCAGACCGCACGGCCTTCTCCAAGCGCCTGTGGCGGCTCGGCCAGGGGCCGGTCCCCGGCGCCGTCCTCGTCCTCGTCTCCGACGAGATCAGGCTGAGACACGCCCGGAGAACCCTCGCCCGCACCACCGTCCCCGCCTTCCTCGCCCTGGAGCGCGACGCGGTCCTTGCCGGGGCCGACGCCCTGATATGGCGTCCGCCCAAGGTCTCCGCCGAGCTGGACATGGACTACGTGCTGAAACACCTCGGGGACGGAGACGCGCCGCCGGTGGAGCCCCTGCCCTCGCAGGCGGCCCTCCCCGGCGACCTGTCGGAGGACGCCGCACGCGCCCTCCCCGTGCTCCTCAAGCCCGCCGAGAAGCGCGCCCTCGATCTCCTCGCCGACTGGCCCTGGATGTTGCAGAGGGACATGGCGGGCCTGATGAACGTCTCCGAGGCCCGCGTCTCCCACATCGTCGCGCCACTGGAAGGCTTCGGTCTCGTGACCCGCGTTGCCGCCGCTGAGGGGCGGCTGGCCCTCACCGACCGGGGACTCGGCGTTCTCGCCCGCAGGGACCGCGCCTCGGTCGGCGTGGCGAGGAGGCGGTGGAGCGTCGCACCCGTAGACGCCGAAGGCACCGACGAGTGGCGCAACCTCACCGGAGGCAGGAGCCGTCAACTGCTCAGGAACATCGAGCACACCGCCGCCGTCCACGCCTTCATCGCGGCCTTGGCGACCCAATGCGGTGTCCTGGGCTGGGAGCTGGCGCAGGTCGACCCGCCCCACCGGGCCTCCCGCCACTTCCCCCATGGCGACGCCACGCGGTCCGTCAACCCGGACGCCTTCGGCATCCTCCGGCGAGGCCCCGTGACCTGGCCCTTCTTCCTTGAGTGGGAGCGCAGGGCCGTAAGGCCAGCCACCATGTCCCAGCGCCTCGCCCCCTATCTTCGCTACTACTCGTCGCACCGGCCCACCGACGATAACGGCGTGCGGCCCGCCGTCCTGGTCGTCTTCGACGACGACACGGCCGCCACCCATTTCCTGCGCCTCGCCCGCGAGGAGACGGCGCGAAGGAAGGCGACGCTCCCGCTGTGGGTCTCCCATGGGGCCGCCATAAGCGCCCTAGGGCCGCTGGGACGCGCATGGCGCACCCCGGGCGACTGGGAGCCCGCCCATCTGTTGCAGAACCCAACGCGCAGCCGATAGGGAAACGATGAAGAACCGATGGAGGACGGGAGCGGCGCAGGCTCGCCCTCCCCTCCGACGGAGAGAACGAAGAGCCATGTTCACGCAAACCGAAGAACCGAGAGGCCCCCGAAGGCGTCGAGGACGGACCGTCGTCCGGCTCGATGAGGTGGCGCTCTGGAAGCGGCTGGCATCGCTCAACCGCTCCCAGAACTGGCTCGCCAGGGAGACCGGGGTCAGCCCCGGCTACGTCTCCATGCTGGTCAACGGGGGGCGCACGCCATCGGGACGCGTCCGCAAGCGGATGCTGAAGGCCCTCGGCCTGAACGACTTTCACCAGCTTTTCAGATTGGAGGTTAGAGATGACGAATCGTAACGCTGAACCCCGTTTCGACGGATACACCGACCGGATCAACGCCAGGGGACGCGTGCTGCCCTATGGCAGTGGCGTGCTCTCCGAGGACTTCCTCGACCGCCTCCGCAAGCTCAAGGAGGCCAGCGGCCTCACCTGGGCCGGCCTCGCCGACGCCATCGGCGTCGACAAGAAGCAGCTTCGCAGGTGGCGCAGGAACGGCGTCGAGCCGTCAGGAGGACCCATGCTCTCCCTCGTCCGCTTCGCTGCCCGGATCCCCGGCGGCCTGGACATCCTCATGGGCGAGGGCTTCCAGATGGCCCTTTTTACCGAGGACGACCGGAGGGAGAGATAGACCCGACGCACCGGGCCGCCGGCATCGCCCCGACTCCGTCCCAAGCCCGGCGGCCCATCCCCAAACCGATAACGAGAGGCCAGCGGCCCAATGCGAGGCCGCTGCGACTGTGACCCATGAGAGAAGGCAACGGAAAGAGAAGACGAAGGAAGCCCGACCGGAACGGCCCGGACGACTCCCTGGACGCGTTGCTGTCGTCCTACACCCCCAAGCAGCGGGAGAAGGTCGTGAATGGGCTGCGCATCCTGGCCCGCGTCGCCATCCGCTCCTACATGGAAGAGGAGGCGGAACGGTCCCAGGACAGCGAAGAGGCTGAGGAGAAGGGCAGATGAACGACCATCCGACCCTCACGGTCCTCAGCCTCGGCGGAGGCGTTCAGTCCTCCGTCATGGCGCTCATGGCGAGCGAGGGCGCCTTCGACCGCGTGCCCGACTGCGCCATCTTCGCCGACACCCGCTGGGAGCCGCCCAGCGTCTACGAGCACGTCGAATGGCTCAGGGAACGGCTGAGCTTCCCGCTCCACGTCGTGGACAACGGGCGCAGCCTCCGCGAGGACGTGAAGACCCTCACCAGCCACTCCGGGCACCGCCGCTACGTGGACATCCCCCTCTATCTCAAAGGACGGAACGGGGAGGGCGATGGCATCGGCAGGCGGCAGTGCACCGAGAACTACAAGGTCAAGCCCATACGCCGCAGGATACGGGAGATGCTGGGACTGAAACCTCGCCAGCGCGTTCCGGCCGGAATGACCGTCGAGATGTGGCTCGGCATCTCCACCGACGAGGCAATCCGCATGAAGCACTCGCGGGACAGGTGGATCACGAACCGCTACCCCCTCATCGAGGCGGGCATGTCTCGGAGGGACTGCATGGACTGGTGGGAGGCCCGATACGACCGGCCCTTGGAACGCTCGGCCTGCGTCGCCTGCCCCTTCCAGTCCCGGCACAGATGGGTCGAGACCAAGCGCCGTTGGCCGGAGCTCTTCGCAAAGGCGGTGGAGATCGACGTCAGACTCAGGAGAGGATTGGTCCTCGACAAGACCCCATACCTGCACAGGCAGCGGATGCCCCTGGCAGAGGCCGTCGCGCTGGACGAGGCGGAGTTGGGTACGGGAGGGCAGGCCGACGAGTTTGGCAACGAGTGCGAGGGACACTGTGGGGTGTGAATCCCCATAGGAGAGTCCCTACATCGTCGCTACTACCAACCTATTCTGCTCCCTTTCAGAGCGCCCGCTATAGACGCTGCGCCCCTTGACACCGGGAGCCGGACCGTTCATAGTAAGTGTAAGACATTGTGTTACATAGAGAGGCAAGAAAACATGCCGGAGAAACGAAAGACCGTCACCCTCTCCCTGCCGCCCGCTATGGAAAAGGAGCTGAGGCAGGTGGCCGAGGAGGACGGCCGAACCGTGAGCGAGCTGCTACGCGAGGGATTTCGCCTCTATCTGGAGGATCGGGAGTGGCGGAGGCAGGGCAGACCGCAGATGCAGCGCTCAGGCCAGAACCAATAGGAAGAGACAGGGAGGAACAACTGATGAACGACCGATACGACTACACACCGGTGGCGCTCTACGCCAGGGTGTCCAGCGACCGGCAGGACGTGGACAACTCCGTGGCCGCGCAGCTCAGGGCGCTCAGAGACTACGCTGCCAAGAACGGCTACGTGGTCGTCGGGGAGTACATCGACGAGGCCGAGAGCGGCCGCGTCGCAGACCGCCCCGAGTTCCGCAAGATGCTGGACCAGGCCGCCAAGCCCAAGGCCCCCTTCAAGGAAATCCTAGTCTGGAAGTTTTCGAGGTTCACCCGCAAGCGCGAGCACGCCGTACTCCTGAAGTCCCAGCTCAGGCGGAAGGGCATCCGCGTGGTCTCCATCACCGAGCAGGCAGAGGACACCGCCACGGGCAGGCTGATGGAAGGCATCATCGAGACCATCGACGAATACTACTCGGAGAATCTCGCGACGGAAGTCTTACGGGGCATGAGGGAGGCCGCCTCCCGCGGCTTCTGGGTCGGCAGCAAGGCACCCTACGGCTACAACCGGGTCATGGTTCAGGACGGGGCCAAGAAGCGTCCCACCCTGGAGCTCGACCCAGATACGGCCCCCATCGTCAAGCGCATCTTCGACATGTCCGAAGCCGGAAGCGGGATGGTGGACATCGTTCGCGCCCTCAACGACGACGGCATCGCCAGCCCCGGTGGGAAGCTCTGGGGCAAGACCGGCGTCCACAAGGTGCTCATCAACGAGGCTTACACGGGCACCCTGATATGGGGCGTGAGCTCCAAAGACGGCGCCGACCCGGTGCGAGTGGACGAGGCGTTCCCTGCCATCGTCACCAAGACCCAGTTCCAGCGCGTCGGCAAGCAGCTGCGCCGCCGCGCCCCCAAGGTCAGACACCCCCGAAGGGTCGGAAGCTCCTTCCTTCTCAGCGGGATGGTCAGGTGCAAGACGTGCGGGAGTGCGCTTACAGGCGGATATTCGAAGGGCGGCCAGTTCCCATACTACGTCTGCCAGTCCCTTATGAGGCGAGGTAAGGAAGCCTGCACTACCCCCAGGCTCGCCGCCCGGAAATTCGAGGAGAAGGTGGTCCGCAAGATTCGCACCAACATCCTCACCGACTCCAACATCCGTGCCCTGGTCAAGATTGTGGACGAGCAGATGGACGGTGTGGCGGGGGAGCAGCGCAAGAGGCTGGAAGCCATCCAGTCCGAGCTTGCCGACGTGCGCCGCAGGCTCGACCGGCTCTACGACCTCGTGGAGACGACGACGGAGTTCAACATGGCCGACTTCTCCCACCGCATCCGGGACCACAAAGAGCGGCAGGAGCGCCTTGAGACTGCGGAGTTGGAGGCCAGAGCGAAACTAGGCCAGCGCAGGAAGGTCTTGGACCAAGTGGAGACCATCGCCGCCTACGCCCAGGACATGCGCAGGTTCCTGAAAAAGAGCGAGTTGACCGAGCGAAGGGTCTTCATCGAGTCCTTCGTGAAGGAAATCCTCGTCACCCCCGACAACGCCCTCATGCGCTACACCGTGCCCATGCCGGAGGACAGCCCTGCGCCCGGCATGAGCTCCGAGGATATGGCGCTAAATGGCTCGGTGCTATCTACCGTGCCGGTTGGTGGGCGATCCTGGACTCGAACCAGGGACCTCAGTCTTATCAGGACTGCGCTCTAACCACCTGAGCTAATCGCCCTCGTGAACTTGGCGTGGTCGCCCCAGAACAATCTCAGGGATGCACACCCGTCTAAAAGCAGTATAGGAATGGGTCAATGGGGGTGTCAAGTTGAACCGGGCCTCTGCAGCCGGACAAAGAACTCCCTGTTCCCCGCATTTCCCAGTATGGGCGATGCAATAGCTCCCCTGAAGCGCAAGCCGTGGTCAATGCCCCACAGCGCCACCTTGGACAGGGTTGCCGCGTGTACCTTCGGATCGCGCACCACCCCTCCCCTGCCCACCTCGTGCCGACGCGCTTCAAAGTGCGGCTTGACAAGCCCCAAGATCGATCCGCCCGGTCCCACGTGCCGCGCCACTTCAGCCAGCACCACCACCAGCGAGATGAACGACACGTCCACAGTGGCGGTGTTCACCTTTTCCGGCAGATGAAAAGGCAGGCGGGCGTTGACTCCCTCCATGAGCACGACTCTGGGGTCGTCGCGCAGTCTCTGGTGAATCTGGCCCCGTCCCACGTCCACGGCATAGACCCTGGCGGCGCCGCTCTGCAAGAGGCAGTCCGTAAAGCCGCCGGTGGAAGCGCCAACGTCCAGGGCCACGCTGCCCGACACGTCCAGCTCAAAGCTGTCCAGGGCGTGCTGTAGCTTGATGCCGCCTCTGCCCACGAACCGGGGCGCTTGCTTAACGCGGACATCGGCGCCGGACGAGACCGTTGTTCCCGCCTTTTCCACCATCCGGCCGTCCACGGTGACCAGGCCCGTCATGAGCAGGGCTTGGGCTTTGTGCGGGCTCTCGGCAAGCCCCAGCCGCACGAGCAATGAGTCTATCCTCTCTTTCTTGCCGGGCATGTCGCACACAATATACAGAGGGACTCTGCGAATCGCTAGGTTGAACCTGTGCATTCCATCACATACAATCAATACATCTTTCCTAGCCGCCATTATTATGAATATGAGTAAACTGCTTGAACGACTGGAACAGGTGAACAAAGGCCCCGTCCGTGTGCTGGGATTCGCGCCACGACAGGAAGCGGAGACCTTGCCCACAATGGCGCTGCTGGCTTGGGCCAACGGCGCTAAGAAGCAGAACCTGGGCAAGGTTGCCTCCCACACGGATGCCCTGGTGCTGCCTCTCAGTACGCTGGAAAGCTCCACAAGCGAGTCGGCTCCACCGGAAGGTTCCATCTGGGGCATCGCTTTCGACGAGGCGGACGGCAACCTGGTGGAAATAGCCAAGGAAAAAGGCGGAGACTTTGTAGCCTTCAACCTGGACGGCGTACTGGTCGACCATTTGAATGAGGGCGACATAGCGCGCGTACTGCGGATACCCGCCAACCTGGACGAATCGTTGATGCGCGGGCTGGAAGACCTTCCCGTAGACGTCATCCTCCTGAAACGCCCCGAACCGCAGGGGCCGCTCTCGCTGACCCACCTGCTGGCTATATCCAACGTTCGTTCCGCCATGAGCCGCTACATGCTGCTGGAATGGGACGCCGGCTTGTCATCGCACGAACTGGAGCAGCTGAGCGACATGGGAATCGATGGCATAGTGGCGGACCTGGGCAAGATGAGCGCCACTGCTATAGGTAAGCTGAAGGCGAACATAGACAAGCTGCCGCCGCGCAAGACGCGCAACGAGCAGAAGCTGGGCCCCACGCTGCCCAGGGCGCAGGAGCCGGCATCCTCACACCACCACCATGAGGAGGACGAGGAGCTAGAGGAAGAGTTCTAGCTCCTCATCCCAGCGCTTTGATCAGCAAACGACTCCCCGATAGGTCCTGGGCTGCATGTTATTAGGTTACCTGGACCTGCTTTTCTCCGAACCGCTCACCTTCCTACGCATCTTCCCCGTAGTCGCGTTCACCGTGGGACTCGCTCTGCTGGTGGCGATAACCATCCACGAGTTCAGCCATTCGCTGGCGGCCTACCTGCTGGGCGATAGCACCTCCAAGAGGCTGGGCAGATTGTCGCTCAATCCGATCCGTCACCTGGACCCCACGGGCACGGTACTGCTCTTCCTGGTCGGATTCGGTTGGGGAAAGCCCGTACCCGTGGACGACAGGGCGTTGCGGGGCGGACGGCGGGCAATGGCGATTGTGTCGGGCGCAGGGCCTGCATCGAACCTGCTCACGGCGGTGGCTTTCACCGTGCCAATCAAGCTGGGACTCCTCGACTGGCCGTTCAGGCTCTTTACGACCAACCTGTTTGAAGACGGCCTGGAAGGGTTCCTGGCCCGCACGGTGGCTACCATAGTCCTGTTCAGCATAATCCTCGCCGTTTTCAACCTGATCCCGCTGGCGCCGTTGGACGGTTCAGGAGTGGCCGCCGGGCTGCTGCCCGCCAGCATGGCGCGCAGCTTTGCCAGGTTCCAGCGATACGGGCCGCCCCTGCTCATGCTGGCTATAATGTCGGACATACTATTCGGGGTGGGCATACTCCGTAGCGTCATCAACCCTGTGATAAACTACCTGGGTACCGTCATAGTGGGACAGAGCTTCCTCTGAATAGGCGGAACCGGGAGGAATCGTGGACAAGATAACCATCATAGGGCTGGGTCTCATTGGCGGCTCCATAGGCCTCGGCCTCAAACAGAAAGCTTCGGACAAGGTTGAGATATCCGGGTACGACAAGGATTTGGAGACCGGCCGCAAGGCGGAGAAGCTGAAGGCCGTGGACAAGTCGCATTGGAAGCTGGAGGACGCGGTCAAGGACGCCAAAATGGTGATCATCGCCACACCCGTGCTGGCGATAAGGGAGATGCTTGAGCTGATCTCCGACATGGTGCCGCCGGGCTGCGTGGTGACCGACACCGGAAGCACCAAGACCGAAATAATGACCTGGGCGGAGGAGTATCTGCCGCGAGAGGTCAGCTTTGTAGGCGGCCACCCCATGGCAGGTAAAGAGGTCTCCGGCATAGACGCGGCGGACGCCAACCTGTTCCAGAACGCCCGCTATGCAGTGATTCCCAGCGTACGGGCCAGAGAGGAAGCGGTGAGGGCCGTGCTCGGCATGGTGGAACTGCTCGAAGCCAAGCCCTATTTCCTCGATGCGGTGGAGCACGATAGCTTTGTGGCGGCGGTCAGCCACCTCCCCATCATAGTTTCATCGGCGCTGGTTTCGGTGACCACCAAGAGCCCATCCTGGAGGGAGATGTCCAGGATGGCTGCCACGGGTTACCGCGACGTATCGCGCCTCGCTTCAGGTGACCCCGTGATGAATCTGGACATATCGGTAACCAACCGCGACAACCTGCTCCACTGGGTAGAACAGGCCATCCAGGAGCTTCGGCATTTCCACGACATGATAGGAAAAACGTCGGATGAAGACGGCCTTGAAGCCCTGGGCGATACCTTCACCAAGGTCTGGGCGGACAGGGAGAGGTGGCTAGTCCGCTACGAATCCGGCGAGGACCAGTTCGATGAGCTGGCTCCCTCCGGACCGGAGGTGCCGTCGTTCAGCGATCAGATGATAGACATGGTCGTGGGCACCAAGATAAGAGAGCGGTACAAGGAAATAATATCCATGCAACAGCGTCGCCCCCAGCGGGAAGAGAGACGTAGAAGAGGATAATGAGGCGCACCATCTCTTCACCAAGCCGCTTGGAAGGCGTACTAGCGCCGCCCGGCGATAAGTCCATATCCCACCGTGCCGTGCTGCTCAACTCCATTGCCGGGGGAACCGCGCACGTCTCCAACTTCTGCGTCGGCGACGACCGCGCCTCCATGCTGCGCTGCTTGCGAGGGTTGGGCGTGAAGATTACCCGTCATCAGAATTGCGAGAGCAACGGCGGGAAAGAGTACTTTGAAGTGGTGGGCAACGGCCTCCACGGGCTAACCGAACCAGTGGACGTTCTCAATGCGGGCAACAGCGGCACCACCATGCGCCTGGTTTCAGGGCTGCTGGCGGCACAGCCGTTCTTTAGCGTACTCACCGGAGACAAGTCCCTCAGATCGCGGCCCATGGGCAGAATCATCAAGCCGCTCCAACAGATGGGAGCACATATCCAGGGCAGAGACGGCGACAGCAAGGCTCCGCTCGCCATACAGGGCGGCGGCCTGCGCGGCATTGAGTACGACATGCCGGTAGCCAGCGCCCAGCTCAAATCGTGTCTTATAATCGCCGGGCTCTACGCCGACGGAGAGACCACTCTGCACCAACCCGCGGCCTCCCGCGACCACACTGAGCGTATGCTGGAGAACATGGGCGCCGCACTGACGGAGGACGGGCTGACTTTGAAGGTCACTCCCGGCAAAGAGCTGCGGGCCGTTGACGTGAACGTTCCCACCGACACCAGCTCGGCGGCCTACTGGCTGGTTGCCGGCGTCTGCCATCCTTCGGCAAAGGTTACCGTGATGAACGTGGGGATGAACCCCACGCGCACCGGCATCCTGGAGGCGTTGGAATCCATGGGAGCGCGCCTCACCGTAGCCAACAGGCGCATGGAGGGCGGCGAAGAGGTGGCGGATATCACGGCGGAGTCCAGCGACCTCACCGCCACGGAAATCGCCGGAGATCTGATTCCCAGGCTCATCGACGAGATACCCGTTCTATCACTGGCCGCCTGCTTCGCCAAGGGGACTACGGTTATTCGAGATGCCCAGGAGCTCCGGGTCAAGGAGTCGGATCGAATAAAGGCCACGGCGACCGAACTCATCCGCATGGGCGGCCAAGTGGATGAGTTGGAAGATGGAATGGTGATCAAAGGCACCGGCCTCCTCACAGGCGCGTCGGGGCGGAGCTACGGAGACCACAGACTGGCGATGACGCTGGGTGTCGCGGGACTGCTGGCCGCCGGAGAAACCGTGGTGCGGGGCGCGGAGGCTGCCGGCGTATCCTACCCAACCTTCTGGAAAGACCTTGACAGCTTGATCGACGGGTCTTCCGGTTAACCGATGTCCGTGGAAGCGCCTAGCCCCCTGCTTATCGTCGTCTCCGGCCCCTCCGGGGTTGGCAAAGACGCCGCCTTACAGGGTATGAAGCTTCTCCAGCGTCCCTGGCGCTACATAATAACCGCCACTACCCGTCCCAAGCGCACCGGCGAGAGTCACGGCGTCGATTACATCTTCATGTCGCCTGAGGAGTTCCGCACCCTGATGATGGAGGACGGCTTCCTGGAATGCGCCGAAGTGTACGGCACCTGGTACGGCGTTCCCCGCTCCCAGGCGGATGAGGCGATGGCCTCCGGGGAGGACGTAATCGTCAAGACGGACATACAGGGCGCGCGCACTCTACGGTCGAAGATACCGGACGCACTGCTCATCTTTCTGGCTCCGCCCGGCATGGAGGAGTTGAAGCGCCGTCTCCTGGAAAGAAAGTCGGAGACGGAAGAAGCGTTGAAGCGCCGCATAGAGACCGCCGAGATCGAGATGGAATGCCGGGACGAATTCGACTACGTGGTAGTGAACCACGACGGCCTCCTGCATGAAGCCGTGGCAGAGATAGACCGCATCATCCAGGAAGAGAAGACCAAACGACTAAAAGAGGCGCTCAAATGAACGACATGCCTTTGTTCAAAGCGATGCACAGCCAGCGGGCCATCCGCCTGTTTACATCGGAGCCCGTCTCTGAGGAAGACGTTAACACCATCCTGGAAGCCGCGGTTCGCGCTCCAAGTCCGGGGAACAGGCAGACCTGGCGGTTTATTGTGGTCCGTGACGAGGAGAAGAAGCGCAAACTGGGAGAGTGGTACCTGCAAGCGTGGAGAGCCACCGTTGGCAGCGACAACCCCGACCCCGCTACGCTGACCCAGCCATACAGGCTGGGCTATGAGCTGGGCGCGCGCATGGGTGATATTCCGGTCGTCATCGTGGCCTGCGTTGAGCACAGCGAGGGCTGGGATGGCCGAAGCAGCATCGTCGACGGCGCTTCCATCTACCCCGCGGCGCAAAACCTCATGCTGGCGGCTCGCGCCCTGGGATTGGGCACGGTGCTTACCACCATGCACCGCCGTTATGAACAGCAGATCAAGGAGTTCCTGGGTATACCGGGCCACGTGGAGACGGCGGCGCTGATCCCGTTGGGGTACCCCGGCGAGGGCCAGCACTTCGGCGGCAGCATACGCAAGCCTATAGCGGACGTGATATTCCACGACGGTTGGGGACACTAAGGAGAGACCATGGCACTTACCTCCGATGAAGTGCGACACGTTGCGCTGCTGACAAGGATCCGGCTTACCGAGCAAGAGGTGGAGCTTTACCGATCGCAGATGGACGACATCCTGGAGCACTTCCAGATGCTCCAGGAGCTGGACACCGACCAAGTATCGCCCACCAGTCACTCGGTACCGCTGGACACCGTGATGCGCGACGACGAGACGGAGCCTCCCATGGACAAAGAGGACGTACTGTCCAATGCGCCGCGCCGTGAAGGGGACTATTTCCGGGTCAAGGCCGTGCTGGAGTAGCCGCAGTTATTCTAACTGAACTATCCGAGAACTAGAGTTGACTGACGAACTGTACAAGCTGACCATACACGAAGCACGCACCCTGCTCGACCGGCGTGAGCTGTCGTCGGTAGAGCTGGCCCAGTCCTACCTGGAACGCATCGAGCGGCTGGAACCCAGGGTGAAGGCTTACGTGAGGGTAACCCCGGAGCAGGCCCTGGAACAGGCTCGGCAGGCGGATGCCCTCATAGCCCGCGGCGAGGCGCAGCCTCTAACCGGCATACCCCTTCAGATCAAGGACAACATGTGCACCAGGGGAGTACACACCACCTGCTCGTCGCGTATGCTTGAAAGCTTCGTTCCTCCGTACAGCGCCACGGTTGTGGAACGTCTGGAAACACAGAGCGCCGTAATGCTGGGCAAGGGCAACATGGACGAGTTCGCCATGGGTTCTTCCACTGAGAACTCGGCCTTCTTCAACACGCACAACCCCTGGGACATGGAGCGTGTGCCCGGGGGCAGCAGCGGCGGCCCCGCCGCCTCCGTGTCCGCCGGAGAGGCCATGGCCTCTCTGGGGTCCGACACCGGCGGCAGCATACGGCAGCCGGCCGCGCTGTGCGGCGTAGTGGGCATGAAGCCCACCTATGGGCTGGTCAGCAGGTACGGGCTGGTGGCGTTCGCCTCTTCTCTGGACCAGATTGGCCCCATGACCCAGGACGTCACCGACTGCGCCATGGTGCTCAGCGCCATCGCCGGGCACGATCCCAGGGATTCAACCTCTCTGCCGCAGCCTGCCCGGGACTTCACGCAGGCGCTGACCGGCGACATAGCAGGCATGCGGATAGGCGTTCCAAAAGAGTACTTTGTACAGGGCATGGACCCTGAGGTGGAAACGGTGACCCGCGAGGCAATAGGCGTGCTGGCAGGGCTGGGAGCCTCGGTTGACTGGGACGTATCGCTGCCCTCCACTCCGTACGCCCTAGCCGTTTACTACATCATCGCCCCCTCGGAGTGCTCGGCGAACCTGGCGCGCTACGATGGCGTGAAGTACGGCTATTCAGACCACGAAGAAGCCGGCATGTGGGACGAGCTGGAAGCCACCCGCCAGCACGGGTTCGGGCCGGAGGTGAAGAGGCGCATCATGCTGGGCACGTACTCCCTCTCTTCCGGCTACTACGACGCCTACTACCTGAAGGCGTTGAAGGTACGAACCCTTATTTCCCAGGAGTTCCAAGACGCCTTCCAAAAGTACGACGTCCTGGTAACCCCAACCTCGCCCACCGCCGCTTTCAAGTTCGGGGAGAAGCTCCAGGACCCGCTGAAGATGTACCTCAGCGACGTTATGACCATACCGGCCAACATCGCCGGGCTTCCCGGTATATCGGTGCAATGCGGCTTCACGCAAGGGCTGCCCCTGGGCCTGCAGTTCATAGGCCCCGCCCTGGGCGATGCGGCGGTGCTCCGCGCCGCTCACGCCTATGAGCAAGCGACGCAGTGGCACAAAATGCGTCCCGCATTGTAGGGGCGGTTCGCCCGCGCAGACCTTTGCAAAGACGACTACGGCGGCAGGCGACACTCAGGCTTGGCGGTAGGCGCTGCTGCGGTGGGCAACCCGGAGCACGAGGACTATCGACTCTTCCTCAAGTAGCTGGTACAGGATACGGTAGTCGCCAACGCGAAGGCGTCTCAGTCGGCGCAATCTCCCCTTGAGCGGGATGCCCGCCAAGGGCTGTTCACGTAAAGAATCTATAGAGCTGACTATGCGAGTTCCGACCGTCTGCGGTATGGCCGCCAGTTCTCTCGCGGCGGTGCGCTTAATTTGGAGAGAGTAGCTCACGCTTGACCTGGTCCCAGTCCAGGACGGGGTCTGATGGGTCACGTAGTCTGTGCAACGCTACGGAGAGGTCGTCAAAGTCTTCGAGATAGCTTTCCAGCGCCTGACGGATCACACCGGCCCGGCTGCTTTTCAACTGCGCGGCTACCGCGTCCAGCACTTCAGCCAGTTCATCCGGTACGCGGGCGGTGATTTGAGTCATGGCAGTCCTCTCCCAAGTATTCCGAGCCAAAGGCGCGGCAGAGCATCCACTGCCATTGTAACCCGTGAGTCGCTGCCTGTTCAACAACTGCGGCGCCCCCCGTCATCGCCGTACAATAGCCCACCTGTAAGTTTCCAGCTATTATCTACGCAGCAAGTAGACACGAGGAGGACGCTATGATCCGCAGCCTACAGGGTAAATCGCCCAAGATACATCCCACCGCCTTCGTCAGCGAGGCCGCCTACGTCATCGGTGACGTGGAGATAGGAGAGAACTCCAGCGTCTGGCCGGGCGCAGTGATCCGCGCCGACAACGGCAAGATAACCGTTGGCGCCAACACCAACATACAGGACAACAGCTCTGTGCACTCCGACGCCGATTCCAAGATTGGGAGCGGCGTGACTATCGGGCACAACGTGTTGTGGCACGGACGTTCACTGGCCGACAACTGCCTGGTGGGCAACGGCGCTACAGTGAACGAGGGTGTAGAAGTGGGAGAACTCTCCATCGTCGGCGCCGGCGCCGTGGTGCTGGAAGGCATGGCCATAGAGCCTCGCACCGTTGTAACCGGTGTGCCCGCCAGGCCAAGGGGCGAGATCCAGGAGCGGCACGAAGAGCTGATAAGAAGCAGAGCAATCAGCTACGCGAATAGGGCCCAAGTCTACAAGTCCGAAGGGTTGGAGTAGGTCATGCGTCGCTTGCTTCTGGCAAGACGCATACTAGAATGCAAATATGGAGACTTTCCGCATACAGTTGCCCGACGGTAGGAGCATAACGGCCCTCCTTAGCCGGGCTCAGAGCCACGATACGGGCTGGACGTTCATCTACGCGCCGGGCGCAGGCTCCAATATCGACGATCCGTTCGGCGTTTACGCCGCTTCCCGTCTGGCCCAGCGCGGTATATCCACGGCGCGCTTCCAGTTCCCCTACATGGAGGAGAAACGCCGGGCGCCCGACCGCACTCCCATCCTGGAAGCAACCTGGCGGGCCGCTATCGAAACGTTCCGCCGCACGGACGGCAGACTGGTGGTCGGGGGCAGGTCGATGGGAGGCCGCATCGCCTCCATGGTCGCCGCGCAGGGAACGCCGCTGGACGCGCTGGCGCTCTTTGCCTATCCCCTGCACGCGCCGGGAAGAGACGAATGGAGGGATAAGCATTTCCCCGCCATATCTCAGCCCGTGCTGTTCTGCTCAGGCACCCGCGACGCCTTTGCCACGCCAGACGAGCTTACAGAAGCCGTCTCCAAAATCAAGGGGGCCCGCCTGCACCTCCTGGAAGGCGCAGACCACGGTTTCTCGGTCAGAAAGTCCAGCGGCAGGGCACGACAGGACGTCTGGGATGAGGCTATAGAGACCTTCATCGACTGGTTGCAAGAGATAGCTTAGACGGGCGCTGTCTCAGATTGGGGGGAGCGCTCCAAAGTTCGGATCGTCAAGCAAGTTCGGTCTCGTCTAGCGTCCGTATGAATGAGCCGACCGACTCCAAGTAACGTGTAACCAGGGTCTGGTCGAGCCAGCCTTCATAAAAGTTCATATGCAGGGCCTGAGCTAGACCAAATTCATCATATAGCTTGTGATTGTTCAAGCTAGAGACAACTGCGGCCAAGAGCGCGTGTCCGTTGTGTCTCAATCCTCTGCGCACCGCCAGCGCTTTGACCATCTGGGACGCCGCGCCCCAACCCTTTTCCGATGCTTGCCGCAAGTCACCTTTTTCAAGTTCCTCTTGAGCTTGCTGCCAGTATATATGTGCTTGTTCTCTGTATGACGTTTTTGCTACTGCCATTTTGCTTGCTCTAGCTACCGTGTCTCTTTGAAAAGGATAGTGGCGCACCTAATACGGCGTCAACTAGAGGCCGCCACCTTGGATCAGGCTACGCGGCGCATCCCTAACGCCAGATGCTTAACTCCTGAATTGCATCTTGTCCAAGCGGGTGAAATCGTGGACGGAGTCCACCCAGCGCAGCGTTCCCGAGCGAGACCGCATTGCCAGTGAGTGCGTCTGTGCGCCATTGGCAAAGAAGCGCACGCCGTTCAGCAAGTCGCCCGTGCTTGCGCCGGTTGCGGCGAAGAAGACGTCTTCTCCGGAGACCAGCTCTTCAGCGGAGTAGACTTTGCTCAAGTCGGCGCCGGCCGCGACTGCCGCGTCTCGCTCCTTATCGTCGCGGGGCCAGGCCTTGCACTGGATAGCGCCGCCAATGCACCTTATGGCGGCGGCGGTGATCACGCCCTCCGGCGTGCCTCCAATACCCAGCAGCACGTCCACTTCGCTTTCCCACATGGCGGCGTGGATGCCCGCTGCTATGTCCCCATCGGAGATCAGCTTTATGCGAGCTCCGGCGCTTCTGATGTCGTCTATAAGCTGGTCATGCCTGGGCCTGTCCAGCACTATCACCGTAAGCTCGCTTATCTTTCTCCCCTTGGCTTTGGCGATGTTCTTGAGGTTAGTCCCCACCGAGGCGTTGATGTCAATCACGTCCTTGGCCTCTTTGCCCACCGCTATCTTGTTCATGTAGACCACTTCCCGGGGGCAGTTCATCGTGCCGCGTTCGGAGAGGGCAATCACAGCGATGGCTCCCGGCAGCCCCTTGGACAGCAACGTGGTGCCGTCAATGGGGTCAACGGCTATGTCCATCCCCGGCCCTGCTCCGTCTCCAATCACTTCGCCGTTGTACAACATCGGCGCTTCATCCTTCTCCCCCTCCCCTATCACTACCACGCCGTCCATGGACATTGAGCCCAGGGTGAAGCGCATGGCATCCACCGCCGCCTGGTCCACCAGCTCCTTGTCACCCATGCCCATGTGCTGCGCCGCCGCAATAGCCGCCGCCTCTGTAACTCGCACCATGTTCATCGCGAAGTTACGGTCAATGACTTCTCTACTGTTCATTGTGAGGCCTCCCCTTAAATCGCGGTGATTCAAAGGGAGTATATCAGCATACGGAGGTTGTTTTCCGCCTCGTACATCGTGATAAACTCATCATGGACAGAAGCCTAATCTGCGCCTATCTTTGGGAATAGGCGGCCCGATGAACGTGAGAGCATAAGGAGGCAAGCATGAACACACAGGAACTACAAGCCATAGCCCAGGCTATTGTGGTCAAGAGCAAAGGTATTCTTGCCGCTGATGAGAGCGATTCTACGATAGCGCGCAGGCTGCAGAGCATAAACGTGGAATCCACGGAAGACAACCGCCGTGCCTGGAGGCAGCTTCTGTTCACCGCCAGCGGCAGCGGCGATTACATCAGCGGAGTCATCCTATTCGACGAGACGATCCGGCAGAGCGCGGATACCGGTCAAACGTTCGTGGACATCCTCAACGGTGAGGGCGTTGTGCCCGGCATCAAAGTGGACAAGGGAGCAAAGCCCCTGGCCGGGTCCCCCAGCGAAACGATAACCGAGGGCCTAGACGGCCTCCGTGAGCGCCTAGAAGAGTACCGTGAGCTGGGCGCCAAGTTCACCAAGTGGCGCGCCACTATCACTATCGGCGAGAACATACCGTCCTCGTATTGCATCGATGTCAATGCGCACGCCCTGGGTCGCTTCGCCGCGCTCTCCCAGGAGGCGGGCCTCGTCCCCATCGTTGAGCCGGAGGTGCTCATGGACGGCGACCACGACATAGATCGCTGCTTTGACGTGACCGAGGCCACCTTGCAGCGGGTATTCGAGGAGCTGCACAGGCAGCGCGTTGGGCTGGAAGGAATGCTGCTCAAGCCCAACATGGTGCTGTCGGGAACGAAAGCTCCCAACAGGGCGGGGCCCGAACAGGTGGCGGAGGCTACCATAAGCTGCTTCAAGCGCACCGTGCCCGCATCCATGCCGGGCATTGTCTTCCTTTCAGGCGGGCAGAGCGATGACGAGGCGACGTTGAACTTGAACGCTATAAACCAGCGCGTCGACTCAACTACACCGTGGCAGCTCAGCTTCTCATACGGCAGGGGGCTCCAGGCGACTCCTCTCAAGGTATGGAGCGGCGACCCGGCCAAGGTGCCGCAAGCGCAGGAGGCATACTTGCGCCGGGCACGGCTGACCAGCGCCGCCCGCGACGGTCTCTACACTCCCGATATGGAGAGGGAACTCGCCGGCGTCTAGCCTGGCTGCGTAGTCCCACCGTCAGGCTGTGCCTTTATCCGCCTGTGGTGTTATCATTCCAATACCGTGGTTTTCAAATTGCTGATCGCAACCAACAACAGGGGAAAGGTGGATGAATACCGTCGCCTGCTTGGCTGCCTGCCTGTCGAGCTGGTCACTCCTTCCAATGAAGGGGTGACCGAGGAGCCGGAGGAGTCGGGAGATACCTTCGAAGAGAACGCTCTCATCAAGGCGCGCTTCTATTCGGAAGCAACGGGGCTGCCCGCCCTGGCCGACGACTCAGGCATCGAAGTGGACGCATTGAACGGCGAACCGGGGGTGCGAAGCGCCCGCTACGGCGGCTTGCTAGCCAGCGACAACGACCGCAACAAGCTGCTTCTATCCAATATGAGCAACGTTCCCTGGGAAAGCCGTACCGCCCGTTTTCGCTGCGTGGTAGCTCTGATCTGGCCCGGCGCCGGAGAGGAGACCTTCCAGGGCGATTGCCAGGGATATGTTGCCTTTGAACCCAGCGGGCAAATGGGGTTTGGATACGACCCCCTGTTCTACCATCCCAATTTCGGCAAGACCTTTGGACAGGTCGACGCAGCAGCCAAAGATAGCGTGAGCCACAGAGGCATCGCCGCCCGAAAAGCGGTGCAGAGACTGAAAGAGGTCATAGGCGCTGTGTCGCCAAGGTAGCAAATGGACCACTCCCAGGCAAAGA
Source organism: Dehalococcoidia bacterium (assembly GCA_034422935.1). Taxonomy (GTDB): domain Bacteria; phylum Chloroflexota; class Dehalococcoidia; order Lucifugimonadales; family QGNO01; genus DAOUJH01. The sequence goes on along the minus strand of DAOUJH010000008.1, from coordinate 96,572 downwards.
AAACGGTACGAGACCTGTTCGGCAGAACGCTGGCCGACCTCCGCGTCTCGGTCACGGACAGATGTAATTTCCGTTGCTTCTACTGCATGCCCGCCGAAATCTACGGGGAGCGATATCAGTTCCTTTCCAAGGAGCTAGTCCTCAGCTACGAGGAGATAGCGCGGCTGGTGAAGGTTTTTGTCAACCTGGGAGTATCGCGCGTGCGCCTAACGGGCGGTGAGCCGCTCCTCAGGCAAGACCTGGCAATACTTGTGGCCATGCTTGCCGGCATGGAAGGAGTGGACGACCTTTCGCTGACCACTAACGGTTATCTGCTTGCCCAACAGGCGCAAGCGCTGAGAGACGCGGGGCTTGGACGGATCACGATTAGCTTGGACACCCTGGACGACGCCGTATTTAGCCAGATGAACGGTCGCGGCTTCGGCACCCAGCGAGTCTTAGACGGTATCCGCGCCGCTGAAGAAGCGGGGTTCCGCAACATCAAGATAAATGCGGTGGTCAAGAAAGGCGTCAACGATCATACGGTTGTGGACCTTGCCCGCTACTCCAAGGATAGAGGCCATACCGTACGGTTCATCGAGTACATGGACGTGGGCAACCTGAACGGATGGAAGATGGAGCACGTGGTTGCCTCAAAGGAGATCATACACAGGCTCAATGAGGAGATGCCCCTGGAGCCCGTGGCAAAGGCCTTCTCGGGGGAAGTGGCGGATAGGTACCGCTACCTGGACGGACAGGGCGAAGTCGGCGTTGTCTCGTCGGTCACGGAGCCGTTCTGCGGCGACTGCACACGGGCAAGGCTTTCCGCGGACGGCAGTATATACACCTGTCTCTTCGCCAATGAGGGCCATGATCTGAAGACCCCACTGAGAAACGGCGCCAGCGATGAGGATATCGAAGCCATAATCAGCGGTATCTGGCAGGTGCGCACCGATAGATATTCGGAGGAGCGTACTGCCCTTTCCGGCGCCCGCGCCGATAAGGTGGAGATGTATCACATAGGCGGGTAGGACTGTGGGAGACATGATTACCATCTACACGGACGGCTCCTGTTTGGGCAACCCCGGGCCCGGCGGTTGGGCTGCCGTCATCAACGATAGCGGCGTCAAGCGTTCGTTGTCCGGCAAAGAAGACAACACCACCAACAACAGGATGGAGATACTGGCCGCTATCAAGGGACTGGAAGCAGTGCCGGCCGGCTCAGAGGTAATGGTTTTCAGCGACAGCGAGTACGTGGTAAATACCATGACAATGAGCTGGAAAAGAAGGGCCAACAAAGACCTCTGGGCCGCACTCGACGCAGCTGCCGGGCAGCGTAAGGTCTACTGGCAGTGGGTACGCGGTCACATCGGGAACCCGGGTAATGAAGAAGCCCACGTCCTAGCCTCGAAGCAGGCAAAGTCCTTCCTAGAGGGCAAATCCGCCCTTACGCACCTTGATTCGCAAGGAAACGCTCAAATGGTGGACGTGAGCGGCAAAGATGCCACGCTGCGAGACGCCGTGGCCGAGGGCCTGGTCCACATGAAGCCGTCAACCCTGCGCCTGATCAAGGAGGGCGGCATAGACAAGGGCGACGTGCTGGCCGTGGCTCGTGTCGCAGGGATCATGGCTGCCAAACGGACGTGGGAACTCATCCCCATGTGTCATCCCGTACCGCTGGACCGGGTAGCCATAGAGTTCGATTTGGATGCCGAATCCGGCGCTATTCGCATCACGGCCTCCGCTCGCACCACCGCCAAGACGGGCGTTGAAATGGAAGCTCTGACCGCCGTCAATATCGCGGCGCTGACCATATACGACATGGCAAAAGCCGTTGATAGGGCAATGAAGATCAGCGAAGTACGACTGGTGAGCAAAAGCGGCGGCAGAAGCGGCGATTACTCTTTAGACCCTACTCAGAGCTAGGCAGCGCGCGGAAAAAGGCAAAGCACAACCGTACGAGTTGTGCCTCGCTAAACAAAGTCTAGATTGAAATGAAGCTATCCGGAAACTTTCTGTTGGGCCTCTAGCACCCCAATGCCGTTGCGGACGGTGCTCAGCAGACTTGCCACTTTCTCTTCCAGCCTGTGCAGCTGTTCTTGAGCGTATTGATCGGCGGAGTCGCGCCGGGAAGCGGCTTCGCTCTCAGCCATTTCCAACATGCGCTGCGCCTTAATCTCGGCCTCTTGGCGTATCTTCAGCGCCTCTTTTTGGGCCTCTTTCACCAGCTCTGTATCATCCATGCGACTGCGGAATTCGTTCTCCGCCGAAGCCCTGATGCGCCTGGCCTCACCAAGCGACTGGTTGAGCAAATCTTCGCGCTTTCTAATGACTTCATCGGCCTCAGCAATGCCTTGGGGCACGGCAACTCTCAACTGGTCCACAATCTCCATGAGTGTTTCCGAGTCAACAAACAGTTTCTTGCTCATGGGAACCCGTTTGCCTGAAGCCGCTAATAATTCTAACTTATCGATAATTCCAAAGATATCTATGATGTCCCCCTTTCGAACCGCCGCGCTATACGGTTACGCCTAGTTTGTTTTTCAGCGCGACGGCAACGTCGTAAGTCACAAGGTCTTCTATATTTCCACCGAAGCTGGCCACCTCCTTTATCAAAGATGAACTGAGTGACTGGTATTCCTGGCTGGTGTAGAGGAATACCGTATCTATCTCCGGATTGAGTTTGCGGTTCATCATCAGCATGGCTACTTCGTAGTCCAAGTCGGTGACGCTGCGCAAGCCGCGTACCATGAATTTCGCCCCAATCTCTCTGGCGAACTCAACCGTCAGGCCGTTGTAACGAATGACTTCCACGTTTGGCAGATCAGCGACCGCTCTTTGGCACAGGTCAAAGCGCTCAGCCGTTGAAAAGAGCAGGCTCTTGGAAGGAGTATCAAACACCGCCACCAAAAGTCTGTCCACAATTGCAGCGGCTCGCTGCACAATGTCCAGATGTCCCTTGGTGATGGGATCAAAGCTCCCTGCGTAGATTGCTATGGCCACCGGGTCTCCTTAGTTGTACACCGACAGCACGGTATCCCCGTACCGCCTCTGAAAGCTAAGCTCCAGCGTGTCGTAACTCTCTTTTGCATCCGTCCTCTTGCTGTGCTCCAAGACCACCAGGCCTCTCTCCGCTACCAGTCCCGACCCGGCAACCTTGCTCATTGTTTGCTCCAAGCCAGGTAGATCATATGGCGGGTCAAGGAGGACTACTTGATAAGGTCCACTCAAGAAGTCCAACGCCCGGGCCACCTTTGCCCTGTGTATAGCGCCTCGCTCTTCCAGGCCTGCCTTTCTCAGATTTTGCCTGATAGCCTGACACAGGCGACCGTCTTGCTCAACAAAGTCCGCCGCTTTGGCCCCTCTGCTGAGCGCCTCTATTCCCAGTGCGCCGCTTCCGGCATACAAGTCCAATACTCTGGCTTCAATCAACGCCTCAGATATAATCTGAAATAGCGCCGAGCGTACTCTGTCAGAAGTGGGTCTGAAGTGCGGAGAACGCGGCGCATCGAGTTGGATTCCCCGCGCCTCGCCTCCTGTGATACGCATCTGGTTGGCTACTTTCACATCGTCGTTTGAGGCACAGAGATATTACAGTTTTTTTGAACAAAGGTCAATCTTTTGCCTAGTATTTCGCCCAAACGCCGCTTCCACTCCCCTGCCCTTGCGATGAATAATGAGCGGTACATGCCTGCGTATGCCCGTATGGCCGCATGCTCGTCTTACACAAGTCATAAACCGCTTGACACTCTTTTCAGAGCAACACTACAATTCCCCATGGTATCCCACCTCCAAGCAAGGGTATGACCTTTAGAAGGCCACTACAGATAACACTAACTTCCCAGCTTGTGGTGTCTCTTCCTCCCTTTGGGCGTAACTCTGATTCTTTGTACCTAGTTCGGCTTCCCTTGGCATAGATTTGGACTTGCACTGAGAGTATGACGACGAAATATATTTTTGTGACCGGCGGTGTGGTTAGCTCACTGGGCAAAGGCATCAGCGTGGCCTCAATAGGTCGCATCCTGAAGAGCCGGGGCATCAACATCTCAGCAATGAAGCTTGACCCTTACCTGAACGTAGACCCCGGGACCATGTCTCCCTACCAGCACGGCGAGGTCTTTGTGACCAAGGACGGCTCGGAGACCGACCTTGACCTTGGCCACTACGAGCGATTTATCGACATCGAGCTCACCGCCTCCTCCAATGTGACCGCCGGCCAGATTTACAGTGACGTCATAGCCAAGGAGCGCCGCGGCGATTACCTGGGCGGCACCATTCAAACCGTTCCTCACGTCACCAACGAAATCAAAGACCGCATCTTCAGCCTTGCTTCTGAAAGCCGGGCAGACGTGGTGGTGGTGGAAGTGGGCGGCACCGTTGGCGACATAGAGGGGCTGCCTTTCCTGGAAGCCATCCGACAGATCCGCAACGATGCAGGTAGAGACAACGTCTACTACATACACCTCACCCTGCTTCCGCATATACAGGCTACCAGCGAGTTGAAGACCAAACCGACCCAGCACAGCGTCAAGGAGCTGCGCAGTATTGGAATCCAACCCGATGCAATCATAGCCCGCAGCGACCTGCCGGTAGCGGACGCCATCAAAGACAAGATATCCCTCTTCTGCGACGTACCCCGCAACGCCGTGTTTGCCCTGCCCACCGTGGACAACGTCTATGAAGTCCCCGTCGAGCTTGAGGACGCCGGCCTCGGCGATACGCTCCTGAACGCCTTGCGCTTGGATTACCGCAGCCGCGACATGGCCGACTGGCACTTCCTCATTGACAGAATGAACCTGGAGAAGGAGAAGGTGCCCATTGCCATAGTTGGAAAATATACGGACTTGCCGGATTCGTACATATCGGTGAAGGAAGCCCTTTCCCACGCAGCACTGGCCCATGGCAGAGACGTCGAGGTCTCCTGGATATATTCCGAGGAGATAGAACAGAACGGCCAGGAAGATTTGCTCACCTCGGTTAAGGGAATCGTCGTCCCCGGTGGATTCGGCCCCAGGGGAATAGAGGGCATGGTCAATACCGTGCGCTACGCTAGAGAAAACGGCGTGCCTTACCTGGGGTTGTGCCTGGGCATGCAAGTCATGGTAGTAGAGTATGCGCGCAACCTGTTGGGATACGAGGACGCTAACTCCACCGAGTTCAACCGGGACACACAGCACCCGGTCATAGACCTGATGCCGGAGCAGATGCAGCTGAAGGATATGGGCGGCACCATGAGACTTGGCCTGTACCCCTGCAAGCTGGTGCCGGGTACCCGCGCTGCCAGGGCTTACGACCGTTCTGAAGTCGAGGAGCGACACCGGCACCGCTACGAGTTCAACAACGCCTACCGCGAGCCTCTGGCGGAGGTTGGTCTGATTGCCAGCGGCCTATCCCCGGATGGCCTGCTAGTGGAGATAAGCGAGGCTCCGGACCATCCCTTTATGCTGGGCGTGCAGTTCCATCCTGAGTTCCTGTCCCGCCCGGAGAGGCCTCACCCCCTGTTCAGAGACTTCCTTGGCGCAGCCAAAGAGACCATCCGCAAAGGAGACCAGCGTCCGCTGCCGCTGACAAGTCCGTAGTAGACTATTATTGCCATGTTTGCTATAATGTCCCCGTTCCACCATTGGATTCCCCCACATCCCCGACTCTTGGACATCCACCCCACTTTCGGAAAGTAACGGGAAGGGTGTATACCAATACCAGGCCCCAACACATCGTATAGATACACAGTAGCAAGAATCACTTGTAACTTACCTTAATGCCAAAAGACCATGTTCCAGCTAAGACTCAAGACTATTATCCACTCACTGAGGTGACACTTCTTTGACCACAAAACCCGTTTCGCATTTATCTGAATTGGAAGGGAAAACCAAGGAAGAGCTGGCGGAGCTCGCCGCCCAAGCGGGCGCCATCAACGGTGAAACCGCAGGCTCCCTAAGCAGAGAAGAGTTGCTTCACAAGCTGGTTGATAACTACTCCGAGCAGCAGGGCGTGATTGTAGCCAACGGGGTGCTGGAGGTAATGGGCGACGGCTACGGGTTCCTGCGTCGAAACGGCGAGCTCAGGCCCGGACAGCGCGACGTCTACATATCCCAATCCCAGATACGCCGGTTTGGACTGCGCACCGGCGACATGATCGCAGGCCAGGTCAGGCCGCCCAAGGACTCCGAGCGCTATTTTGGCCTGGTCAGGGTGGAGACGGTCAACGCCGTGGAGCCGGAAACCGCCAGAAGCCGGCCGCACTTTGAAAACCTGGTGCCCGTATTCCCCAACTCCATGATCAAGCTGGAGACCGTATCCTCCAACCTTTCCTCGCGCCTCATAGATCTGCTGGCCCCCATAGGCAAGGGGCAGCGCGGTCTTGTCGTATCGCCGCCCAAGGCGGGCAAGACAATGCTGCTGAAGGAGATAGCCAACGGCATAACCACCAATCATCCGGAGATTCATCTCATGGTGGCCCTCATTGGCGAGCGACCCGAAGAGGTCACCGACGTCCGTCGCTCCGTGGCCGGTGAGGTGTTCAGCTCAACGTTCGATGAACCGGTGGAGGACCACTGCCGTGTCGCGGAGCTGGCCCTGGAACGGGCCAAGCGTCTCGTCGAGGGCAAAAAGGACGTAGCCATTCTGCTGGACAGTATCACCAGGCTCACCCGGGCCTATAACCTGGCAGTACCCACCAGCGGACGCACCCTTTCCGGAGGCATCGACCCCATCGCCCTCTATCCACCCAAGCGGTTCTTCGGCGCTGCCCGCAACACGGAGGGCAACGGCAGCATGACCATCATCTCCACCTGTCTTGTCGACACCGGCAGCCGCATGGACGATGTTGTATACGAGGAGTTCAAGGGCACGGGTAACTGGGAGCTTCATTTGGAGCGACGGCTAGCGGAAAGGCGCATCTTCCCCGCCATAGACATTCAGAGGAGCGGCACCCGCCGTGAAGAGCTGCTGCTCACCCCGGAAGATTTGAAGAAGGTCTGGCTGCTCAGGCGCGCGGTCAGCATGGTTACCCCCGATTCCGCGATGAGCACCGAGGCAACGGAAACCGTTCTGAAGCGGCTGACCAAGAGCCCTAGCAACTCGGAGTTCCTCCAAAACCTGCAATACTACCTGAGCAGCAAAGGGGCTTGACCAGCCCGCGTTTAGCCCTTTCCACCTCCGTCATTTTGAGGAGCGCAGCGACGAAGAATCCAAGGCCGTTGCCCTCCTCCCCATCAACCCCTCTGCCCGCTCATGTCCTTTCCTTCGGCTGCGCTCAGGATAAACTCTAAGCTCACCATGAGCGGGGACACCCCACCCCCAACAGTCTTTGCCCGCTTGCCCGCTTTACTAGTTTCCTCATTCGGCGTGAAGTTACTAAAGGTTATAGTAAAATGCATTGAAAGTAACGCAATCGTAACAGATGTAGTGGTACGATAGTTGCAAGTCACCCATTAGCAGGAGATATGACTCTGTTGAAATTGCCGGAGGGCTTGAGGGCATGAAGAAGAACGGCCGCGGAGTACTCGGTACCGCATTGCGACCGTGGGTGATCGTCATACCGCTGGTCGCACTGGTTCTCGCACTCGCTGCCTGCCAGTCCACACCGACTCCGTCACCCACGCTGATACCCACTCCCACTCCCAGTCCGACGCCAACGGCTACGGCTACACCCACACCGACAGCCACGCCAGCAGCCACACCCACACCTACAGCCACGCCGACGCTTCAGGACCAGCTACTTCAGGAGCTTGTAGCAGCTAGAGCTACGACTCCTACGCCGCAGCCTACACCTACGGCCACGCCCACTGTTCCACGTCCACCGCCTACGCCTAAGGAGGAGCCTGAGTTTTTCGCTCGGCTAAATGGAGTGGAACTGAGTGAACCCACCAAGGCGTGTATCAATGAGCTGGTGGGTGAGGGCCTAGAGGACATAGTCAGGCGGTATGGCCTGGAGGACATCGAGCAGATGGATGATGCCGACCTAGAGGAGATACTCCGGCGGGAGGGTTTGGACATTGCGACGCAACTGTCTTTGCTTGTCTCTATTTCTATGCTTGGCCTGTTCTGTGCGGATGAGTCTGAGGCTGAACAGCTCGTTGCTAGATTGGGCGCTAGAGCGGACTTCGAGGCCGGTGACCTCGAAGAGATGGCTTGTGCCTTTGAAAAGGCTGGTGGAATTAGCGGGATATTCGATGCTCTGGCGGCAGGAGAGGACTTATATGACCTGCTGACCGTGTGTGTCGAGCGGGGGAGTGTTGAGCAAACGCTTTTCACCGTATGCGAGAGGACCTTCCAGGGGGACTTCGACCTCACGTCGGTGCAGACAAGTCGGCCTGGTATCCTGCCTGAGGGGGTTACCTGGGCTTCCTTTGTGGCTATGTTCGATGTCCGTGTGTCCGGAGAGGACTTCCATTCGATTGTGCGTGGCCTCAGTGAGGATGGTGAAGTAGAAGGAGAGTCGGAAACGTTTGTGGTCGGTGGTTCCTTCTATCAGAGGAGTGACGGTGGGGAGTGGAGCCAAGAGATGCGCGGTTTGATCGGTGATCCTGTAAGGTTCTCGCGCCGTTCCCTGGCTGGCCTCGTTGGATTAACCACTCCTAGCTATGCGTCGGAATTTCAGTCGGATGTTTTCTTCTGTGCTTACGTGGGTCCTGATGCCGTGATGGTTGGTGAAGAGACGGTCGACGGCGTCACAGCCACTCGTTACCAGCTGGTGCAGTTAGCGTGGGCCGCTGACCCGCCGCGGGATGATGGTGGAACTGCGGATCCCGGGCTTGATCGGACCTGGGACTACTGGGTGGATGAGAATGGTCTGCTTCTTCAGACTCGGCAGGAAATGAGGCTGACGGGCAACCACGATGCGGGGGAGATAATCATAGAGACACGCATCTCAGGAGTGGGAGAGCCCAACGTCATAACTGCTCCTATAACGTGATACAGTCCCCGTAACGTCACCTGGTTCCGGTAGCGCGGCTCCTCCGCCAGTCGCAGGTTGTCCAAGCGGGGCAGCAAGGCCTCGAAGGCCACGCGCCGGGCGTAGATCGATATGGAGGCTCACAAAAACTGCCGGAGGGCTTGAGGGCATGAGGATGAAGAAGAACGGCTGCAGAGTACTCGGTGCCGCCTTGCGACCGTGGGTGATCGTCATAACGCTGGTCGCACTGGTCCTTGCACTCGCTGCCTGCCAGTCCACACCGACTCCGTCACCCACGCTCATACCCACGCCCACACCCACTCCCAGTCCAACGGCCACACCCGCTCCCACACCCACACCTACCCCCCGGCCCGCCTCGTACCGCATCGCCTACGATGGCCTGCGATTCATCGACGCAGGCCGCGGTCTCGTCCAGACGGAGTTCTCCCTGTCCCTCACGAACACCGGAGAGGTCGATGGCGTCGACATTCCCGTGCGAGTGGAGGGCGGCGGAGGCGCGTTCGACGCCGCCCCCATCGCCAGGCTCGGCGCGGGAGGTTCGACCTCTGTAACCATTGTCCGCGCCCTGCCGCCGGGCGACCACCAGGTGCTGTTTCGCATCGGCGCCGACGAGTTGTGGGAGACAGTAAGCATTCTTGCCCCCGACCTCGTCGTTACGCCGGGCGATTATGCGATCGTGGGCGACGGAAGATTCACCATCGACGCTCACATCACCAATACGGGCAGCGCGGCGGCGGAGAACGTCGTGGTCTCAGCGGCATGGGGACCCCAGCCCGACGCCGAGGGCGCCGCTGGAAGCAAGTCGAACGCCGCCTCCATCCCCAGCATCGCCCCAGGCGCAACCCATGACGCGACTCTCTCGATGCAGGTCTTTACCGGCGCTTACAACATGACGCTCTCCGCTGCGACGTCCAGCCTGGAAGCCGTCACGGAGAACAACGCGTCAAGCGCCAAGCTGGAGATCGAGTACATGCAACTGGTAGTCGAGGTCGCGAGCGCGGAGGTCACCGGCTACGAGATGGACGGCAACGGCGTCGTAGAGTTGCAGGTGCGGGTCACGAACGCTGGTGTCGCGCCGACGGGGCCGCTCACTGTCGGCGCCGAGTGTTCGCCGGACGCGCAAGCGCCATGCGAAGCAGAGACGACGATCGGCTCTGTCGCTCCGGCAGGCAATCCTGAAACCGTCCTTTCGCTCATGCTGCCGCAGGGAGAGACGGCGCTCACCGTGTATGCGGGCGCTAATGATGATGGCTACCGCTGGGGCGAGCGCAACGTCGTTGCGCACACGGCAGTCGTGCCGGTGAAGCAGCCCGTGGAGATGGTGCTGGCGGCGCCGATGGAGGTCGCCGGATACTGGTCGGACGGCACGGCGAACGTCGACGTCGCTATCACCCTCCACAACGACGGGTACCAGCCGGTAACGGACACGTTCGCCGTAACCATCGCCTGCTACGAGGACGAGACGGAGGACGCGGCGCCCATGGCGGACTGCGGCGGCTCGACCGGCGTGACGCTCACCGACGGGTTCGGCCCTACGAGCGCCACAGCGATGTTCCGCGCGCCCATCGGGACGACGCTGCGGGCGTCACTGCCCGGCGGCGCGCAGGAGACGACCGGGCTCACCGTGCCAGAGCGCATCCTTGGCATCGAGCGCGATGTCTGGGCGTGCTTCAGGGACGTACCCGACGAGGCTCCCAGTCGCGACAACGACTTCTTCGGCGGCTGTGGCGCATGGGGGTCCGAGACCATCCAAAAGTGGACTCCAGGTCTTCCAGTCCGTGTGTGGGCCGACCCCACCGGCGAACAGCATTATATCGACATCCTGCGCGAATCTCTCGACGAACTGGTGCTCTTGCTGGACCTCGACTTGGTGTGGGTAGAGCGCAAATCGGAGGCGAACCTCAAGGCGTACGTCGGCGTCCCATCAAGCCGCAGCGCGTCAATCTTTTCTAACGCAGACTACTGCGCCGAGGCCAACGGCTGCGGCGGGCCGGACACCAAAGTTGGAGACGCCATCACCTCCGGTTCTCTCAGTGTCTGGTTGGACGCCGACGATGACCGCAGGGAAATCAAGCACGTCACCATTCATGAGATACTACACGCCGTGACCGGCGTACATCATGCGCCGAGCCCGCTCAGCATGATGCACAAGGGCGGCGCGCTCCGCCTTGACTGGCTCACCGACTTCGACCTCGGTCAATTCGAGCTGCACGCCCACCCGCTCGTCCAACCCGGCATGACGATGGACGAGGTTGAGACGCTCATCGTCTTCTCCGACGAACTGCTCGACCCACCAGAGGAGACGGAACCCAACGGCCTCGACCTTGCGGCGCGGGCTTACAGCGCGCTCATCGACGCGGGGTCCGCAAGCTTCAACGTTCAGGGCGGCTGGAGGCCAAGCGGCTGCGACGGATTCAGCGGCTCGCTCAGCGTTGGGGATCTGAGCGAAGGTGATGCGAGCCTCCTCCATTACGACGGCAACAGAGGGAGCTTCCTCCTAGCACACGATGGAACGGCATGGCGCTATTGGCGGGGGCAAGGAAGCGCGTGGACGCCGACAACCAGCGACGCATTTTGGGACGCGACGCCGTGGCGCAGAGGCTTCTCGGACCCGACCTATATGCTCGTCAGCGTGCTCCGCTACGCCGACGCTGCCGACATCACCGTGACGGAGGCCGGGGCCGGTTCCCTGCGGCTCCATGTAACCCTCGACAATGCGCTCGTCTTACCGCTCGACTGGGCGCAGGGAGCTAAGATACAGGTCAGCGTCACGCTCGACGCCGAGACCTACGAGATGAGCGGATACAGCATGGACTGGCGGTTCCACGGCGCGTCTGAGTGCAACCGGTTCGACGTAACCGCCACCATGGGCGAGTACGGGGTGGACATTCCCGACCCGCGCTAGGGGCGTCCGTCAGCCCGTTTGCCTGATCACATCCCCTGTCCCCGCTGGCGGTACTGCAGCGCCTCTGCCAGGTGTACGGTGTCTATCTCCTGCGAGCCAGCCAAGTCGGCGATGGTGCGGGCCAGCTTCAGAACGCGATGAAAGCCCCTGGCCGATAGACCCAGTTGCCGCATTGCCGACTGCAGCAGGCCCTTGGCCGAGTCGTTGACCTGGCAGAACTTCCAGACCTCCTCCGGCCCCATGTCAGCGTTGGTCAGCACCCCGTTGCCCGCGCCGTTAAACCGCTCCCGCTGCACGGCGCGCGCCTGTTCCACGCGGCCTCGGACGTTGGCGGAGGTCTCCTCCGACGGCAGAGCAACCAGCTTCTCGTAGTTGATTCGCGGCACCTCAACGAATATGTCGATCCGGTCGAGGAGCGGCCCGCTGACCCGCTTCTGATACCGGGTAACCATGCTGGCCGAGCAGGTGCACGCCTGATGGGTATCGCCATAGTAGCCGCAGGGACACGGGTTCATCGCCCCCACAAGCATGAAGTTGGCGGGGAAAGTCACGCTCCACTGCACACGACTGATGGTGACAACCTTGTCCTCGATGGGCTGGCGCAGCACTTCCAAAACGCTGTGCCCAAACTCCGGCAGCTCGTCCAGGAAAAGGACGCCCCTGTGAGACAGCGTCACCTCGCCCGGGTTGGGCCACCGTCCTCCTCCCACCAACGCAGCGTTGGAGATGGTGTAGTGCGGAGAGCGGAACGGCCTCTGCATGATCAGCGGCGTATCGGAAGGAAGCATGCCTCCCACGCTGTATATCTTGGTCACTTCCAGGGCCTCTTCCCGGCTCAGCGTGGGCAGGATGGTGGAAACGGAGCGAGCAAGAAGGGTCTTGCCGCTTCCCGGCGGGCCGGACATGAGCAGGTTGTGTCCTCCCGCGGCTGCCACCTCCGCGGCGCGCTTGGCGTGCTCCTGGCCTCGCACGTGGCTTATGTCCATCCCGTCCGGAAGGTGGAGCGCCATGGCAGGTGGCGACTGGCTCCTGTCGTAGGGAGCAAGCGGCGCTTCGTTTCTCAAGTGTCGCACCACGTCCAGCAGCGACGACGCCGGCATCACGTCTATCCCTTCAACCAGCGCCGCTTCACCCGCGTCCACGGATGGGACAAAGACCGTTTTGAACCCCTGCTGCTTGGCCAGCGCCACCATGGGCAGTATGCCGTTGGTGTGGCGCAGACTCCCGTCAAAGGAAAGCTCGCCCAGGAACAGGACGGATTCCACGGCGGAGTGCACTTGGCCGGAGCTCATCAGCAGGCCCACCGCAATGGACAGGTCGTAGGCGGGGCCCTCCTTCTTCAGATCGGCGGGCGCCAGGTTGACCGTGACGCGGCGCATGGGGAACTCGCAGCCGGAGTTGCGGACGGCGGCGCGCACCCGCTCCCGGGCTTCCTGGACGGCGGCATCGGGCAGCCCGACCACGCTGAAGGTGGGCAGCCCCGGAGAGATATCGGCCTCCACTTCCACAATGGTGCCGTCCAGGCCGATGATGGCGCATGTATTTACCTTGGCGAACATAGACCCGCCTATTATTCTAGTTTGTTGTGCTAAGGTCAAAGGGTAAAAGGCAGATCTGTTCTCAAACGTGCAGACCGAACGCAGCTCATGAAAATCCAACCGGACAAAGAACTCGTCAAGCGCGTGGAAGCGCTGATAGCCAGCCCATCCACAAGCTGGGTGTGGACGGAAGGCGGTTATACCGCCGCCGGCAGATGGATTGTCGGCTTTGAAAACGGCACGTCCGCCTTCATCAAGGCGGCAACAACCGATTTGACCGCCAAGAGACTGCGGGAAGACTACTATGTCTATGCCCACGTAGAGGGTGATTACCTTCCCGCCGTGTTGGGCTGGCAGGACGACGGCGCCAGGCCCATCTTGGCGCTGGACGACCTTAGCAGAGCGCACTGGCCGCCGCCTTGGGAGCCGTGGCAGGTGGACAAGGTGTTGGAGGCTCTGACCAAGGTATGGGCAACGCCTCCTCCTCCTGATGTACTGCCTGTAGACCGCGCAACCCAGGTTGGCTGGACGCTGGTTCAAGAAGACCCCGCGCCTTTCTTGAGCCTGGGACTCTGTTCGGAGAGCTGGCTCCGAGAGTCGCTTCCTACGCTGGTTGAGTCGGAGCTAAGCGCGCCCATAGAAGGGGACGATTTCACCCACCTGGATATCCGCAGCGACAACCTCTGTTTCGCCGATGACAAGGTTTTGATTGTCGATTGGGACCTTGCCGCAAGAGCGAACAGCCTGTTGGATATAGCGGCCTGGCTGCCCAGCCTGGAAGCGGAAGGAGGTCCCAGCCCGGAACAGGTCTGTCCGGAGGCGTCGGTATTCGCCGGGCTGTTAAGCGGCTATTTCGCAGCTAGGGCCGGACTGCCGCCATTGAACAATGAGCCACAGGTGCGACTGGTGCAGATGGAGCAGTTGCTGACCTCGCTTCCCTGGGCAGTCCGCGCCCTGGGGCTGCCTCCCCTTGCCTAGGGCACGCCCCACAGGAGCATAGAAGGAGGATATGCCTGTTTAATACGCTACAGCGGAGTAATAGCCTGCTTTCCATGGCGGTACTGCTTGCTATGGCGGCGCTCGTTTTGCTGGCTGCGGCGGGTTGTAGCCAGACGACACAAAGGCTGGTGAAATCAGATGTAGAGGCCAATCTTCACCGAGCGGTAGCCTATCTCGAAGACACAAGAGAGGCGTCACATCAGACAGGACTACTCTACGAGTCCCCCGATGGCACACGGATGGTAGGGGAAGTTTCTTGGCAGTTGAATCAGATTTACTGGACGCAGACCGACAACTTCCTGGCCGCTCTGGCACTAAGGCCCTATAATCCCATCCTCTCGGACTCTCTGCAGACTGCCACCGCTCGCTATCAGGTTCCGTCAGCAGCCAAGGTTAATGCGGTCGCAGTCCTCGGTGGTACGGTTATTCCTGAGAGCATCAAAGCGCCCAGAACCATCGTAGAGGAGGCTGGGGACGATTACATCGTACTCACGGAAGTACAGGACGGAGCCGATATTCCTGATTGGACTGAATATGGGAATCTGCTGGCTTTGCAGAGTCTCAACCAGTGGATTCAAGGAAACGAGCAAGAGTCTCTACGGCTGTACCTTGCGCTCCTGGATATGTGGGATGGATACGGAATCAACGACAAGGCTGCGCAGGTGGACAATCAGTACTCTGTGTACAAAATTGCCCTGACATTGCTCCTGTCGAAGGTCTATGAAGATGACCACATAGAGATGGCCGAAATGGAGCGAGTGATGTGGTCGGCGCAGTCACTGTCAGGCGGAGTCCATACTGATATTGACGTTTATACCCATTCGGTGGGAGGTTTCACCAACACTGAAACCACATCTCTGGTCTTACTGGCATACGATATGGAATTGATTCGATCTCTGCGGTCTGCGAAGCTGTAGGCACAACAAAGGCCGGCATGGAGAAATGGCACGCCCCATTCTGATAAGATTCCAACCAACTCAGTTCTAGGAGACGACTATGCTGGTAGACCTGGTTCAAGTGACCACATCCGACGGCATCCCTCTGTCCGGAGCGTATTTCGAGGCGAAGGGCGGCCCCGCGCCGGGAGCCGATGTCCTCATATACTTCCACGGCGATAGCGGCAACTTCTACGGCAGCCTACTGACCCAGCTTGGCCCGATGTTTTCCGAGCGGGGTATAGCCTTCCTCGCCGCCAACCGCCGCGGCCACGACATGGTGTCCACCGGCGTGAGAGGCGGCGACCTCAAGGGCTACGCCTTTGAATCGGTCTCCGAGTCACGCCTGGATTACGCGGCGTGGCTCGACCTCCTGCGCAGCCGCGGCCACCGTCGAATCGCAGTGGGCGGTCACAGCGGGGGCGCGGTAAGGGCAACCTACGCCCAGGCCAGCGAGCGCTACGACAACGTGGCGGCAGTGGTGTCGGTTTCGCCGGGGGAGTACAACCACGAGAAGGTGGCGGCCGTGCACGGAGACGACTTCCTGGGCCCGTACCATCAGTCGGAAAGAGACATCGCGGAGGGCAGACCGGACACCTTCCTCAGGCCCGGAGTGCCCTGGGGCTCCATGTGGACGGCTCGCAGCTACGTGGACTGCTTCAACCAGGATAACCGCTACAGCGTCAGCGCCCACGCCGCCAACACCGGCGTGCCCACCATGTACGTCTTCGGTGAGAAGGAGTGCGACATCGGCGGAGAGGAGGAGTTGCCCGTCTGCGGCCTTGCCATGCGGACTCTGCGCGAGATCGACTACTCCCACGCTACCGTCAAGGTCGTTGAGGGCGCAAACCACGGCTACATGGGCCGTGAGAAAGAGTTGATGGAGACCATCTACCCGTTCCTGAGCGCAATCTGATCCAGCCCGTTGAGAATGGCCTACACTCAAATGGTTCGACAGGCTCACCATGAGCGGGTGGTGCACTGGTTGATACAATGCAGACCACTTCATGACCTAGGAGGCCTGGATGCCGAACACCCCTGACCCTGCACCGGCCCGCTGGGACGGCGACGGCGAGTCCCTCTGGCAGTTCGCCAGGGGGCAGGGGATGGACAGGCGCCAGTTCCTGCGGCTTATGATGGTCGGCGGCGCGGCGGCGGTCTTCGCCGCGTGTGTCGGCACTGAGACGCCTGTGCCCACATCGACGCCGCTAGACGCGGCCTCCTACCCTTTCTTCAAGGACCCAACTCCCTTCATAGAGCGCGACGGCAAGGGGCTGGAGGCTCGGATGGAGAACATGCAGGGTCTCATCACGCCCAACCGCTACTTCTTTGTCCGCAACAACTCCGTCAGCATCGACCTGGACGCCGCCGACTGGCGGCTCTCCGTGGAGGGCGACGCCGTGTCGGAGCCTATGGAGCTTACCTACGACGACATCCTCAGCCTGCCCAGTCGTACGCTGATCTCCTACCTGGAGTGCGCCGGCAATCATCGCGCCATGTTCAATATCCTCAACGGCCAGGAAACCTCCGGCACCCAGTGGATGACAGGAGCCGTGGGCAACGGCGAGTGGGTGGGTGTCGCGCTGCGGGACGTGCTGACCCTTGCCGGCATCGGCGACAACGCCATCAGCGTGCTGCTGGTGGGGCTGGACACGGAGTCGCCGGAAGACGGGTTCCGCTACGTCCTGCCGGTGGAGAAGGCGATGCATCCCGACACGCTGCTAGCCTACGCCCTCAACGGCGAGACGCTGCCCAAGGACCACGGCTTCCCCCTGCGAGCGCTGGTGCCGGGCTGGGTGGGCAGCGCGAACATCAAGTGGCTCGGTCACATAGTCGTCTCCTCCGAGCAGTTGTGGACGCGCAACAACACCACCTCCTACACGCTCATCGGCGACGATTATCCGCCAGAGGGAGAGTCGGAGGGCAAACCGGTGACGGAGCAGGTCATCAAGAGCGCGCTGGCCCTGCCCTGGCCAGCTGAGCTTCCAGCCGGACGGCGTCGCATTCACGGCTACGCCCACTCTCCGGCGGGCGTCATCTCACGCGTCGAGTGGAGCGCGGACTACGGGCGCACCTGGACCGATGCGGAGTTGCCGGACGGGCAGCCGGACCTCTCTTGGGCGCGTTTCGAGTTCGTGTGGGACGCCGAGCCGGGCGAGCACACCATCATGACGCGGGCCACCGACGTCGCGGGCAACACCCAGCCCGACCAAGTGCCGTATAACGAAAAGGGCTACCTGTTCAACCAGCCCCTGCCCCACCCCATACGCGTAACGTAGCAAGCCGAACGGGTTGTCCAAACCTCTTCCCCATTGACGGGGGAAGATTGAGATGGGGGTGAAAAGCCGCGTTACCCCAAGCTAATAAGCGTACACCGCTACCGCCACCGCTACCGCCATCACCGCCAGCGTCACCGCGGTAAACACGGCGTTCTCCAGAGAGACCGCGCCTATGTACATCAAGGGAAAATCGGCGGCCATGACCCAGAGCACCACCTGTTTCAGCTTAGCTTTGTCCGGCATACCTAACCTCAATCGAAGAACCTCAGGATAATCCAGGCCTGTATTCCCACCAGCAGCACAATGCCCAGGCAGTACGGTATCGTGCGGCGCATCACCTCGTTCTCCCTGCCTGACAGGCCGACTATAGTCGTGCCCACCAGCACCTTGGCCGGGGCGATGGCGCTGCCCAGCGAACCGCCTATCGACTGTACGCTGGCAATGGTCACCGTGCTTATGCCCAGGGCGTTGGCGCTCTCCAGCTGCAGTGCGCCGAACATCACGTTGGAGTTGGTGTTGCTCCCCGTCATGAACGTGCCCAGCACACCGATGTACGGGGCGAATACGGGGAAAGCGGCCCCCGTGCCCGCCGCTATGGCGCGGCCCAGCAGAGCAGTCATGCCAGTATCGGTCATGATGACCGCCATCATGACCATGGCGCCTATCCCCACGCTGGTCGAGATCGACTGGCTGTAGGTCAGCTTGGTCGCCGAAACAAGCGTCCCCGACCTCCATCGCCCGGCAACCTGATAGACCAGGTAGGAGACCAACAGTGCGGCCAGTATCAACGGCGCGGGATGCCTGAATAACAGTATCCTGGCGTAGTCTTGCGCCTCGTTCACCTGGAAGCCCAGGGCCGTCTCAAAGGCGGGATAGTCCAGCGCGAAAAACAGGCTGCTCGCCGCCGACTTGATGGCGGGCACCTGCGACAGAATGCTGAACAGGATGACCAGGTAGTAGGGAAGAAACGCCATGTGGAAGTTGCCGGACACGCCGGAAGCGGCCTCCGTTTCGCCAGGTTCGCTGGCCTCTCCCTCGGGCGCTGGAACGCTGTCCTCAACGGTTCGTGGAGACTTGCCGAGCAGCGGCGTCTTGGAGACCAGCCATCCCACCCCCGCCCCAACGAGGCCGGGGATGATGGAAGCCAGCTGAGGCACGCCCACCAGCGTCGCTATCCACACCGAAAGCGCCATCGCTCCGCCTATGACCAGGATGCCCGGCGCTCCCCTGGTCACCGCGGCTAGCCCTCCTTGAAGGTGGGCCACCGCGAATCCGGTGACTACTATGGGCAGGGCGAAGAGGGCCGCCATCTGCGGTCCGATGACGTCTCCGGAGATACCGGTGACGAGCTGTATCGTGTAGTAAGAGGAACCCATGGAGCCGAAGGTGACCGCCCAGGCATGGCCGACCAGCACTATCGCCGCCGCCCTTGCTGGCGAAAAGCCCATCAGCACCAGGAGCGGGGCCACCACTGCCACGGGAACCCCGAAACCGGCCACGCCCTGCATGAAACCGGAGAACGCCCAGCCCACCACCAGCGCCTGCGCCAGCGGATCGCCGACGAGACGCGTCATGGTAGTCCCGATCACCTTGATTCCGCCCTGCTTGTCGATAACGTTGTACAGGAGCACGGAAGTCCAGATGATGGACAGAACAAAGAAGCTCAGGCTGAGTCCCTTTGCGCTGGATATGGAAAGCAGATTGGGGTTGGCGCCAAAGAAGAGCAGAGCCAGCGCCGCCACGGTCAGCCAGGAAGCCGCCCCCGCCCTGGGAGCGCTCCACTTGAAGGCCAGCATGGTGACCAGCAGCACAAGAAGGGGCAGGAAAGCCAGGGCCCCGTTGACGAAATTAAGAGTTGGGCCGTTCTCCATGAGGCTATAGACCGGCGGCGGAGAGCGCCCGTTCCGTTTGCGACGTGTCGGGGGTTGTCTCTCCCCTCTCTATCTCCTTCATAACCCGTACAACCGCCTCGTTCATTGGCGTAGCAACGTTCCTCTGTCGCCCCATCTCCACAATGTAGCCGTTCATCTGCTCTATCTCGCTCTTGCGGCCCTTGATCACGTCCTGGGCCATGGATGAGCGCCAGTCCTCCGGGTCGCCCCGTCCCTGCAAACGAGCGTCCAGCTCCTCAAAAGCGTCGCCTTCGTCCGCTCTGCTCCAGACCTCCGCATCGATGCCGTTCACCGGCTCTATCCGGTAGTCCAGGGCCTGCCCTACCCGGACGCATTCCTTGGCGATCTGGATGTAGACCAGTCGGGCCCGCGGGTCCGCCGCCAAACCCTGGGCTCCCAGCCCGGTCATGGCCACCACCGGGTTTGAAGCGGCGTTGAGGGCCAGCTTGGACCAGCGTTCGCCCCAGATGTTGGACGTGGCGTAAGCGCCGTCGACGCTGCCCAGCAGATCGGCCAGCTCCTCCACGCGGGGAGTGATCTTGCCGTGAAGCTCGCCCACGCGGAACACCGAGTGACCCGCGCCCTCAGGCTCTCTGCGCCGCACCACTTTGCCCGGCTCCCAGAGGGCCACCGCAAAGCCGGAAATGACGCAGGGCACCTCCCGCTCATGTCCAACGATAGACGCCACCAGCAAGTCGTTCATGCAGTTCTGCGACGAGAGCATGACGCCGTCATCGGACAGGAACCGCTTGGCGAAGTGGGCCGTCCACTCGGTGTCGTAGGACTTGACGGCCAGAAAGATTACGTCGAACGGCTCATTGAACGCTTGGGCGTCGGCCCAGTGCACCGCCCTCACCCGCTGCACGAACTCTCCCTGTGGGCCGCTGACCTGCAGGCCCTCCTTCTGGATGCGGTCGACGTGGGCCGCCCAGGGGTCGACCAGTGTAACGTCGTGGCCCGCCCTGTCTATGAAAGCGCCGATGTAGCTGCCGACGGCGCCCGCCCCGAATATAGCAATGCGCTTGTCAGTCATGCTCATGTTTCACCTGTGCGTGGCTGCACAATGGCAGAGTATATATTGGGTTCTCTTAATGAAGCAAACAGCCGCTTGAATGTGCCCCTATCCCGTCACTGGGAGTCCAGAGCGAAACGCGGGCATACCGGACTTGTAGGGGCGGTTCGCGAACCGCCCCTACCTGGGGATCCGCCCCCTTGTCATCGCAAGGAACCGAAGCAATCCGGCGGCGGAGTGGTCCTCACCACGAACGGGGCCGTTGAAAGTGTGGTAGATTCCCCTTTGGAGACCCTAACGTGCAGCAAACGGATGAACCAATAGGCAAACGAGGACTGCGCCAGGCCCATTACGGCTGGGTGATGGTGGGCAACGGCGCCATTGTCAACGCCATTGGCTCCGTCCACTCCGCCACATTCCCCATCTTCTTCCTTCCCATACAGGAAGAGTTCAAGGTCGGCAGCGCAGCGGTGGCTTTCGTGCTTACCATGGCGCGCGTACAGGGTGGCATAGAAGGGCCGCTGGTCGGCTGGTTCATAGATAGAACTGGCCCAGGGCTTCCCGCCGTGCTCGCCGCGCTCATCGGCGGCATCGGCTTCTTCATCCTGCCCGTGGCCTGGGACTACTGGTCGTTCCTAGTCATCTACGTCTTCGTCATATCGTTCGCCTTCAACATGGGTTTTCTCCACGCTATGCACGCCGTGGCCAACCTGTGGTTCGTACGCTACAGGACACGCGTCCTCAGCATATTCTCATCCTCTCTGAGGTTCGGCAGCGCCCTGCTAACCCCGGTGGTGGCCATCATAGTAGTCACGTATGGCTGGCGTTGGGGCGCGGTGTTCGCCGGGGTCCTCGTGCTCGTGGTCGCCCTGCCCCTGACCTTCCTCATCCGCAGGTCCCCGGAGTCGATGGGCCTGCTGCCCGACTGGCGACGCCCCGGGGAAGAGGACTCCGAGGCCCGGAAGCAGGACGGCGCCCGGTCCGCGCCGAGACTGACCACGGCTCTGGAAGATTTCGATACGGGTGAGGCGATGAGATCGACCTCCTACTGGATCATCATGTACAGCACTGCGGTGCGCCACGCCGTGCTGGCAGGCGTACGCGTGCACTTCATCCCCATATTTGTCGGCCTTGGCTTTAGTGAGCTCACCGGGGCAAGTTTCCTGGCGCTGACGGCGTTCATCGCAACGCCTCTGATCCTGTTCAACGGATGGCTGGGAGACCGCATGTACAAACCCCATGTGCTCATGATGGGGCAGATCTCCTCCGTGCTTGGGATGTTGTTCCTCATCAACTCCGACGCGGTCTGGATGCTGTATCTGTTCGCCTTCTTCTTTGCCTATGGCGAGAGCACCGCGCCCGTCAACCACTCCATCATTGGGGACTTCTACGGACGGAAGAACTTTGCCAAGCTGAACGGTATGCTGGGCACGGGCACCATGTTCGGCAGCACACTGACGCCCGTAGCGGCGGGTCTGGTGGCGGACAATCTTGACACTTACAACCCCGCTCTGTGGGGGTTCCTCGCCGCAGCGGCCGTGGCGGCTTTTTTCTTGCTTTTCACCAAGCGCCCCAGCAGGAGAGTACAGCATCAGACCGCTTGAGCTTTCTGCCTTACTGAAGTAGTATTCTAGTAAGGAGGAACGGATGCTCGTCAAGATTACTTCCAAACGTCAGGTGACCTTCCCCAAGCGCGTACTGGACGAACTAGGCGTGGGGCCCGGCGACCAGCTTGAACTGCTGGAAGGGCCGGACGGGTTCACCCTGCGTCCCAAGCGGATAGACCTCTCCAAGCTGGGCTATCTTGGGGATAAGGTCCCGCCTGGAACACCCCCTTTCGACATCCGCAAGTTCCGGGACCAGCGGGAGAAGGGGCATGGCCCTGCGCTACGGCGTTGACACCTCAATTCTGGTCAGGCTCGTAGCCAAGGAGCCGCGAAAGGACTTCGAGCGCTGTGTGAGGCAGCTTGTCGCCATGGTGGAGGAACGTGGATGCGAGCTGTTCGCGTCCAACCAGGCAATAGGTGAGGCCTACGCTGCCTTGATTCACCACTACGCCATTTCCAGCACAGAAGCCAGTACCGGCTTGGCCGACTTGCTGGTGAGCGGTCTCGTTGCCCCGCTGAACGGGTACGCTGTGCTCGACGCCCTCGCGGCGAGGAGCGGCCCAGGGCTTTTCGACAGGCTCATCGCCATCGACTACGCAGGGGTAGGCCTGGAGACTCTGACCTTGGACCGCAGGATGTCCAGCCTGCCCGAAGCAAGGCTCCTCTAGGTGGCGTCTCGCTCCGCCCTTTCGTCATTGCGAGCGCAAGCGAAGCAATCTGGTGGTGCGTGGGGCTTACAAGCTCAAACGCTAAGCGCCGTTGTCAAGCTGGTTGAAGACCGTCAGATAGTCCCTGAGCAGACGGGTTATCAGGTAGTTTTCACGGACGTGCTCTCTGGCGGCACTGCCCAGCCTGTCCCCTTCCGCGGGATCTTTGAGCAGTTGCAACGTTTTTTCAGCGAACTCATCCGTGGTCGAGGCCAGGTATCCGGTCTCGCCGTCGCGAACCTGGAGCCGTATGCCGCCCGCATCGCCGGCGACGACGGGCTTGCCTTTCCATAGGGCTTCGGTGACAACCAGGCCGAATCCTTCCCTTATCGACTTCTGGAGCACTACCTTGGAAGCGGACTGGACGGCGTTTACGGGAATGTCGTTGCCCCGTCCAAACAGATCGACGAGGAAGTGGATATCCGGGTCTTCACCGGCGTGGCGCAGCGTTTTTTCGTAGTAGACCCACCCTTCCGGGTCGTCCCCGGCCATGGCGGCGACCATGACAAGCTGCAGGCCTTTCACCATATGCTTGACCTTCTTGTAGACGTCAATCACGCCAAGGGGGTCTTTCCAGGGGTCGAATCGGGATACCTGGGACATGATTGGGCGGTCGGGGTCTATGGAAGCATCGGAGAGGACCCTCATCTGGACCTCGGGAGGAAGGGGGGTATTCTTGGGGGTGAGTGGGTCGATTCCGGGGGGGATGATGACGACGTTGTAGCGGCCCAGCTCTTCCTTCACGTAAGTGGGCATGGTGAAGACCAAGCCGTCGTACATATCCAGGAAGAGCCTGAAAACGTCCCATACCTCTTGCCTGGCGTCGGTGATGTCTATGTGGCAGCGCCATAGCCAGCGGCCGTTGGTGGAGGAGTTGCGCCTCCTCACAAAGTTGAGGAGCGCGGCGGGTTGCGGGTCGTGGACGACGACGAAATCGTAGTCGTGCATGTCCAGGTCCTGGGCGTTGGCCTTGTTGTAGCGGCGCCAGATGTCCCACATCTCCTTGGTCCAGACCGCATTGTTGCCCTGAAGGCTGTTGTGCATGGCCTTGGTCACGTCGAAGAACTCCGGCGCTCCCCTCATCACGGCCCAGTCCGCCTGCAGGCCGACGCTGTTGGTCAAGGGGACCAAGGTCCTGAGGAGCTCCGCGACGCCTCCGCCGGTTTCGGTAGCGTTGATGTGGAGGACTCTTTTGCCCGCTAGGGGTCGTGCCAGAGAGACGATCTCTTCATAGGCTTCACGGCCTATCAAGTCAACGTATTCTTCTATCCCTTTCCGTTGAGGAAAGACAATGTTCAGCATGTTTCCTACGTAGCGGCGCAACTAGAAAAAGATAAGAACAAAGAACGGAACCCGCAACATAATAGCGTTACATTATTCACAATGTCCAGACAGGAAACGGGAGATGTTTTAGCACTTGCTCAAGGTGAACGGGAGCCTGGGCTCATGGTTGGAAACAACCACGCTTTGACGCGGTAAGTCCCCTGCTATAAAATCAAGCCGATGGCAGGTGCGTCGCCCGCCCGACTTTGGACTCTTTTGCGGGCATCCATGACGCATCTGGAGGATGGAACAATGTGGACTCCGCAAGCCCTGCGCGACCTTGTCCGTGAAAAGCTTGAAGGTGCTCCTCTTGTTGTCGTCTCCAACCGCGAGCCCTACATCCACACCCGCAGCAACGGCGCCATACAGTGGAACCAACCCGCCGGCGGCGTCACTTCAGGGCTAGACCCCATCCTGCAAGCCTGCGGAGGCACCTGGATTGCTCAAGGCAGCGGCGATGCCGACTTTGACGTGGTGGACTCTTTCAACAAGGTGGCGGTGCCGCCCGACGATCCCAAGTACACCCTGAAACGGGTCTGGCTTTCCGAAGAAGACCAGCACGGTTTCTACGACGGCTTCTCCAACAGCGCCCTATGGCCGCTGTGCCACGTGGCCTACACCAAGCCTATATTCGAAGAGTCGCACTGGGAGGCGTACAAACGGGTCAACCGCCTCTTTGCCGACCGCATCCTGGAGGAGGTGAGCGACGAACCGGCAATCGTGTTCATCCAGGACTACCATTTCGCTC
The DNA here is from genome assembly GCA_034422935.1 of Dehalococcoidia bacterium. Lineage (GTDB taxonomy): Bacteria > Chloroflexota > Dehalococcoidia > Lucifugimonadales > QGNO01 > DAOUJH01. The sequence continues at coordinate 71,731 of DAOUJH010000008.1, read as the reverse complement.
TGCTGCCCAGCTATTTGAAGGAGCGGAACCCGTCCATAGTCGTGGCGCAGTTCTGGCACATACCCTGGCCGGACCCCGAGGTATTCGGACTGTGCCCCTGGCAGGAGGAGATCATAGACGGGCTGCTGGGCAATGATATGCTAGGCTTCCACACCACTTACTACGGGACCAACTTCATCAATGCGGTGGAGCGCGTCGTGGAGTCCCGGATCGATCTGGACTACAGGCACGTGTTCCGCCGGGGCCACAGGACTTCCATCCGTACCTTCCCCATAGGCGTGGACTTCGAGTCGATCAACGCAGAGGCCCAGAGCGACGAGGTTAACCGGGAGATAGTCCGGTTCAGGCGTGAGATGAATTTAGGCGACCGGCTCATTGGCGTCGGCCTTGACCGCATCGATTACACCAAGGGCGTGGTGGAGCGAATAAACGCCATCGACAGGCTCCTTGAGCTGTTCCCCGAGTATCGCTCCAGGCTAGTGTTCCTGCAGCTTGGATCGGCCAGCCGTCTGGGAATCGACTCCTATCGTGACGTCAACGACGAGATCGACAGCCTGATCTACAAGGTCAACGGCAAGTACGGCCACGGCGACTGGAAACCGATTATTCGCATCTCGAAGAACCCCGATTCCACCATGCGCACGGCGACGCGTGTGCTGGCGGATTTCTACGTGGTAAGCTCACTTCACGACGGTATGAACCTGGTGGCCAAGGAGTACGTGGCCAGCCGCTACGACGAAGACGGCGCCCTTATCCTCAGCCAGTTCACCGGCGCCGCGGACGAACTGCAGGACGCCTTTCTGGTCAACCCCTTCGCCACCGACCGCTTCGCCAGGACCATAGACGCCGCGTTGAAGACGCCGTACACGGAGAGGCAGCGACGCATGAAGAGGATGCGATCCGTGGTGCAGGAAAACAACATCTACAAGTGGGCGGCGGACCTGATCACGGAAATGACCGAGTTTGAAAGCCAACCGATACGGGTGGGTTAGCGTTACAGCCCCCATGAGCGTGCTCGCCTCCTTCTGCCCGCTCTAGGAGCAACCTGAGGAGCACCCCTCTTCTGTCGTTCTGAGGAGCGCAGCGATGAAGAACCCAAAACCTCTGTCCGCAAAACTACGATGTGTACGTCATGCCCGTGACGACGGAGCTTGCCCACACCCCGCTCATGGTGAGCCTAGAATTTACCCTGAGCCTAGCCGAAGGGAACCAAATGAGCGGAGCAAGGAGTCGCTAGGAACGGGAACTTTCGCAGACCGGCGAATAGACGGGAGGCGTTTCCTGTACCCTGCCCTCCTGCACCAGCTTTGCCAGGTGTGTACGCACATTGCGCGCCGCCGCTTCCCTGAGACCGCGGCGCAAATTCCTGGGGTAGACCGCTCTCACAATGTCGTAAACGTCCGTATGGCCGTCCCCAAGCGCTGCCAGTATCTGCCCTTCCCTCTGCTGGCGATGCTCTATGTACTGCCGGATGTAGGCGGTGCCGTTTTCCACCAGCCTGCCGTGACCGGGCAACACCCTGTCCGGTTTGTATCCGGCGAGCAGTTGCAGCGATTTCATGTAGGAGCCAAGGTCCCGCACCGACGACGATGAGCCGCCAAGCACGGTGTCTCCGGTGAACATCACTCTGTCGGCAGCCAGGTAGTAGCAGACGTGGTCTACCTCGTGCCCCGGGGTGAACAGAGCCCGCAGTGCAGCTCCGCCTCCGGTGCGAACCAGTTCCCTGGAGCGCAGCTTCTCCACCGCGCCCGGCCCCAGCACGCGCTCCAGCCTTGGCGCAAGTCTGGGATGGCATCTCACCGGACAGTCCATGACCTCCTGCAAACGGTCCGCGCCGCCTATGTGGTCGCCGTGACCGTGCGTGATGAGGATAGCGTCTATCCTGGGGCTGCCCAGGCCCCGGTGGTACTCCAGGATGCGCTGCGTCCAGTCTCGGTAGTGTTCGCCGGTATCTATGACAACCATCTCTTCCTTGGGGTCGCCCACAAAGTAGATGTTGGTGCCTCCGGCGTGCATCACTCCGAACCCATCCACGGGTTCTTCGATGAACAGCCTATAAACGTACGGAGATATCTGTGTCATGTGCCTGCACCCCTAGTAAGTGCGGTTCACCGCCCACCAGTCGTGGAACCGGGAAGTGGGCAGTTCTCCCTTATCGAAGAGGCGGCGCGCTTTGTCGTACTCCTGCTTTACGGTGGAAACCAGCTCTTCGGGCGTACCGTCGTTGTGGATGACCAGGTCCGACGCCGGCTCGCGCTGCGTCCAAGGCACCTGGCTGGCCAGGCGCTGGTCGGCCTGCTCGCGGGTCAGGTTGTTGCGCTCCATCAACCTATGCCTCGCCGTTTCCTCCTCGGTGGCTATGAGCCAGGTGACGTCGCACCACTGGCCGTGGCCTCGCTCCACGTAGTTGACGGCTTCCAGCACAGCCGTCTCGCCATCGCCCATAGTGGCGCGCCATAGTTCGATCTGCTTGCGCACCTCGGACGTCATGTCGCCTATGGCATCGGTCAGCTTCTTCAGCTCATCGGGCTTGCCGAAGACCTTGGAGCCGAGCGCTCTGCGGTCTATGTAGCCGTCGTCACCAACGACGTCTTCGCCGAAGACGGCCACTATCCTGTCGAATGCGGGTTTGCCCGGGTCGTACATCCGGTGCACCAGCTTGTCCACGTCGCAGTGGACGGCGCCCAGCTCGACCAGCGTCTGGCAGACCAGACCCTTCCCCACAGCTATGGATCCCGTTACCCCGATGACCAGCGGCATGTTTAGCTCCTTTGGCGTTTCCTCTGAATAGTAATGAGTCGGACGGGAAGTTGCAATTGCATCCGCACCCCCGCGCTCGTCATGCTCGCGGAGGCGGGCATCCAGGAGTGGCGGCGGGCGGTGTTCCTTGACCCGGCAGATGCTTCGTCGGCGAGAGTGATCTTAACGTGTGCGATGTGTCGCTAATTTGTATACAATCCATAAACACTGGGTGGGAGTTAACTATGTCCGATGTTGCCAAAGCCGTCGAGGAATACAAACGTTACTTACTAATCGAACGTACGAATGAGGCATTTGCTGCTTTGCGCGCTCAACCTAAACAATGGGCTGAAGAACTGGAAGAACGACATCTTTGGAACGCGACATTGAATGATGGTTTGGAAGAGGAACGCTAGATTTGTGATGCCGAACTAAAGGAGGCCCGCCATGACAACCATCAACACAGTTCTAGGCACTATCGACAGCTCAGAGCTGGGCTACACCCTTGTCCACGAGCACGTGCTGAGCACGTCGGCCGGGATGAAGGAGGTCTATCCGGAGTTCATCGACAGGGAAGGCACCATCCAAACGGCCGTGGCCCACCTCAAGGAGTGCCTTGCCGAGGACCTGCGCACCATCATAGACATGGCCCCCTTCGACTTGGGACGGGACGTGCTCCTGCTGGAGGAGGTGTCGCGCCAGAGCGGGGTCAACATCATCTGCACCACGGGAAGCTGGCTGGTGCCGCCCCGCGAGTTCGTCAGCGCGGAGCCGGATATGATAGCTCCCCTCTACGTGCGGGAGGTGCGAGAAGGGATAGAGGGCACCGGGATCAAGGCGGGCGTCATAAAGCTGTCCACGGACGCCGAGGGAATCACGGAGCGTTTCGAGCCGGTGAGCCGTGCCGTGGCGCGCGCCCATAAGGAGACCGGCGTACCCATCCTCACGCATACCTTCTCGCCGGCGCGCGTAGGCAATGACCAGGTGCGCATCTTCCAAGAGGAGGGCGTTGACCTCAACCGAGTCTGCATAGGCCACAGCAACGACACCACGGACTTGGAATACCTGAGCGGCCTCGTAGAGAAGGGGGCTTGGCTGGGCATGGACCACTTCCCAGGTAGCGACCCGGACTGGGAGACTCGCACGCAGGTGCTTAAGGAACTGATAGACCGGGGCTACGGCGACCGCATCATGCTGTCCCACGATTTCAACCTGCGGCAGCACCGCGCCAACGCCGGGGAACGGGAGTCGCGCTGGCAGCGCAACCCGGACGGCTATCTCTTTGTGAAGCGGAATGTGCTGCCGCGACTCATAGAGTTGGGAGTGCCTGAGGAGAAGGTCAACCGCCTGAACCGGGACAACGTAAGGCGCTTCTTCGAGGGTGAATAGTTGACCACTGACCGCATACGAGTAGCCCCCGGCCCCCTCAGGACAACCGCCGCCGCCGTTCTGAGAGCGCTTGGCCTTACCGATGAGCACGCCGCTGACGCAGCCGATGTACTGGTTGCCACCGACCTGCGCGGCATAGAGAGCCACGGCGTCAACATGCTGCGCGGCTACTTGCAGCAGTTCCGCGACGGCCTCCTCAATCCAAGGCCGGACTGGCGCATCGTCCGGGAAGCGCCAGCCACCGCCACCATCGACGCCGACCGCGCCCTGGGGATCTCCATAGGCCGCGAGCTGATGGAGACGGCAATGGAAAAGGCGCGCCGCTTCGGCACCGGCACGGTCAGCGTGGCCAACTGCGGTCACCTGGGCGCGGTGGGGCACTTTGCCATGCTGGCGGCGCGACAGGACATGGTCGGTGTCTGCATGACGGCCTCCAGCGGCGGAGTGGGCGTTCTTCCCACCTTCGGCGCGGAACCCCGGCTGGGCGCCAACCCGATAGGGCTGGCCGCGCCTGCCGGCAGGGAAGCTCCCCTTCTCATCGACATCTCGGCATCGGTGCCCATTGCCAACAAGGTGATGCTCCTTCACCAAGCGGGCAAGGACGTCCCGGCGGGATGGATATCGGACAGCCGGGGCAGGCCGGTAATGGAAGCGGGGCCCGCCCCGCCTCCCGGTGAGTTCTTCCATCTGCCGCTGGGCAGCACCCGCGAGATGGGCTCCCACAAGGGTTACGCGCTATCCCTGGTCCCGGAGGTGCTGGCCACGCTGCTGGCAGGCGCGACGCCAAGCATGCAGAAGCTGCGCAACGGCATGAAGGGCGCTTTCATTGCCTACGACATCTCCAAATTCACCGATCTGGCCGAGTTCAAAGAGAACATGGACGGGATGCTGAGCGCCCTGCGCCAGACCAAGCCCGCTCCCGGCGAGGAACGCGTCCTCTATCCCGGCCTCATTGAGCACGAGACAGAGCAAGAGCGGCTGGCGAACGGCATCCCCTTGAGCAGCGAAATGGCTGAATGGCTCAGGACAACCTCGATGGAGCTTGGCCTGCCCGTGGACATACCGTAGCCCCACTCGTCGTTCCTGCGTAGGCAGGAACCCAGGGGCGGGGTGGCCATTTGCCCGCCTGCCCGTCCGCCATGTGATAACATCTGTCCCCTACCCTTTTCTTGGAGGCTACCATGACCGCCGTAGACGATATCCTTGCCAGACTCCGTTCCTCTCTCGATGAGACCATCGGGAAGCTGGAAGACGTCGAAGAAGAGCAAATGCTGCTCACAATACCTAGCAGCCGGGCGTCCAACAACGTTAGGCAGATCTTCTACCGACTCCTCGGCCACGAATACGAGCACACCGTTCATATGGTGAAGGCCCTAACCGGGCTGGGCGTGGAGCAGACGGAGGCCCAGCTCATCCTCAGCCGCATACGGTCTGCCCAGGGCCAGCTCCAGGGGCTGCTCGTTGGCCTCTCCGACGAAGACCTGGACAGGTCACACGCCGAGGGCGAATGGACGCCCCGCCAGGTCATCGAGCACATCATAGAAGTCCACCAAATGTACAGCCGCGGAATCCTAGAGGCGCTGGCAGAAGAGAGCGGTTCTTAGGGAACCCGTTCAGGTGACGGGTCTTGTAGAAGACCCCCGCTCATTTGGTTCGACATGCTCACCATGAGCGGGGGGACGGCAAGCTGTCATGTCCGCGCAACAAAGCGTCACTCCCGAGAAGTCGGAAGTCCAGGGGCGGAGCGGGGCGGCAGGCCATCCTACTCCACCTCTATGCTCGCCGCGCCGCCATCTACCTCCAGGTTGAGGCGGTGTTCCGCCGTATCATAACCCGGCGATTCATGGACCCCGTTCACCTTGGGGAATCTATCGTCTATGTCCACGCTGGACATCCCGGCATCAACTCTTATACGCGCCGCCACTCCCTCCGGAACCGTTACCTCCAGGCTGGCCGCGCCGATTCCAACGGTCGCATCGGTGAAACCTGCCATGGCAGGCGTGATCAGCTCAGCCGATACTGCCCCGGCCTCCAGGACCAAGTCGGCGACCTGAAGCCGTTCCAGGTCGATATTGATATCTCCCGCGCCGGACTCGATGGACAGGTCTACCTCCACGTCTCCGGCTATCATGACCTCCAGCTTGCGGTCTACGGCCAGATTGAAGAAGGAGTTCTGCACGTTTCCCAGCTCCACCTCTGCCCTGTTCCCCGAACGGACCACCTTTGAGACCAACGCGGCGCTGCTGCCTGCCCCGCTGAGTCTTGCCTGCAGCAGGTCCGTGGAGCCCGGCGGCAGGTCGCTGACCCTGAGCTCGCCCGCTCCAAACTCCACCTCCAGTTCCAGGAACTCGGCTCCGTCCAATGGTTCAGAGAACTCGCTGACAACGAATGATTCCTCATCCGTTGCAATGAAGAAGGCGGCAGCTCCCACCGTCCCAACGAGCAGGAGCACCACTACCAACGATGCCAGAACGGGGAACTTGCGTCCCAGGATTATGCTTACGCCGCCGGCAATGAGGGCAACGGGCCAGAAACGCCACAGCTCCAGCCACAAGGCCCAGGAAACGACGCCCATTGTCTGGAGAAGCAGCAGCGCGCCCAGCAGTACAAGCAGGATGCCAAATACCGGCAACCCTCTTCCGCGCCCTAGATCAGCCATGAGCTAGCTTTTCGTCCGGTCCCATATCAGGGCGACGCCTGCGCCTATGATGATAAGCGGCCAGATCAGGCTCCACCTCAGCCAGGAGAAGAATTCGATCTGCAGCAGCAGGAAAACGACCCCGATGATGACCAGAAGGCCGCCTATCAAGTTGCGGTTTCGCTTTGTCCTGGCCTCTGCTCCCGTGTCCGGCGTAGAGTCCTGTTCCGGCATGGAGTCCTGCGTCGGCGCAGCGCCTTCAACGGCCTCTGGCATGACCAAGGCAAGCACTATATAGGCGATGAGGCCTATGCCGCTGGCGAAGCCAAGAACCACGAACGCGACCCGTACCAGGGTGGAGTCGATATCAAGGTGCTCAGCCAGTCCTCCCGCTACACCGAACATCACGCGGTCGGAACTGCTTTTCCTCAGTCTCCCCTTCTGCGCTTCAGCCATTCTCAACCCCCTAAGCCGGACATGCCACAGGCGCTTTGCTCCATTGTACTTGTTTTAGCCGTAAATCTGAATTGCGCAAAAAGGCCACCCAGCCCGACACAAGCCGCTTACTCCGCATGGTATCATTGCCTTGAATCAGGTATGCGGCAATAGAGTATGACGGAACGGCTGGTATCAGGAAAGCCACGAGAAGACGACGCTTCGCTGGACGCCAATCTGCGGCCAAGCAAACTTGCCGACTACGTAGGCCAAGAGAAGGTCAAAGAGAACCTTGGCATCGCCATGACCGCGGCCCGGCAGCGGGGAGAGTCCCTGGACCACTTGCTGCTCTACGGGCCACCGGGACTGGGCAAGACCACGCTGGCCAACATTGTCGCGGCGGAGATGGGCGTCAACATCAAAGTGACCTCCGGGCCTGCCATAGAGCGCGCCGGAGATATGGCCGCCATCCTCACCAGTCTCCGTGCCAGGGATGTGCTTTTCATAGACGAGATGCACCGGCTGAACCGGGTGGTAGAGGAGGTGCTCTATCCCGCCATGGAGGATTTCTTCCTCTCTTGGGTCATGGGCAAAGGTCTGGGAGCGCGCACCATCAACCTCAAGGTGCCGCCCTTCACCCTGATCGGCGCCACCACCAGGTACGCCCAGATCAGCGCCCCGCTGAGGAACAGATTCGGCATGGTGCACCGCCTCGATTTCTACGATACCGACGCCCTGCGCCAGCTTTTGAAGCGCTCCGCCGCAATTCTCAATGTGACTGCAAAGGAACAGGGACTGGACGAAATCGCCCGCCGCTCCAGGGGGACGCCGCGCGTGGCGAACAGGTTGCTGCGGCGAGTGCGGGACTACGCCCAGGTAATGGCCGACGGAGTGGTCGATGTAGAAGTGGCCCAAGAGGCCCTCTCCAGGCTGGAAGTCGACTCGCTGGGGCTGGACGATCTAGACCACAAGATACTTCGAACGCTGGTTGAGAAGTTCGATGGCGGGCCGGTCGGGCTGGAGACAATCGCAGCCTCCATAAGCGAAGAGTCGGACGCCATTATGGACGTTTACGAGCCCTACCTCATGCAGCTGGGGTTCCTCACTCGAACCCCAAGGGGCCGCATGGCGACGCGCCACGCCTACGAGCACCTCAATGTTCCCTACAAGGACAAGGCGGGAACGCTACAGGCCTCGCTGTGGTCGGAGTCTTCGGGGGAGACAGGCGAATAGCTTGCGCCTGGGAACGTCCTTCGCACTCCTGTTCCTGTTAATTATGGCGGGCTGCCGTGCCGCAACTCCCACTCCCACGGTTACCCCCATCCCAACGGCAACACCGGCTCCTATCGCAACCGCTACTCCTACCCCCACGGCAACACCTATCCCCACCGCAACCGCGACTCCCACCCCTACGGCGACACCGGCTCCTACCGCAACTGCTACCCCTACACCCACGGCAACGCCGGTCCCTACTGCAACCGCTACCCCTGCCCCCACCGCAACGGCGACTCCAACTCCTCTACCCTCTCCCCAGGTAAGGATCGAAGGCGCAACTATCTTCGTGGAGCTTGCCGTCACTCCGGAGGAAAGGGGGCGCGGCCTCATGGGGCGTTCCTCCTTGGACAATGATCAGGGCATGCTCTTCATCTTCCCCGGCGAAACCTCGCCGCCTTTCTGGATGCTGGGCATGCTGATACCGCTGGACATCGTATGGATAGACAGCGGGTTGAACGTGGTTGGAGTCACGGCTAACGTGCCGCCCCACAGCGGCTCCGGCTCACCAACCTTGTACCTCCCGCCTCAGCCCGTGCTTTACGTGCTGGAGGTGGGCACCGGCATTGCCCACGAACTGGGAATTGGGCCGGGCAGCGTGGTTGAACTGGTAGGTATCCCAGGGGACAATGTCAGCTAGCGTAATTTCAAACCCAAGGTGAGATATGAGCAACTCGGTATTGTATGAAGTGGAAGGACGCATAGCCCGCATCACGCTGAACCGGCCTGAGGTGCTGAACGCCCTCAACCGGCAGATGATAGACGACCTGCGCCAAACCGTCCTGCGCTTCAATGACGACGACGAAGCGTGGGTGGCCATAGTCACCGGCGCGGGCAGGGCTTTCTGCGCGGGCCGCGACCTCAAGGAACGGGCCGAGGACAACGCATCGGGCAGGCAGCCCCGGGCCGAAGAGAGCATGTACGGAGATAGCCTGTCGATGTGGCCCACAACCTGGAAGCCGATGATCGCGGCGGTGAACGGCTACGCCCTGGCCGGAGGGTGGGCCGTAGCCCAGATGTGCGACCTGCGTATCGCCTCTGAAGACGCCAGGCTGGGCATCACGGAGCCTCGCGTCGGTCTCATGGCGCCTTTTGCCGTGCAGTTGAACAGGCTCATCCCGGAGGCCGCCGTGATGGAGTTGGCGCTGACCGCCGAGCCCCTACCGGCGCGGCGAGTCCTGGAGATGGGATTCCTCAACAGGGTCGTTCCCCCGGAAGAGCTCATGGATCAGGCGCTGGAACTGGCGCATACCATCTTGAAGAACGCTCCCCTTTCACTGCGCTCCTTCAAGGAGCTGGTGAACCGCGCCAGGGAGCTCTCTGAGAGTGAAGCGGCGCTGCTAACCAAAGAGGCGTACGACCGGCTGCTGCTGAGCAAGGACGCCAGGGAGGGGCCGCGCGCCTTCGCTGAGAAGCGAGACCCTGTGTGGAAAGCAGAGTAACGCTAGGGGTTAGCTGGCAATCTAAAAGTCGCTATACTCTGTACGCTCCCGTTCAGTCGTTGGTACACCTATGTCCACAAGTCAGCAGCTGCTAGAGACGCCTGAGCTTGACCCCAGGTTAAGCCGCTACCGCTTTGTCATGGGCGGCCTGCTGGTGCTGCTGAACTTCAGCCTTGCCCTCAGCTTCTTCGTGGTAACCCCTATTACTCCCATCATCTTGGAAGAGTTCGACATCAACAGGAGCGCGGCCAGCCTGTTGACCAGCGTGGTCTTACTTTCGCAGGCCGGCCTCGCCATCCCCACCGGCATTATCATAAGCAGGGTGGGAGTGAAGCGAATGGTGCTCATCGGCTGGGCCATAGCCTCTGTGACCATGCTGACCTGGACGGCAAACAGTTTCCCCATGCTGCTGGCTATCAGGATAGTCTACGGAATCAGTTTTTCCGTGTTGCTGCCTGCCACCGGCCCCATGATGATGCAGTGGTTCCGCCCCAGGGAGCTCCCCATACTCAACGCCATCAACGTCTCCGTAGTCACATTGGGCATATCAATCTCCACCTTTACCGTAGTGCCTCTGTCGGAGCTGCTGGAATGGAAGATAGCGGTTAGCCTGTACGGCGGCGCATCGCTTCTGGGAGTAATCCTATGGGCGGCGCTGGCCAGGACTGGTAGGAGGCCCGACAATGCGGCAAGGCATCCCTCGTTCAGGGAGATCTGGGCCGTCCTCAAATCCAAGACCGCGCTGCTGCTTGCCCTGGCCGATGCCGGACCGTTCGCCCAGTACGCGGCGCTTGTGGCCTGGCTGCCCACCTACTACCACGAGGTCTACAAGATGACCTTGAGCAAAGCCGGGTCGCTGGTGGGATTGCTGCCGCTGGCCGGTGTCTTCAGTGTGCTCCTGGCGGGTTTTCTGGCGTTCAGGATCCCCAATAGGAGGCTGTTCCTCCTCATACCGGGCCTGCTTGTAGTTCTGGGTGGCTTGGGGAGCTTTTTGCTGGCCGATGGCCCCCTGTTGTACGCCGCCCTGCTGGTACTGGGCTTCGCCTCCTGGTTCTACCTGCCGGTGCTGTTCACCATCCCCTTGGAGCTTCCGGAAGCCTCCGAAACCAGGGTGGCGCTCACCTACGGCATGATCATGACCATGTCCAGCTTCTTGGCTTTCCTGTCTCCGCTGTTCGTGGGAACAAGCACGGACATACTGGGGACGTACACGGTTGGATTCGCCGTTCTCGCCCTGCTGGCGCTCACGCTGCTCGCCGGGGGGATAATCCTGCCGGAGACGGGCTCAGGCAAAGAGCCCGCCGCCAAGACCGGGGCGTAGCCCTCCTCCTACCGCTGCGTCTGCCTGCTCTCAGCTACTGGAGCCTCTTCCGTAGAGGCCAGCGGCTCCTCCTCTTCCTCCAAGTCCTGGAAGTTCAGGGCATACAGCTTGGAGTAAATCGGAGACCTCTCCAGAAGCTCGTCGTGGGTGCCGATGTCCACAATCCGGCCAAGCTCCATGACCACTATCATGTCGGCGTTCTGTATGGTGGACAGGCGGTGCGCTATGACCACGGCGGTGCGGTTCTTCAGCATCTCCTTGAGAGCCTGCTGAATCACCACCTCGGTAAAGGTGTCTATGTTCGCTGTCGCCTCGTCCAGGATGAGAATGCGGGGGTCGGCCAGGATGGCCCTGGCAAAGCTGATCAGCTGCCGCTGGCCAACGCTGAGGTTGCCGCCGCGTTCGTACAGTATCGTATCGTAGCCGTTCTCAAGCTTCATGATGAAGTCGTGCGCGCCCACGGCCGTCGCTGCCTCGATCACCTGCTCCATGGTGGCTTCCGTGTGGCGGTACTTTATGTTGTCGGCCACGGAGACGGAGAAGAGGAACGGCTCCTGGAGCACCGTGCTCGCCTGAGAGGCCAGCGAGCTGCGCTGGATGTCGCGAAGGTCGTAGCCGTCCACGGTTAGACTGCCGCTGGACACGTCGTAGAAGCGCATGAGAAGCGACACCATGGATGTCTTGCCCGCGCCGGTCTGGCCGACCAGGGCCGCGGTCATGCCGGGCTTGATGTGGAGGTTGACGTCCTTGAGCACGGGAATTCCGGGAACGTACTCCAGCCAGACGCCCTCATAGCGGATCTCGCCTTTGATCACTGGCAGCGGCTTGGCCTCGGCCTTGTCCACCACCTCCGGCTCAACGTCCATCAGCTCAAAGATGCGAACGCCGCCGGTCATGGCGCGCTGGAACTGGGTGTACTGCATGGTGAGGTTGCGTATCGGGTCGTAGAAGCGCTGCACGTACAGAGCAAACGCGACGAGTGCGCCCGCTCCCAGGCTTTCGTTGAGCACCATGGTGCCGCCAATGACTATGACCAGCCCCAGAGCTACGGCGGTAATCAGGTCCACCGTAGGCATGAGTATGGCCGAGAGCCTGATGGCGCGCAGGTTGGCGTCAAGGTGATCCATGTTCACCCTGTCGAACTGGCGCAGGTTGAGGTCTTCCCGGTTCATGCTCTGCACCACGCGTACTCCGGAGATGTTCTGTTGGAGACGTGTGTTGACCACGGATATGGCATAGCGAATCCTGATGAAGGCCACCCGGGCGTAGCGCTGCCAGACTCCCATGATCAAGGCAAGCAGCGGGAGCACCACGATTGTGATGATAGCGAGCTGCCAGTTCATGAGGAACATGACGACGATAATGCCCACCAGGCTCAGCATGTCGCCCAGGGTGATGGTGACCATGGGAAGGAACTCCTGGAGCTGTCCCACGTCGCTCATCACGCGGCTCATGATCCGTCCCACCTCATTCCTATCGAAAAACGGGACGGACAGCTTCTGAAGGTGATTGAACATGTCGGTGCGCAGCTTGTACAGGACCTCCTGGCTTATCTTGCCCAGAAGGCGCATGTACAGGTAGTTGCCCACCAGATTTGCGGTGATAACGCCTATGAGCACCAGACCAATGCGGTTCAGGCCGTTCAGATCGCCATCAAGGACGTAGTTGTCAATTGTGTGGCCAATGAGCCAGGGAATTAGCACCAGCGTGGAGGTGTAGACCAGCATCATGGCCATTGCCAGGATGAAGAGGCCCATCCGGCTCTTGAAGTACGGGAAGAGGCGCTTGATTACCTCGTGGTTGTAGATTTGGCCGCGGTCGTCATCATCAAGGCCGCCGGGGCCCATGCCGCCTCGCAACATTATCGTTCTCCCTCCTTGCCTGTAGGAGGGGCAATGGCGGCATGCGCGCCGTTGCCGGCAGGCTTGGAACCGTTGACCTCGACTTCCTGGGGCCGCAGCTGCAGGTCGTAGACCTCCTGGTAATGCCCGGGGAGCTTGAGCAGCTCTTCATGGGTGCCGCGCTGCACAATCTGGCCGTCCTTGAGCACGATAATGATGTCGGCGTTCTTCACCGTGCTCAGTCTGTGGGCAATGACAAAGGTGGTGCGTCCCTTCATCACCTCTTGCAGCGCCCTGCGAATGAAGTGCTCGGTCTCCGTGTCCACGCTGGAAGTCGAATCGTCCAGTATCAGTATCGGCGGGTCGAGAAGGACGGTGCGGGCGATAGCCAGACGCTGGCGCTGACCCCCGGAAAGGGTAGTGCCGCGCTCGCCGACCCAGGTGTCGTATCCATCGGGTAGTGTCACGATGAAGTCATGGAACCGGGCGATTTTGGCGGCGTTGATTATCTCTTCGTCGGTTGCGTCCACTTTGCCGTAGGCAATGTTCTCTCTGATGGTGGAGGTGAACAGGAAGACGTCCTGCTGCACTATGCCAATGTTCTTTCTCAAAGAGGCCATTGTCACCTGTCGCACGTCCTGACCGTCCACGGTAACGCCCCCGCTGCTCACGTCGTAAAAGCGGGGAATGAGGTGCACCAGCGTGCTCTTGCCGCTGCCCGGCGCGCCGACCAGGGCGATGACCTTGGTCGGCTCCGCCTCTAGGTCAATGCCTTTGAGCACGGGGGACATGGTGTCGTAGGTGAACGATACGTTTTGGAAGCGGACGTGTCCCTTGACCCTGGGCAGTTCTACGGCGTCCTTCTCGTCCTGGACCGGCGATTCGGCGTCCAGGGTGGCAAAAAGCCGCTGACCGGAGCCGTAGCCCCTGGAGATGGAGTTGACCACCCAGGCTATCATGCGCACGGGCTGGGCCAGCAGGCCAAGGTAGAAGATGAACTGGGCCAGCTCGCCGTACGAGAGTGCGCCGTCAAAAACCAACCTGCCTCCCCACCACAGAACTATGACGGTGATCCCTACATAGAAGAAGGTGACCATGGAGGAGTTGGAGGCCTGGTAAATGGCGGCGTGGTAGGAGTAGAGGGACGCCTTCTCCGCGTGATCGTAGAAGCGGCCCCGTTCGTGCTGCTCGGCGGCGAACGCTTTGACCACTCGCTGGCCCGACAGGTTCTCCTGCAAGGCGGTGGTCATCAGTCCAAGCTCCGTCTGCACGTTTAGCCAGGCGCGGCGCATCTCTATCATGGTGCGGCCGCTGCGCCAGGCCACAACGGGGGCAAAGAGCAGGCAGAGCAAGGCAAGCTGCCAGTTGAGCAGCACCATAGCGGTGCCCACGCCCACGAAAAGCAATATGGTGAAGGCGGCGCGGATGAGGCCCATCTGCACGAACATGCGGATGCCTTCCATATCCGTGGTGGCCTTGGACATCAGGTTGCCGGTCTGCTGCCTGTCGTGGAAGGCGAAGCTCATGCGCTGCAGGTGGTCGTAGAACTCGTTTCGCAGGTCGTAGGCCACCCTCTGCCCAATGGACTCGCCGAGGTACTGCTGCCAGTATGCGAACGCGCCGCGCATGCCGTTGGCCGCGAATACAGCGAGGGCCAATAGGAAGAGCTGGCTTCTCACGCCGGAGGAGAGCACCTCCTCTACGGCGGTGCCCAGGATGCGAGGTATGAGCATGGAGAAGGCGGTAACACCGAGTATGGAGAAATAGGCTAGGAAGAGTCTAGTCTTATATCTAGAAGCTCGTTTAGCTATTCTCCAGAGAACCCGCATACGGCGGCTGGCCTTCTTTCCCTAACCGTCTCACTACGAGGCGGAAAATCGAGTGTGTCCGCAAAAGAGTGGAACGATAGATTATTATACTCTCCCAAGCAAGCATAGGCAAAGCAGTAGGCGGGCAGTTGAGGAGGTTCCATGGCATACACTCAATCCGACGGCACTCGACGCTGGAATCAGAATGCCCAAAGCTGGCATCAATACTATGGCGAGAACGATCCCAACCGGCGGGATTTGCTGGACCCGCTGCTCCTGGACCTCTTGGGAGATCTCTCCGGAAAGCGAATCCTTGACGCAGGCTGCGGCGACGGGTACTTCTCGCGCAAGCTTTGCGCAGGGGGCGCCATTGTCACCGGTGTTGAGGCAGCCACGGAGATGCTTGCTCTGGCCACTCGAGAAGAGTCGAAGACACAACCGGCCATCTCCTATCATCTGGGCAGCGTCTCCTCAATGGAGTTCCTGGCCGACGGCGCTTTCGACACAGTGATCACAAACAATGTCATTCAGGACGTAGAGAAATATCAGGATGCGTTTCGGGAGTTCAACCGGGTTTTACGCCTGGACGGAGAGTACATCCACGTCGAGAACCACCCCTGCTTCTCTCTATCAGGAGCAGGTTGGGTGAGGGACGCCCAAGGCAATCGTCTATACAGGAAAGTAGATTACTACTTCAACAGGGAGCCGTTTCTTTCTCAATGGCGCTCAGATTCAGGTATGGAACCGGCCGTTACCTGGCACCGAACTTTAGGCGACATCATGAATTCGCTGATCTCGGTTGGCTTCCAGATCACAAGGGTTATCGAACCGGAACCGCCGGAGTTCTGGCGGGACAATGAGCGGCAGAACGACGCGTTCAGGATCCCCGAATTTCTTGTGCTCGTCTGCAAGAAGGGGTAAGGCGCTAACCACGGACTAGAGTCAGATGATGAAAGAGCATTCGTAAGGCGAGTAGCATAGCCCCGCTCATCCTGAGCATAGTCGAAGGAAATGAGCGGGTTACTTGTGCACTTGCGACAAGACTGCCTGTCATGCTGAGGAGTCGGTAAGGCGCGTTTGCCTTCAAACCACCTCCCGCCGACGAAGCATCCAAAAGCATCCGTCCTTCCCACACCCTCCCGTCATTTTCGTGCTTGACACGGGAATCCACCACCCTCCCCCATGCGAGGAAACGAAGCAATCTGGCAAAGCGGCCTCCCGTCCCGCTCATGGTGAGCTTGTCGAACCATATGAGCGGGGATTGCGGGCAAGTCCCCACCGTCATTCTGAGCCGAGTGGTCAGACACCGTTGCCAGCTAACAACTGTCGCTCGGCGAAGAATCCAGGCCGTCGCTTTGCAAACAGCGTGACATCCCACCCGCCACTGCTACGGTCCACCCCCAACCCCCAACCCCCGACACCAGCCACTTCCCCACTCCCGCACCTTGCCCCTATCCTGTATCCATGAACCCTACCCCTAAAGGCCACAACGACAACGCTCGCATCCACGTCGAATTTCCGATTCGTTTCTCACACCCAAAAAATATTTGGTTCGTTTTAGCTTTGCTAGTTGACATAACGTCTGAAACGAATCGGTCCAAAATAGACCCAAAGCCCTGGAGCGCTATCCAACACCCAACGTCAACCCGGATACCTGCTGTGCCCCCAGCCCTCCTCGACTTCCAGGCGGGAACGCAGGCCTGTCCGATCCAGCATCGCCTCGCTGGCGGCTTGGGCTCGCTGCAGCACTGCCTCCTCGTCCACCGCCGACACCACCCTGCCCTGCATCAGCACCCGACCGTCTACTATCACGGTGTCCACGTCCTGACCATTGGCAAAGCCAACCACGCGATGCACGGGCATGTTCAGCGGGTACAGGTGCGGCTTGTTCATATCCACCAGGATTACGTCGGCCTTCTTCCCGGCCTCCAACGACCCAATCTGGTCGTCCAAGCCCAGGGCACGAGCCGCGTCTATGGTCGCCATTTCCAGCACCTTGCCCGGAGGCATGTAGGCGCCGTCGCGGTACTCGGCGCGGTGCTGGCGCATGCAGACGTACATGTGGCGGAACATATCGTAGTTCATGTCCGGCCCGGCTGCGTCGGAACCCAGCGCCACGGTGACCCCGGCGTCCAGAAGCTGCGGCACGGGACAGCGCGACGGATAGGAGTTGCCGGAGCTTGGGTTGTGGGCAATCCTGGTGTCGGTCTCGGCGCAGATGCGCACCTCCTCCTCCGTGAGGCCCGTGGAATGCGACAGGAGCACGTCCGGCCCAAGGATGCCAAGATGCTCGTGCGCGAACTTGACCGTCCCCGTATCGTGGCCGTCCTGCGTCAGGATCAGGCCGTACTTCTCGGCGAGGTCTTTGACGGCGCGGGCCTCGGCCTTGAGCTCTTCCAGCGGCGTCTCCCTGTAGGGAGAACGCGCCGGGTTCTGTGTAGCCGACATCACCGAGACGTGGATGCGGCCGCCGGCTTCTCCATGCCAGCGACGGATGATCTCCTCGGTGGTCCGCATGTACCGCTCGAAGTCGACCATATAGGTGCGACTGCTGCCGTTGTCCCAGCGAGCGTACTGCCTGGGATATGGAGGGTTGCTGGGACCGACGGCAAGGAACTCGCGGATGCCCAGCTGTCCAACGGCCTCGCAGTGGCGGTCGGCGTAGACCGGGTCGTCCGCGCGCATAACCATGGTGCCGCCGCCGAAGTAGGTGACCCCGCAGGTGGTGCCGTTCTTCAACCGGTCAAGAGAGGCCAAGAGCGCCTCGGCGTGCCAGAACTCCTCGTCCGTGCCCTCCGCATAGATGTAGTCGGCGGTGTTGGACCACATACCGGCGGGCCCGTGGCCCAAGGTCTTGACCAGGGCGTGACCGGCGTGGCCGTGGCCGTCGATGAGACCGGGCATGACTACCTTGCGCTGAGCCTGGATGACGTGTCCGGCGCTGTGCGCGCCCTCCACCTCCCGCCGCGTGCCCACCGCAACAATGCGATCGGCATCGATGGCGACTGCGCCGTCCTCTATGACCCTGCGCTGCGGGTCCATGGTGATGACCGTGCCGCCGGTGATAAGGATATCTGCCATGTTGTGCCTCCTAGAGCTTGAGGTAACTGCTTACAACCCAGCAATTTGCATCCCACTGCTCGTCAACTCTATGGTACCCAGACGATGAAATCCTCAAATTCAGGCTCTCCCGTATGGCCATTGAAGAATCCACCCATGACACTGACGTTCCCAGCGTCCAGGTTGCGGCCAAGGTCCAGCTTGGCCTCCAGCCTGCCGTTCACAAAAAACCAGCCGGATTCTTCGATGGCGATGACCAGCAGATGGTTCTTGTCGCGCAGACTCCCGCTCAACCGCCCATAGTCCACATCTGTATACTCCGCATCGCCGATGTCGCGAGTATCGTGAAACCACCGGCTGTCGGCAGCTAGCGCCACTACGTCGAGCCGATTATATGCGGGATTTCGAATTATGAACCCATAGTCCCAATCATCTCCAGGAGGATTCACGAACTCGGCTTCTGCCACTAGGTCCCGCGTGCTTACCCCGCTGCCGTGGCCCGATATGAGACCCTGCTCATGTTCCAGCCTCCCATTGGCGGGGCCATAGCGCTTGCTCAACCGGTCGCCCTTGAAGTTCTCGAACCGGGTGACAGCGCCGGCGACTTCATTCCCGGTAAATGCCCCAGTGATGACGGCGATGTCTCCCGCGTCGGTTACGTCCGACAGATCGAGGGTGGAGACAAACTCGCCGTTGACGAAGAGCCATCCACGCTCTCCTATAGCAACGACCCTCAGGTGGTTGCGACCTCCGGTGCCGGTGTTGAATGCCTCAAGGGTCCCGCCACCCAATCGTTGACTGGTGTCAGCGCTTGATGTCTCCCGCCAGTTAAGCACCCAACGCTGGTCGCTAGTAACTACGACTTGGATTTGTTGACCAGTGGAGTAGCGTCTAAGGATGAACCCGTAGTCCCAATCGTTGGAAGCGGCCGAGTATGGGTTGACGAATGTCGCCTCCACTATCATGTCAGTAATGGAAACACGGGCATATTCTGTCTTTATAAATCCATCCGAGGGGTCGTGCTCCAATTCACCGCTGGTGGGGCCGAAATCGGCCGTTTGCCCCGGCACGGGCGTGGTGGCGGGTTGCGTGGGAATAGGAGAGGGTGAACCGGCCTTCAGTATGGGTATCTGTTGCTGCACCGTAGTCCCTGAAATCGCAAAGCCCAGCCCCTCGGCGCTCCGACCGGAATTCGTTTCGGATATGCGGAAAGTGTTGATGCCCAGTATCTCGCCAGTGGTAGAGAGCATGGGCCCGCCACTGTTACCAGGATTGATGGCAGCATCCGTCTGAATTACGTTGCTTAGATACCTGGAGTCGTAGCGTACTGCCGATATGATACCCCTAGTCACTGTGGCCTCGCCGGGCAGTCCCAGGGCGTACCCTATGTTCACCACCTCGTCGCCGGGCTGCAGGGCTGCGGCGTTGCCAAAGGACAGAGCCTGGAAGCTGGCGCAGCAGATGCGGACCACCGCCAGGTCACGGTCGGCATCCGACCCGAGAACGTCGCCTTGATAGGTGGCCGAGTCATTCACAATGACGTTGACCCGCGCGTCGCCTTCGACGACGTGATGGTTGGTGATAACGTAGCCAGTGGTGCCCTGAGTCTCGAAGATGACCCCGGAGCCAGAACCTGAACTGGTTTGAATACGCACCACAGCGGGCCTGGCAAGCCTGACCATGTCACTCAGCAGCGCCATAGGCGTAGGCGATGGAGTGGGTATTGGCGTAGGCGTTGCTGTTGGCACCGGCTTTGGTGTAGGGGTAGGGGTAGGGGTAGGTGTTGGCGCAGGCGTTGGTGTATGGGTTGCTGTGGGTACCGGCGTTGGAGTGCTAGTTGCCGTTGGAGTAGGAGAGGGCATTGCAGACGTAGTGGCGGCCATGCGAGCGACAACTGTCGCATCGATGTCTGGTGTGGGTGTAGGGGTTGCCGTGGGCAGAGCCTCATTTACCACTGCACGAACCGTCGCCTCTAGATCAGGCATGACACTAGGCGTCGGCGTCTCACTTTCAGTCGCGCAGGCGGTTAGCAGGACAACTAGGGCAGCAGCTAGCAGGCTGGCAATTCTCATGGTTAGCATTCTACTATGGACTTAAGCCGTGCTCCTGCCGAAATCGCTGGCCCAGAGCCGTCGTAGCTCGGATAACGCTTCGTGCGGAATGGGACGTTTTTCAGAGGCGGATGCGCCTTCCTCTATCTGGCTCCGGCTGGAAAACCCGACGAGCACGGTGGATACGCCCGTATGCATGAGCGCAAAGCGCACCGCGGCCTGGGGACGAGACCGGGTGTCGCCGGAGACGAGAAAGTCGAGCTTGGATGCCCGCTCTTCATCGGCGTCGTAGGCGGAATCGGTGACCATGGGACTGCCGATGGTGGGAGAAGCGTGTCCCCGCCGGGCTGAAACCCCACCCAGCGCCCCGGCTGCCATGACGCGAATCACCACAACACCCATCTCATGCCCCGCGGCGCGGTCGATGAGATGGCGGAAGTCGTGACCAACGAAACCTGCCGGAACCGATACTCCAGCGCTTGGGTTGAGCATATTGTAGTAGGCCTGCACAACGTCGAAGCGTCCGCTGTCCACCACTTTGTGCAGCGCACCGGTGTCGCCGTTGCCGGTAAAGCCCGTGAACCGGGTCAGCCCCTCGGAACGCAGGTTGTCGAAGGTGTCAGCCACGCCGTCCTTGCCCAACACGTCGTCGATTCCCATCGTCTCGCCGCTGATGCCGCCGCCGCGTTGCATCGTTATGCCGTCGTGGAGCTGAAATACGTCAACGGAGTCGCGGCCCAGGCGCTTCAGGCTTTCTTCCAAGGAGCGACGTGCCGCGCCCTTGATATCGTCCAAGCCGTGGCGCAGATTCACTTTCGTGGCAACCCAGGCCTGTGGCCTGAGGTGATCGAGCACGCGGCCAAGGTTGGTCTCGGAAAGCCCGTCTCCGTAGCTCGGCGCGGTATCGAAGTAGTTGACGCCAAGGTCAAGGGCGCGCTGCACTCCCTCCAACTGCTCTTGGAAAGAGCCGCGCACCATCAGTCCTCCCACGTTGCCGCAGCCAAAGCCTACCTCAGATACGCGAAGACCCGTTCTGCCCAGAGTCCTGTAGTTCACAACGCCTCCATGTGACGAAATCGATCATCGCAAGTATAATGCCGGTTTGAACACCCTGTGTAGCATGACTCTATGAAGATACCAATATCCTGGCTTAAAGAATACGTGGACGTGGACTTGCCGGCAAAGGAGCTGGCGCACCGTTTGACAATGGCCGGTCTGGAGACCGGCGATGTCGAAGTCATAGGCGAACAATGGGACAACATCACAGTCGGCTTGGTAGTGAAAGCCGAACAGCATCCCAATGCCGACCGGCTCAAGCTGGCCACGGTAGACCTGGGAAGTGAGCGGGTAACGGTGGTTTGCGGCGGCCCCAACCTGGCTGAAGGACAGAAGATAGCATTTGCCGGGTTGGGGGCGCGACTCATAAACCCGCAGTCGGGCAAGCCGGAGACTCTGAAAGAGGCCAACATCCGTGGCGTGGCGTCGCGGGGCATGGTCTGCTCGGAGCGCGAGTTGGGGCTGGGTGAAGACCACGATGGCATACTTGTGCTCGATGACGGCGCACCCGTGGGCACCCCACTGACCGAGTACCTGGGCGATACCGTGCTCAACACCGAAGTCACCCCCAACAGACCCGACTGGCTGTCCATGCTCGGCGTGGCCTATGAAGCGGCAGCGCTCAGCGGCGGCGAAGTGCGTGAGCCCGATGTCTCCTATCCAGAAGTGGAACCCGCAATCGAGCAGGAGGTCAAGGTGTTCATCGACGACCCTGACCTTGCACCGAGGTACACGGCAAGCCTGATCAAGGGCGTGAAAGTGGAACCGTCGCCGCAGTGGTTGCAAGACCGCCTGGTCAAAGCGGGCCAGCGCCCCATCAACAACCTGGTGGACATTACCAACTACGTGATGCTGGAATACGGCCAGCCCCTGCACGCCTTCGACTTCAATACGCTTGGGGAAGGCGTCATACGTGTGCGTCGTGCCAAAGCAGGAGAGGCTCTGACCAGCATAGACGGTGAGCAGCGCAAGCTGACAGAGGATATGCTGGCAATCGCCGACGCTGAAAAGGCTGTGGCAATCGCCGGGGTGATGGGCGGCGCTAAGACCGAGGTGACGCAGAAAACGCGCAATGTGCTGCTGGAGTCGGCGAACTTCAATCCCACCAGCATACGCCGCACCGCGTCGGCGCTGCAGATGAGGACCGAGGCCTCCTACAGGTTCGAGCGAGGCTTGAACCCTGAGCTAGCGCCCGTAGCGCTGAGGAGGGCAACGCAGCTGATCCAGCAGATAGCGGGCGGGCAGGTATCTAAAGGAATCGCCGACGCGTACCCGGGGAAAGCGGACTCCGCAACGGTCCGGTTCTCGCTGGACAGGGTTGAGAAGGTGCTGGGAGTCAGGTTCTCTCTGGAAGACACTGAACGCGTGCTGGGTTCGCTGGGATTTACCTTCCAATCCAAAGGGCAGGACGTGCTGGAGGTGGAGCCCCCCTACTGGCGCAGCGACATATCGATTGAGGACGACCTGGTTGAAGAGCTGGCGCGGACAACGGGATACGATGCAATACCCACAACGTTCCTGGGCACGAGCATCCCCCAGCATCATAGACAGCCGGAGAGAGAGCTTAGGGAAAGGGTCAAGGATCTGCTGGTGGAAACGGGTCTGCAAGAGGTGATCTCATATGCGCTGACCAGCCACGGGACCTTGGAAAATGCCGAGGCACTGGGAGAGGTGGAACCTTTGACGCTGCGGAACCCCATGTCTCCGGAGCAGCAATACCTGAGAACATCATTGCGGGGCAGCCTGCTCTCCACCCTGGAGATGAACCAGAGGTACGGTCAGCAGAGCATACGGCTGTTCGAAGTGGGGCGCGTATACCTGCCTGTCCGGGACGGGCTGCCGGAAGAACGCGAGCTCGCGGTGGGCGTAGTATGGGGAGACCGATCTCTGCTATCGTGGACAGACCAGGGTGGCAAGGTGGACTTCTTCGATGCCAAAGGGGTGGTACAAGCGTTGATGTCTGGACTGGACGTGCAGGAAGAGTATGCTGCAGTCCAAGACCCGCTGCTTCATCCGGGCAGAACGGCCTCCATCACCGTGGCTGGCGAGCAGGTGGGCGTAGTGGGAGAGGTCAAGCCTGAAGTACAGGAGGGGTTCGGCATATCGTCGGGCGCCGTAGCCATGTTCGAGGTAGACCTGGCAAAGCTGCTGCCCCTGTTGCCTGAGGACATGCTGCGCTTCGCATCGCTACCCAGATTCCCCGGCTCGTACCGCGACCTAGCGCTCGTCGTAGACTCTCACGTACCGGCGGCAAAGCTGGAGTCGCTGATTGAAAAGCATAACCTTGTGAATACCGTTACCATATTCGACGTATACACCGGCAAGGGAGTGCCCGAGGGCAAGCGATCCATCGCCGTGCGCATAAACTTCCAATCAAAACGAAAAACCCTCACGGCAGAGGCTGTATCGGCGGCGCAGGAACAGATTATGAGACAGCTTGCAGAAGAGACGGGCGCTGAACTGCGCGGATAGCCTCATGAAGGTGTGATGACCACTGGAGAACACATGCATAGCCATTCGGAAGATATGCTGTCCGTCGAGGAAGCCAGAGACAAAGTCCTGGCGCTGACGCCGGTCCTGGACGCCGAGGAGGCGCCTCTGCTGGAAGCGCAGGGGCAGGTACTGGCGGAGGACGCCGTAGCCAGCTTCGACATACCGCCCTTGGACAATTCGGCGATGGACGGCTACGCGGTGCGTCACGCGGATATAGAAGGCGCAACCCCTCAGACGAGCAGACTGCTCAGGGTCACGGGCTACGTGGCCGCGGGCCAGATCCCGCGTACCACTGTCAGCGAAGGCACGGCGGTACGGATAATGACCGGAGCGCCCATACCCCCCGGCGCGGATACCGTAGTGCCTTTTGAAGAGACCGATGAGGTGGAACGGAGCGCCGCGGGCCGCCCCATCGACGAGGTCATGGTGAGGAAAGAGGTTCCCAAGGGAGAATTTGTGCGCAGGGCGGCGGAAGACGTCGCTAAGGGTGACGTGACCCTGGCCAAAGGCACGGTGCTCAGAGCCAGCGAAATTGGAGTGCTGGCATCGCTGGGATACGGGTCTGTCAAAGTCGTAAGGCGCCCGGTGATAGCCGTGCTGGCCACAGGTGACGAGCTACTGGAGCCCGGGCAGGAACCGGAGGCGGGAAAGATATACAATAGCAACAGCTACAGCATAGCGGCGCTGGTCAAACGGTATGGAGGGGTGCCCCAGGTACTGGGAATAGCCAGGGACAACATGGATTCCATGAGTGAAGCGCTGGCACGAGGGTTGGAGGCGGACATGTTGATCACGTCGGCGGGGGTTTCCAAGGGTGACTACGACATGGTCAAGGACGTCCTGGCTGAACATGGCGAAATAGCCTTCTGGTCGGTTAGAATGCGACCGGCCAAACCGATAGCGTTCGGAACGCTGAGAGGCCCCCGCGGGCGCAAAGTGCCGCACCTTGGCCTGCCGGGAAATCCGGCCAGCGCCATGGTGGCGTTTGAACAGTTGGGCCGGCCGGCCGTATTGAAGATGATGGGACGCACAGACCTGGAAAAGCCCACGGTGGAAGCCGTGTTGGAGGACCCCATCATCAACAACGACAGACGCCGCGTGTACGCCAGGGCCATAGTGAGTAAGAGAAATCAGACCTACTACGCACGCCTTACTGGGCCTCAAGGATCGAATATTCTGACCTCCATGGCTAGGGCAAATGGACTTGCCATATGCCCTGAGGACTTGGAGATAATGGAGAAAGGCCGGGTTGTGCAAGTCCAGATGCTTGACTGGGACAAAGAATAATCAGCTAACACGGGGGGATGAACGTGGTCTTAGATCAGGAAGAAGAACAAGACTCTAGATACCTGGTGGCTACCTTCAAGGTAGACCCGGGAAGATTGGAATCCCTGGGACGCTCCATGGGCTTGCTGCTACGGGACAGGCGATGCGCTTCGTGCTGGGCAACGCTGATCAACGAGTCGGACCAGGGGCTGAGCATAAAAGCCAGGGAGCACTTGAAGCGCTTAGCTGAGCACTGCTCCAAGCAGCCGGATTACATAACGCACGGCATGCCTATCATGGAGGCGGTGTTCCGCATCCTGCTGAGCCACCGGGAAGGACCGCTCTCCGTGAAAGAAATCTTGGAAGAGCTGCAAGAACAGTGGACGGACCCCACCAACCCAAGAGACCCAACTCCTGACACGATTTACAGGATTCTAGCCGGGGATAGATTCTACGGGGTAGTGATGGAAGCCCCTCCGTCTGAGCCCGTGGAGTAATCTTCCTAACCGGCCTCCGGCAACGCTGTCCTTCTGCGCTTATACCCGCTGGCTAAGCGGCCAGGTGTTGCTTGGCAGTGGTGGCCAGCTGGGTGAAGGCCGCCCGGTCCTTGACCGCGATGTCCGCCAGCATCTTCCGGTCAACTTCTACGCTGGCCAGCTTGAGTCCGTGAATGAACGTATTGTAGTTCAGTCCTTCCTCCCGGGCAGCGGCGCTTATGCGCAGTATCCAGAGGCGGCGGAAGTCGCCTTTGCGCTCTCTGCGGTGAGCGTAAGTGTAAGCCATAGCCTTGACGAGCGACTCTTTGGCCCTCCTGTACAGGCGGTGCCGTACTCCCTTGTGCCCCTTGGTGAGGGCAAGAACTTTAGCGCGTCGCCGGTGCTTGGTCACACCGCGTTTGACTCTAGCCAAGATGTCTCCTTTGAATGCAGGTCACGTCCAGGTATTGGGCGGTCTATTTAGCGTATGGAATGAGGCGGCGCAGCTTGGGCTTATCCGCCTTGCTTACGGGCACCGTATCATCAAACATGCGGCGGGAGCGTTTGGACTTCTTGCGCCGCAAGTGGCTGCTCAAGCCCTTCATTCGCAACGCCTTGCCGCCGCCTGAGTAGCGGAAGCGAGCCTTTGCGCCCTTGTGTGTTTTGAGTTTCGGCATCCTGTTCCTCTAAGAATTAGAGACTGACAAGCTCGGCTTTTTCCGACGTTTTGTCGCCCGTCTCCTGTGTTTTAGCAGTTGCTTTTCCCGTAGTTGTACCCGGAGCCAGAATGATGCTGAGCATACGCCCCTCCATGGAGGGGGCCTTCTCCAGCTTGGAGATGCTCTGCAAGCCTTCCGCAACCTTGCGAAGAAGCGAGATACCCAACTCCGGGTGAGTAATAGACCTTCCCCTGAAGAGGACGGTCACCTTTACTTTAGCTCCGCTGTCCAGAAACTTCCTGATTCTGCGCTCTTTGGCATCCAGGTCATGCTGACCGATGTTGGGCCTGAGCCGCACTTCACGAAGCTCGATAGACCTCTGGGATTTCTTGGCTTCCTTTTCCTTCTTAGCCTGCTCGTAGCGGAAACGTCCGTAGTCCAGCAAGCGGCAAACGGGAGGGTCGGCGCCGGGCGCAACCTCCACTAAGTCCAGGTCCCGCTCCTGGGCTAATGCCATGGCCTCCTGGACTCTCATGATGCCTAGCTGCTGACCCAGCTCGTCTACGACGCGAACGTTGGGTGAGCGTATAGCCCTATTCGCCCGGTACTCTCTAGCTATCCTCAGTCACCTCTCTTTTTCTTTCGAATCGATAGGTGAGGAATATACCACAGCACGGCCAAGGCAGTAAAGGTTTGCGGTGAAGCACGCCCCTGGCTTCTGCTAAACTCAACACGCACACGAGCCAGTCGCTTGGGTAACTCGTGGCCAACGGAGACCTTGCAAATTGGGAGGAACAACATGGTGGAGCTTGGCGCCTTTTCGGTTAGTTTGGCTGTCAAAGACCTAAAGGCTTCCAGAACCTTCTACGAGAAGCTGGGGTTCAAGGTCGTAGCAGGTGAGCCTTCAGAGAACTGGCAGATACTAAGGAACGGGAGCTGCACCATAGGTATCTTCCAGGGGATGTTCGAAAAGAACATACTGACTTTCAACCCAGGATGGGATAGCCAGGGCCGAGGCCTTGAAACCTATACAGACGTGCGCGGCCTACAGCAGCAGTTCAAAGCGGAAGGCCTACAGCTAGAAGTTGAAGCAGACGAACACAGCACAGGTCCGGCCAGCTTTGTGCTAACCGACCCTGACGGCAATCCAATCCTGGTAGACCAACACGTTTGATGATAAGTGGCAGCCTAGGTATATGCTGATACGGCCTCTTTCATAGACGCTAGGGCCTGCTCCACGGGCATGGAGCCCAAGTCTTCGTTGGAGCGCAGGCGCACGGAGACGCTGTCCGATTGGGCCTCGCGGTCACCGACGATGAGCATGTACGGCACCTTCTTCAGCTGAGCTTCGCGGATCTTGGCGTTCATCCTCTCGTTGCGGTTATCGACATCTACGCGGAGGTCGTTCTGAGCCAGGCGCTGCTCCACCTGCTTGGCATACTCCAGGTGCCTATCGGCTATCGGTATCACCACAGCCTGTACGGGCGCAAGCCAAACGGGAAATGCGCCGTCATAGTGCTCAATGAGCACGCCCATGAACCTCTCCAGTGAGCCGACCATGGCCCTGTGCACCATCACGGGCCGCCGTCTAGAGCTGTCGTGGTCTACGTATTCCAGATCGAACCGCTCAGGCAAAGAGAAGTCGAGTTGAATGGTGCCGAGCTGCCATTCGCGGTCGAGAGCATCGGGAACGAAGAAGTCTATCTTGGGACCGTAGAAAGCGCCCTCGCCGGGGAAGGATTCAAAGGGAAGACCCGTCTCTTCCAGCACGCTGCGCAGCGCCGACTCAGCCCTGTCCCACATCTCATCGGAACCCACTCGCCTCTCCGGCCTCAGGGAGAGGGCGATACGCACGCGATCGAACTTGAACAGAGAGTAGGTCTGCCGGTACATGCGGATAAGCGTGAGCACCTCAGAGGCAATCTGGTCAGGCGTGCAGAAGATATGTGCGTCGTCCTGTGAGAAGGTGCGTACCCTGGTAAGGCCGTGGATGACCCCTGAGCGCTCGTAGCGGTGAAGCCTGCCAAAGTCGGCGATGCGTAGGGGTAGGTCACGGTAGGAGTGAAGCCGCGAGGCATAGATCAGGGCATGGGCGGGGCAGTTCATGGGCTTCACGGCGTACTCACGCTCATCCTGGTGGATGACGTACATATTCTCGTGGTAGTTCTGGTAGTGGCCTGAACGTTGCCACAGATCGGTATCGAATATTTGCGGGGTAATAACCTCCTGATAGCCGTGCAGCTTATAGAGGTCCCTGACGTAGTTCATCAAGGTGTGATAGACCACGGCGCCCTTGGGAAGGAAGAACGGGCTTGCTGGAGCTATGGGGTCAAGGATGAACAGGTCAAGTTCGGAGCCTAGCCGGCGATGGTCGCGACGATGGGCTTCCTCCAGCCTGGTCAGGTAAGTATCCAGCTTGTCCCTGGACTCGAAAGCGGTGCCGTAGATGCGCTGCAGCATGGGTCGCTTTTCATCGCCGCGCCAGTATGCGCCGGCCACGGAGAGCAGTTTGAACGCCTCGATCTCAGCGGTGGAGTCCACGTGGGACCCGCGGCAGAGGTCTTCAAAGTCGCCGTGCTTGTAAAAGGTTATGGCCTCTCCGGGTGGAAGGTCATCTATGATCTCCAGCTTGAAGGGCTGTTCCTTTACCAGCTCCTTGGCCTGCTCAAGAGAAAGCTCGCGGCCCGTGAAGGGCAGACCGGCGCGTATGCTCTGCTCCATGCGGTCCTCTATCGCTCCCAGATCCTCTGGAGTAAAGGGCTGCGAGACAAGGAAATCATAGTAGAAGCCGTCGTCAGTAGGCGGGCCTATGGCCAGCTTGGCCTCGGGGAAAAGCTCCATGACCGCCTCAGCCATGACGTGGGCGGCGGAGTGCCGCAAGCGGTAGCGGTAATCGGCTATTTCAGGGGATACGTCTTCAGAACCTACGTTGATTTGTTCCATAAGTCACCTCCGGGTGTGCTAACAATCGGTTGTCGCAGCTACACCCGTGCGGTGACACCGGGGGTGGTTGGCCCCCGGAAGTTACTCCTGTATGAGAATACGTTCTGAAGCATCTTACGCAAAATATATTAAGGGACTCGGCGCAGTGTTAGCAAGGTCTTGCCCGGCGCTCAGCCTCCCTCAAGCCGCTCTACAATCATCTCCACGGATGCACCGACCCGCGCTTCCGTAAAATCGTCGTATTCCCAGTCCGGCACGTGGATTTTGTGGCAGTCGAAGCAGGCGCGGGGGATGTCCTCCAAGTGGACTTCGCTGTCGCCTTCAGTGCATTGCCCGCTCCACTGATCGGTTGGCACCATGCGGAATGGCTGCTCCGCGCCAAGCTCGCGGACAAGCTCCGATTCAAAGAGGGCTTTGATCTGATGGAACTCCATACCTCCATTGTAGCGAACAACACTTGTAAATCACGAATCGAATGACATAAGCGTGCTGACAGGTATAGTAATATAAGAGAACTCAAGATGTACGAAGAGCAGCACAGGATAGCAAGAGCCGCGAACCTGACACGGGTGGTACGATCCCCCAAGCAGCGGCTTGCCACGTTTGGCGTAACCGACCTCAGATACTACGTGGTGACGGAGCCAGCTTATCGCGAGATCGACGACAGCGAAGATGAAGCGGTGGTCAGGGACGGACGGGTCACTGCACAGAAGCCCGATATTGTGACGCCGGGCTATATGCTGAACCTGGAGGGATTCAGCGAAGAGGTGCGGGAGTACATGCGGAATCAGGCAGAGCAGTTCGGCGTCAACAGCCCGGGCATACTGTACAAGTACCGCAACGAGCCTGGGGGACTGGAAATTGTCAACGGCCACGTGCGGGCGGTGGCCGAACGGATAGGCAAAGACCTCGACGAGAGGGGCGTGGAAACGGCGGTGGTGCTCAGCGGCTTGGACGAGCTGTGGGACGTGTCTTTGTTCAAGTTCATCTACGACTACACGGCGCAGTCGTCGGAGTCCAACGCGAGGGAGATGGAGGCGATGGGCCTGCTGGACCCGGTGCCTCCTATGGATGTGCCCAGGGGAGCGATACAGAGGATCGAGGAGCTGTTCCAGCAGGTGAAGCAGGGGCAGGATCCCGGCCTGTTGCACAAGGAGCTAGTGAGATGGGGGCTGTTTGAGCACTACGAGGCGCGGTTCCTAGGGTTGTTCAGAAAGTAGGCCTCCCATCATGAACTATCAGGGCGGCCGGCAACTGCTGACTGAGATGGGGATTTGGGCACCCCTACGCCCAGGACTGCGCAACAAGACTCTACTCTGTGGCGACGAGCAGGGTCTATGTATTCGCGGGATTTACCTCAATAAGACCGACACAGGTAGAGCCTACTTCACCCTCAACAGTGCCTGTCGGCTGAAAGAGGACACGGATCTTTGGGTGAATCTGCCCCAGCCCCTGGTGGCCGAAATCGACAAGAAGCACCGGAACATCTACCCCGTGAACGGGAAGGAACGGGAAGCACTGCATCAGCTGTTCACGCAACCAATGTAGACAGCTAGCTCAACACATTCAACAGAAGTTGGAGACAGCCAATCAGTGCGCCAAGAACGGCGCCGAACCAGCTTATCCACCTCAGATGCTGCTTTGTTATGCTCAGAAACATGCCCTCCATTGCATGGACATCGTACTGATTGACCCGGTTCTCAATGAGCTTGTCCACTTCGATTCTGTTGCGCAACGCCACTACCCTACCCACCAGCAAGCCGATAAGCGGTTCTCTCAACTTCCTGAGCAGAGAGTTAGGCAAGAAGTTGACGCGCATCACACGCTCTAGGGCGTTACGGAACTCGGGCTCATCCACGTAATCGCGAATGGCGTCCTCAGACAACAGCTCTCTTCCCACCACGGCGCCGATGTTCGCCGCCAGCGCCTCGCGGTGGCGCGGTATAACTCCCGGGGTCAGAGGGAGGCGCCATCCAAATAGATGCTTTGCCCGGAGAGGACGGAAGAGCATCTTGATGGCAATCCTGTTTGTCGCGTAGCCGATGAGAGCGCCGACAATGGGCGGAGTCGTCCAACTCAAGACCGTGAGGAAGGTATCCATCGTACAACACCTCTCGTCCTATGGGTTCTAGGGAGCAGCACTTTGAGACTGGCTGCGCCTTCGGCAAAGACGTTTGCGGTAAAGCGGGCCCTGCTCACTATTCTGACCAAGAAGCCACGCCTTAATAGCTTTGTGAAGGAGGTGTCTTGCTACCAAGGCGATTAAACCGCACAAAGCCCTCCCAGCACTTTGGGAGGGCTAATCCCGTGCCTAGCGTTTACCGTGGTATATAACTTCCCCAATATATGATACCTCATGTCAAAATTTCTTGTTCCAAATAGTACGCAGTTGTAGAATTGCAACCCGTAACTATTAAAGACGTTGCCGAGCAACGATTTTGTTGCCGAGCAGCGAGTTTTTTGGAGGTTTGCTATGACGACACAAGAAGCCCACGTCCACGACACACACGAGTGTGACCAGCACGAGCACCACGGCGACGAGGCTGGGCACGAGCACGACACGCACGAGTGCGACGAGCACGAGCACCACGCAGCGCACGATGAGCACGAGTGTGACGAGCACGAGCATCACGGCAACGAGGCCGGGCACGAGCACGATGAGCACGAGTGCGACGGCCACGAGCACCACGGCCACTAGAACCCATTTCAGGGGTAGGACGGGCTCTGCCCCGATGAGAACCAGAAACCGGCGCTTGGAGTTTCCTAGGGCGCGGTTTCTCATATGCCTGTTAACTTCCTGGTAGGCAGGTAACAGGCTATGTGTGCTTGCATCTATGTTTGTAATTGGATCGGGAAACTATAGAGTACGCCCGGAGGTGCCGTTGGATTTGAGGAGTCTCATAAAGAGAGGTTCCGAAATGTTCCGGCGAGCATGTGCACCCCTGTTCATGCCGCCGAGACCCTTACTCGCTGCCCAAGGACACGGAATATACTTTTCGACCTCTTCCGGCAGCGGTAGGTCTGGCTCTCACGACCACCATGATCACGGCGATCACGAGGGCCATGACCATGACGACCACGAAGGCCATGATCACGGCGACCACGAGGATCATGACCACGGCGGGCATGACCACGCCCACGACTTCCGGAGCGCCAGTCGCAAGAACCTCATAATTGCTCTGTCGCTGATCTCCACCTACATGCTGGCCGAGGTGGTGGGGGGTATCCTCTCTGGCAGCTTGGCCCTGATAGCGGACGCGGGCCACATGCTCACGGACGCACTAGCCATCGGGATGGCCCTAGCTGCCATGTGGATCGCGGATAGGTCGGCGTCGGCGGAGCGCACCTTCGGCTACGAGCGCTCAGAAGTACTGGCCGCTATGTTCAACACCATCGCGCTGTGGCTTATTGCGGGATGGATATTCTTTGAGGCGTATCACCGGGCCTTCACGGAGGAAGTGCACGTTGACGGCGTTCCGGTGCTCATCGTTGGCACCGGCGGTCTCCTCATCAACATAGCCGCCGCCTGGGTGCTTCACCGTTCCTCCGGCCACAGCATGAACGTCGAGGGCGCATTCCAGCACGTCCTAGCCGACCTGATGGGTTCCGTGGGAGTCATCATCTCCGCCGTACTCATCATGGCGTTTGATTGGACGCTGGCAGACCCCATCCTCAGCGTTCTGATCGCGCTGCTCATCCTGTGGAGCAGCCGGCACCTGATGGCCACCGTAACCAACGTGCTGCTGGAAGGGACTCCCAAGCACATAGACGCCTACAAGCTCTGCAACGACATTGAAGCCGTGGAAGGCGTCACCCTCATCCACGACGTCCACGTCTGGACCATTACCTCCGGCAGCGAGGCGTTTACTGCGCATGTATTGGTCGATCCTTCGTACCAGGGGAGCAGAGAGAAGATCCGCACCAAGATCCAGGACATCGCCTACAACGGCTACGGCATCAACCACGTCTCTGTCCAGTTGGAGCACACGGCATCCGTCTGCCGCGAAGACCACCACGTCGACCACCTGCTGCACACAAGCCGGCCCAGCGCGTCTTAGAGACGGTTGGCGACTATACTGTTGCCGGACTTGGTAATGAGGAAGAAGTACACTCGACAATCATGGATCCAAAGGCTGCGCTCGGTATTGGGAAGGCGCCGAGGCGGCATGTCCAGCATGGCTACGCTCTCCACCGGAGGGGGCATACCCATCCGCCAGACCAAGCTGGCGCCGGACGGCCTAGCGTTCTCTGAGGACGTGTCGGGCGCTAAGTGGGTAGAGGAGAGCCTGTCGAACTTTGGGACGGTGCGCGCCCTACTGCCCGGCGGCTTTCCAGCGTACGCCCGCCTGTTCCATCCGGCCTACCTGGACGGCGATGAGGAGCAGCCGGTGTCATGGTCCACGGTGGCCTCATGGACGGGACGGACCGTCCATCCCTTGATGCAGTTCGAGCGTGTTGCCGGTCTCAGCGAAGACCCACACCACATGTATCCGGACCCGCCTTGGGGTTCTCATCCACAGATTGGGTCGATCCCGGAAAGGGAGTGCCGTACGCTGGTCGAGGCGCTCAGGGGCTTCACCTCAACCCCCGATAGCTGCTGGTTCTGCCTCTGGGAAGGGTACGGCAACATAGACACCCGC
Source organism: Dehalococcoidia bacterium (assembly GCA_034422935.1). GTDB lineage: Bacteria > Chloroflexota > Dehalococcoidia > Lucifugimonadales > QGNO01 > DAOUJH01. The sequence goes on along the minus strand of DAOUJH010000008.1, from coordinate 38,202 downwards.
CTGTACAGGGCCGGCTCACGGGTGAGAGGCCAGGGACGAGATTACCTGCTGTTCCAAGGCCCCATAGATGCCATTTTGGCCTTCCTTGCCGGAGACGGGCCTTTCTGGGGTGACTCGCCGAACATCTGGTGGCCTGAGGACCGGGCGTGGTGCGTGGCAACGGACATAGACCTGTACGACACCTACATCGGCGGGAGCCATGAGTGCATCGAGGCTGTGCTGAGCAACCCGGACCTGGAGGCGCTCCCTACCACCCTAGACGCTCCGCTGGGGCTACCGTCAGACACCATCAACGCGCCGTAGGACCCAACTGCAAACGGTTGGACCTCACACCTCCTTTCCGACTTGCCGGGCGAGGATTTGTTTCAGACGTTATGTCAACTAGCAAGGCTAAAACGAACCAAATATTTTTGGGGTGTGAGAAACAAATCGGAAGCATCGGTAGAAGTGTGTAAGGTTTTCGCGACGGATTGGGGCATGTTTTGGTTAATGTGATCATGGAGGAATGTTAGCGGCGATGAGGGTTGATTGGGAAGTGGGCGGTGTCGGTATGGGGCGGTTAGGCTGACGCCGCTGATTAGATAGAGTTGCCTGAGGACATGTAGTAATATCCTTGGCGTAGCATCAATTAGAGTTAGAGAATGATTACTCAGTCGGTAGTTGGAAAGTATGGAACAGCTATTTGGACAATCTAACGGAGCACACGAGAGCCAATCTGCTCTCAGGTTGGACGACGGCACCGGGCTGCGTGTGGTCAGCGCCGGATTTGTAAGCGAGCGGCAGTTCAATTGGGACCTGTTCGCTGGCTATGACCAACTCCGGGTACTGACCTACTCCGCCAGCGTCAACGCTATAGTCAGGATGCTCGACCAGTTCGACCTCAACTCCTTTGAGTGCGTGTTCGGGTACGAGGGCACACTGCGAGAGATCAAGAGCATCCTGGCCTTTCAGAAGGTGGTAGTTGGAGACACCCGTGCTGCCATCATGGGGCTGAAGGATGATCGCCACCTTCACATTCTGGAAAGAGTCCACGCCGGACAGGCCCGCTTTCGTGTCCTTAGAAAGGCTATCGCCCACGCTAAGCTCTACCTGCTGTCGAGTGAGGACGGGCGCAATCGTGTGATTGTCGGCTCCGCCAACCTGTCGGAGCAAGCCTTCTCTGGCAGACAGCCGGAGACCCTAGTGGTCTTCGACGATGATGAAGCAGCCTGGAGCCACTACAACCGTATGTACGACACCATTCGAGACTCGGCCTCAGACGAAATCCCTCTGCCGAAGGAACGCATAACCAACGCCGAAATCGAGATCTCCGATACGCCCGTTATGTCCGATATATCTGGCACACTGATTATCGAAGCGCCTACAGCCGAAGAATCGCAGGTATCGGCACCGGTTCAGATAGAACGCGTCGAAAAGGTGGTCTCTGTGCATGGTCCAAAATTATCTGCGGCAGCCCCTCCCTTTCGCAACGGCAAGCAGACCGTCACGCCAGAGGTCAAGCGGGAGATCAGCCGCATACGCCTTGTAAAATCCGCGGAGGAGGCGGACAACCGCTACCTTTCCATAGACAGGACAAACCGCAAGGCCATGTTGTCCGGCGAGCCATTCTCCTTGGAATGGGATGACACCTCGGTCAAGACGGACGCTCACCTGTTGCTTGATTACTTCAAGAACTACGAGGGCGCTTTTGAGGGCAACGTAACGGGCTTGCAGCGCGACTACTTCATCCTGATGTCCTGGCTGTACTTCTCGCCATTCATATGTGACCTGCGCTCGCTGGCTTTGTTGCAGGACAGCGACGTGATCCGTTATCCATCCTTTGCCATAGTCTTCGGCAAGTCCAATTGTGGCAAGACTAGCCTGGTAGACACGTTGATGACCTCCATGTTCGGCTTTGCCCACACGGTCGAAAAGGGGAGCTTCACCAAGGCACAACTGCGCGGTTTGCAGCAAGGGTACAAGCGCTTCCCTGTGGTGTTTGACGACATCGGTCGCCGAGCCTTCAACAGCCATGGCCGAGACATGATCAAGGATGAACTACAGCCCGGCGTTCCTGAGCACCCCGGCTTTATCCTGTCCATGAACGCTGAGCCTCAGTCATTTCCCGACGAGGTGGTCAAGCGTAGCCTGATGATATACACAACCACCGCCTTGCCAGCCCATGACGAAAGCTTACGCCAACGGCTGCAAGGCCGGATACAAGAGATGCGCCGGAGCCTGACCGGCCATCTGTACCTTCGTTACCTGACCGAGGTCTTGGATCGTCTGGACGACGATCGCCTTCCGGAGGACTGGCTGTCCCTTTCCTCCGAGGTACTGAGCGGTATACTGTCCCAGGCTAGTGACGAGCTTGCGCCAGAGTGGTGCCATAGCATCACTTGGCTGGACTACGCCGAAAAGCGGTACGACCGTGTCAAAGCCCGGCTTATTAACCTGCTCCGACCCGCAGCCTATGCTAAAAGCGAAGGAACTGTGACCAACGGATGGACTATCGACGGAAACAGAGTTATCGTCTGGCAATCTAGGGACGCCTTCGGCAGAAGCGACTTTTCATGGGAAGACGTACCTTCAACCCTGATCGACCAGGACGCCAGCAGTGCTGGCAGAACGGTGCTACACCGTCCTAACCTGGAGACATTCCTGCGGCAACGCCTGCCCAGGCCGCGTCGGTGGTGGCGGTGGTAGCAATATAAGGTCTTGTTCGGCATGTACTAACTCCAGCGCTTTCCTTGACACCCTCAGATGCTGTTGCTAGCATTGTTAGGCGTGATTTGCGCTGCAAATCAGGAGGTACAAGCGGTCGCTCTTGGTGGGGCGGCCTGCTTTGTTTAGGAACGGGAGAACCTGAAATTGGCCCATGTATCCGCTCTACGCTGCCGGTCCTGCAGCCGGGAGTACCCCGTAGAGCCGCTAAACGTCTGCGACTTTTGCTTCGGCCCGCTTGAAGTCGCCTACGACTACGACGCCATCGCCAGGGTGGTAAGCAGGGAGCGCATAGCCTCCGGGCCCTACTCCATGCTCCGCTACCACGACCTTCTGCCGATAGACGTGGAGGACGCGGTCGAGATAGAAGCCGGGTTCACCCCCCTGGTCAAGTGTAACAACCTTGGCAGAATGCTGGGCCTGGAAAACCTCTACGTGAAGAACGACTCGGTGAACCCCACGTACTCGTTCAAGGACAGGGTGGTCACCATAGCGGCAACCAAAGCCCGCGAGTTCGGGTTCAACACCCTGGCCTGCGCCTCCACGGGCAACCTTGCTTGCAGCGTCGCCGCGCATGCGGCGCGGGCACAGATGAAGGCGTTCGTCTTCATCCCCGCCAACCTGGAGCGGGGCAAGGTGGTGGGAGCCGCCATCTACAACCCCACCCTCATTGCCGTGGACGGCTCATACGACGAGGTCAACCGCCTCTGCTCCGAAATAGGCGATAACTACCCCTGGGCCTTCGTCAACATCAACATCCGACCCTTCTACGCCGAGGGCAGCAAGACCCTGGCTTATGAAGTCGCCGAGCAGCTCAACTGGCGCGCTCCCGACCACGCGGTGGTGCCCGCCGCCTCCGGTTCCATGTTCACCAAGATATGGAAGGGGCTCAAGGAACTGTCGGATCTCGGCCTGATAGACAAAGCGCAGACAAGGATGCACGTGGCCCAGCCAGAGGGGTGCTCTCCCATCATAGAGGCCTACGACAACAACACCCGGCAGGTGAGACCGGTGCGGGCCAACACCATCGCCAAGTCGCTGGCCATAGGCAACCCCACGGACGGCGTATTCGCGCTGGATACAATCAAGGCTTCGGAAGGCTCGGCGGTAATGGCAATGGAGGACGAGATCGCTGACTCCATCAAGCTGCTTGCCGAAACTGAAGGCATCTTCACCGAGACCGCCGGCGGCGTAGTTATATCGGGGCTGAAGCGCCTGGTGGAGCAAGGCAGGATCAAACCCGACGAGGTCACAGTGGCCTATATCACTGGAAACGGTCTCAAGACCATTGAAGCGGTGGAGGACGTGGTCAGGCCTGTCCTTACAAAGCCCAACTTGGAAGCCTTTGAGGAGGCTCTTCATGCAAGCCCGGCATCTTAGCAGGAGGCTATTTAATGGCCAATAAGCGAGTCAAGTTCACATTCCCCCCGGTGCTGATTACCGAACCGGTCATTCACAACCTGGGACAGGAGTTTCAGGTTGTGACCAACATCCGCCGCGCGGACGTGCGCGAGGAGATGGGGTGGGTGGTGTTGGAGATAACAGGCGATGAAGAAGAGATAGAGCGAGGCCTGGAGTGGGTCACCGGACTGGGAGTGCGCGTTGACCCGGTGGCCGGAGATGTAATAGAAGGGTGAACTTCATCTTCACCTGCCGTACAATAGTTGCAGTTTAATGCTGCAATACCTAGGAGGAACTAGCGGATGAGCGTCACTGTGCGAATACCAGGGCCACTGCGCCGCGTGACTAATGGCGAGTCACAGGTAGCGGTGGAGGCCTCGAGCGTAGGGGAATCTATCGACTCGTTGGATGCCAAGCATCCGGGCATCAAAGAGCGCATCTGCGATGAGGCGGGCGAGCTCCGCTATTTCGTCAACGTCTACCTCAACGGTGAAGACGTACGCTTCCTGGACGGTCTGAAGACCGAGATGAATTCGGGAGATGAGTTGAGCATCGTACCGGCAGTCGCCGGCGGCTCTCTCTAGCCTCCCCTACTCCACGAAGCCAGCCGTTTCCGGCTCTGCTCCAAACGAGCCGCCTCGTCCGCGGGGCTGTATCCTTCCAGGAATTCCCTGGCAAACAGATCAAAGCTGCCCCCTGCTATGGCCGCGCGCATACCGGCCATCAGCCTCATCACAAACCTCAAGTTGTGAATCGTGGCCAGTCGCAGGCCCAGGAGCTCTTTAGTCCTGAACAGATGGTTGAGATAACCCGCGGTGAAATGAGTACAGGTGTAGCAGTCGCATCCGTCCTCCACGGGGCTTCCGTTACCCCGGAACACGGGAGCGCGTATATCCAGCCTTCCACGCCTGGTGAAGAGCGCCCCGTTGCGCGCCACCCTTGTCGGCAGGGCGCAATCGAACATGTCCACACCCCTGGCCACGCAGTGCACCAGGTCCTCCGGCGAACCCACGCCCATGAGGTAGCGCGGCTTATCCTCCGGCAGCAGCCCGGCGGTATGCTCCACGAGCGGGTACATGACCGACTTTGGCTCGCCCACGGCCAAGCCGCCGATGGCATATCCCGGAAAGTCCAGTCCCTTGATGTAGGAGGCCGACTCCTCCCTCAAGTCCTCAAACACCCCGCCCTGCACAATTCCAAAGAGCACCTGGTCATCACTTGAATGCGCGTCCCTGCATATCTCCGCCCAGCGGTGGGTGCGCTCCATGGCGTCCCGCACCGCGTCCTTGTCGTCGGTGTAGGCCAAACACTGGTCCAAGCTCATGATAATGTCCGCACCCAGGCGTTCTTGATAGTCGATGACCCGCCTGGGAGTGAACAGGTGGCGTGAGCCGTCAATATGCGATCGGAACTCTATTCCGTCGTCGGTGATCTTGGCGCGGTTGCTCAGGCTGTAGACTTGGAAGCCGCCGCTATCGGTGAGCGTGGGGCCGTTCCAGCCCATGAACCGGCTCAATCCTCCGAGGTCGCGCACGGTTTCAATGCCGCGCAGATAGAGGTGGTACGTATTGCCCAGGAGCAGCGTGGCGCCCAGGCAACGCAGCTCCTGGGGGGTCACCGTTTTAACCGAGCCTTGAGTGGCCACGGGCATGAACACCGGGGTAGGCACGGGGCCGTGCGGCGTGTGCAAAACTCCGGCGCGAGCTGCGCCGTCAACCGTATGAAGCTCGAAGCAGGCGTTCATTGTGGCTATTTGAAGTTTCTCAACGCAGGCAATACGGCAAAGAAGATCAGGGTAACCACTCCGTATGCTATGCCGCTTATAAGCACGGTATCGGATACTCCACTGGCTATGCTGCCACCAAGCTGCATGAAACCAAGGTCCAGACCTCCGGGGCGCCTCAACATCTCCGCCATGCCGCTCAATAGAAGAACGCCTATAAAACTCATCCCTTGGATGGAGGTCTGGAAACTCATCACCCGGCCGCGCAGGTCGTCGGGAGCCAGCACCTGCATGGCCACTATGCGCATGGCGCGGAACATCACCTGGGCCAGTCCCATGCCAAAGACAATGACCATAGTTAGCAGGAACACGTCCGACTTGGCAAAAGCTATGAGCAGACCCGTATTGAGCACAGCCACGGCCAGCAACAGGTAACCTCTGCGTCCAAAATTGGAAAGAGATACAACGGTCAGCGCGCCAACTGCGCCTCCCAGCGTGGAAGCGGTCAATAGGTACCCGAACCCGGGAGCGCCTTCTCCCAGCATTACATCGGCAAAAATGGGCAGCATAACCCCGGCTGCGCCTCCAATCACAGAGAAGGTCACGCCTATGCTGACCAGGCCAAAGAGCACCTTCTCATTCCAGACGTACTTGAAGCCCTCCAGAAAGGAGCCTCTATCGCCGGAGCCTCGCTGCTTGGCGCGCTGCTCCTCGGGGTTCCAGTCCAGCAGAAACACCGTTATGGCGGTGAACAGTTGCATTGCCGCCGTTGACGCAAAGAGAATCCCTTCCCATCCCGCGCCTATAACGACTACCAGAATACCGCCCAATCCCGGTCCGGCTATCCTGGGCCAGGTGTCGGCCACATTGTCCCATGCCGCGGCGTTGGAGAGACGCCGTTTGTCCACAATGCTGCCCAGAAGCGCCTGATGACCCGGCCGCCCAATCGACTGGATCACGCCGCTAAGCACGGATGAAACCATGAAGTGCCACCAGTGGATCATGTCCAAAATTATCAAAACGGCCACGGCGGCCCAGAGCACCACAAGGAGCGATTCGGTGACTTTGGCCAGCAGACGGCGGTCGATCTTGTCCGCTAGGAAGCCGCCTAGAAACGGCATGAAGATCATGGGCCATGCCAGAGAGGAGGTGACAACGCCCATCAGTACGATAGAGTCCGTTAACTGCCAGACCATCCAGCCGCGGAGGAAAACGCGCATCTGCCGGGCCATGTTGGAGCTGGCGCGGCCGGCCCATAGGATGCGGAAGTTGCCTATTTCGAAGGCGGTCACAGAGCCGCGAACACGGCCAACGGGTCTTGCTTCTACTTCAGCCGGTGAATCTGAAGAGGAGTCCGCCACTGCCTTCCGCTAAGCCTCTCGATACTGGTAATAGTCGACAAATTTCCGCAACGCCGCCGCCGTGCCCTGCAGCCCGTGCAAAGCGGGTATGCCGGCATCCGTGAGCTTCTTGTAGAACTCGTCCGCCACGTCCTGGGGCGGATGGGGATGGGACGTAGAGATGGCGGCTACGTACGGCTTCTTGGCCCGCTTGCGAAATTCGGCCAGGAGCTCCGGGCCGTGTCCTCTATACAGTGAAGCCTGACCGTCGCGGACAACGGTGTGCACCTCATGGACGATGATGTCCACGTTCGGATCGTCGTTCAGCACGTCCAAGACGTTGTTCAGGTGGTCGGGGTTGCTTAGCGTGCGCCCTTCGATGGGATTGGTGTACGTGCTTCCTATAATGTCGAACTTTTCCAGTATGCGCTGATAGGAGCTTTCTTCTAGCGAAGGGATCCTGAAACCGGCCTTGGAGAAGACGTTGGTCATTTCCGTGGCGTGCCCGCCGGACAACGCCACCAGTCCCAGCCTGTCGCCGGTGGTCGGCGGCAGTTGCAGGAGGAGCTTGGCCGTCTCGAAGACCTCGTCAACGCTTTCCGCCTTGATTGCGCCGCACTGGCGGAGCATAGCGTCCCAGACCGCGGACTCCGTTGTCATGGAGGTGGAGTGCGATGCCACGGCCCGCGCCGCGTCCTCGGTTTCTCCAACTTTCCAGACAAGGACGGGCTTCTCGGCGCATACCTGGCGCAGGACATCATAGAAACGCCTGCCGTCTCTGATCCCCTCCAAGTACATGCCCATTGCCGTGGTGTCTTCATCCTGGGCAAAGTATTCCAGGTAATCCGTGCTGTCCAGGATGATGCCGTTGCCCATGCTCACCAGCTTGCTTATTTTGATCCCGTTGGCCAGACATGCCCTGGCAAATCCTCCGGACTGAGAGCCGCTCTGAGAGATGAAGGCGAAGTTCCCGGCATCACCGTGATAACCGCCCAGGTTCACCCCTATGCCTGTCTTGGGATTGAAGACGCCCAGGCAGTTGGGCCCCACTATGTTCAACCCGCCGTCGCGGGCAAGCTGGAGCAACTCCCGCTCACGTTGAATGCCATCTTCCATGCCTGTCTCGCCATAGCCAGCCGTGTAGAGATGCACTCCGGCCACGCCCTTGGCTATGCAGTCCTTGATCACGTAGGGCACCACCTGCGCAGGCACGGATATGATCACGAAGTCCACGTCTCCGGGGACGTCGACCAGCCTTTCATAGTTGGGGAACCCCAACTCTTCCGCGCTGGGCCATTCGTTCTTGTCAATGTTGATGTGGTACTTGGGCCCCTGGAATGGCAGCACGGTGCGCAGCCAGTTGTGGTTGTCGATCTGCTTGGAGCCGACAACGGCGACGCTTCTTGGATTGAGTATGCGTTCCAGCTTGTGCATCAGGCCTCTTCTCTTTCCTTCAACTCTATCCTTGCTTCTGCAACCAGCACCTGTTCTCTATAAGCGTAGACGGGGAACAGCTCCAATCTCTCTATCTCAGGGTTCTCATGGACAAGGCCGGAGACTTTTAGAAGCATCTCTTCCAGGAGCCCAGCCCTTGGCGCGGGCAACGCTCCGTATCCCTGCAGAAGCCTGCTCCCCTTTGGCTCGCGTATCATCAGCCTGGCATCCTTACCGGTGAGGGGCACAATGCGGTATGCCACGTCTTCCCACACTTCTACCGCCATCTTTCCATAGCCGAACGAGAGGACGGGTCCGAACAGCAAGTCCTGGTGCAGGCGGACTATCACCTCCACGCCGGGAGGCAGCGCCTTACTCACAGAGAGCGCCTCCACACTGTCGTCCCAGGACTTAGCCTGGGCAAGGATCGCGGGAAAGGCGTTGCGCAGATCCGCTTCAGACGACAAGGGCGCAGTCGCTCCGCCATCAAGCAAGAGGCGCTGCCTGGATACAGGCCTGAGCAGGACGGGGAAATCGGAAGCCCTGGCTGCGGAGACGGCTTCGTCGGCGGACGTCACCTGCTTAGTTTCAGCTACCGGTATTCCCGCCTCATGCAGCAACTCCTTGGACTCAGGGTCAGTGAGGACAAGACCTTCCGATATGTCCCATTGCTGAATGAGACCTTTGACACTCATCTGCTGGAGCACCCCTTGGACGAATGCATGTATTCCTAGCACTATCCAACAGTGAAGTCAACCAAACGGATGCCGGATGACTACGTTATAGCGTGTGACTGCTCGTATTCAGAGATAGAGGCTTCGTGCTCCAGGGTTAGACCTATATCGTCCAGGCCCCTCAGCAAACAGTCGCGGCGGAACGTGTCCACCTGGAACTCCGCCGTGTATTCATCCGACCCCGTAACCAGGCACCGCTCAAGGTCTACGGTGATCTCATAGTCCGCTTCTTCCTTGGCTTTTCCCATGAAGTGGTCGACGTCTTCTGATGCAAGCTGCACCGGCAGCATACCGTTCTGATAGCAGTTGTTGCGAAAGATATCGGCGAAGCCGGAGCTGATGATGGTGCGAAACCCGTAGTCCTCCAGCGCCCAGGGAGCGTGCTCTCTGGAGGAACCGCTGCCGAAGTTCGGCCCGGCGATAAGGACGGTGGCGCCCTTATATTTCGGATCGTTGAGAACAAAGTCGGGGTTGGCCTTTCCGTCCGGCAGTTTTCGCCACGAGTCGAAGAGGAACTCCCCGAATCCGGTGCGCTCAATGCGCTTCAAGTACTTGGCTGGAATTATCTGGTCGGTATCGACGTTGGCCCTGTCCAAGGGAACGGCTCTCCCGGTCACTCTTACATAAGGTTCCACGGTCTTTCTCCTAGCTGAAGTTCCACTCTCTGATGTCCACAATATGCCCGGTAATGGCGGCTGCGGCAGCCATCTGCGGGCTCATCAAGTGCGTGCGCCCGCCTGGTCCCTGCCTCCCTTCAAAGTTGCGGTTGGACGTGGAAGCGCATCGTTCACCGGGGCCCAGGATGTCCGGGTTCATACCCAGGCACATGGAGCACCCCGATTCACGCCATTCGAACCCCGCATCCACAAATATCCTGTCCAGACCCTCCGCTTCCGCCTGAGCCTTCACCGCCGTGGATCCGGGCACCACCAGTGCCCTGATATTGTCGTTCACTCTGCGCCCATTGACCACCTCTGAGGCGGCGCGCAGGTCTTCTATGCGTGAGTTGGTGCAGGAGCCTATGAAGACACGATCTAGAAGTATCTCCTGCATAGGTCTGCCGGGTTCCAGGTCCATGTAGGTCAAGGCGCGCTCCGCCGCCTCACGCTCCACCGCGGATTCGAACGAACCCGGGTCGGGCACGCGCTCCACCACCGGCACCACCATACCGGGGTTAGTCCCCCAGGTAACGAAGGGCGACAGGGTAGACGCGTCCAGCTCAACCGTGGTGTCATAGGCAGCGTCGGCGTCCGTTTTCAGCGAGAGCCACTTTTCGGCAGTGGCTTCAAAAGCGTCCCCTTGGGGGACCCTGGGCCTTCCCCTGAGGTATTCAACCGTCTTGGCGTCCGGCGCCACCATACCCGCCCTTGCTCCTGCCTCAATAGACATGTTGCACACCGTCATACGGCCCTCCATGGAGAGGCCGCGGATGGCTTCACCGGTGTACTCGACCACGTGGCCGGTGGCTCCGCCTACACCTATCTTGCCGATAATGGCCAGGATGATGTCCTTGGCGGTAACGCCATAAGCCAGCGTTCCATCGACTCTAATCTCCATGGTCTTGGGCTTCGCCTGGCGCAAGGTCTGCGTAGCCAGTACGTGTTCCACCTCAGAGGTGCCTATGCCGAAGGCCAGCGCGCCAAATGCGCCATGCGTCGAGGTGTGGCTGTCGCCGCAGACGATTGTCTTGCCAGGCTGGGTATAGCCCATCTCCGGCCCTATGACGTGGACAATCCCCTGGCCGGGACTGTCCATCCCGTAGTAGGTTATGCCAAACTCCTCTACGTTCCGGTTCAAAGCATCTATTTGAGCACGGGAAATCAGATCAGCAACAGGCAGGGCGCGGTCTGTTGTGGGCACGTTGTGGTCCACGGTTGCAACCGTCAGATCCGTTCGCCGGACTTTGCGGTTGTTCATGCGGAGGCCATCGAACGCCTGCGGCGAGGTGACTTCATGCACAAGGTGCAAGTCTATGTAGAGGATAGCCGGCTTATCCGCCTCCTCGTACACTACGTGGTTGCTCCATATCTTCTCGAACATCGTATTGGGCATCTCTTCCCTCTCAGATAAGGTAGTTCTCAAGGTAGACGTAGGGTATCCCAGTGACCCTTTGCCCCATGAGTCGATCGTTGCCTATTATAGCGTCGCATCCCTGTTCCAGGGCAGTGGCCACTATAACCGCGTCAAACAGGGTCAGTTTGTTGTCGGCCCTAACCCTTGCCGCTGTTCTAGCTAGCCTACTGTCCACTGGTCTCACAAGCAAGTTGGGCAGGTGTCTAAAGAAGAGCTCTATCTTGTCTATGGCGAGCCGATCCCGGTCGCGTATGGGCTTGACCAGGGTCTCAGCCTCGACAATAGTGGACGCAACCCCTTGAATTATCCCTCGCTCCATCAATCTGAACAGATGCAGCGCCATCTCGTCATAGGGCGCGACACCCTCCAGAGCGTAGATTATCAGATTTGTGTCCAGAGCAACGCTGCGGTATTGCCTCAACTGCTCCAGCCAAGGGCCAATGAGAGGATTCCTCCTCATCCACCGGCCCTGCGATAGTAAGTTTCAGACTCGTGAGCCGGGTTCTCCCACTTTTCAATCGCTTTCAGTCCCTCCAGCTTCTCCAGCTTTTGCTGGACAAGATACACGCCGGAACTTTCCCTGATCTGGCTCAAGCTTGACATCTCTCTGGAGGAAACCGCCTCATACACAGCGCGCAACTCCTCATCCAGGTTGAGCACGCCCAACAGTTCCTCATCCTCCTCAGCTACATCACCGTAGCGGACTTCGTTGATATAGCTGTCAATATCCTCTTTGCGAGTTCCGTACACTCCCTTGACGCTGCCAACCACGTAGTCAGCCCAGCTTCCGGGCTGCGGCATGAGAACAACGTGATCCTGGATCAGCTCCACTACCAGTTTGTCTCCGGGCTTAACGTTCAGCTGTCTGGCTATTTCTATGGGCAGCGTTATTTGGTTCTTGCTGGTCATGGTCACAACAGGCATTTGACCTACTCCCTTCCATTCCTTACTTATTGGAAGGATTGTAAGCTGCTCTGTGTACCATGTCAACTAGATGAAGCTTACTGCTTCAGCCGGTTTTTCCACGTCGTCTCCCATGCTGAGCAGACGGTTCAGGGCGTTCATGTACGCCTTTGCGCTGGCAACTATGATGTCTGTGTCCCCACTGCGTCCAACAAACGCTTGGCCGTTGCTCTCAATGCGAATGCCCACTTCGCCTACGGCGTCTATGCCCTCCGTAACGGCTTGTACGCTGAATTCGGTCAGTGTGTTGGGCACCTTTATGACCCGGTTAATGGCCTGGTACACGGCGTCGACCGGTCCCGTACCGGTAGCGGCGTCGGTTCTGATTTGACCGTCCGGCCCGATCAGCCGTACGGTAGCCGTAGGTATTTCGTGATTGCCGCACGATACCTGGATGTGGTCAAGCTCGTACACGTCATCGAAACTGCGACGCTGGTTGGCCATCAGCGACTCCAGATCTCTATCGGTTACTTCGCGCTTTTTGTCGGCCAGCTCCTTGAAGCTTTCGAATATACGGCCCAGCTCAGCGTCGCTAGGCTGGTATCCCAGCTCGTTGAGCCTGGCCTTCAGGCCATGCCGGCCGCTGAGCTTACCCAGCACCAGTTCGCTGCTGGGCCAGCCTATGCTCTGCGGGTCCATTATTTCGTAGGTTGTGCGTTCCTTAATAACCCCGTCCTGATGGATGCCAGAGGCGTGTCTGAAGGCGTTTCTTCCCACCACAGCCTTGTTGGGCTGCACCGCGAAGCCTGTGATATCGCTCACCAGCTTGCTGACGCGGTGGATCTGGGTTGTATCTATGTCCAGCCTGACCTTGTAGTGATCCGCCCTGGTGTGCAGGGCCATGATCACTTCTTCTATGGCCGCGTTACCGGCCCTTTCGCCGATACCGTTGATGCATCCCTCTATCTGACGCACCCCGGCTTTTACGGCGGCAAGGCTGTTGGCCACGGCCATTCCCAAGTCGTTGTGGCAGTGGACGCTCAGCCTCACTTTGCCTATGTTGGGCACGTTTTTCTTGATGCCCTCCAGCAGCGCGGTAAACTCTGAGGGCGTTGTGTATCCCACGGTATCAGGGATGTTGATTGTAGTGGCGCCGGCATTGATGCAGGCTTCCAGCATTGTATAGAGGTACTCCGGCTCCGTTCGCGTGGCGTCCATGGGCGAAAATTCCACGTCTTCAACGTAGCTCTTGGCGCGTTCCACATTGGACACAGCCATATCCATGACCTCTTCCCGACCTTTGCGAAGCTGATGCATTATGTGAATGTCCGAGGTGGAGAGGAAAACGTGGATGCGTGGATGCCTGGCTTCCTTCAAAGCTTCCGCGGCTTTGTCTACGGCGGTGGGATTGGCGTGCGCCAGGGCACAGATGATGGGTTTGCGTATCTCTTTGGCAACGGCCTTCACCGCCTCGAAATCACCGGGGGAGCTTACTGGAAACCCCGCTTCTATTATGTCAACGCCCATTGCTTCCAGCCGTCTTGCCACCTCCAGCTTTTCTTCTACGGTCATGGCTGCGCCGGCAGACTGTTCGCCGTCGCGCAGTGTGGTGTCGAATATATATACCTTGTCCTCTACCATGGTTCTGGTGCTCCTAGTTAACAGTTTGGGGAAGTGCCCGGCGGGCACGGAATTGGAGGGACGCTAGAGGTCACAGGACAACGCGGTCCGTTAGACCCAGCCTTGCTAAGACCCGGCCTTGGCAACGGACCACGCGCCTTACCTCCAACGCATCTTGATATGATGGCTCTACAATCATCACGTAGTGCTCTTGAGCCAGGGCATCATACCCCTCAGCTCCTTGCCCACCTTCTCTATAGGGTGGCCAGAGTTCTCCTCACGTAGAAGCTTGAATCTGGGACGGCCCTCGTCGTTTTCCGCAATCCACTCCCGGGCAAAGGTACCGTCTTGTATCTCACTCAGCACCTTCCGCATCTTCACTTTGACATCTTCGTCTATGATCCGGGGGCCGCGGGTGTAGTCGCCGTACTCCGCCGTATCGCTGACCGAATAACGCATGTACTCCATGCCGCCCTGATACAGCAGGTCCACTATCAGCTTCAGCTCATGCATAACCTCAAAATAAGCCGACTCCGGTTGATAGCCGGCCTCCACCATGGTCTCGAACGCGGCCTTGACCAGAGAAGTAACGCCGCCGCACAGCACGGTCTGTTCGCCGAAGAGGTCGGTCTCCGTCTCCTCTTTGAACGTGGTATTCAGTACGCCCGCCCTGAGCGAGCCCACTCCCCAGGCATAGGCCAGCGCCGTTTGTTTGGCGTTTCCCGTGGCGTCCTGATGCACCGCCACCAGGGAAGGCACCCCGTTCCCCTGCCTGTACACCTCGCGCATTCTATGTCCCGGAGCCTTGGGAGCTATCATCCAGACATCCACGTTGCTGGGCGGGACTACCGTCTGGTAGTGGATGGAGAAACCGTGAGCAAAAGCAATGCTCTTTCCGGCGCTGAGGTTTGGCTCTATATCACGCTTGTAGACCTCGCCCTGCGAGGTGTCGGGGAGCAGCATGACTATAATGTCCGACTCTTTGGCCGCTTCTGAAGCGAGGGCAACACTGAAGCCGTCCTCTTCAGCCTTGGACCAGCTTCCGCTTCCCTCGTACAGGCCCACAATGACGTTCAGACCGCTGTCCTTCAGGTTCTGAGCATGGGCATGCCCCTGGCTGCCGTATCCAATGATTCCAATTGTCTTGTCTTGAATCAGTGACTTATCGGCGTCATTCTCATAGTAGACAGTTGCCATGCCTTGCTCCTTGGGTTTCGCTTGGGCTTACCATTGCCCGGAAATGCTTAGGTTTTGCTCCTTACTCTTCCGTTCTCCAAGCCGTGCGACGTAAGCGGCCCGCGGTTCATAGCCACCCGGCCCGTGCGCATCATCTCTCTTACGCCAAACGGCTTGAGCAGCGTATACAGAGATTCTATCTTGTCTTCGTCTCCGGTCACTTCAATGATCATGGACTCGGTGGAAACGTCCACGATGTTCGCTCTGAAGATATCGACCATCTGGATTATCTCGCTGCGGCTCTGTGTCGTGGAGCGCACTTTGATCAGCGCCATCTCACGGGACACGCAGTCCATGTCCGACAGCTCGGTAACCCGCACAACGTCGATCAGCTTGTAGAGCTGCTTGGTTACCTGCTCCACAGTGGTATCGTCGCCTTCCACAACAAAAGTCATGCGGGAAAGGTTGGGTATCTCGCTATGACCTACGGCCAGGCTATGGATATTGTACCCGCGCCGCCTGAACATACTGGCTATGCGGTTCAATACACCAGGCTTGTCTAGAACCAGAGCCACAAGTGTGTGTGAGTGCTTTGTCGCTGTAGTCATGTTCTCAACCTATATCAACTGCTAGGACGGCGGCATCATGTCCGGATTTGCTTCCAGCACAGCCTCAAACTGCTCCGGCGCCTCTATAAGCTCCTTGACGCTCTCTCCGGGCGGGATCATTGGGTAAACGTTCTCCTCCGGGTCCACCACAAAGTCCACAATCACCGGGCCGTCATACTCCATCGCCTTTCCAATGGCGTCCGCCACCTGGTAGTTCTCGGTTACTCTGATGCCGAGTATTCCGAACGCCTCGGCCAGCTTCACAAAGTCCGGGTTCCCCGTGTATTCGGTGGCGTAGAAAGTATCGTTGTAGAACATGTGCTGCCACTGCCTGACCATGCCCAGGAACCGGTTGTTCATTATGGCGAACTTCACCGGTATCTTGTTCTCCACCATGGTCGCCAGCTCAGACATCGTCATCTGGAAGCCACCGTCGCCCGCAATCGACCAGACCACCTCGTTGGGCCTGGCAAGCTGAGCGCCCATGGCGGCGGGCACCTCGAACCCCATGGCCCCGGCGCCGCCCGATGTGATCATGGTGTTGGGTTCAGTGAACGTGTATAGCTGGGCCGCCCACATCTGATGCTGCCCCACTCCGGTAACTATAATCGCCTTCCCCTGTGTGACATCTGAAAGCTGCTTCAGGATGAACTGCTGGGTCAGTTTGGGGTTGTTGGGCATCCGCAGTGACGGGTGTTCCCTGCGCAGCTGCTCAATCTCGTCCAGCCACTCCGAGCGGGTTGCCGGCTCTATCTGCTTGTTGAGTGTCCTCAGCACGCGACGCAGGTCGCCCACGATGGGAACGTGCGTCTTCACATTCTGTCCAATGACCGCCGGGTCTATGTCCACGTGGATCACCTTGGCCTTGGGCGCGAAAGCGCTGACACGACCCGTAACGCGGTCGTCAAACCGCGCCCCCAGTGAGATCACCAGGTCAGACCTGTCGATGGCCAGGCTTGCATAGGCCACTCCGTGCATACCGGGCATCCCCACGCTGAGCACGTGTGTCTCCGGGAAGCAGCTGAGGCCGAGCAGCGTGGTTATGACGGGAATCTCCGCCTTTTCGGCAAACTCCCTCAGCTCATCATAGGCGTGGGAAATGATCACGCCGTGCCCGGCAAGTATCACGGGCCGCTTGGCATCCTTGATCAGCTTGACCGCTTTCTTGATCTGGCTGGAGTGACCCTCCAGAGTCGGCCTGTATCCGGGCAAGTCCAGCTCCTCCGGATACTCAAACTCTGCTTGCTCTATGAACACGTCCTTGGGTATGTCCACCAGCACAGGGCCCGGCCGGCCCGTCTTTGCTATGTAGAACGCTTCATGGATGACCTTGGGGATGTCCGCCGCCTTCATCACAAGATAGTTGTGCTTGGTAATGGGCAGTGTGACTCCGGTGGTGTCGCCTTCTTGGAAAGCGTCCTTGCCAATTGCGGCGCGGGCCACCTGGCCCGTGATGCAGACCATTGCGGAGGAGTCCATGTTTGCGCAGGCAATGCCCGTGACCAGGTTGGTTGCGCCCGGCCCGGAGGTGGCAAAGGCGACCCCTACCCTGCCGGACGCCCTGAAATACCCGTCCGCCGCCATGGCCGCTCCCTGCTCATGGCGCACCAGTATATGCCGCAGCTGCGGATACTGGGGCATGGTCTGGTAGAGGGGCAGTATCGCGCCACCGGGAAGCCCAAATACTACGTCCACGCCCTCACGCAAAAGGCTTTCGCAAACCATCTGGGCGCCTGTGAGCTTCATTTCTCCTCTACCTCCGTAATTCTCTTCCGGATCCAGCTTTGTCCATCAACAAAAAAATCCCGCCCCACTAAGGGACGGGAAACGGTTCCCGCGGTACCACCCTTCTTCCCCAACTTCAACATCAGGGCTCTCTATTGCGATAACGGTGCAACCCCGTTGGCTCCAGCCGTCTACGGGCCCAAGCCAACTGCTCCCGGGCGAGTTCGGGGTCTCTTTGTCACCGGCTTTTCAGCTGCCGCCGGCTCTCTGTGACCGAGCCTCTCCTACTACTCCCATTCAAAGCAGGATATTCATTTGCTGTAACTCTACAAAGTTAGCACCAGCTATGGTGACTGTCAAGTACAAGGTGTGGTGGGAGGGAAGTGCAAACCCCTTTGGGCCTCAGTAGATATTTGCCAGCGTCGCTTTACTCACAAAGCTCTAGGCCATCCTCAATGAGCGAGTGTATACTTTTACGTGGATCAACAGAAGCAATCTCTGTTGTTGAGAAACCGGCTTCTCGCAACTGCCTTATACGCTCTCCGTCCTCTTGCCAGATGGTGCGTAAGTCCCTAGCCTTGTCAGGATATTCATTCCCCACGTAGCTTGTGCCGATTCCGTTCACGCCGTAATAGTGGCCATTGACCTCCACGAATACTCTTGACGGAGGCTCACATACCAGTAGCGCCTCAGCAATAGTTAGCGGCCATTCTGCTCCGTAGTCTGATCGTTCTATAGTCTTGGAATTCTCAACGCCACCACAGGCGATTAGAACAAGGCTAAAAATAAAGATGCAGATGATCCGTTGGAACATTATGAGCCCCTTGTGGCGAGGATTCGTGAAGCCACTTAGCAAAGACCGCTTTGATCCGGGACGTTGGCCGCAGGGCACGGGGATTGGCTTCGTATCCTCGTAGCCCAACGTGTTAACATCTTTGGCCCTCCTAAGACATAGCCTTACGACTATCGGGACCTGTCTACTGTAATGACCGTCCAGATGAGCAGCATGATAACCAGCAGAAAGACCACCACTCCGATTGCTATTGCCGTGACCATTCACCACCTCCAGCCTACTTCAGTATACGCATCCCTGCCATTCGTGAATATGGTCAGTCCTTGCTCTAGAACCGCATAAATATTGTATCCGCGGTCTCCCAAATGAACTGGTAGTACTCTATGTCGCTGGGAACCTCGAATAGCATCCAGCCCACCAACTCGCAGGGACGGCCCGCCTCGTCACAGTTCTCATGTAGCTCCACGGAAGGAGCCTCCGGAGAGCCGTCTCCCCAGAGGAAGGGAAGCAGCCTTCCATCCGAAGGCAGGGCTTCGGCCACATCGCTCCTGTCCTGGAACGGATTGAGCGGCCTGTAGTCGAAGAACTCGGCGTCTCTGAGCCTGGCGGACTGCGCGTCTATGGAGAGGAACACAACGTTTGCCTGTCGGTTGCGCATCTCCAGGCGGGCCGCCGCGATCATCCTGCCCTCTTGGGAAGGCCTGAGCACGTAATGGTTGTCTCCTATTGAGTAGGCCACCTCGTCTACGAGGCGCATTTCCTTTACCCTAACGATGAGGGTCTCTCCAAAGACCCAGTCTGTGGAGGTTGGTGCCGGGATCGGTGTAGCCGTCGGCGTTGGGGTAGTCGTGGCTGTAGCCGTTGGCGTGAGTGTGGGCGTCGGCGTGGCCGTTGGAACTGGGGTAGGCGTAGCCGTTGGCGTTGGGGTAGCTGTTGGCGTTGGGGTAGGTGTCGGGACCGGTGTAGCCGTGGGCTCTGGAGTGGGAGTAGGCTCACTGCGGCAGGCGGAGAAAGCCACTACCCCCGCCACTAAGGCAACAAGAAGCAAAGACCACAGCCTGGAGTCCCGCTGTTTGGTACGGTCAATGCTAAACATACGTGGATTCTCTTGCCTCGGCCTTCACCCTATCGTGCCTGTCAAGTGCCGTGTTTTAGGCCCAAGTCTGTTCCACAGCCTTACGATTATCGGGACCTGTTTACTGTAATGACCGTCCAGATGAGCAGCATGATAACCAGCAGAAAGACCACCACTCCGATTGCTACTGCCGTGACCATTCACCACCTCCAGCCTACTTCAGTATACGCATGCCTGCCATTCGTGAATATGGTCAGTTCCCGCTCTACTAGAACCGCATAAATATTGTATCCGCGGTCTCCCAAATGAACTGGTAGTACTCTATGTCGCTGGGAACCTCAAAGAACATCCAGCCCACCAACTCGCAGGGACGACCTGCCTCGTCACAGGTATCACGCAGCTCCACGGCAGGGGCGTCTATGCCGTCTCCCCAGAGGAAGGGAAGCAGCCTTCCATCCGAAGGCCGGGCCTCGTCCACATCGCTCCTGTCCTGGAATGGATTGAGCGGCCTGTAGTCGAAGAACTCGGCGTCTCTGAGCCTGGCGGACTGCGCGTCTATGGAGAGGAACACAACGTTTGCCTGTCGGTTGCGCATCTCCAGGTGGGCCGCAGCGATCATTCTTCCCTCTTGGGAAGGCCTGATCAAGTAGTGGTTGTCTTCTATTGAGTAGGCCACCTCATCCACAAGGCGCATCTCCTTTACCCTGACGGTGAGGGCCTCTCCAAAGGCCCAGTCCGTGGCGCTTGACCCCGCAGTGCATGCGGACAGGGTCAGCATGGAAAGGAGAATAACGATTGCAGACGCGGCTAGTAGTCGGTTGGTCATCTGTAGTCTCTCAGGATAATGATAATAGCGCTACGCAGTTACGGAAGATATGGACGCCATGGATCTCAGCCTTTGCACCAGGTCAGGCAGGACTTCCAGCACGTAATCCACGTCCTGGTCGGTGTTTTCCCGGCCCAGCGTCAACCGCAGGCTGGACTGTGCCAGCTCCGCGGTCAACCCCGTGGCGACAAGAACGTGCGACGGTTCCAGGGACGCCGACGTACAGGCGCTTCCGCTAGATGCCGCCACCCCCGCGAAGTCCAATCCCAGAAGCAGTGGTTCGCCCTCTAGGCGCTCGAACGAGAGGTTGATATTGTTGGGTAACCGCCGTTCCGGGTGACCGTTCAAGAAAACGGACGGTATCCTCTCCTGGATGCCATGGAGAAGTCTGTCCCTCAGGCTCCCAGCGTGCCGGCTGAGCCACTCCTGCTCATCCACAGCCAGCCGGAGCGCCCTGGCGACGCCGACGATACCGGCCACGTTCTCCGTACCGGCGCGTCGCTGCCTCTGCTGGCTGCCGCCCACGTGCTGTGGTGTGAAAGCAGCGCCCCGCTTTACATAGAGGATGCCCACACCCTTTGGCCCGTGAAACTTATGCGCGGAAAGGCTCAGCATGTCCACTCCAAGCCGCTTCACGTCTATATCCAGGTATCCCGCGGCTTGAACGGCGTCCGTGTGGAACGTGATGCTGCGCTCCATGGCGGCGGCGCGATCTTTGACCAGCTTTGCCGCCTCCGCAACGGGTAGGACGACGCCTATCTCGTTGTTGGCGTACATCATGCTGACCAAGATGGTGCGCTCCGTGATGGCCTTGTCCAGGTCCTCCAAATCGACCATACCGTACCTGTCCACAGGCAGATACGTCACGTCGTATCCCAGGTTTTCCAGGAAATGACAGGCGTGGAGCACGGCATGGTGCTCAATGGCGGTTGTGATGATGTGGTTGCCGGTGGGTTGCAGAGCCATGGCCGCCCCGTAGACCGCCGTGTTGTCGGACTCCGTGCCTCCGCTGGTGAAAATCACCTCGCTGGTGCGACAGCCCAGAATCCGCGCCACCGTCTCCCTGGACTCGTCCACAGCCTTGCGCGCCTCTTGGGCCAGGGTGTAGATGCTGGAGGGATTGCCGTAGCTATCCATGAAATAGGGCAACATGGCCTCCACGACCTCAGGCCGCATCTTGGTTGTGGCGGCGTGGTCCATGTAGATCAGGTCACTCGGCTCTTCAGCCATGCCAACTCTCCAACATCAGGTCAACAGTCCTATCAGTTTAGCATAGAGACCGCTATTGGGGCAGATTACCCCGCAGCAGCGGTATTTTCGAACCGGTAGAGTCTCCATGGAATCCCGCCTGCCACCGGCGTTTATTCACCCCTGATCGTGCTCTGCAATGACGGTATGTCCAGCCTGCGCACCTGCCGGTCGCGGGCAGCGCCGAACACGGCAAAAGCTATCACCGCCGCTCCGCCGATCATGACAGCGCTTGGAGCGCCGATGTAGCTGGCGAGCAGTCCCGCATAAAACCCGCCAAGCGGCAATAGGTTGAACGTCATGCCCCACAGTCCCATAATCCTGCCGCGGAGCTGATCGGGCACCAGCAGTTGCAGAGTGCTCTGGGCCAGGATCATGTAGCTGGCGGTGGACATCCCAGCCAAGGCCACCAGCACCAGGGAAACAGGGAACCAGTTGGAAAAGCCAAACAGGATGATAAGCGTTCCAAAGGCAATTGCGCCGCCGATGAGCACAACACCCTTGTGCTGGAAGTCGCGCAAAGACCCCACTATCAGCGTCCCCGTCACCGCGCCTATGCCACTCATGGCGTGAAGGAAGCCCAGTCCCGTCGGCCCCACTCCCAAGATGTCCTTTTGGAATATAGGCAGCAGGAAAATGTAGGAGAGGCCAAAGAAGCTGTTGAAGAAGGTCATGCCCAGCAGAAAGGCGAAGATATGGTGCTTGCGTACGAAGGACAGACCATCCAGCAGGTCTCTGAAGAAGGTTGCCGAACGGGACCGCGGGATCACGGGCATGCGTATGGCGCTCAGGAACGTCACGAAGACCAGGAAGCCGGCGGTGGCGATGTACAGCGTCAATGGCGCTCCAACCAAGGCGATGAGCACCCCGGCTACGGCGGGGCCAACTATTCTGTTGCCCTGCCAGATCATGGAGTTCATCGCCACGGCGTTCATCATGACCCGCCGGTCTATGAGATGAGGAAAGATGGCCTGTCGCGACGGCTGATCGAATGCGCCCAAGGCTCCCATGATGAATGCGTTCGCCATGATGTGCCAGGGCTGGACCAAACCCATCAAGGTTAGGGTGGCCAGGGCGCCGACGGCTACGGCGTTCAGCGACTGCACTATCATTATCAGGCGCTTGGGGTTCACCTTGTCCGCTACCACACCTCCAAACAGGTTCAAGACGATAGCGGGTACAGCCGTGGACAGCCCGACAAGCCCCAGTTGTACAGACGAGCCCGTGATGTCATACATCAGCCAGCCAACGGTCACGATGAGCATCTGAAAGCCCATGACGGAGACCACCTGGCCGGACCAGAAGATGCGGTAGTCGCGGTATTGCAGCGCCTCGAACAGGCTCAAGCGTGAGCTCAAGGCGGTTAGCAAAGACATCTAGATCAATGGGAAACGACTATGCTTTACGGTCGTGCAGAGGACGTCGACCTATCCCCTATCGGGAATGCTGGTCCAGACCACGCCGGAGGCGTCCTGCAATATGCCCTCGTCTTGGATGGCCTGCCTTACGGCCAGCAGCGTAGCGTTGGGGTCGCCGGTGACAAGCTTCCAGTCGGGCTCTTCAGGAAGCCAGTAGGGGGACGTTATCCGCACTACAGTTCCTTCGCCGGGGTTTACGTAGATGCCTATTTTGTCTCTGTCCATAAAATCCTCCCAATCGGGCATACTACTCCACAGTTACCGTCTTTGCCAGATTCCTTGGCTGATCCACGTCACAGCCCCTGCGTACCGCCACGTGATAGGCCAGCATCTGCAAGGGCACGGCAGAGACCATGGGAGCAAGAAGCTCCGGCGTCTGTGGAATCTCAATAACCTCGTCGGCCAGGGCCGCAAGGTCTTTGTCGCCTTCGCTAACCAGGGCTATTATCCTTCCTCCCCTTGCCTTCACCTCCTCAACGTTGCCCCGCATTTTATCGTATAGACCGTCCTGTGGCGCAATCACCACCACCGGCATATTCTCATCTATGAGAGCTATTGGCCCGTGCTTCATCTCTCCCGCCGGGTAGCCCTCGGCGTGGATGTAGCTGACCTCCTTCAGCTTCAGAGCACCCTCCAGGGCAACCGGCATGTTCAAGCCGCGGCCCAGGTAGAGGAAGTTCTCGTATCTATGCAGCTTCTGGGCCAGCTTTTCTATGTGCTTCTCCTGCTCCAGCGCTTGGCCCATCAACCTTGGAACGGTCGAAAGGTCTTGCAGCAGTTTGCTCAGCATCTCGTCGTCGAGAGCCTGCCTGGCCCTGCCCAAGTATGCCGCCAGCAGGTAGAGCGCGGCAATGGAGCCAGTGAAACACTTGGTGGTGGCAACCCCGATCTCCGGCCCTACGCCTATATTCACCGTGCCGTCTACAATACGGGTAGCCTGGCTGGAATCCACGTTGCAAACCGAGACCTGCCTGGCGTTCTTGCGCGCCGCCTCCTCTATTGCGGCAAGGGTGTCCACCGTCTCTCCCGACTGGCTGACCGAAACAACCAGGGTGTGCTTGTCGATTACGGGGTCTCTGTAGCGCAACTCCGATGCGTTGTCCGCCTCCGCCGGCAGACCGGCGAGCTTCTCTATGTAGTGCCGGCCTATCTGCGCCGCCAGCAGACTGGTGCCCATTCCGGTGAGAACCACCCTGTTCAAATCCGCTATCTCCGAGTTGGAGAAGGGGAACCCTTCCAGCAACACCTCGGGCGGATCGAAGGAAACTCTGCCGGACAGGGTCTGAAGCAAAGCCTGTGGCTGCTCCATGATCTCCTTCAGCATAAAATGCTTGAAGCCGCCCTTGGCCAGAGCCACTGGGCCGTAGGGGGCATGTTGAGGCAGCCTCTCCACTGCGCCATTGTCCAGAGACCGGTAGTGGACGCGGTCGGGCCGTATCTCCGCCAGCTCGCCGGGGCCAAGGTAGGCGACGCGGGAGGTGTAGGGAAGCAGGGCAGGCAGATCGCTGGCAAGATACATATCTCCCTCGCCGTAGCCGACCGTGATCCCACCGGCATTGCCCAAACGGAAGGCGACCAAGCGGTCCGGCTGTGAAGCGAGCATAGCCACCACGGCTTGGGCTCCCCTTATTTCTCCGGCCGACAAGGCAACCGCTTCTTCGAAGGGGGCGCCCTCTGCCATGAACGACTCGACCAGGTGGGCTATGACCTCGGTATCCGTTTGCGAGTTGAATATGTGGCCGTCTTCTTGGAGCTGCTGCTTCAGACTAAGGTAGTTCTCCACGATGCCGTTGTGGACTATCACAACGTCCCTGTTGCAATCCCCGTGGGGGTGCGCGTTTACCTCATTGGGGCTGCCGTGGGTGGCCCAGCGCGTGTGTCCAATACCCACCGCTCCCAGTGGAAGGGCGCCGTTCAGCGATTTGACAAGCGCATTCAGCTTTCCAGGGGCCTTGTGCACGGCAACAAGCCCTTCCCCATTCACAACCGCAATGCCGGCGCTGTCATACCCGCGGTACTCCAGACGCTCCAACCCTTGCAGGAGTATCGGAGCCGCTTCCTTGCTGCCTATGTAGCCCATTATTCCGCACATAATGACTAGGGGTCCACGCTCTCACGCCGGGGTGTTGCACGCTTGCCAAGATACTCCCCCCTGTACTCCTCAGGCAGTAATATCGCCACCCGCTCCATGATCATATCGGTCAGCGAATCGAGCAAGGGGCCCCTGACCTTGCCTTCCATGGGGGGCAAGCTGAACGGCTGGCCGATGTTGACCTTGAAATGCGTAAAGGGGAACGGCAAGCGTTTGAAGGATTGGACGTTCTCCGTGCCGGTAATGCCCACGGGGAGGATGGGCGCGTTGGATTTCAAAGCAAGGTATGCCACGCCGTTGTTCACCGGGCCCATACCGCGAGGGTTTCTGGTCCCTTCGGGGAACAACGCTACCACTTCCTCACTTTCCAGTTTCCTTAGCAGCCACCTCAGCAAATCGACGTCACGGCCATCCCTATCGGTTGGGTAGGCATGCCACTGGCGCATAAACCACGATACCACCGGATTGCGGAACAGCCCGCGTTTCGCCACCAGGTTGAGGGAACGGTTTATCCCTGCAACCAGTACGGGCGGATCGGCGTTGGACTGATGATTGGCCACCACTATCAGTCTCCCTCTTGGGGGAATCCCTTCCTGGCCTACAACTTCCCATCGCCCAAAGGTGTAGAAGCAGAACCTGGCCAGAACCCTGCTCGCTTTGTATACAAGCGTCACCGCATCTCCTCTACCAACTCCATTGCCCAATCCACCACCTGCTCCAACGATAGCTCATCGGTATGGATGATACGGGCATCTTCCGCGGGCTTGAGCGGACCCACCCTGCGCTGGGAGTCCATCAAGTCCCTCCCTTGTATTTCCGCCAGCACCTCTTCAACGGAGGACTCCTGTCCCATAGCGGATTGCTCCTCACTGCGGCGCTTGGCGCGCACTTCGGCGGAAGCAGTAAGGAATAGCTTTATATCCGCGTTGACAAGCACCTCTGTGCCTATATCGCGGCCCGCCATTACAATTGGCCCGCTCCCGGCTATGATGCGCTGCTGCCCGACCAGTTCTCTCCGCACCGCGGCTATACGCGACACCTGTGAGACGTATCTCTCAACATCCGGGTCTCTCAGATACGGGGTGGCGTCCCAATCCCCAAGGTATACGGATGCCACTCCGCTATCGTCGAAGTGTACGTTCACAATCGGGTACTGCGCCAGTCTGACTACCGTGTCGACATCCGTGGGGTCTATGTTGTTGTGAACGGCCGCCCAGGTCAGGGCGCGGTACATCAGGCCGGTGTCCAAGAACCTATAGCCCAGCCTCCCGGCCAGCATGCGGCCTGCAGACGTCTTGCCGGATGCAACTGGACCGTCTATGGCTATGGTATTGGGCCTACTCATATTCTCAAGCAGCGAGTCAAACGTTGTGATTATAGGCGTCTGGAATGCGCCGTACAACAGGGCTGTATGGTTTGCCTTCCGGTATGGTAAGTTCGAGCAGGGCAACCGCGCTGGCCGCCGCGTCACCGGGCTATTCTAGCGGAAAGTCCCGGTCTGTAACATCAGTGAAAGCGATGCTTACCATATGGATATAGCCGTCCTGCTCGGAGCCGTTCAAGGCGTCACTGAGTGGCTGCCCGTCAGCTCGGAGGGCACCGTTGCCGCCGTCTACTCGCTTCTGCGGGACACGTCCCTCTCTGAAGCCGTGGCCTACGCCCTGTGGCTGCATCTGGGCACCGCCCTCTCCGCGCTGGTTGCCTTCCGCGGGCAGGTGCGGGGTCTGATCAAAGAAGCGACGTCCACCCCCCTAGCTCCCTCTCCATTGTTGCGCTTCCTTGTGGCGGCAACGCTGATCAGTGCGGCGATAGCGGTTCCCCTGCTGCTACTTTTGGACGAGTTGTCGGAGCGAATGGGCGCCTCGGCGATGGTTATTGTAGGTGTACTGCTGCTCTTCACCGGGGCAGTACAGTTCCGTAGACGCAGCGCCGGCGTCAGGGGACTGGACTGTGTATCCCTGAAAGACGCCCTGCTGTGCGGCGCATTTCAGGGAGTGTCCGTGCTGCCCGGCCTGAGCCGCTCCGGACTCACCGTGGCCGTGCTTCTTGCCCGTCGACTAGACAAAAGAGAGTCCCTTACATTGAGCTTCCTCATGAGCATTCCCGCCGGACTGGGCGCGGCGGGATTCGCTTACTTCAGGGACAACGCACTCATGGGAATGGAAGGCATAGTGGCAAGCGTTGTGGCGTTTCTGGCAGGCCTCGTCAGCATAAGATTCCTGCTGCGCCTGGCTGAACGGGTCAACCTTGCACCGTTTGTCCTGGGCGTGGGTGCATTGATGATAGCGGGCGCAGTTTTCCAGGTACTGGCCCAGGTGTGAACTCACTCTTGCCTCAGGGACGCCGCTATATGAACGATGTCTTCAGCACTGTGCAGGAAGTTGTACGGTCAACTGTGGGTGCTGTATGGTAATCTGTAATTGCTCCTAAGTTAATCCCAACTGCAGATCAGGAGATATCAGTTTGGCAAACAAACGCAAAGCCCGCTCGGTTACACCTCCAGAGCCGGAAGCCCAGATAGAAGAGCTGCCCCTCCTTCCCCGGCGTGAAGCGCTCGTCTTTCCCAAGCTGGTTTCCCAACTGGCGGTGTTCCGTCCCACGTTTCAGCGCTCTCTCCAGGAAGCCGTTGCCGGGGACAGGCGCATCGTAATTATCGGTCGCCGCAACGTCCAAAGCTCGGAGTTCGACGTGAGCGACCTGTACGGCGTGGGCACCGTGTCCATGGTGGGCCGTATGATGAAACTGCCGGAGGGCGCGTCCACAGTGTGGCTGCAGGGTGAGGATAGAGTCCGCATCCTGGAGGTGACGCAGACCGAGCCTTTCTACAAGGCCAAGGTGCAGGTGTTGACGGAGCCTGATGAGTATTCCGTGGAGCAGCAGGCCACCATGCGGTCGGTGCTTGCTCTGTTCGAAAAGTGCGTCCAGCTATCGCCCATGCTTTCCTGGGATGCTTACGTTGCCGCGCTGAATGCCGACAAACCGGGATGGCTCGCCGATCTGATCGCTTCGTCCCTCAATCTGGAGATGGAGCAGCGGCAGGAGATCCTGGAGACCTTGGACCCCACTAAGCGGCTCACCTCTGTCAATCTCCTCCTTGCCCACGAGGTAGAAGTGCTGGAGATACAGGGTCGTATCGATGACGAGGTCAGAGAGTCGCTGGACAAATCACACCGGGAGTACTTCCTCCGCGAGCAGATGCAGGCTATCCAGCGGGAGCTAACCGGCACAGACCCTCAGCAGCAGGAAATCGAACGCACACGTCAAAGGATCGAGGAATCGGGCTTGCCTGAAGCCGCGGCCAAGAAGGCCAATGAAGAGTTGGATAGGCTGAACCAGATACCTCCCGCATCGCCGGAGCACTCCGTGGTGCGAGGTTACCTGGACTGGCTGGTGGAGCTTCCCTGGCAGGCTAAGACCGAAGACAACCTGGACATCAAGGAGGCCTCCAAGGTGCTGGAGGCCAACCACTACGGGCTGCCCAAGGTGAAGGAGCGCATACTAGAGTACCTGGCGGTACGCAAACTCTCGGAAGGTAAGCTAAGAAGTCCTGTCCTCTGCTTTGTCGGCGCTCCCGGCGTCGGCAAGACCAGCTTGGGCCGGTCCATCGCCGAGGCGATGGGGAGGAAATTCGTCCGTGTCAGCCTGGGCGGTATCCGCGACGAAGCCGAGGTACGGGGTCACCGCCGGACTTACATAGGCGCTCTTCCCGGACGCATCCTACAGACCATGAAGCAGGCCGGCACGGTTAACCCCCTCTTCATGCTGGACGAAATAGACAAAGTCGGCGCGGATTTCCGCGGCGACCCCTCTTCCGCCCTGCTGGAGGCGCTGGACCCGGAGCAGAACCATTCCTTCAGTGATCACTACCTGGAAGTCCCCTACGACCTATCCAAGGTGATGTTCATCTGCACGGGAAACGTTCTTGACCCGATTCTTCCCGCCCTGCAAGACCGCATGGAGATCATAGAGCTTCCCGGATACACGGAGGAGGAGAAGCTGCAGATTGCCAGGCGGTTCCTCTTTCCCCGTCAGCTCAAAGAGCACGGTCTCTCCCAGGAACACCTAAGCTTCTCCGACAATGGCATACGGCGCATCATCCGTGAGTACACCAGGGAAGCCGGCGTACGCAACTTGGAGAGAGAGATAGGCGCCATCTGCCGGAAAGTGGCCAAACGCGTCGCGGAAGGACGAGAAGGGCGCGCCCTGATAGTGCCTCAATCCATAGTCAAGTACCTTGGCCATCCCCGGTTCACCTGGGGCATGGCCGAGGAACAGGATGAGATTGGCGTGGCCACGGGCGTGGCATACACGCCGTCCGGCGGCGACATACTCTCCATAGAGGTAGCCCTGATGAGGGGCAAGGGGAACCTGATGCTTACGGGGCAGCTTGGCGAAGTGATGAAGGAGTCGGCTCAGGCGGCACTCAGCTATTCTCGCGCCAGATCTGAGGAGTGGCAACTGAAGGAAGGGTACTTCTCCACCAAGGATATTCACATCCACATACCGGCCGGAGCCATGCCCAAGGAGGGGCCGTCCGCCGGGGCCGCCTTGACCACCGCGCTAGTCTCCGCGTTGACCCGCAAGCCCGTGCGCAAGGACGTGGCAATGACCGGAGAGATAACGCTCAGAGGCAAGGTCTTGCCCGTTGGCGGCATCAAGGAGAAAGTACTGGCGGCTCACAGAGCCGGCATTCCTTCCTTCATCCTCCCTGCGGAGAACCGCGGGGATATCAACGATATCCCAAGGAACGTACGCAGGGACATCAATTTTGTTTTTGTGAAAGGGATGGCAGAGGTCTTGGAGGCCGCTCTGCGAACGTCCTGATTCAAGCAAGGATGTCTCTTGGTAAAGTGGTATCCGCCAGCTAGTGACCGGTTAATTGGATTGTCTTGCGACGCAAGTAGAATGCTATGAACTGGTTTGATCTTGTCATCATCATAGTGGCTTTGGCCGGACTTTTTACCGGGTTTCGTGTGGGTCTGATAGGCGCAGTTTTCTACGCCGCAGGCGTCCTTGTAGGGTCGTTGCTAGCTGCCAATCTCAGTGATGACATTGCCGGCTGGTTTACCGACCAGGGCGCCGCCGATGCCATTGCCACCGTCCTTGCCTACGCGGTTATTTTCACCACTGTGTTTATTTGCGCCATGGCAGCCCATCGCTTTGCCAAGTTAGTGCTAAAACTGCCACTCTTGGGATGGGTAGGATCGCTGGGGACCATAGTCGCAGGGCTGCTGTTCGGCATAGGACTGGCAAGCGTTCTTATTCTGGGAGCAGCGCGTCTTTCCAGCGACATCCCTACTGAGGGCGCTTTCGACTCTGTCATCAGGACGACGGAACTCAGGGGCAACCTGCAAGAGGCGCTTGTCCTCTCCAGGCTTACTGGTGTATTTATAAACGTAACCGACTGGTTGCCCGGCAACGCCTTGGGTTTTGTGCCCGGTGATTATAAGATAGCTCTAGAGCAGATTGATAAGTTGGCTGAGCAAGAGGCTGCCTGATAAAGGGACGCAGATGGTGATGCAAGGCATAATCCGGCTTCCTGTTCTGGTTCTCAACCAGAACTATCAGCCCCTCAACGTGTGCAACGTGAGGCGGGCGGTTGTCCTCCTCAGCCGGGGCAGAGCGGAGCTTCTCATCAATGGCAGAGGCGAGCTGCGCACCACCACTACGGCTTTCCCCGCGCCGTCCGTGATAAGGCTGATCAACTTTGTGAAGCGCCCCCTGGCTCGTCGACGGCTATCCAGGAAAGAGGTCTTCCTTCGCGATAGCTTTGCCTGCCAGTATTGCGGCAAACAGAGCAAGAGCCTCACGCTGGACCACGTATTGCCCCGCTACCGCGGAGGCGCGCACTCCTGGGAAAACGTGGTGGCCGCTTGCATCCCCTGCAATCACCGCAAGGCGGGACGCACCCCCACGGAAGCGGGCATGAAGCTTCTCAACGCTCCCAGGACGCCCAGGCCAAACCCCTACTCCATGTTCTATCACCGGTCGCTCCAGGAGGAGTGGCTGCCGTTCATTCCCTGGGCTAAGAGGTAGACCGTACCTTTCCGCTTTCAGGGAGCAGCAGCATTAGCACGTCCAACGCAAGCCGGGGGCTGGCGTTCTGCATCAACCGCTCCTTGGTGGCAACGGTTTCCTTTATAACCGCTACTACCTGGTCTGTGCTGAACTCCGTTTGCTTCTCTTCCAACGCTTTCATGCAGTCCCGGTTTACCACCAACTCCGGCTTGCCTTCTTTGAGCATGAGCAGGTCGCGCCACCAGGACAACCAGAGCGCCAGCGTTTCCTGTAGAGCCCTGCGGTCACGCGATTGCCAGGAAGCGAGTTCCTGCGAGATGCGGAAGCGGCGTTCCGCTCCGTTCTCCAAGGCATCCATCAAATCGTCCAGCTTCTGCTGACGCTCGCCCAGTATTCTGGGCTCTCTTGCCGCCGCCAGCGCCCAGCCCAGCCGACCCGCGGAGAGCTTGGCCAGCAGTTCGGCGTCTTCGGCCCCCAGACCGTGCTCGCTGACGAGCAGGTCGACCATCTCCCTCTCAGGCACCGGCTTGACCTCCAGCCTTTGACACCGTGAACGGATGGTCGATAGCAGCTCGTCTTCCTGTGAAGAGAGCAGCAGGAAGATGACCCCGGGCGGAGGCTCCTCCAGCGTCTTCAGCAATGCGTTGGACGCTTCCAGGCTCATCTTCTCCACACCGTCGATTATGAATACCCGGTGATTCCCTTCGTACGCTCCCAGAGCGGCCGTACGCTCCATGCCGCGCACCTGGTCTATTCCTATCTCCGTCCGCATTCTTCCCGTGCGCTCGTCCGCCGCCGGCGCTATGACCTGCACGTCGGCATGTATGCCTCGTTCGATGCGGCTGCACGAGGAGCACTCTCCACAGGGAGGGGAGTCCTGCAGGCAGTTCACCGCCTGGGCCATCTTCATCGCCAGGGCGCCCTTGCCCACTTGGGGCGGCCCCACCAGCAGATAGGCATGAGAAAGCTGTCCCTGGCTGAGGCCGCGTTCCAGGGCGCTCAACAGATGGTCCTGTCCATGTAAGTTCCAGCTAGCCATTGCTATTTGATCGGGAAGCCTCTTCGCAGTACCCAACCACCGGTTCGTCCAGCCAAACGATACCAGTGGCCTTTGGCCATATCAAGTCACGCACCACGCTGTAGTTTCCGTCCAAGACCTACCTGTCCGGACTGGTCGCCTCAGCCACGCGCTGTGCTAGAATACCGGCAGGCCACCGTGGTCTTGCCGACGCCGGTGGCGCCCACTACATTGATGTGCTCAAATCAATAACTCGTTCTCGCAAGGACGCCTGACAGTATAGCCGCCCCAGTCGTTAGACCTCACGGGCATGCTTTGTCAGGTGTCAATCAAATACTGTAGGTGATTCATGAAAACCGGCCTTCTCTTTGTTCTTGCATCGCTCCTCATGCTGAGCGTCATTGCCTGCTCCGGCGGCGAAACTCCCACCCCCACTTCCACTCCTACGCCTACTCCCGATACTCCAACCCAACCAACCCCCGAAACGGCTGTCACTCCGGCCCTGCCCGACACCTCGCCCGAGCCGCTCATTCTAGTTCTGGAGATCTCCTCCGGCTC
This sequence comes from Dehalococcoidia bacterium, assembly GCA_034422935.1. Taxonomy (GTDB): domain Bacteria; phylum Chloroflexota; class Dehalococcoidia; order Lucifugimonadales; family QGNO01; genus DAOUJH01. The sequence continues at coordinate 5,716 of DAOUJH010000008.1, read as the reverse complement.
GGAAGCGCGCTACCGTGTAAGGGAGCAGCTAGCCTTTTTGGATTTCCCCAATGACGCCGTGGGCGTCACTCAGGACGTGGAAGGCAAGCTGGTTCTTGGGACGGATGGCGCTGTGAGCGCTGACTTGGTGACATCCCTTGATTCCCTAATCAGGGTTGATCTGAGCACCCTGCAAAGTGACGAAGACCGGCGTGACAACTACGTTCGCAACCGCACGCTTGGCACCGGCCAGTATCCCCATACGGAGTTTGTCCCCACCACAATCAGCGGCTTGCAGTGGCCCCTTCCTTCAACCGGTGAAGCCTCTTTCTCGATCACCGGTGATATGACGATCAGGGATGTCACCAAGGAGGTGACCTGGGAGACCACCGCTCAGTTCAACGAAGACAGTATCACGGGGACGGCGACCACGGACTTCACCTTCGATGAGTTCGACCTGAACGTTCCCAGCGTGGCCGTGGTGCTCAGCGTGGAGAACAACATCCGCCTGGAGATAGATTTCGTGCTCCAGAAGACGGAATCCTGAGCGCACCCGGAGTACATCCTGTTCCGCTTCCGGCTTTTACCGCTCACGCTGCAACCTCAATCCTCGTTTACCGTCGTCGCTTTTTCAGGGCGGGGTCTCCTCTCGTTGAGCAGCCGTCTCAAAGCAGCGATCGACCCTATGCCCTCGCGCGGCAGTATCACCACCGCAACAATGGAGGGCGGCACGAACAGAATCGAATGGAGGATGATGGCAAAGCTCAGCGCCTCCTCTTTGGGCGCTCCCCAGAACTCCAACAGCGTTACCGCGGCAAATTCAAAGGTTCCCAGGGCTCCAGGGAGTCCCGGCAGCGCCGTCGAGAAGAAGATTGCGCCAAGCGCGACAACGATCAGCCTGTACGGGTCGATGTCCAGGCCCACGCCCTGAGCGATAGCCCAGGCTATGGGCCCCAGGATAAGCCAGTAGGCGATGGTGAAGCCCAGAGCAACGCCCGTCCTTCTCCAGTCCAGCTTCAGGGCGTGTATGGCCTCCTGAAAGCCGGATATGCCGGGCAGCTGATTGAGCCGGGGGAAGCGCCTGATGATGCGCTGCAGGTTGAGGAGGACCGCTATCAGTATGACGAAATAGAGGCTGGTGCCCACTATGATGGGCGTATAGCGCAGCAGCACGGGCAGCGTTGCCACGGCTATGCCTATCATCGCTAGCGAGAAAGCCATGTCCAGCACCCGGGTTACCACCACGGTAGCGACCACGGTGCCCCCGGGCAATCTGTCCCGCAGCGCCAGAATCCCCAGGATCAACGGTTCGTCCAGGGCGCGCACCGGCGATACATTGTTGAGCCCAATAGCGGCGTTCTCCACCCAGAACAAGCGCAGCGCGGATACCCGCTCCTTGGCCCATAGGACGCGCCAGCGCACCGCTCGCAAGTAGCCTGAGACGGCCAGCAAGACCAGGGCCAGCGCAAGCAGCGGCAAGGGGAACTCGACGACCCGCTCTCCAACCCTGCCCCACTCTATTCCCTGGATCGTCAGCCAGCCGAGCACGACGCTGAAAGCGACGCCTACAAGGAGAATGCTTCCCTGTCGCACCCACCATTTCTTCCAGAGCCCCACGCTTTCTTAACCCATCCCGCGACGGGATCAGTCCTTCCCGTGCCTCAGCACGGTACCCGGCGTTGCTCCGGTGTGGCGACTGTCGTCCACCACCACCTGGCCGTTGACGATCACGTAGGGAATGCCCAATGGGAACTGCTTGGGATTGGCGCGGGTTGCCGGCGCTTTCACCGTCTGGGGGTTGAATATCACAATGTCCGCCTTTGCGCCGTCCCGCAATACACCCCGCTCCCTCAGTCCCAGCCTCTGCGCGGGGAAGGAGGTCATCTTGCGTATGGCTTCGGGGAGTCTGAGCTGCTTTTCAGCGCGTACAAACTCGGCCAGCACAACCGGGAAGCACCCGTAGGTGCGCGGGCTGGGCCACTCGCCGAACAGGATGGCGTCGCTGGCCACCATGCCGTAGGGGTGCGCCACAAAGTCGGGAAGCGTTTGCGGGTTGGTGCCCACCGCCACAAACGATATGCCCAGGTCCTCGGCGAGCAGTAGATCGAATAGCGCGTCCAGCGGGTCCTGCGACCTCATTCTGCCTATTTCCGCCAGCGAGTGACCGTCGTACTTGGCGTTGTCCGGCTTGCGGAACGCGGTGAGCCACATCTCCTCCATGTTCATTGCCCTTGGCCCGGAGAGCATGTCATCCTTCATGCGCTTCCTCATCTCATCCGACCTCAGATTCTCCTTAAGCGGCCCCGGGCCTCCGTCCTTGGCCCAGTTGGGCACCTCGATCAGTATCCTCGTCCCTGAGAATACGTAGGTGTAGCAGTCAAAGGTGACGTCTATTCCTTCGTCGCGGGAGTTCTCCACCAGCCCCAGGTAGTCGAAGTGGGTCCCCGTGCCCTGCGCCGGCTGCCTGTAGTGGGTGAGATGCACCGGAACGCCGCTGCCCCGCCCTATAGCCACCGCCTCCTTGAACGGCGCCAGGTGCGATATTCTCCTGAGCTGGGCCCTGGTGTGCGTATGGTAGAAACCGCCCATATCGGCCACTACCTTGCTCAGCTCGATCAGCTCATTGGTGTCCGCGTATGCGCCCGGCGGGTAGTCCAAGCCCGTAGACATCCCGAACGACCCCTCCTCCATGGTCTCCCGCAGAATCGCCTTCATGTCCTCCATGTCCTCGCCGCTGGCGGGACGGTCGTGCCAGCCCATGGCCCATATACGCACCGGCGAGTTGCCCACTATGAAGGCGATGTTGGGCGACACGGTTTTCTCATACATGGAGAGGAAGTCATCGACGGTGCGCCAGTCGCGGCCGGGCGGCATCACGTCGTTCAACCCAGAGTCCAACTCGATGAACGCCTCCAGGTCCTCGCGGGTCTTGAACGGCGCAGCCGAGTTTCCGTCGATGCCGATAAGCTCCGTGGTCACGCCCTGCCGGAGCTTGGGCTCGTTCTCAGGCTCTCGCAGCATGGTCAGCCCGGCGTGCGAGTGCAGGTCGATGAATCCGGGGCAGACCACGTGGTCCGCGGCGTCTATGACACGTCCGGCCTCGATGCCGCTTACGTTGCCCCTCAGGATGCGCAGGGTATCCCCTTCCACGGCCACCGTGCCGTAGAAACCGGGGTTCCCCGTGCCGTCTATGATCAGGCCGTTCTTGATTAGCAGGTCAACCATGGCAATACCTCCTCCGCTTTCCAGCAGCATCATAGCGGGCAGCGGGCAAGCGGGCAAGCGGACGGGGAGCCGGGGTATTCGTTTCAGATGTTATGTCAACTAGCAAGGCTAAAGCGAACCAAATATTTTTTTGAGGTGAGAAACGAATCGGAAATTCGACGTGGAGTCGACGGTTGTAGTTTTGGAGGGCCGGTAGTTTAGGGGCTGTGTTCATGGATACAGGATACGGGGAGGGTGTCGGTGTGGGGAAGGGGTAGGTGGCAGGGGTTGGGGGGCATGGGCGCATGTGTCCGGTCAGGGGGACACCCCGGCCCGCCGCTCCTCTGGGTACCCGCCTGCGCGGGTACGACGGTTGGGGGCGGTTCGCGAACCGCCCCTACAAGTCCGCAATCGCCCGCCGGGGATGCGCCCTTCGACTATGCTCAGGGCGAACGGAGGAGGGCCACCTGGGTTCCCGATCGGGGTCGGGAATGACGGAAGGGGGTGATGGCAATGGCCCCGTTCGTCTTGCCCGTGGTGACGGGCATCCATGCGTCCTCGCCCCACCCCGCCCGTGGGTACCCGCCTGCGCGGGTACGACGGAAGGGAACGGTGTTGTGTGGGCGGAGGTTTTGGATTCTTCACTCCGTTCAGAATGACAGTTGGCGGGGATATTACCCGCCCACACCCGCTCGTGGTGAGCCCTTCGGCTACGCTCAGGACAGGCCTGTCGAACCACGCCGGGGGGCGCCCTTCGATAAACTCAGGGCGAACGGATATCAAAGCACGCTCAGGGTGAGCTTGTCGAACCACGCCAGGGATGCGCCCTTCGATAAACTCAGGGCGAACGGGGTTAGGGTAAGCGGGAGCTTTTGGATTCTTCACTTCGTTCAGAATGACAGTTGGCGGGGATATTACCCGCCCAAACCCCGCTCAGGGCGAACGGGCGCCAAAAGGGGGTCTATGCGCAATGTCCACAACACTTTCCACAAAAGAAAAGGTAAAAACCACGTGGAGGCGATAGGTCGTCGGGTATAGTGTTTAATGGGTCTGTGCGTCCCCTCTCCCGAAGGGAGGCACGGGCCGCCGCCGCACCCGGGCATAGGAGTGGAAGCAGTCGCTCGGCCGGGGACGGCGAGTCCATCCCGACCGATGAAGCGGAACGCTGGCAGAGAAGGAGGCACGATAGCCATGTTCGACGAAAGCAGCAGCAGGGTGCGCCGTCTGTTGAAAGCGGCCATGCCTTCTACCCCCCCCCCCCGATTTTCAGCCGCTGAACCCCACGGGAGGCCCACGATGATGCGGGCCTCCTTCCTCCGCCGCTCCCCGCTCCTTCTCCTGGCCGCCGCGCTGGTTGCGCTGGCGGTCTTCTTTATGCCCGGCGGCCAGCCCGCCCAGGCCCAGCAGTCCTCCGTCTGGTCCGCGACGCTCACGGTGGCGGATACCGGTGGCGGCGGTACCCTCCTTGGTTGCGAGAATCCCGTTGCTGGCGGTTCGTGCAGTTCGACGAGCGTGCTCACGGACGATGACTTCACGTATGGCGGCGTGGACTATGAGATCGTAAGGATTGACCTCATACCCAGTAGCGGATTCCTTCGGTTCGAACTCAACAAGGCAATCCCTGCGGACCTCAAGGCGGCCTTGACACTGCACCTGGGCAGCAGCCAGTTCCCCATTGCAAACGCCGCCCTGACTCAAAGCGACAAGCGTGCATCGTGGGGCAGCACCGGCCTGAGCTGGTCCGTCGGCGACACGGTGTCCGTGAGCCTGACGGAGCTCAAGACCGTGACGCTCTCCGCCTCCCCCAACCCCGTGGACGAGGGCAGCCCGGTGACGATCACGGCCACCCTGTCGACGGCGGTGGGCGACGACGATCCCGCGCTGACGATCCCGCTGATCATCACCGATGACACGGCCGAGCCCGGCGACCACGGGACGCTGGCGAGCATCCGGATCGCCACCGGCGCCAGCATGGGCGTGGGCGCGATCAGCACGGTCCGCGACGCGGACGGCGACAACGAGAGCTTCACGGTGTCGCTGGACACCGCCAACCTGCCGTCGGGCGTGGCGGCGGGCGCCCAGTCGTCGCTGACGATTACCATCCGCGACGACGGCCTGGGCGCGGGCGAGGTGACCTCGCTGCAGGTGTGCTGGGACGAGTCGGCCTCGGGCAGCTTCGCCGACTGCACGCTCGGCATTCGCACCAACTACGGCTGGCGGTCGCTCGTCGACGACGCGGCCACGCACGTCAAGGTGACGCCGACGCTGCAGCGGGCGGGCACGAGCGTGACGGTGGGCTCGCTGTCGGTCGTCAGCGGCTCGCAGAGCGGCGCCATCGCGCTCGACACGGGCGACGATGAGATAGCCGAGGCGGCGCGCCTGCTGCGCGAACGCACCTCGGGCTCACGGCGAGTTCGCACCACGCTGACCCAGGAGGAGCGCGACGCGATTCGCGAGGCGGCCCGCGTCAACACCAACATCAACCTGGCGTTCAGCGACTCGGCGGGCGTGCCGCGGCAATACATCCTGAGCG
>DAOUJH010000007.1:0-66589 GCA_034422935.1 Dehalococcoidia bacterium | reverse complement strand
TCCCTTTTTGTGTACATCCAGTCCAATATATAGTGTCACCTGGTCCCTCCTTTGCTGTTGGTCTTCTCCCATACAGCATGCAGGAATCAGGTGACTCTTTCATACCATCAGGGCAGGCTCCCCCCGCCCGGCGTGGTTCCCTTCGGCTAGGCTCAGGATAAACTCTAGGCTCACCACGAACGATTGTGGAGTACTCTGCGTCCAGCCCCTGGGTTCCCGACTGCTCGGGAACGACGGGAGAGGGCGGTTCGCGAACCGCCCTTTCAATGTCCGCAATGAACACACCCCTCGCACTGGGCAGGCGCGCCGTGCTATATTTCGTGCATGAAGATGAACGGGACATACAAGTTTGACGCGCCGCGGGAGCGCGTCTGGGACGCTCTCCTGGACCCAGCCGTGGTGAGCGAGTGCATCCAGGGCGTCCAGAAGTTCAGCACCGTATCGCCGGACAGCTACGAGATAGAGGTAGGCGTGAGGGTGGGCATGTTCTCGGGCTCATTCACGGGCACGATGGCGATATCGGAAAAGGACGCTCCGGCATCGTACAAGATGGTGGTGCAAGGCGCGGGGCCGATGACGAACGTGACGGGCGAGGCCGTGATCTCGCTGACGCAGGAGGGCGAGGCGACAACGCTGGCCTTTGACGGCGACGTGAGGGTGACCGGCGCGCTGGCCAGGGTGGGCCAGCGCTTCATGAGCAGCGCGGCCAAGTCGCAGTTCGACCGGTTCTTTGGATGCCTTAGGGAGAAGGTGGGATAGGCAGGCTCTTGCCACCAACTACGTCGAATCGTCTATCTCGCTCCCGCGTTCAGGAACCGGAGGCTTGCCGCCAGAGACGGCAACCCGTAATACCCAGAACCAGGGGCAGCAGCGTGTCTACCGCAGCCCATATTACCCAGGCTTGGTGATTGCCATCCAGGCTGTCCCCGCCTTCCGCGAGCAGTGCAAACCAGTTGTGCAGGAACAGTATAGTCACTGCCGCGGTGAGGAAGAATGCGACGTTGGCTTCCAGGTACCCGCGGGTGACCGGCTGACCTGAGTCCCCCGACCCTATTTCCCGTTTGTGAAGGTAGTTAAACACCAGAGCCAAGGCAAGCCCGATAAGCATCAGCACGTCGAGGACGTACCAGACATCAAGCACGTCAATGGAGTCCACCAAGAACGAGTTGATTATGAAAAAAACCGCCACGACAACCGCTACAACCACCATGTAAGCCCCGGCGACTTTCTTAAGCCCTTCCATGATACCTCCTATGCTTTTGCTACCGTACAAGTCCGCGGGAATCATAGCACACGCTATAGGTCGGCATGGCGGATTCCTATGCTCAGGCGGGAGCAGCTTGGAGGTCGAAGCGGCCAAGGCGGAGGAACGAGATGTCGTGGCCGGTCTCTCCCCGCGCGGCCAAGTCGGCCATGATCTCGCCCATAACGCTGCAGAACTTGAATCCGTGGCCGGAGAACCCGGCGGCAAAGAAGACGTTGGGAGAACCAGGCAAGGCATCGATGATGAAGTGCCCGTCAGGGGTGTTGGTGAACATGCAGGGCTTTAGAGACAGAACCGGCCCATTTGCATCGGGGAAGTAGCGGGCCAAACCGTCCCGCAGTACAGCCTCGTCCTCATCCCGGAAGTCCCTATCGAGTTCATCGGCGGTAGTTGCCTCATAGAGGTGGTGGTACCTGCCGAGCTTCAAGCCCGGAATACCGAACACGGGGAGGGCATAGTAATGCCCCTCCTCAAACTCACCGATCAGGACTGGGCAGTTGCCAAGCGCAAAGAGATGCGGTTGCAGCGGCTGGAACCAGCCGAGAACCTGTCGCTCCGGCACCAGCAGGTGGTCCAGGGAGGGCACAAGCGGCCCCGCCCAAGCGCCAGCGGTGATGACCAACGCCCCTGCCTCGTACAGTCCGCGGCCGGTCTCGACTCGCACCGTGCCTCCATCGCTGCTCCATTCCAGCACGGCCTCGTGGGCCCTGACTTCAGCGCCACGCTCCAGCGCCGCGAAGACGTAGTTGACGATGCATCTCTCGGAGAGCACGAACCCGCCATCGGGCTGGTGCACCCCCATCCAGCTATCCGGGAAGCGGAATCCAGGGAATCGCTGTGTTATCTCGGCGCTGGTGAGCACCTCGTGGGCCAGGTCATGCTCGCGACATGACAGCAGGGAGCCGGCAAACACCCCGCTGTCCTCATGACCGGTGTCCAAGGAGCCGGTGGTGTACAGAAGCTTCTCGCCGCTCATCTGCTCCAACTCGCGCCATCGCTCGTAGGAGCGCCTCATGAGCGGCACGTAGGACGGGTCATTGTAGTAGGCCATACGGATGATCCGGTTTACACCGTGGGACGATCCGGAATCGTTGGGTATGCTGAAACGTTCGAGGCCCAGCACGCGCAGGCCGCGGCTTGCAAGCTCGTATACCGTGGCGGAACCCATTCCGCCGACACCAATGACGATTACATCGTATGTACCGTTTGTCTTCATGGCCCTGTAAGGTTAGTCAGGCTTGCGGCGGAAGCGCAGCGCGGGATGTGTCATCTGCCAAAGCGCGCGGCTTCCTCGGAGCCTCCCGTTGTATTCCCCTCGCTGTAAGAGTGAGCACCGGTACCGGCAAGATGGCCGCCCTGTACTATAAGGTATTCGTCCCTGATGGGCCTGCCTTCAAACCAGCACTCCAGGATTTCCCTTACACCTGCGGCGTAACGAGCTTGTGCTGACAACGAAGTGCCCGAAGTATGCGGGGTCAGCGCATGATTGGGCATGGCGCGCCAGGGATGGTCCTTAGGCGGCGGCTGCGGAAACCAGACGTCGCCCGCGTAGCCGGCAAGCTGGCCGTTATCGAGCGCCCTCACGATTGCGTCTCTATCGCAGATCTTCCCACGCGCCGTATTGACTATATAGGAACCTCTTTTCATTGTGGAGATCAGCTCATCATCGAAGAGATGCTCTGTTTCCGGATGCAGCGGAACATGAATGCTGACGACATCACAGACTTTGACCAGCGACTCCACATCGGGATGGAAGGTAAGCCCCAACTCCTCCTCGGTCTCAGCGGGGAGCCGGTGACGGTCGGTGTAGTGGAGCGCCACATCAAAGGGCTTCATGCGCTTCAACACCGCCAGTCCGATACGCCCGCTGCCCACCACGCCTACGCTCATTCCCTCGATATCGTAGGAGCGGGATATGGCGTCCGCTATGTCCCAACCGCCTTGCACAACCAAGTGGTACTGGCGAATGTAGTCTCTGACGAGGGCGAGTATCTGCATGACCGCGTGCTCTGCGACGCTGATGCTATTGCAATAGGTGACTTCACAGACGGTCATGTTCCGATCAATGGCCGCCCTCAGGTCAACGTGGTCAGAACCGATTCCGGCGGTAATTGCCAGCCGCAAGTTGGGGGCTTTGGCAATCCGGTCCGCGGTAAGGTAAGCGGGCCAGAAAGGCTGCGATATCACCACGTCGGCATCGACGATCTCCTTTTCGAAGGCTGAATCGGAGCCGTCTTTGTCGGACGTAACGACCAGGCTGTGGCCACGGTTCTCGACGAACTTTCGCAGTCCCAGGCCGCCTGAAATCGATCCTAGGAGCTCTCCAGGGACGAAGTCGAGCGCGCTTGGTGAGGGCAAGGTCTGTCCGCCGGGGTATTCCGCCAGTACAGGTATGTCCTCTCTGGCGTATTGTGGTGGGTAACCCTGAACAGGGTCATCGTAAAGTACACAGACTATCTTCTGTTTTGACTCCATCTCTGCACCTCCACTAGCTGTGTAATGGTCCACTGCCCCCTTCAATCCAAGCGGTCAGTCACTCAAGCCCAGTCTATCCTGATTAGGCACAACTATCAATTCAATCTATGTGGCCGCAAGGTACCTGACAAGCGTGGTAGGCCAGAGGCTCAGCGGGAGGGTTCATCAGCTTGCTGCTCGCAGAAGAGACGCCGCTCAGTTGGGTAAACGCCGTCAATCAGCACCCTATGAACGTGACCGTTAACGCAGTCATTCCGAGGGTAGACAACGTGCGATGAGTGAGAGGTCTCCAGCAGATAACCGTTGCTGAGTGTGTCGGATACAAGTTCTTCGGATTCACTGAAGGGAGTAAACGGGTCGGAGTGGTTGCCGACGACCAGTATGGGCACTCCTCCACCGTCGAGAGGCATCTGCAGAGGGTCGGGGGCAAACTGGTCGTAGAAGGGGCACGCGCTGGGGAAATCGGGATCCAGCGACGCCAGTAAGGGGAACATCTCATCCAAGACGGCGTCAATGACCATGGAGTCGTCCAGACGGGTTGCGCGGTCCAATTCCGGGTACAAGACCCAGCCATCCAGGCAATTGACGTGGGAGGTGATCCTTGCAGCCGTGGGTTCCGGACCGAACTGTATGTTGGCGAATTCCAGAAGAGTGGAAGGGTCGTCCGTTTCGTTGAGTTCAAACAGACCTTGCCACAGACTAGGCCACGTGTCTTCACTGTACAGAGTCGAAATCACCCCGAAGTAGCCTGCCAGTGGATGACCCGCCGCAGCATCGACGATATCCAGTTTGGCAACGGCCTGCCTAAAGTAGCCGACCGGGTCTCCATCGTTGTATATGGGACACTGCGGGTCGGCGCAGGCGGTGAGCGCTTGCTCAAGAAAGTCTTCGATGGGCGCGACCTCCTCGATTACCTCGTCAATCCGTTCCTGCCGGGTGGCTGCGGGGTCAACCGAGTTGTCGGCGCCGTCAACGACCATTGCCCTGACCGACTGGGGGAAGAGGGTTGCGTACCAGACCCCCAATGCCGAGCCATAGGAGAACCCCAGGTAGGAGACCTGATCCGCGCCCAAGGCCTTGCGTATTTCATCCATGTCGCTGGCAACGTACCGGGTGTGCAGCAGGCCGCCGACCGGCCCCATCGATTGAATACAGAGGTTAGCCGCCGCTTCTCCGGCCGCTATATCTTGGGGAGTGTCTATTTCCCCGTCGATCCCGGCAAGCAGCGCGATCTGCTCACCGGGGTCGCCGCAGGCGAATTCGGGTTCGGAGCCCCCTACCCCACGCGGGTCGAAGCCGATGATGTCGAAGTGGGCTACGAGTTCATCCGGGAACACTCCGAACGGGATAAAGTTCACCAACCTTACGCCGCTTACACCCGGCCCCCCGGGGTTCACCAATAGATAGCCTATCCGTTCACCCGGAGAAGTAGCGCGGTGCACATTGACCGCGATTCTGATGCTGCCCGCCTCCGGGTCCCGGTAGTCCGCGGGAACTTCCACAAAGCCGCACTCAAGATCAAACCGCCCGCAGCGGAACCAGTCTATCCGCTCCCCTGCAGGCTCAGGCTCGATTGCCGGGGTAGGAGTAGCTGCAGGAGGCGGCAGCCGAGTTGGCGTTGGAATCGAAGCAGGTGTAGCCGTCGGCGCTGCCGTAACCTCAGGCACCGGTGTGGGTAGCGGAGTTGGCGTTGGAGTCGATGCAGGCGTCGCCGTTGGCGCTGCCGTAACCTCAGGCACCGGTATGGGTAGCGGAGTTGGCGTTGGAGTCGATGCAGGCGTCGCCGTTGGCGCTGCCGTAACCCCAGGCACCGGTGTGGGTGGCGGAGTTGGTATTGGAGTAGATGCAGGTGTCGCCGGCTGCTCCGTGGTTGGCTCCGGCACCGGTGTTTGAGACGGCGTGGGCGCAGGGTCGCTACAGGCCAGACCGGCCGTGATAGCGAAAGCCATGACACCAACTAGGAAACAGTTCTTCAATTCCATACTTTCAGTGTAAGGTCTGCGGAGGCAGGTTGCCAGAGCACCATTGCGTCATGGAGCCGTCGCTGGGGAAGGAACGGGCCGCCTTGTAGCCCATATCAATTGGGCTATACAATCTACGGCACACTAAAGAGGCTTGGCGAGGGAAGATGGAGCTAGGCGAGATACTGGTCTCCGAGAGCGAGATAGCGGGCGCGGTCAAGGAGATCGCGGCCAAGGTGTGCAAGGAGTACGACCCGTCCAAACTGGTCCTGGTGGGAGCGATGGACGGGGCGGTCTGTTTCCTAGCAGACCTGATGCGGTCATTAACGATACCGGTGACGGTGACAACGGTGCGGATGAGGAGGTACGAGGGCACGGAGGGGGGAGAGCTAACGGTAAGCTGGCTGCCACTGCGCGAACGGATAGAGGGGCGGGACGTCCTCATCGTGGAAGGCGTGGTCGACACGGGAGCTACCTGCGCCCTGCTGGTGGAGAAGCTGCGGGAGTTAGGCGCGGCATCCGTCGACATCTGCGCCCTGCTGAACAAGCCCGCCCGTCGCGAGCATGACGTAGAGCCAACCTATTGCGGGTTCGATGTGCCGGACGTGTTTGTCGTAGGTTACGGTTTGGACTACATGGGTGAGTATCGGAACCTGCGAGACGTTCACGTGCTGGAGGGGTAGGCAAGGTCACTAGAGCTTTCCGCTCTGCAATCGCCGGAACCATAGCGTCATAAGGGCGAAGACGACCAGGAGTATGGCCGCTCCGACGAAGTCCTCGGCAAAGGCAGCGTTCTTGGCATCGCCGAGGAGAGGCCTTATCGCTATGGAAACGGTCACTCCCACCAGAATCAGGAACGGGGCCGTAAGACCGAGCGGGACGTACTTAACGCGCCACACCCTCGCCGCCCTGAAGAAGGCGGCGTCCAGAGTCGCCAGCAGCAATGCGAAAAGGTAGGAGACTCCACCTATCGCGCCCAACCGGTCGAAGGCGACCGGTATCAGCGCGTTGGCGATGAAGAGTCCGAGGATGAGGTAGAGGAACCTGAGAGGGCGCGCCGGTTCACGCCAGGCTGACCTCCATGCCGAGCGAGTCGTCCTCCAACGCCAAGCCAGGAGCTTGCCTAGCAGCTTGAACGGGAATATGACAAGTTTGGCAAGGAAGGACGGCATTACCGTCCATTATACCTGGGGTTGGATCTTTGGCATCAAACCGTGCTGTTGGCGTCAACCACGTAGATACCTGGGGGAAGGGAACGCCCCTCGTCCTCGTAGATCTCCAATACCACGGCAAAGGCATCCTCGACATTGACCATGCACTCCGATATGGTGTCGCCCTCGGTTATAAGTTCCGGCAGCAACGGAGAGGTAACAGTGTACCCTCCTTCGGGCTGCGGCTCCAGAACCAAAGGTATCCTCGCTATCATCCCGCTCTACTCAACCCCTTTCGAGTGGCACTATACAAACAGATGACATTCTAACATCAACGGCGATTTCAGATACAACCGGGTTCCTGCCGCGATTCGAGGGTGAGCGGTATCATCCGCCAATACCAACGCATGTTGGGAATAGCCCTGTACTCGTTCAACCGGCCGCCTACTCCCACCTTGCCCATACGTCCTCAAGTCCTATATGCTTCACTGGCCTGGCAAGGAGGCAGCCATATCGGAATATTGATGAGATGCCGATAGCGTATGCCAACCCACAGACGAGGTGACTACGGTGAGTGCGCGTTACATCAGACTGATAGCGGCGTTTCTAGTGTATGCAGTAATCGACATCGTATGGAACGTATCGCCCATTGCGCTGGGCATGTACGAAAGGCTCTACGAAGCGAGCGGCAACGATGAGATGTTCGACAGCTTCGGAAAGCAGCCCGATACCTGGGGCGGCCCCGAGATCATTGCCGTGCTCGCGTTCTTCGCTCTGATTGCACTCGCCAATAGCCACCTTGCCATTGAACCGGCGGTCAAGGAGAAGAGCGTTCGCAAGGCGGCACAGAACAGTTTTATTCTGGGCTGCGCCGCCTACGCCACCTACATCGCACCGATCTTTCTGGCGATATCAACGTGGCCGTTCGCGTTGGTGCCCATAGATATCCTCATCGGAGGAGTTCTAAGCCTGATAACATCCACGTCCATCACCTACGTAGCTCTCCGTCGCAGCAGATCCTAGAGTCGCGGGTATCTCGCATCGTGCGGAGGAGCGGTCGGTGAGGCAAGGAGGGAGCCATGTCTACAATCGATGATCTGCTGGCCCAGGTAGAGGCCAACCGCGACGAAATAATCGAGTTGGAGCAGGAGTTGGTGCGCATCCCTTCCGTCAACACCGGCTTCATGCCGACCGGCAACGAGACGCCCGTCTGCGAGTTCGCCCAAGGCTGGCTGGCCAAGGACGGCATCGCATCCGAGATCCTGGAGTCCGCTCCCGGCAGGGGCAACCTCATCTCCAGAATGGAGGGGCGCTCCGGCAAAGCCGGGCTGCTCTTCATGTCTCACACGGACGTGGTTCCCGTGGAGGAAGAGAACAAGTGGCGCTTCGATCCGTTCAGCGCCACCATCGCGGAGGGCCGCATATTCGGACGGGGCGCGTCCGACTGCAAGGGTCTGCTCACGGCTCAGCTCTTTGCCATGCATCTGCTAAGGAGCAACGGCATAGAGCTTCAAGACTCGCTGGTTCTGGCCTCCGGCGCGGACGAGGAGCACGGCGGGCGTTACGGATTCGGCTGGCTGGCCGACAACCACGCAGAGAAGCTGGCCGCTCCCTTCGCGGTAAACGAAGGAGGGGGCAACGCCGTAGACACCGGAAGCGGCGGATTTGCCTATGTGCTTGGCGTCGGTGAAAAGGGACGGCTGCAAGTGGAGATAGACGTCAAAGGCTCCAGCTCGCACGCCTCCGTTCCCTGGCAGGGCACCAACGCCCTGTACCGCCTGGGACAGGTCCTGAAGAGCATAGAGTCATACGAGGCGGAGCGCGACACGTCGACCAGCCTGTTCCAGCATCTGTCGGCCTTCGCCATAGAGCACAAACCGTCTCCGCAGAACGTGGACGAGATAATTGCAGAGGTGGAACTCAGCAATCCGCGCCTGGCCTCGATCCTGCGCGCGCTGTCGCGCATGACGCTGACTCCCACCATAGTCCACGGCGGCATCAAGTCGAACAGCGTGCCGGAGGCAATACGCCTGACCTGCGACGTGCGCACCCTGCCGCACCAGGACGACGGCTATCTGAGGAAGCAGCTTGACCAGGTCTTGGAAGGCATACCGGGGACTTCATACGAGATAGACTACATGGCTGTGCCCAACGCATCCGACTTCGATACCGTATTCGCTGAGCAGATACGGGCCGCATCGGCGAGGGCGCTGGGGTTGGACGACGTACAGATGGTGCCGGGCATCAGCACCGGCTTCACCGATTCGCGGTTCACCAGACCGCTAGGCACGGTCACCTACGGATTCTCCGCCATGCACCCCGACGACGACCCCATGATCAGCTTTGTCCACGGCACCAACGAATCGATTGGCATAGACTCGCTGATCAACGCCAGCAAGGTGATGGTGGCGCTTGCCTACAACATGCTGGCGGTGAAGGAGTAGCGGGGAAGCACGGCTTGAAAGCTGAAACGGGTGCTATACTATGAGTTGGATGCTCCGGTAGGCGGCATAACCAATGTGCATCCGGTTTAGGCACATATGGTTAACTTGCAGAGATATGTTAGCGCCGCGGGTGTTGGGATTCTGTGCCTGATGGCCGCCACCGTGCTGGCCGCGTGTGACGAAGACCAACAACCCACACCCACGCTGACGCCGACTCCCACGCCTACACCGACACTCACGCTCACCCCCACCCCCATACCTACGCCCGTTGTACTGGACATACATCGCGCCACAATACCCACGCCTCTGCCTACCTCTACACCCTCCCCTATACCGACACCTACCCCGACTCCAACGCCAACTCCGACACCAACGCCTATACCGATCCCGGAGGGCTGGGAGATATGCGCCCACTACGAGGTTGGCGCAGGCCGGATCAACATACGGTGGACCGATCCAGAGGATGGCGACTACACTTTCGTTCTGAAAACGCAAGGCTCAGACGATTGGAACATCTATTATGGCGGCAACCCTTCGGAGTCGGCGGAGGTAGACCTCAGCGCATTTAACCTGGCAGGGAACGAGACTTTGGAGGGTGAGTTCTGGGAATACGCTTGGAATTCGTGGCGTACCCCTTACGCCTTCACCATTGATCTGTCCGCCGTGAGGTTTCCTGATTCGGCAGGCGGCGGCTCTTTGGGACTTTTCCCCATCCTTTGCGAGTTGCACCTTCGGCCTGTGGAGACCTTGAACCCCACGGCGCCCAACGACCTGATTGCGCATCTATCCGGGGACTTCACTGACACAGACGGCGACGGGATGACAGACGTGGCGGAGCGAAAGTACGGCTTTGATGCTCAGGATGCTCTCAGCTTTCCCACGGAGCCGGAGCTGACGGCCGGGGCACACCCCGAACGACACGAAATTGAGGATTCAGGTATAGACGCCTACTACGAGGTTGGTTCAGGCCGGATTGATATAAAGTGGGCCAACCCGGACGACGGCGACTATTCTCTTAGCCTCAAAACGGAAGGCGCGGACGATTGGAACATCTACTATGGCGGCCACCGGATAGAGTTGGCAGAGGTAGAGCTCAGCGCTTTCAACTTGAGGGGAGATGAGACACTGGTGGGTAGGTTCTCGCAAAACACGCCGGACGGATATTTTGTGGCAGACTTTCCCAGCTTCGTCATTGATCTGTCTGCCGTAGAGTTTCCCGAGCCCTCCGTGCCAGGCGACCCATCCAACAGGATCAGCTACACATTCTCGAGTGAGTTCCCGCCGGAAGCCGAGGCCCAATACCGGGAGTTCCTGAAACGAGTCTTTCCCCTCATCTACGAGCACCTTGGACCTCCCGGTGAGACGCTGAACGTCTTCATTGACTACGCGGAGAACAGGAGATATTTCACGACACTAGACAATGGACGGACCCTTCAAACTGACGCGCGCTTCATCCCAAGGCTGATCGTCCACGAGTTTGTTCACGTGTGGAAAGGTCGATACGCCATTACGAGAGACGAGAACTGGGTGTACAACAATTCCCTGACCGGGTTCGAGGAGGCGACGGCTGAAGGCATGGCCTTCGAGATCATCCACGAGTTCGTGCGCAGCTACCCTGAAGACCCGGCGACTATTCAACTGCTGGAAGGGAGGCCGTCTCAGTATTGGAGCTCAGGAACGACACGCTACGACGCCATCAAGAATCTCCGGTGGACGGGAGCCGGTGACTTTCGGAACCCTTCTTCCGGTTCGCCCAGCAGGTACGCCATAGTCGCCACAACCTTCCAGATGATGGTCCGGGAGAACCCCAGCTTCATGAGGGAATTCATGTCCCTCTACTACGAGACAATCCGGTCCGACCCGGACTGGCGTCCCAACCGCGCAGACGTGATCAACATGTGGGAAACCCTAGTGCCGGAGCTGAACGGCTACCCCCTTGGGGAGTACCTTGACACATTGCCGGTGTTCAATGGGCGGCAACTGGACGAGGGCGCCTACGTACTCTGGGTTACCCGAACCTATGGGAAGACTGGGGAGCAGCATTTTGCTTTTGGCTATGCAATCCCTAATGGAAGGATCTGGACCCTAACCGAAGATGAAGTCAAGGAGGTACCTGAATGGCTATCGACAAGCCTTCGAGACGATGGATGGCATGTCGTCGATACCCAGGGAACCAGCTTTGCCGTGGAAGTCGCCGACGCCTACGGCCAGGAGTACGCCACGTACACCTTCGAGACTGAGTGGGACAGGCGTCCGGACGGCGCTCCAAGAGGATTCGGATGGCGCTCTCCCGTGGAGCTCGAGATGGAGAACTTCCCCATCGGGCTGTACAAGGAAACGGTGACCTTCACGGACTACATAGAGCACGACGAGGGCGCCGGGGACTCCTTCTACTTCTTCGGCCTCAAGGAGTTCGAGCAGGCCAAGGGGAGAGACTATGTCATCATGATCGGAGTGGATGGGGCGCCCGAAGGCACGGCTAGAATCGAAATACTTGGCGAAGAGCACACTGCCCCGATCAACAACGGGGCTGCCGTCTTCATCTCTACGGAGTGGCCCTTCGACATTCAGGGCCGTTTCCCCATCACCATCACCAACGCTGAAGGGGAGTCCAGGGGCTACTACAGGACGCTCATAGAGGCCGGCACGATCCATGACTTCTTCCAGCACCAGTTCATCATAGTGGACACTGACTTCAACGGCGTGGAGGACCAGTTCGAATAGACCGGCGCCAAAGCATCGTTATGCCAGAAGACGCCAGGCCGGAAACCGTTACCTCTTAGTGGTCTTCGTGGTCATCATGGTCGTCGTGGTCGTCGTCGCGCTCTCCGGAGGCGTACTCCTCCGTGCGGGCGTTCATCTCTTCCGGCGTAACGAATCCTCGCTGTATTGCCAGCTTTTCCAGTGAGGCCAGCCACTGCTCGTAGTAGGTGGCGCCAGTGGCGTCCTCCCCTGCAGCAGCAATCTCTTCGACAAGCCTGTCTCTGAACTCACGCCAGCTGTACAAGCCGTCCTCGTTCATGGCTACGGCAATACCAAAAGCGCGACCCTCCCACGGAGCTTGGAATACCAGTTCGCCGTTGCTCCTGGGAAGCGCCGCTTCACCATCCATGTTGGCTATCTGCATGTCGGCGTCCGTGCTCATCATGCCACCTCTGCAGGAGACTTAGCTATGGCGACGCCTATCATGGAGTCGCGGGTGACGAGGTTAACCAACTCTGCCTCGCTCAATGCATCGGTGCCCTGCGGGCGCTCAGGCAGGACCATATACCTGACCTCAGCGGTGCTGTCCCACACCCTGACCTCCACGGAATCGTCCAGTTCCAGCCCGAACTCTTCCAGTACGGCCCTTGGCTCTATAACAGCCCGGGAGCGGTACGGCGCGGACTTATACCATGTCGGAGGCAAGCCCAGTATCGGCCAGGGGTAGCAGGAACAGAGCGTGCAGACCACCATGTTGTGGAGCTGCGGCGTGTTCTCCAGCACCACAATCTCGGCTCCCTGGGCGCCTTGGAACCCCATCTCGGCTATGGCGTCCGTTCCGTTCGCCAGCAGCCGTCTCTTATAGTCGGGGTCGCTCCAGGCCCTTGCCACCACCTTCGCCCCGTTCAAAGGCCCTATGTCCTGCTCATAGGTGCGCACTATCTCATCGATGGCGCCGCTGTCTATGAGTCCTTTTTCGACCAGCAGGGACTCCAGCGCCTTGGCACGCAGCGCGGGATACGGCTCCGGCTCAGGATTGTGCGTTCCATGGTCTCCGCTCATGTCCCCTCCTTGACGGGTTCCAAATAGCTTTCCCACATATCGATGTAAATGCGCTGGTTGGCTTCCGCCGAATCTCCCCATACCTCCGCGGCGTCGAAGCTAACGGCGTAGACCGGCTGAGGCTTTGCCTCAGTCCCTGCCGCTACCGTATCCTCAAAATCGTGCACACCGTGGTAGAGGGCTATCTCGCCCGTTTTGCCACGTATGTACCTGGGCAGACGCGTATGGCCGATCGGATTGAAGCTGCGCGCCCGTACCGCGTCTCCCACATTGAACCTTGGCTTGACCCCTATCTCCTTGTGCAAAGGCGCACGGGTTAGGATGCGGCGCATGACCTCAGCGGTTCGCTGGGGATCGACACTCCGCGGCACCTCTGCCTGCGGGTTCTCCTCGTAGAAGGCCGTCCTGCTATCCAGCTCTTCGGCTGTGATTACGCCGTTTTCCATGAGCAGGCGCTCCACTGCCAGCAGCCACTTTTCGTAGTAGCTGGAGGCGAGGTACGTGGCCGGGGGTATCCGCTCGATGGCGTATCGGAAGCCTCCCGCGTCCGTGACCAGGAACTGCCTTAGCTGCCTGTTCATGGCGTAGACGCGACCCTCCCACTTCTCGTGGAAGACAGGCTCATTCTCCTCGCGCTCAACGGGGCCAAAGCCGTGCATTCCGCCCATGTCATGGATTCCGTTCATCCGTTACCTACCGGAATGGTTTGAGGGGATTCTATTACCAGCGTTTCAGTTGTCAACCTAGTCTGCCGTTTGGGGACTTTCCACGGCTACGGGCGTCTTCTTTCTGGGAGGGACGGTGAACAGCATGAGCACACCGCCTACGACAAGGGTGATGAAGAATATCTGGTAGGGCAACACGTAGCCTCCCGTCACGTCGTAGAGGACGCCGGCCATAACCGGGCCGCCCGCCACGCTGACCAGCTGCGCCGGCATGGTGATGCCGCGTATGGCTCCAATGAAGCCGCGTCCAAAGTAGTTCGCCCACATGGTCGGCTGTACGACCCCGGTGCCGCCTACGGACAGGCCGTACACCGCGGCAAACATAAAGGCAAACGGCGCGCTCTGCGACACCAGCAGAATGCCCAAGCCAGACGCGGAGAAGAAGAATATCGCCGCCATCACGTACCTGATGGTGAACCTATCCGCCAGAACGCCCCAGAGCAGCCTGGCCAGCGCCGCGCCCAGGGCATGCGTTGCAAGCACGGCGGACGCCACCGGCGATGACAGGCCACTTTCCGTGAGAAAGGCGAATTCGTGGAGGACCACTCCTCCCACCGCGGTCAGACCAATGGTGAAGCCCGCCAGCAACAGCCAGAAGGACAGCGTCCTCACCGACTCTCCGGGCCTCCACTGCACCTCCGCAGCGTGCCTGGGTATACGAGCGGGCTGACCAGGGAGTTCCGGCTCCTCATCATCCGTATCGCCGTCGGGTTGCAGTCCCATGTCTTCAGGCTGGCGTCGCATCAGTGTCGACGCCGGTATGCCTATGAACAGAATCATCAGACCGAGGAACCACCATCCGGCCTGCCAGCCGTACGCCATGACGATGAAAGCCAGTATAGGAGCCACCACCATACCCGCCGCAGGGTTTCCCATGGTGGCCAGACCCAGCGCCCTAGCCCTGCGTCTTACGAACCACTTGGGTATCACCGCGGTTGCTATCAGGTCTCCCACGCCGGTGAAGGTGAGCGCCCCCGCTATGCCGTAGACAACGTAGAACTGCCAGACCTCGGTGACTTCGGCGACGGCTATGGTAGCTATGCCGCCGACGAGAGCCGAGAAGAACATGAGCCAGCGCGCTCCAAAGCGGTCGATCAAGGGGCCGAAGATGGGCCCCATAAATGCGGCTCCCAGGGGACGGAGCGCCAATCCCACGGAGACCACACCGCGGCCCCAGCCCAGGGCATCGCTCATTGCGGGATAGATTACTCCGAAGGTGAAGCTCTGGATGCCGCCAGCCGCGACATTGCCGAAGAAGCCGGCGACGACTATATACCAACCATAGAAGAACCTAGGTTTCTTCACTGGGAACACCTGGTGTCACAGAATGGAGAGGCCTACCCTACCCTATCCGTAGGCACAACGCAAACAGCGACGCATTTGCCACCCTGCCCAATCTGCACGTATATTGTGAGCGTGAGCACCGGTCAGCCCGCTACCCCGCCTCCACAGCAAGCCGTGACGGAGGCGAACCCCTATCGCTGGGTCATGCTCTTTTTGATCTGGCTCCTCTACGCCTCCTTTGGCGTGACCGTAGCAACCATCCCGCCACTGGTCGATCCAATCCTCAAAGACCTGAACATGTCGTTCAGCCAGATGGGGCTTGTTCTTGGCGCGTGGCAGTTCGTCTACATCTTCACCGCTTCGCCGCTGGGCGCAATCGTAGACCGCCTGGGCGTGCGGAGATCGCTGGGCATCGGCGTAGTCATGATCTGGGTGTCGTTGGTGCTGCGCGGCCTTGCCGTGGACTTCTACACACTGCTATTCGCGGTGGCACTGTTCGGAGTGGGTGGCCCCATAATCTCCATAGGCGCTCCCAAAGTGGTCTCGCTGTGGTTCCAGGGGAACCAGCGCAACCTAGCCGCCGGCATCTATACCACCGGGCCGCTGGGCGGCATGGCGATAGCCCTAGCCACCGCCGCCGGAGTGGTCATGCCCCTTACGGGAAGCTGGCGGGGCATATCTCTAGTCTACGGAGCGATTATACTGGTCATCATAGCGGCCTGGTGGCTCTTCTCCCGCGACGCTCCCCTACCCGCTTCGGAAAGCGGCGATGCGACCTCCGAGAAGGAGTCGAGCTTGACCGTGATGTACCAACTGCTCCGTCTGAGAAACATGCAAATCGTACTGGTGATGGCCTTTGCGACCTTTTTGCTCAACCACGGCCTCAGCAACTGGCTGCCCACCCTCCTCCAAGAAGGAGGCATGACCATCACCCAGGCCGGTATCTGGACCGCTTTGGGCACTGCCATCGGCGTCTCCGGGCTGCTTGTAATACCGCCGCTGGCCAGGCACGGTTACCGCGCCCTGACCATGGCGCTGCTGCTTGGCGTGGCCGTGGTGGCGACCGTGGGACTGGCCTACACCACCGGACTAGCGCTCATCGTTGCACTGATAGCGTCGAACGTGGTGAGGGGCCCGATGATGCCGATACAGACCCTCATACTGATGGAAACGCCTCGCATCGGCGCGAAGCGGATAGGCACGGCGGCGGGGCTGTTCTTCGCCGCCGCCGAAATCGGAGGTTTCGGAGGGCCGTTCCTTCTCGGATTCCTCCGCGATCTCACGGGCGCGCTCACCTCCGGCGTGTTGATCCTGGCCGTGGTATCCGGGGCGTTGATATTGATCTTGCCGCTGCTGAGGGAGAACAAGGCTGGGGATGTTGCGGCGTAGGGATGCGGCGGTGCGGACAGACTGAGAGGGTGTCCAGCCCCAGGGCGGTTCGCGAACCGCCCCTACAATGCTATAATCAAACTTGATGGTAGAGATTCGCCAGACCGAGGTCTATGCCCGTTGGTTCAGGAAGCTCAGAGACAGGCAGGCGCGAGCGCGAATCGACATCCGCATACGGCGGTTGTCGCTGGGCAACACAGGGGATGTAAGACCGGTAGGTGAAGGAGTTTCAGAGATTCGAATCGACTATGGACCGGGCTACCGCGTGTATTTCGTGCAGCGAGGACAGGCCTTGGTGGTGCTTCTGGCCGGAGGGGACAAGGATAGCCAGGAGCGGGACATACGAAGGGCACTGGAATTGGCCAGAGGACTTCAGGAGGCATGACTATGGCAGAGACTCAAACCCACCCGTGGGATCCGGCGGAGCATCTTGAGACCGATGAGGACATGGCCGCCTACCTGAGCGCGGCCCTTGAAGACGGCGATCTGAGCCTGATTATAGCGACGTTGGAAGACATTGCCCACGCCCGGCGCATGGCGGCAATAGAGCGGGAAACCGGGATGGGCGAAGGGAGTTCGCTGTCTCCCAATGGCAACCCGGAGTTTGGCACTGTTCTAAAGGTGGTGCGCGCCCTTGGACTCCGACTTCAGGCGACCGCGAATGGAGGCGCCAGCAAACCTGGCGGCTCGCCCTGAGCGGGAGGGAGATTGGGTGCAGACGGCTTTGGATTCTTCACTCTGTTCAGAATGATAGCTCAACCAGGCAACGGCCCCACGTACGCCCTGGATGCCCGTCGTCACGGGCATGACGGGAATGGGGCGCAGCCTATCGCTTCAACTCTTCGGCGAAGCTGAACAGTTCAGGCAGTCCCCCCGTGTGCATGAAGAGCACGGTATCCTCGGAGGTGAGGACTCCTTGTCGCACGTGGTCTATCACCGCCGCCAGCGCCTTGCCCGTATACACGGGTTCAAGGATGATCCCCTCCAGCTCGGCCATCAAGCGTATCGCTTCGGCACACTCCGAGCTGGGGTCGGGGTAGCCGGGCCCTATGTAGTCGGATGTCTCGATAACGTCCTCCCAGTCCAAACGCAGGGGAAGCTCCAGCGCCTGCGCCGCGGTGTTGGCCCAGGTTACCGTGTCGGCAAAGTAAACCGAAGTCGGGGCAACCTGCACCCCGGTGATGCTCCAGGGCAGGCCCAGCGCCTTTGCGCCTAGCGCCAGCCCTCCATGCGATGCCCCGGTTACAACGTAGACCTTGGCATTGTCCACGCCCATTTCATCCAACTGCTCTTGTATCTCCAGGGTAGCGTTGAGATAGCCCATAGAGCCGGACCCACGCGACATCGGCTCTGCAGTGTGCAGGTAGGGCTTGCCGCCCTCGCGTTTCACCTGGTCGGCCAGCTCCTCGGCCAACCGCCTACCCTCGTCCATGTCCCTATCCTGGGTGAGGTGCATCTCCGTGCCCATCAAATCAAGCAGAAGCATGTTGCCCTGCACCGGCCTGTCCTTGCCGCCGACGACGACGCAGATGTAGCGCATGCCGACCTTCTTGGAGGCCGCGCCGATGATCCTGGAGTTGTTGGATACCCAGAGGTTGGCGTTTACAGAGGTATCGCATCCTTTGGCCAGGGCGTCTCCCATGCAGAACTCCATGTGTCGCACCTTGTTGCCGCCGAACCCCAGCCCCGTAAGGTCGTCCCTTTTGACCAAGATGCGGGGGCCGCCCAGCGCATCGCTCAGCCTGGAGAGCTCTTCCATGGGCGTGGGAATATTGGCCAAGCGCACTCTTGGCGCCTGCTCTATCGCCGAATTGAGGTCTTCACGCGTCAACACAGACGTAGTACTCACTGTTCCTCCCTTTGCCACGGTTCGCCCCCATCTCAATCTTCCCCCATCAAGGAGGAAGAGGCTTTGTGAAGGTTGCCTTGCACAGACAGTATCTTCCCACGGCCATTCCACTGTCAACGAGAAAGGACAGGGGCCATCTGCTATAATCTGCGGAGCGGCGGAGGGGTCGTGGCCGCGTACGGTCACCCCCATCTCAGTCTTCCCCCATCAAGGGGGAAGAGGTTTGTGAAGGAGCTGCGATGGATGCTGCTGTACGGAAGCACATAGAAGTCCACCTGCCCGAGTACATGGAGGACCTGAAGCGCCTCTGCGTCCAGCCCAGCGTAGCTGCCCAGAACGATGGCGTGCAGAATGGCTGAAACCGGCCGCTCGCAGCCGGCCTCCTCCGTAGACCTACCCTCCGTCCTTGAGGAATACCGCGAGCTTGTGGAGAACGCTCTCCAGCAAGAGATTCCCCAGCAGAACATCGCTCCATATACCCCGCTGCGCTACCACATGGGCTGGTGCGACAAAGACGGCAATCCCAGGAATGACGCCGAGGGCAAACGACTGCGGCCAGCGCTGCTCCTTCTCGCTTGCCAGGCTGCCGGCGGCGCCATGGAATCCGCTATGGCCGCCGCATCCGCCATGGAGATGATCCACAACTTCTCCCTGATCCACGACGACATAGAGGACAGGGACGTGCAGAGGCACCATCGTCCTACGCTGTGGGCCATCTGGGGTGAGCCCAAAGCGCTTACCGCAGGCAGCGTGATGTTCAATCTCGCCTTCCTGGCTCTGTCCCAATCGCAGAAAGTCCCAGAAGAACGGCTTCTCTACGCTTCATCCCGCCTCACCCAAAGCAGCCTGGAGATGATCGAAGGGCAGTATCTGGACATATCGTTCGAGCAACGGCTGGACGTCACCACCGGCGAGTACCTGGACATGATTTCACGCAAGACAGGCGCACTCATCTCGTGCGCCCTGGAGGTGGGCGCGTTCATAGGTTCAGGCGACCGTGAAATGGCGTCCTTGATGGCGCAAGCGGGACGTCACCTGGGCAATCTGTTCCAGATACGGGACGACATCCTTGGAGTCTGGGGCGATCCCTCGGTCACGGGCAAAGGCGTGGGAAGCGACATCCAGCGCAAGAAGAAGTCGTTCCCCGTTGTCCACGCGCTTGAACACGGTGACGACTCTACCATCAGGGGCATCAAAGACGTTCTCAGCAAGGAGTCCGTTGATGAGGCCGACGTTGAACAGGTGCTGGACATGCTTGAAAAGACGGGCTCCAAGGAACGCGCCGAGGCTCTCACTGAGGAGCTAGGACGCCAAGCCATGGAGACCATCGGCGCGGCGGAGCTACATCCCTACCACCATCGCCACCTCAGTGAACTGGTGGCGTTCCTGTTGACCAGAGCAAGGTAGGTCTGCAAATTCATCGAACAGTGGAGGATGCCCCATGCCAGCTCTAACGCTTCTGCCATAATCCACTACCGGAATTGACATGAAACCGCACCACCATATTACAGCCGATAGTGCCTGGCTCTACCGTTTATTCACTTTGGGCCCATCGCGCGTCTCACTGACCGATGAGACGATTCACATTGAACAATCCCCCGGTGACGTACGGGTCAAAATACCAGTCGTCACCATCGGTTCAATTACGGTCCGACGGTCATGGTTCTGGCGTCGGTTGATAATTCGCCAGAGCGACGGCAGCAAGCGGTCCATCGGAGGACTTGACCAGAGGGAAGCCGAGCTAATCCGCGATGCTGCGCTTGAGGAAGCTGCGCGCATCCGCAAATTAGCCGAGGCGGAAGCCGTCAGAAGAGCCAGGGTTCTGAATCCACGGCTGACGCAGCTAGATGAGGAACTGCATCAGCTCTTAGCGGGAGACCGCTATGTCAGATACCACAACTCGCTCACGCATCACGAAGCTATCGCACCGATCCTTCGGGAGTGTGATGGCTTCATAAGAAAACACCTCGAACGAGAAGCGAAGGAGGCGCTGGGCCGGCTTGAGCGCCTCGAACAGGATGAGAATTTCGAGGCGGCAAGAAATGAAGCGAACAGCCTCTTTGTTTCCACCAACGTCCCCGCTGTTAAGGGCGCTACGCTCGGCGCACTGCCGAACCCTCTAACGAATGAACAGGCCGAGGCCGTCGCCACCGACGAGGACGCGACACTTGTGCTCGCGGGAGCAGGAACGGGCAAGACATCGGTAATCGTTGGCAAGGTTGCCCATCTCGTTCGCAATCAAGGTGTTTCACCGGATGAGGTACTGGTGTTGGCGTTCAACCGCAAAGCGGCTGCTGAGATAAGGGAACGGCTTGCAGGCGATCTCTCGGCGGCGCACGTACGCACCTTCCATGCCTTCGGTCTCCGCGTGATCGCTGAAGTTGAAAAGATCAAGCCCATCCTCACGGAGGAGTCGGAACTGCACGGCACCCTCAAGGATATTCTCAACGAACTCTTGGATGACCCGCAGGAATCGGATGCCATCTCCGATTTCATCACCTCCTACTATGGGGTCTACGAATCGGTCTTCGACTTCGACACGCAAGAGGATTACGACGAGTACATACGCAGTGTCGATCTTCAGAGCTTGAGTGGCGCACAAGTCAGGAGCTTTGAGGAGTTGGAGATTGCAAACTACCTCACGAAACGCGGCGTGAAGTTCTGCTATGAACGCCCTTACCCGGTGCGAACCCAGACGCGGGAGTTCCGCCAGTATCATCCGGACTTCTATCTTCCCGACTACGACATCTATATAGAGCACCAAGCGTTGGACGAAGATGGCAACCCCCCATGTGGTTGGGAGGGGTACAAAGAAAAGGTGGAGTGGCAGAGACAGATACACAAGAAACACGGTACGAAACTCATCGAAACCTATAGCTGGCAACACTGGGAAGGCACTCTCCTAGACGATCTGGGAAGGCGGCTCGAAAAAGAAGGGGTCGGCCTGGAGCGCGTCTCAGTCTCGCAAAGAAAGTCGATCCTGATGCTGGCCCAGTTACTCATCGAATCGCTGGCAAGGTTGATAGCAAAGTTCCTGAACCACGTTAAAACCAACAACCTGTCGCCCGCAGATTTGCTCGACCGAGCCAAAAAGCAGGGCATGCTATGGCTCTACGAGGCATTTCTCAGGGTCTTCGAGCAGGTGCGCGCCAGATACGAGCAACAGCTCAGGGCCGAAAAGAAGCTGGACTTTCATGACCTGATAAACCTTGCCGCTCACCATATTGGCGAAGGCAACTGGACCTCCCAATATCGGTACGTCCTGGTCGACGAATTTCAGGACATTTCTGCCGGGCGAATGAAGCTGCTTGAAGCCCTTAAACGCGACGACACAGCCTACTTCCTCGTGGGTGACGACTGGCAGTCAATCAACCGCTTCGCTGGAAGTGACGTGGGACTTTTACGGAACTGCGGCAACTATCTGGGCCATGTACAGACCCGAGTGCTGAGCAGCACTTTCCGCTTTGGCGAAGGTATTCTCGCTCCATCGACCGCGTTCGTACAGCGCAACCCGGAACAGACGCAACGGACTTTGACATCCGCGAGCAGCGCAGAAGACAAGGGAATCACCATCGTTGCAGCCGATGATCCCTCCACCGGCCTCCAGAAAGTTCGGGAGGACATTGAGGCATCTGAACGAGGCAATGGGTACTCTATCCTAGTGCTGGGACGCTACAACTTCAGCAAAGATGCGTCCCAAGTCAGAACACCGTCAGAGGAGTTCAGCACCGTTCACAGTGCGAAGGGACGCGAAGCGGATTATGTGGTCGTGCTAGACCTTAAGGACGGACGCTGGGGCTTTCCCTCGCGAATCGAGGATAACTCCCTGCTTGAACTCGTGTTGCCTCCAACCTCCGAGAAACCCTACCCGTTTGCAGAGGAGCGGCGACTCTTCTACGTGGCGATGACCCGCGCACGGATCGGCGCTTATCTCGTCACCGATCCGTTCAGGCCCTCGGTGTTTGTTACCGAGTTACGCGAGCAGTCCGGCAGCCTAAGGCAGCTCGGTTCGCTAGCGCCGAAGTGTCCAGGATGTAACAGGGGTCACCTTGTAGTGAGAAACGGTAGGAGAGGTGAGTTCTTGGGATGTACTCGGTACGGGTCCGAGCCATCTTGCCAATACACGCAGAACATTGATACCGCCGAGTAGCAGGCACCATATTTCATAATGTAACATGGCTTCTGATATAGTTTGCCCAATTAAAGCTCAAGTGCTAGTATAGTTTGTTGACCTTATAGGTCAACAATTCGAGTTTCAGAGCCGTAATGATTAGCCGTTGCCTGGCTTACCGTCCAGGCAAACGGCTGAGGTAAATCAATGACCACAACAGACAATGCCGCCACAGAGACCAACAGAGTCGTCAAGGACGTTGCGGCGCAGGACTACAAGTACGGCTGGGTCACCGACATCGAACAGGAGTCGGCGCCTCCCGGCCTGACCGAAGAGACGATACGCTGGATATCGGCCAAGAAGAACGAACCGGAGTTCATGCTGGAATGGCGCATGAAGGCTTTCCACCACTTCATGAAGCTGGTGGAACGGGAGCAAATCCCCACGTGGGCCAACGTTCACTATCCGCCCATAGATTTCCAGGCCATCTCCTACTATTCGGCGCCCAAAGAGACACCTACCTACGAAAGCCTGGACGAGGTGGACCCCGAGATCCTGAAGACCTATGAAAAGCTGGGCATACCTCTGGAAGAGCAGAAGCGCCTTGCCGGTGTCGCAGTGGACGCCATCTTCGACAGCGTTTCAATCGCCACCACGTTCAAAGAGACGCTGGCCAAGCAGGGAATCATCTTCTGCTCAATGTCGGAAGCCATCCGCGACTACCCGGACCTGGTGCGAAAGTACCTCGGCTCGGTGGTGCCGTACACCGACAACTTCTATGCGACGCTGAACTCGGCGGTCTTCTCGGACGGCTCCTTCTGCTACATACCCAAGGGCGTGCGCTGCCCCATGGAGCTGACCACCTATTTCCGCATCAACGCGGAGAACACCGGGCAGTTTGAACGCACCCTAATCATTGCGGACGAAGGCAGCTACGTCAGCTATCTGGAGGGCTGCAGCGCCCCCATGCGCGACGAGAACCAGCTTCACGCCGCCGTGGTAGAGCTGGTCACTTTGGATAACGCCGAGATCAAGTATTCGACCATCCAGAACTGGTACCCCGGAGATGAAAACGGGGTTGGCGGCATCTACAATTTCGTTACCAAGCGGGGCAAGTGCCTGGGCAAGAACTCCAAGATATCGTGGACGCAGGTGGAGACCGGCTCGGCAATCACCTGGAAGTATCCGGGCGTGCTCCTACAGGGCGACAACTCCATCGGCGAGTTCTACTCGGTGGCGCTGGCCAAGGGTCGCCAGCAGGCCGATACGGGCACGAAGATGATCCACATCGGGAAGAACACCCGCAGCACCGTCATTGCAAAGGGCATATCCGCGGGGCAGGGACAGAACACCTACCGCGGCTTGGTTCGGGTCATGCCCTCCGCCGACAACACTTGGAACTTCACCCAGTGCGACTCGCTGCTCATCGGCGACCAGTGCGGCGCACACACCACGCCCTACGTGGAGGTGCGGAACAACTTGTCCCACCTGGAGCACGAAGCTTTCACGTCGCGTGTCAGTGAAGACCAGCTCTTCTACTGCAACCAGCGCGGCATCTCCATAGAGGACGCCCACGGCATGATCATCAACGGCTTCTGCAAAGAGGTGTTCAAGCAGCTTCCATTTGAGTTCGCCGTAGAAGCGACCAGACTGTTAGAGGCGAACCTGGAAGGAACCGTGGGATGAGCAGAGCTGCGTTTCTTTCAAGGCGATTCAGATTTGCAGGCAGAGGCTTTGGATTCTTCACTTCGCTGCGCTCCGTTCAGAATGACAGTGCAGTGGCGGTCTCTCCTCACATGGATTCCCGCGTCAAGCACGGGAATGACGGGAAACATAAATGACACTACTTGAAATCAAAGACCTCCACGCCGGAGTGGGAGAGGTGGAGATCCTGAAAGGGATCAGCCTCACCGTCAAAGAAGGCGAAGTGCACGCCATCATGGGCCCCAACGGCTCAGGAAAGAGCACCCTGGCCAACGTGCTGGCCGGTCACACCGGCTATACGGTATTTTCCGGCGATGCCGCACTGGACGGGGAGCCGCTCCTGGAGATGCTGCCTGAGTTCCGCGCCAGGGCCGGAATCTTCCTGTCTTTCCAGCACCCCGTGGAGATTCCCGGCGTCCGCTTTGACCAGTTCCTCCGATCCGCCTATAACTCATTGCGCAAGAGCCGGGGCGAAGAGGAGCTTGACCCCATCAAGTTCAACCGCCTACTGAGGGAAAAACTGACCAGTTTGGAGATGGACGCGGCGTTTGTGCAGCGCAACGTCAACCAGGGGTTCTCCGGCGGTGAGAAGAAGCGCATGGAGATATTCCAAATGGCGGTGCTAGAACCACGGCTTGCCATCCTGGACGAGACGGATTCCGGCCTAGACATCGACGCGCTGCGAGAGGTGGCGGCAGGCATCAACGGCTTCCGCCGCTCCGACCACGCCATACTGCTGGTTACTCATTACCAGCGCATTCTGAACTATCTGTCGCCGGACTTTGTCCACGTGCTCATAGACGGGCGCATCGTCAAGTCGGGCGGGGCGAGCCTTGCGCACGAAATAGAAGCAAACGGCTACGACGAGTTCGAGGAAGCCGCCAGATCCGTCAGCGGTTGATCACATGGCAACACAACAGCTAACCAGCTTGGAGAACTACACCGCCGCCTTCGATTCTTTGGAGAACCCTACCCACCCCTCTTGGGCGCAAGAACTGCGCAAGTCGGCTTTTGCCAAGTTCAACGAACTGGGGCTCCCCACAGCGCGGCGCGGCAATGAAGAGTGGAAGTACACGGACATTCGCCCTCTTGCCAGGCGCGCCTTCCGGCCCGCCACGCAGGCCAACGCCGTAGACTCGGCACAGCTTCTCCCCTACAACCCGGGGCATGAGCAGTGGCACCTAGCCGTGTTCGTGGACGGCAAATTCAACCCGCAGCTATCCTCTCTCGACTCTCTGCCCAATGGCGCGAGGATAGAGAGCATCGCCTCGGCGCTGTCCGGCGACGGCTCTTTGGTGGAGCAGCACGTGGCGCAACACATGGCCTATGACGACAACGCCTTTGTCGCTCTCAACACCGCCTTTCTCCAGGACGGCGCTTTCATCCAACTGGACGACGGCGCAATACTGGAAGAGCCCATCCATCTCCTGTTCATCACCACCAGCCACGATGAAGAGATAGACGTCTACCCACGCGCTCTTATTCTCACAGGCCGGGACGCTTCGGCCAGCATAATAGAGAGCCACGTGGGGCTTTCAAACGGCGTCTACCTGTCCAACGCGGTCACGGAGATTGTGCTTGGCGCAGGCGCTTCCCTGAGGTACTACAAGATGCAGCGCCACTCCGAAAAGGCGTACCACGTAACCAATACGGAAGCGGTTCTGGCCAGGGACAGCTACTTCTCATCGGTCAATATAGACCTGGGTGGAGGCCTGGTGAGGAACAACCTCAACGCCCGCATGACGGAAGAAGGAGCTTCCACCATGCTCAACGGGCTTTACATGGTCAGCGGAACGCAGCACGTGGACAACCAGGTAATCATAGAGCACATCAAGGGCGATACAACGGCCAACGAGCTGTACAAGGGAATCCTGGACGGCAAATCGCGCTCCGTGTTCCACGGCAGCATAATAGTCCGTGAAGACGCCAAGGGCGTCAACGCATACCAGGTGGACAAGAATCTCCTGCTCTCCAAAGAAGCGGAGGCGTATACCAAGCCCGCGTTCTGGGTATATACGGACGACGTAAGATGCGGCCACGGCGCGGCCTGCGGCCAGATTGACGACGAGTGGATGTTCTACCTGCGCTCTCGCGGGATGGACGAGATCACCGCCCGCAATTTCGTAATCCACGGCTTCGTGGCCGAGGTCATAGACAGCATCAACCAGGACCAGCTGCGCGAACACGTCAGCGGTCTTGTCCACTCCAAACTGGAGGAGTGGCTCATGGAATCATCCCCGGAGGAGTAACCCGGGAGAGCCAACTGAACGATAAGATAATATGCAAATGGAAGGATTGGATTCCTTATACCAAGAAATAGTCCTGGACCACTACAAGAACCCGCGAAATCATCACCTCCTGGAAGAACCCGATCTCAAAGCTGAAGGGTTCAACCCCTTCTGTGGGGACCGGGTGGTGCTCACGGCAAAACTGGACGACGCCGGTCTGGTCTCAGACGTGGGCTTCTACGGTGAAGGGTGTGCCATCAGCCAGTCGTCCGCTTCCATGATGACGGAGGCAATCAAGGGAGGCACTGTCGCGGATGCCAGTGAAATGGTGGCGGTTTTCAAAGGGATGATGCAGGGCAACGAGCTAAGCCCCGATCAAGAGGAATCTTTAGGAGAGCTGGCCGTGCTGCGGGGGGTACGAGAGTTCCCCATACGCATCAAATGCGCACTTCTGACCTGGAGCGCGCTGCAAGACGCCATAGCGGAAAGCGCCGCCCGCTGAAAGCAACCAATGTTCAACGCTAGAGACATACGCAAGGACTTCCCCATCCTCTCCAGGAGCGTCAACGGCGTGCCACTGGTCTACCTGGACAATGCCGCCACTTCACAGAAGCCCCAGCAGGTTATCGATGCCCTGGTAGAGGTCTACCAGAGCTTCAACTCCAACGTGCACCGGGGAGTCCACACGCTGAGCATGGAAGCCACCGACCACTACGAAGGCGCACGCCAGAAAGTTGCCGACTTCATCAATGCTCCCGCCGTGGAAAGCATCATCTTCGTGCGGAACACCACGGAGGCCATCAACCTGGTGGCAAGCACCTGGGCTATGCAGAACATAGGCCCCGGCGACGAAATAGTCACCACTGAGATGGAGCACCACAGCAACCTGGTGCCCTGGCAAAAGGTCGCCGCGATGACCGGCGCAACACTGCGTCACATACCGGCAGCAGATGATGGAACCCTGGACACGACATCCCTAGACGACCTGATCAACCCTCGCACCAAGCTGGTGGCCGTGGTACACGTATCCAACTTCCTGGGCGCAACCAACCCCGTCGCAGACCTGGCCCGGCGTGCCCACGCGGTAGGAGCGGCCATTCTTATCGATGCCGCTCAAAGCGTGCCCCACATGCCGGTGGACGTCGCCAGCATAGACTGCGACTTCCTGGCCTTTTCCGGGCACAAGATGATGGCCCCTCCCGGTATCGGCGTCCTTTACGTCAAACCTTCCGTACTGGAAGGCATGGACCCCTTCCTTCGCGGCGGCGAAATGGTGCGCGAGGTCTGGTACGACCACGCCACGTGGAACGACCTTCCCAACCGCTTCGAAGCGGGCACACCCAACTTCGCCGACGCCGTCGCCCTTGGCGCCGCCGTAGATTACCTACAGGCGCTGGGGATGGAGAATGTACGCAAGCATGAAGTGGAGATAACCTCCTACGCCTTGAGCGAGTTCAAGTCGCTGGAAGAGGACCTGGACATTCTGGGCCCCAGGGACCCCTCCATACGCGGCGGCCTGGTCACCTTCAACAACCCTCACGTCCACCCCCACGACCTAGGCACCTTCCTTGACCAGAGGGGCATAGCCATCCGCACCGGTCACCACTGCGTGATGCCCATGCACCGCAAGCTGGGACTTGCAGCATCGGGGCGCGCCAGCTTCTACGTGTACAACACCAATGAGGAAGTGGACTTCCTGATCCAAGCGTTGAGAGACGCCATCAGGTATTTCAACAGTCTTTAGTCTGCCTCGTCAGTTGCCTTCAGCCTGGACCTTCTCTCCCTTATTGCCGTTCACAGCCAGGTTGGGGGACTTGCCGAAGAGCCGTATGCCTTCTCTGGGCAGCACTACAATCGCTATCAGCGTTGAAGGAATGAACAGGATTATGTGCATGATGAACCCAAAGACCAGCGCCGGTTCACTGAGTATGCCCAATCGCGCCATTGTGAACACCACCGCGCCATGGAACGTTCCGATGCCGCCGGGAGCCGATGGAACTATGGAGACAAAGAACACGCTTCCCATTATGAGCACAACCATCGCAGCCACCGGGATGTCTATGCCAACGCCCTGGGCAATTATCCAACCGCTCAGGGTGAGAAGTCCCCAGTGGACTACCGTGGACAGAAATGAGAGGAACAGACGCAGCGGTGAGCTTCCCAAGGTCCTAACAGCGGCCATAGCTTTGTGCAGGAACGGCAGCCTGCCGGACCCCGGCACCGCATCCATACCCTTGGCTACGGCAAAAAGCACCACCAAGGTGAAGAATGCCAGGATGATCACGGCGCCCACCTGAATGCTGAAGCCTCGCAGCTGCGGCAGCGCTACGATACTGATGGCGAGGATGACGGACACCGCGAATACGTCCATCAGGTGTTCCACGACCAGCGTGGCAAGCGCCGTTGCCGTATTGACGCCGCCTCTTCTTACCACCAGCGCCAACTGCACAGGCTCGCTGACCAGCCGTACCGGCGACAGATTGTTCAGACCTATGCCCGCGTTCTGTATGAGGAACAAGCGCCAGAAGCTGATCTGTTCCCCGGGCAGCAGTATGTACCACCGCATGGCTCTTGCCGCAATGCCCAACAGGAACACGCCCAAGGCCAGCAGGAAAAGATATATGGGGAAGGCCCTCAGGGTTTCAAAGAGCCTCTGCCAGTCCAGGCCTCGGAAGAGCAGCCATATCAATAACGCGCTAAGCCCCAATCCGACTACTATCTGGGCAAGAAGCAGGTATTTCCGAGATCTTTTTGGCGGCGGCGCGGAAGCTCCCGCTTCAGCGCCTATTTGACTTGGTTCTTCTATTTTCTGCATGCCCACGCCGTACTTCAGCTATAGATATGCCGCAGGTGACGCAATTTGCTTGTCTTGGAAGAGTACTAGACGAATTTCTCCAGACATGCTTGCGAATTTCCGTTGATTTTGTCATGCATATTACGATTAGCTCTTCCTTGCAAAAACAGACCACATTATACCTAAAGCAACGCGCTGGTGAATACGTTTCTTATCGCTACCATGATCAGTATTCCGACCAGTCCCGTCCAAAGCCCCACCGAAAATGGCATGTCTATGCTCCGGCTGACTGCCTGCGATATAGCCAGCACAATCCAGCCCAGTATCAATGCGTTGAGCATCAAGGCAAACGACTGGTTGACCGAAGCCACTACTATCACGATGGTGAATATGCCCGGAGCGTTGGCATACCCCACGGTGCGGAGCATATGGGTGAGAGTGGTCTTCCTCCTCAACAATCTGCCTAAACCCGTAGCAAGAAGACTAACCGCCATCCACCCCACTATAGCCGCGGAGAGACTCCTGAGCATTATTACCCCGCGCCCCGCGAGTTCGTTGTCACTGGCTACGCCAAGGATCAAGCCCAGGGCTATAGACATGCCCCCCAGAAGGACCACGCCCAGCGCTTCCAAGGTTGCCGTCTGTCCTTCACGCACGTCTTCGTACAGCCGTCCATCAAATATAAGGACTCTTGCCATACGCTTAATCATGCTCCGCTCCAGTACACATCACGTCTCACGGGGCCACTGCCGGGTGTTCCAGGTGCCAGCCGGTAAGCGATTGATAGACGCGAGCCAGGGCCAGGACGGTATTTTCCCTGTAGGCCCTCCCCGTGAACCGCAGTCCGGTGGGCAGATTGTGGTCTCCAAAGCCGTTCGGCACCGAAATAGCAGGCAGTCCAGCCAGGTTCGCCAGTGAGCTGACAGTGTTGCGCGGTGCGGGCGACACGTCGCTGCCCTTCTCCTCTCCAAATGGCACGGAAGTCAAAGGCTTGGTAGGGGAAACGATGGCGTCATAATTGGAGAGCAGTTCGTCTATCTCCAGGGCAACTTTGCGCCTGATGCGCAAGGCCCGTAGATAATCACGGGCCAGCACGGCGGTGCGCGCGTAGCCGCCATAGTGGTTCCCCGGGTCGGTAAGCTCAGCAACGACTCCGCTCTCTATCAAGTCCTCGAACGCGCTGACCGATTCGACCTGGAGAATCGTTTGGTTGACGGCTTCGTAGGGGAAGTCCGGCGCCTTGATTTCAGTGATATCGGCTTCGGCGGAGAGTACCCGCAGAGACTCCTCGAAATTGGCGCGCACGTCGGACGGTATTCCATCCAGATCATCACCAACCACGGCAAGCCTGGGCCGGCTGCTGAACGAATACTGAGGATCGTATTGGTACGGCCGTTTCGAGGAGGAAGGATCTGACGGGTCCCAGCCCGCGATGACGTCCAAGACGATGCCGCAATCATCAGCGGTGAGGCCAATGGGGCCTATCTTGTCCAGCGTCCAGCTCAGAGCCATTGCACCATAGCGGCTCACTCTGCCGTAGGTGGCTCTCATTCCGGTCACGCCGCAGCTGCTGGAAGGAGAAAGTATGGAACCGCCGGTTTCCGAACCCAGAGCGAATGGAACGAGCCCCGCGGAAACAGCGGCACCGGAGCCGCTGGAAGAGCCGCCCGTCCAGTAAGCGCTGTTCCAAGGATTGATCCCCGGCCCGCTGAAGGAGGCTTCGGGGTAGCGGTAGCCGAGGCCACCAGCCAGCTCGACCATGGCCAGCTTGGCCGCCAGAACGGCCCCCGCATCCTCCAGCTTCCTGATTACCGTCGCATCATAGTCAAAGGTCTGATTGCGGAAGGGCGCAGCGCCCCAGGTGGTCGGTATGCCGCCGGAGGTGGCCAGCAGGTCTTTAACGCCGTATGGGATGCCGTGCAGAGGGCCTCTGTAGTTTCCCGACTTGATTTCCTCATCGGCGCGGACGGCCAGTTGCATGGCTCGCTCGGTTGTGACGGTGACCACGGCGTTGTATCTGGGGCCGTAGGCCTCCAGTCTATCGATGAAAG
The DNA here is from genome assembly GCA_034422935.1 of Dehalococcoidia bacterium. Classification (GTDB taxonomy): domain Bacteria; phylum Chloroflexota; class Dehalococcoidia; order Lucifugimonadales; family QGNO01; genus DAOUJH01. Next base: position 35,394 of record DAOUJH010000007.1, on the reverse strand, counting down.
TCCTGGTAAGCTCCAGGGAAGAGACCTGCTTTGTGCGCACCAGCTCGGCAAGATCGCGCAGGGGGGTGAATACAACCTCAGGCTTCATCTTCGTCCGTGTAGGGCTGGAACAGCGCCATCGGCTCATCGCTGTTGGCCAGATGTACGGTCCGCAACTCCTGCGAGGTCTTGGCAATTCTGCGGACTATCTTCCTTACCTCGTCGGTCTCCTGGCCGGTTAGCCGGTCGCCGTACCGGGTCAGTATCATCCGAAGCAGTTCGTCGTCGGCTTCCTGGGTCTTGCTCATGCCCTCCCTCTTGCCAGAGCCAAACCTCTTGCGGTTGCTAGTTTCTGCCCCTCAACCTTGGATCCAGAACGTCGCGCAGGGCGTCTCCCAGCACGTTCACTCCAAAGACGAGGAGCGTCAGAGCTACTCCTGGGAACAGGACAATCCAGGGCGCGGCGGTAAAGAACTGCATGACTTCCCCGCTGAGCAGGCCGCCCCACGAGATGAGGTTGGTTGTGCCCACGCCAAGAAAGCTCAGCGACGCTTCTATTACGATGGCGCTGCCGATCAAACCGGAGGACACGATGATCAAAGAGGCAAAGGTGTTGGGAAGTATGTGCCTGAACATGATCCGTATATCGTTCGAACCGATGGCGCGGCTAGATTCGACGTAAGGCATTTCCTTGATGCTGAGCGCCACGGATCGAACGACGCGCGTGATCCTTGGTGTGAACACGATGACCAGCGCCGCTATCACGTTTATGAACGACGAACCGAAGGCAGCGACCAAAGCCATAGCCAGCAGCAGCGAGGGAAAGGCGGTTAGAGCGTCTATGAAGCGCTGCACGATCAGGTCGAACTTGCCGACGAAATAAGCGCTGGTGACACCAAGCGCGGCGCCCACTATGCTGGCGCCTATCATCGAGACAAGCCCAACGAAGATGGAGACTCGAGACCCCCATATCGTCCGGCTGAGCATATCGCGTCCCAGCATATCCGTGCCGAACAGGTGCTCAGACGTGGGTGAACCGAGTATGTTGAAAGCGTCTATTTCAGCAGGATCACGCGGCGAGACCGAGGGGGCGGCTATTGCCAGCAAGACAAACAGAACAATCAGAATAACTCCTATTGCTCCCAGAGGCTTAGTACGCATGAAGCGGGCAAAGGAGCGGAGGTAGGCATGCCACCTGGCCGGTGACTGCCCCCTAAACGATTCCTGGATTACGGTTCCTTCAGACTGTCTCGCCATGTCGCTCCTAATCGTAACGGATCCTTGGGTCCAACCAGGCGTAGGTGAGGTCGACAAGCAGGTTCACCACCAGCGCCATTGCCGCGAAATAGAGGATGTACACCTGAATCAGAGGCATGTCCCTGGCGTTGAGACCTCTGACCAGCCCCAATCCGACGCCGGGTATGTTGAACACGGTTTCTATTACTATAGTCCCCGACAGCAACCCACCAATCTGAAACCCGCCGATTGTCACTATGGGCAGCAATGCATTGCGTACGGCGTGCCGCCAGATGACAATACGCTCTCCCAAGCCCTTTGCCCTGGCCGTCCTCACATAGTCCTCTCCCATCACCTCCAGGAGCTGCGTCCGCGTCATCCTCAGCAGCAGGCCGTTGCTGCTGAACCCGAGAGCCATGGCGGGGAAGATCAACTGCTGGAAGCTGGTCACGGGATCATCCCACATGTTGACGAAGCCCACCGGCGGCAGCCACCTGAAATAGAGGGAGAGGCCCAGTATGAACAGAATAGCAACAAAGAAGGTGGGCGCGGCCAGCCCCAGTATGGCCCAGCCGCGGAGTGCCACGTCCAACCATGAGTCGCGTTTAATTGCGGCCAGAATGCCTATAGGTATGGCTATGGCGCTGACAACCAGCGCGGTGAAGAAGGCGAGTTGAAGCGTGACCGGGAACTGCCTCCTTAGCTCATCCGAAATGGGGCGGCTCAGCAGATAGGAGTCGCCGAGGTCTCCCCTGAGCATGCTCCACGCCCAGTCAAAGTACTGGACCACGATGGGACGATTCAAACCCAACTGCTCGCGGAGCTCCTCCAACTCTTCAAGCGAGTAGGCGCCCTCACCGGACGGCCCGCCCAGGATGATGGAGGCGATGTCGCCGGGGATAACGCGCAGGATTATGAAGATGGCGATGGAGACGCCAATCAGCGTTGGGATGAAAAGGAGGATTCTTCTTATTATGTATTTACGCATATCCCTCCAGATAGACTATGGCCGCCAGTGATGGCGGCCATAGTCTATCACATACGCTTAACCGGCGGTTACATCATGTCGCTAAGCCAGACATTCTCCAGTGAGTAGTTGCCGGCGTGGATGATCGGCGGCACGTAGTCACGGATGTTGGTCCTCATGCCGTGGACCAGTGATGGGCGAAGCGTCCCTATCATAGCGGCATCGTCATAGAGGATCTGGGCCATTTCAGCCAGAATGGGGCCTCTTTCAGCCTGAGAGTCGAGCACCAGTTGCTGCTCGAACCGAGACATCCACTCCGGGTTGTCCCAACCGGTGGGGTTGTTGCCGCCCTTGTAGTTAGGCAGGAACGGCAGCAGGTTGAATGCGTCCGGGTCGGGGAAGGCCACGCCGTTGCTGAACGCTATCTCCAGCGTGAAGTCGCCGGAGTCTCTCCTGGAGTTGCGGGTAGCCGAGTCTACGTAGCCCTCAACCGTTCCCTTGATGTAGAGGTCGCGCTCGTAGTGGGCAAGGATGCCTTCGCACTCCGTCTTGCTAGAGGTGGTGCAAAGAATGTCTATCTGCAACGGGTTGTCCGGACCGTAGCCCAGACCCTGCATCAGGCCCTGCGCCTCTTTGATCAATTCTTCCTTGACCATGGGATCAGGGTTGAATCCAGGAAGCTTCTCATACCACTCCTCTTCGGTGTTGATCCAATCCCAGTAGAAGAAGTAGGGGGTAGCGAGTGTGCCCACGCCGTCATACGAGAGCAGGTTTATCTCCTGCCTGTTGGTGCCCATCTGGATCACCCGACGCAACGTATCTGCCGTTGAATCTCCTATGGGGCCAAATGGCGGCTTGGTGACGTTGATGGTCTGACCCCTCCATCCCAGAGCAGTGATTAGGGAGAAGGTGAAGTCTTCCGGAATGTCGGCTATCAACCGATCCGCGTCACCGCGCCTGGGCTGATTGTCGAAGATGCCGGTCAGGTCAATTCGGCCTGCCCTGAAAGCAGCGATACGGGTCGTCCTATCGGCCATCTGGACCAATTCGACGCTGTCCAGGTAGGGAAGGCCCTCACGGAAGTAGTTGGGGTTGCGCTCCCAGACCTCGTTGCTGTCAATGGTGCTGCTGGTAACCATGAACGGGCCGGTGCCCAACTGCTCATCCGGCCTCAGGTCACGCCCACCGTTGGGGTCGGTGTCTATAGGCTTAGTGTATGTATCGGGACCGAAGAGGATCCAAGCGCCGGAGAAGCAGGGGACGAAAGCGCCCCTGGGCGCCTTGAGCCGTACCGTCAACTCATTGGGGCCCGTTATCTCGGCGCCGGGGTTGTCCACCACGTTGCCGTTTTCGTCCTCGATCGGGGCCACGTACGTCGTCACACATCCCTGCTGCCTGGCCTGGAGCCCGTTGGGCTTTTCAATGTACCTGTACATCTGCCAGTAAGCATCCTCTATGGTGAAGGGGTTGCCCTCGTGGTCAACCAGACCTTCCCTGAGCGTGAACTTGAATTCGGTTGCACTTTCGGCAGACCAGGATTCCGCCAGGTCCGGCTCTACGGTGACACGGTCCTTGAGGTCAACGCGGATAAGCTGTCCGTAGACGTTGCCTATCTTCCCTATCTGACCCCAGGAGAAACCGACCCGGCCATTCAAGTCGAATCGCCATGCGCCGGAGCCGTAGGGCGCCACCAGTTTGCCTCCGTACTGAGGCTGGTCGCCTTCCGGCACCGGAGTAGGCGTGGCAGTCGGCTGTGGCACAGCCGTCACGCCCGGCGCCGGTGTTGGCGTGGCGGTCGGAATTACAATATCCGGGGTAGTAGGCGTGAGCTCCGGTACAGGGGTAGCCGTGGCTGCAGGAGCTGCGGGAGCGTCAGGAGTATCCGGAGTATCCGGTTCATCTTCCGTGGCTCCACAAGCTAGGGAAAAAACAAGACCCAGAGCCAAAACCAAACCCAATAAATGTCTTAACTTCATCGCACCCCTCCCTGAGGTTGAACAGTACAAAAGCCTACATATGACAACATACGTTCATAGGTATGTCAATAGATTCATTGCAGCTAGGCAGATTTGATCGACGGCACGCCCAGCTCGTTCAGCACCTCTACGAACTGCCGCAGATCATTCTCTTCTATCTGCCGTAGACTGTCGGTCTGCAGGTCAACACGAGCGCCGACGTCCCGGAACACGTCGTAGGACTGCTGAGTCGGCCTTTCGTCAGCGCTGGCAACTATCACGCTCAGTCCGGCCAGCTTGTCGCCCAGCTTCATGGGCTGGCCGGGAGCAGTCCTAGACAGCTCCTCTTCGATTACGGCCAGCTTCTCTTTGATTCCTTGCGCCGACTGTTCCACAGCCTCATGGGCCTGCGTTCCTTCAGTGCGGCGCACCCAGCCTTCCAACTGATCGCGAATGCTCTGCAGCCGTCGTACCGTCTCCTGGGACTCTGAAACCTTGTCCCTGATTTCCAAGAGCAACTGGAATTCGGCTTCTATGTCGTCCTGGCTTGCCGTAATGAGAGGGTTCTTCCTTATCTCAAAGCTCTGCGTCAACCTCTTCCCCGCCACGGACAAAGCGACCGTATATATGCCGGGAGGCGCCATGGGGCCCCTCAGCGTGGAGAAGTATCCTTCCGCCCCCACGCTGCTGGAGTACTTGACCGCGTCGGGATAGCGCATGTCCCAGAAGAACCTGTTGAGGCCCTGTTTGACGGGCACACGGAGGTCATCCTTGTTGGCACTGCTGAGCACACTGGAAAAGGACTTGATGACTTCGCCGCTCCGGTCTTCGAAAGTGAGCAGCACCTCGTCCTCCGGCTCTTCTTTAAGGTAGTAGCTGACGGTTACGCCGTCCGGCGGGTTTGCCCCGGCGTCCAGGAAGCGGCGGATGGGCTGTCCCTCCGGCGACGTGGTCTGGTCCCAGCTGAAGATGATGGCTCCATCTCCCCTATCGTAGTTGCGTCCCTCACTGCCGCCGAGGCCTCCTCGCCGCACGGGGAACCTGTACGCCGTCCTTGGCTTGAACAAATGCGCCTCGGCTTTGGCAAGGTCATCCGTTATTTCCTGCAGAGGTGTGAGGTCGTCCAGCACCCAGAAAGAGCGCCCGTGGGTAGCCACCACCAAATCGTTCTCCTTGATAACGAAATCGTGGATGGGGACTGCGGGCAGGTTCTGTTGCAGCGATTGCCAGTTCCCACCATCGTCAAATGAGACGTAGACGCCGGTCTCGGTGCCGGCATAGAGGAGGCCCGGCTTGGACGGATCCTCGCGGATGACCCTGGTGAAGTCGTCGTCCGGCAATCCGTTGGTGATGCGCTGCCAGGTTTCGCCGTAATCGTGCGTACTGTACAGGTACGGGGTGAAATCGTCGGACTTGTAGCAGGTGGCGGCAAAATATGCCCTTGCTGCGTCATGAGGCGACGGGTCGACTATGCTGATCATAGCCCACTCAGGCAGATCGGGAGGGGTTACGTTTCGCCATGTCTCACCGTTGTCCCGGGAGACGTGCACCAAACCGTCGTCGGAGCCCGCCCAGAGCACACCCTGCTGCACCGGCGACTCGGCAAAGGCGAACACCGTTCCGTAATACTCAACGTTGGTGAACTCCTTTGTAACCGGCCCACCCGGCGCCTCCATCTTGGAAACGTCGTTGCGAGTGAGGTCCGGACTGACGACGTCCCAGCTTGAGCCCTCGTTGGTTGTGCGGAAGACGTGGTTGCCGGTGACGTAGAGAACGTTTGGATCGTGGGGAGAGAGCACGATGGGGAACGTCCACTGGAAGCGGTACTTGACGTCCTTGGCTCCCCATCCCATGGCGGCTTCCGGCCACACCTTGATATCCCGGCCCTGTCCCGTACGGTGATCATACCGGGTGACCCTTCCGTTGACGTGGTGACCGGCATAAACGATGTTGGGGTCGTCCGAGCGGACTGCTATGTAGCCGCTCTCCCCTCCCCCAACGGCGTACCAATCGTTGCTGGTTATGGCGCCGCTATGCGACCTGCTGGGTATTGTTATAGTGCTGCAGTCCTGCTGCGCGCCGTATATCCTGTAGGGGAACTGGTTGTCAGTGATCACGTGGTAAAACTGCGACGTAGGCTGGTTGTCAAGCCGCGTCCAGGTCTCTCCGCCGTTATAGGAAACGCTTGCGCCCTCATCGTTGCCGTGAACCATGCGGTCGGGGTTGGCGGGGTCTATCCATATGTCGTGGTTGTCGTCGTGAGGGGTGAGGAACCTGGTGAAGCTGCGACCGCCGTCGGTGGACTTCCAGTTGCGGTTGCTCAGAACGTAGCAGGTATCGGGGTCCGTGGGGTGGGCGAAGGCGTGGGTGTAGTAGAACGGCCTGCTGAGCAGGTCGCGCTGGCCGGAGGTCTTCTGCCAGGTATCGCCGCCGTCGTCGGAGCGGAACATGCCGCCGTCTTCGACTTCTATCAACGCCCAGACGCGGCCCTGCCTGGCCGGGGAGGAGGCCACTCCGATGCGGCCTATAACCCCTGTCGGCAAGCCGGGAGCATCGGAGATGTCCTGCCAGGTGTCGCCGCCATCGTTGGAACGCCACAGCCCGCTGTCGGGGCCGCCGCTTCGTATGTCGTATGGGAGACGGCGGGCCTGCCAGATCGCGGCGTAGAGCACCCTGGGGTTGGTCTGGTCAATGGAGAGGTCGATAGCGCCAGCGTTTTCGCTCTTGTAGAGCACCTTTTCCCAGTTCTTGCCGCCGTCCGTGGAGCGGAAGACGCCGCGTTCTTCGTTAGGACCGAAGGCGTGGCCGAGGGCGGCGACATAGACGGTATCGGGGTCTTTGGGGTGGATGCGCACGCGGCCTATGTGGCGCGTGTCTTCCAATCCCAGATGCGTCCAGGTCTTGCCCTTGTCGGTGGACTTGTAGACGCCGTCGCCGTGGGAGATGTTGCCACGAAGGGCGGTTTCACCCATGCCCACGTAGATGACGTTGGGGTCGGCCTCAGAGACGGCTATAGCGCCGACGGAGCCGGTCTTGAAGTAGCCGTCGGATATGTTCTCCCAGAACACGCCGCCGTTGTCGGTCTTCCAAACGCCGCCGCCGCAGCATCCGAAGTAAAACGTGGCCAGGTTACTGGGGTCACCGGCCACGGCGATAACGCGGCCTCCCCTGAACGGCCCGACACTACGCCATTCCAGCGCCTGAAGCAATGAGGCATCCACCGTTGTCATGCTTGCACCCTCCTAGGTATCTTCAAGCCTTTACCGGCTCGATGTTCAGCCCGCCAACCATCCGGTTGAACTCCGGCACGTCCTGCTCTATCACCTTGTCCAGCAGGCTGATCTGTTCGTCCACACGACTCGCGATATCCCGGTAAGTTTCCACGGCTTGCTTTGTCGGCGCGTAGTCCGCGCTAGCAATCACCGAATTCAGCGCGGGAAGCTTGGAGTAGAGCTTCACAGCGGCATCCAAGCTGGGCGCGCCCGGAGCGGGCACGTGTATCAGCTCGCTTTCAATCTGGCAGAGCTTATCTTTGATGGCCTGCCCCGCTTCCTCCACCTGCTTCGAATCTTCACTATCGCCCAGCCGTTGCAACCAGCCTTCCACTTGTCCGCGGACTTTCCGCAACCGCACCACCGCGCCGGATATCTCCGATGTCTTGTCCCTGAGCTGCATAAGAAGACGGTGCTGCGCCTCCAGATCCTGCTGGGTGGACGGGTTCAACGGGTTCTTCCTTACCTCGCACCACTGGCTCAACGTCTGACCGCCGACCTGAAGTCTCACCCTATAGCTTCCGGGAACCGCCATGGGTCCGTTCACGCTCTCGTCCAGGCCGCCGACCGTCTCGTCTCCGGGTACGGTCTCCGCGTCCGAATGGCGCATATTCCATAGGAAACGGTTCATGCCCGCCTTCTTGGGCAAGAACGGCCCCTTGTAATCCGAACACTCTTCCTTGCTGCGGAACGTGTTCACGGTGTTGCCTTCCTTGTCCAAGACGGTCAGCGTCACCTCTCCCTCAGGCTGCTCCTTGAAGTAGTAGTACACCACCACCCCGTCAGGAGGGTTCTGGCCCGCGTCCAAGTACGTCTGCTTCACGATGTTGCCCTCGCCGTCTTTTTCCGTGTACCAGGAAAAGATGACCGGCCCAGCGCCGCGGTCGTAGTTCATGCCCGCCACCGATGAGGCGTCGGGGCGCAGAGGCCGCCACATGGGGAACCTGTATCCCTCTCTTGGCTTGTATAGGATGGCCGGGGCTTGAGAGGACTCGTCGCTGATTTGATGGAGCGGCGTAAGGTCGTCCAGTATCCAGAAGGCCCTGCCATGCGTGGCGACGACAAGGTCGTTGTCCTTGATAACGAAGTCGTGGATCGGCGCCACGGGAAGGTTCAGCTGCAGCGACTGCCAGTTGTCCCCGTCGTCAAAGGAGACGTATATGCCGGTCTCGGTGCCTGCATAGAGCAGTCCACGTCTTGCGGGGTCTTCTCTGATCACTCTAGTGAAATCGTTGTCCGGGATGCCGTTGTTTATTTGCGTCCAGGTCTCCCCGTAGTCATTGGTCTTGAATAGATACGGGCGGTAGTCGTCCAGCTTGTAAGCCGTGGCCGCCACGTACGCCGACGCCCCGTCGTGGGGCGACGGGTCTATGATGCTGACCAGCGACCATTCGCGCAGGCCGGGAGGCGTTACGTTCCGCCAGTTCTCTCCGTTGTCGCGCGAAACGTGCACCAGGCCATCGTCGGACCCTGCCCATAGCACCCCTTTTTCTACTTTCGACTCATCGAAGGCGAAGATGGTGCACGGTGGCAAGCCCTCTGCCGGCGCCCCTTCCGATGCGCCGCCGCGTTTCACGTCGTTCCGTGTCAGGTCGGGGCTGATTTCGTCCCAGCTTGCTCCCTCCGTGGTGGAGCGGAAAACGTGGTTGCCAGCCGCGTAGAGAACGTTGGGGTTATGGGGCGATATCACTATGGGGAATGTCCACTGGAAGCGGTACTTCAAGTTTTCGGGGGCAAGATTGCTGGCCCGCTCCGGCCACACTTTGATGTCCAGCCCCTGGCCCGTCCTCCTATCGAGCCTGCTCATAGGGCCGCCGCCGCTGTGCGCCGCGTACACTATGTTGGGATCGTCCGGTCTAACCGCCACGTAGCCGGCCTCGCCGCCGCCAACGCAGTACCATTCGGTCTGGGTTATCGCGCCCGTGGCCGAGCGGCTGGGAATGCTGATAGAGCTGCCGTCCTGCTGTGTACCGTAGACCCTGTAGGGGAAGTTGGTGTCCGTAGTCACGTGGTAGAACTGACCCGTGGGCTGGTTTTCCAGCCTTGTCCAGGACGCCCCGTCGTTAAATGAAATGCTGGCTCCCTCGTCGTTGGCATGGATGATACGCCGCGGGTTCTTGGGGTCTATCCAAATATCGTGGTCATCGTCGTGGGGAGTGGTGAACCTGGTGAAGGTGCGCCCTCCATCGGTGGACTTCCAGTTGCGTCCGCTCAGCACGTAGCAGGTTTCGGGATCAGTGGGGTGGGCGAAGAGGTGCGTATAGTAGAAGTGGCGCCGGCGTAGATTGACGTCGTTGGAGGTGAGCGCCCACGTCTTGCCGCCGTCGTCCGACCGGAAGAGACCGCCGTCGTCGTGCTCTATGAGGCACCAGACCCTGTCGCGCTGGGCGGGCGAAACGGCCACGCCTATGCGACCCATCGGCTTGTCCGGCAGGCCTGGGCTCCCCGTTATCTCCTCCCAAGAGTCGCCACCGTCAACGGAACGCCACAGGCCGCTGTCGGGGCCGCCGCTGACAATGGTGTAGGGATAGCGCCTGACCTGGTAGATAGCGGCGTAGATGATGCGGGGGTTGTTGGGGTCCATGGAGAGGTCTATGGCCCCGGCGCGGTCGCTCTTGTAGAGAATCTTGTCCCAGGTCGCGCCGCCGTCCTTGGAGCGGAAGACGCCGCGTTCCTCGTTGGGGCCAAAGGCGTGTCCCAGCGCGGCCACGTAGACCAGATCGGGATTCTGCGGATGCACGCGCACGCGCCCAATGTGCCGGGTATCGGCGAGACCGAGGTGCGTCCAGGTCTTGCCGGCGTCGGTGGACTTGTACACGCCGTCGCCGTGGGTCACGTTGCTGCGAAGGGCGGATTCGCCCATGCCCACGTAGATGACGTTGGGGTCGGATTCGGCGATGGCTATGGCGCCAACGGAGGCGGTCTTGAAATAGCCGTCAGATATGTTGTGCCAGAACACCCCGGCGTCGTCTGTCTTCCACAGCCCGCCGGAGCAGGCGCCGAAATAAAACGTAGCCTGGTCTACGGGGTCTCCGGCCACGGCCAGCACACGGCCGCCGCGGAAGGGGCCAATGGAGCGGTACTGCATTGCTTGATAAAGGGCGGGATCAACAGCCATTTCACTTCACCTCTGCAAGATTAGGGCGGACTTGGCAGATGATATTGGCTGCGTGCCAGCGAGTCAACAAAGGAAGGATAAGCGGGCATACGGACATACGAGCAAGCCCCATGCCATGGTGATTCCGTATATAATAGACGCCATCTCTTGCATGAAAGGAGGCGCAGCTTGGCAAGTTTCATAGGTTTGATGAAGTACAACGAGCCTTGTAAACGTTCGGGCGAAGACGAGCTGGCCACGGGACGGGTGGCGAGAGCCGTAGCCGAGGAGATGGGAGAAGGTCGCGCTCACTACCTGACCATGGTGTGGAACCACGGTGAAAGCCGTGACCTGGATATGCTCTTTGTCCTGGAAGCCCCAGACGAGGATACAGCTCAGAATATCTTCCGCACCCTGGGAGATAGACAGGACGCAACGGTAAGCGTCATGCCCGCCATGATCAGATGGGAAAAAGAGCTGGACATACAGGGGAAACTGTAGGAGGAGGAGTTCAATGACAATAACCCTAATTGGTCACGACCCCAATACCGGCCAGTTTGGCGGCCTTGTGGTAACCAAGAATCCCGCAGTGGGTTCCCGCGTGCTCAGGGGCATGGGCGAAGTGGGAATGATGGGCAGCAGCGGCGTTGAAACGCAGCGCCGTCGCGCTATAGCCCTGCTGATGCTGGGATTCCCCGCCAAAGAGGCCATGGACGCTCTGAAGAGCGTGAGCGACGGGCAAGGCGCCTATTGCTTGCTGGACCGCGCCGGTACGCCCGCGGTCTGGGTATCACCGGGGTACGGCTCAGGCAACGTTGGCGAGAGAATAGGCCCTAACTACGCCTGCTACGCCGGCACCAAGTACGGCCCGGATGTCGCTAACGCGTTCGGAGACACTTTCGAGGCCACCGAGGGCAGCGGGCTTCCCCTGGAAGAGCGTCTCATCAGATGCCACGAAGCCGCCGACGAAGTGGGAGGCGATGGCAGGGGCAGGCAGGCCGCCGCCATCCAGGTCCACTGGAAGCGTTCCGACGCCAACCCCTTCCTGGACGTGCGAGTAGACGACCATCACAACGCCATCGCGGAGCTTCGCGCCGCGGTCAAGGCGTACCGCATGATATACCCTATATACCACGATAGGACGTGGCCGGATCTACAGGGCACCGGCGGGTTCCCCATACTGTATCCGAACATGATCTAAGGAGGTTCCAATGCCCGACTACGTAGGATTGCTGAAGTTCAGCGGCCCCAGGTTCGGAGAGCAGCAGCTTGCCGCGGACGATATAGCCCGCGAGCTGGCCAGGACCGGCGATATCGAAGCTCGAGGTGAAGCCGTGGCCGATCCCGGCCTGGGCGGTGGGACCTTCATCGGCGTTTTGTGGACCAAGGGCGACTTCGACATGGTGTTCATCTTCCACGGCAGAGAGGACTCCAATCCGGAAAAGCTCTATGAAAGGCTGGCGGAGAAGACCGGCTCAACCGTAACGGTTGTTCCCGTAGTGACAGAGGCGCAAAAGCAGCGAGTGGTGGCGGGCAAACCCATATAGGGAAGCCCCCTAGACTCTGGCGCCCAACCTGCGCCTGGACCTGCTCCTTCTGCGTCCGGTACGAGACTTTATCTTCTTCATCTCGTCCTCAATGAAGGCCAGATCCTTCTTGGGAATTATGTGCAGGTCTCCAATAAAGGCCAGAGGCCACCACTCCGGGATCCACTTCTTCACGAAGTCCATGCGTGGAGCTACCTGGTGCGCGTCTATGAACTGCTCCTCTTCCAAGACCACGTTGGGCTCTATATTCACCCTGTACTGGAAATCCTCCTCAGGGTGGTAGTCCTTCCACAGCTTGCTATGGTCTTCAAAGAAGGTGGACGTCACCGTGGCCGCGGCGGCAAACATCTGCATGCGGCTGATATAGAACAACATGCGGTCGCCCACCTCTATGCGCTGAGTTTTCTTCCGCTGCGAGCTCTTGAATCCCTGGACTTTGAAATTCTGCTCTTTGGTCACCAGGTAGTTCTCAGGAGTGAGCACTACCATCCAATAGTTTCTGGGCAATTCACGTCTCCAGATTAGGTTAAAGCACGGCCTATTCTAGCATGACTCCAAAACCCCAACCAACCGTACACTAAGCCGCCACCCTCATCACGTTGTACATATGCAGGTACAGCTTCCCCATCTCCCTTATCAGCTCAGGAAAGGGCACCGGCCGCGTTGGGTCAACGTGCTGGAATATGGAAAACTCCGTGTAGTAGACGTCTCCGTCCGACAGTGATTCCGCCATACGCTTAGATTCCACGGCCGGAATAGCCGTATCCTCCCTATCGTGCATCAGCAGCACGTGCGCTTTCAACCGGTCGATTTTGGTGCTGGGAGAAATGGATTCAAGCTCCTCCAGGAAGCTGTCCGGCAACTGTCGCATCAGCTCTTCTGCCTCGTCTCTGTCCACTCCTGTCAGCAGGCGGTAGGCTACCTGGCCGTATTCGGAAAGCGAGTCCGGCAGATCTTCCGGCTCGGTCTCTCCGTCCAGGAATACGCGACGCAGGATTTCCTGCTCCTCCGCATCCGGCAGCGCCTCTATGAGGTGCCGTGTAAAGACCTCCTGGGTATCGTCTCTTGGCTGCCAGGGCCGTATAGAGCCGTCGTACTCACGGCTCCGGCTCGCCACCGACACCATGAGGTCGCGGGCGTCATAGTACGCACCGAACAGGTTGGCATACGCCACTCTGTCGCTGATCCGTTCATCCTGTGCCGCCAGCGCGGCAAAGGATGCCCCGACGCAGAACCCGGCAAGCCCTATCTGCTCCTTGTCGACCCCTTCCATATCCTCCAGAAACAGGTACGCCGACGCCACTATCTCCACGGCCTCCGGCTCCATTCTCCGCTCGGTCAGCATCACCTCCGACCACGGTATGAGAACAACCATTCCGGAGCGCGCCAGCCCGTTGGCCAGACCCACTATCCTTGGGTCGTCGCGGCTTGCCGGTATGACTCCAAAGAAGAGCACCACAGCCGGGTGGATTCCATCGTCGACCGGTGTGTAGAGGTCCATCTCTATAAGCCTGCCGTCCTCGGCTTGGAACAGGCTCCGTTCGTACAGGGGTTCCTCTACCAGATACGGTTGAAGTCTCACCGGTATCCTGCCGACTATTTCCGGTACGAACAGCGCCGTCCTCACAGCAGTATTCCCCTGCTCCGACACGCCCACCCAGGCCGATAGCGCCACAACCGCGGCCAGTAGCACCAGCGAACCTCTTTGAAGCACTCTTTTCATAGACCCAATGATAGCCGTTCATCTGGCGGGCGGGCAAACGGGCCTCCAGACACAACATGAACACATACCCCGTAGGTGTAAACGACAAGCAGGGGGTCTATGTGGTATATTCCGACTTGCGACAGACATCGGGCATTGCCAATGCCTAGGTGTAGGCATGGGTTTTCCCATGCCCTCTTGTGACCCTAGTGTTGGCAACGGTGTCTGTCGCAAGAACCCTGCCCGTCATGAGGGGGCACCTTGCTGAAACGCTGCGCTTCTGACTGCACCCCTTCTAACTGGCCGGGAAATACACCACTGAAGGGGGCCTGTTGTGCGCTGTTTTACAACACCTTACTTTCCTTATATTAAGTTCTTACTTGCGGTTACAATGCTTGTCACCATTTCGGTTGTAGTGGCTGGCTGTACATCTGAAACTAGCGAGCCAGTGACAACGGCTGAGCCGACAAGCGCGCCTACAGAAGTAGTGACACCTACACCCACTGCCACTGCTTTTCCAACTCCAACTTCCACACCAACCCCCGTCCCCACTCCAACCCCTTCTCCTACCCCCGTGCCTACGGCAACACCAACTCCTACGTCCGTTCCTACTCCAACTCCTACCTCCGTGCCTACGGCAACGCCAACTCCTACGTCCGTTCCTACTCCAACTCCTACCTCCGTGCCTACGGCAACACCGACCTCTGAACCTACGGCCACGCCACAACCTCTAACTGTGTCTCAGATTTTTTCCAGCGTGTCTCCAGCAGTCGCCTACATCGAAACAACGAGCTCCTCCGGCACCGCCCTGCTCGTGAACGGTGGGTATCTCGTCACCAACTCCCACATCGTGTGGCCCAACGACAGCGTACGGGCAACTTTCCCGGATGGTACTGTAATTCAAAATGTGCCCTTGGTGGGCTGGGACCTGCTCACCGATTTGGCAGTCTTGGGACCCGTCAACGTCTCAGCCCAGCCACTTATCCTTACTGAATCTCCCGAACCCGCAATTGGGGCGGAAGTCCTTACCATCGGATACCCAGGATCTCCCGGAGACCCCCCACAGCCCACCCTGAGCCGAGGAATCGTGTCCCGCTTCCGGGAATGGAATGAAACCGGCCTCACTTACATACAAAGTGACGCCAATATAGAAGGCGGACAGAGTGGAGGCGGATTACTATCCGACACGGGCGACATCCTTGGCATAACCGGTTATTCGGTAGGAGAAGCCAACTATGGACTATCCGTCGCTTCCTCCGACCTCGCGCCACGCATCCGGAGCTTGATTGCAGGCAATGATCCCTCCGGTATAGGCGTCAGGCTGATTCCAAGCACAGGCGGTGGCATTCGGCATAGCGGCGCTCTGGGAACATTTTGGGACACCATGGGATACGTGATTGAAGAGCCTGTTGGCACAAACGTGGAAATCACCCTAAACAGCGAAGACGACCTGGATTTTGCTGTTTATGACTCCATAGGACAGAAAGCACTTTACGTAAACGACGTCTATTCGGGAACTGAGACGGGGACTGCTTCCATACAGTACCAGGAACCTCATTTCCTTGTGGTGTCGCAATTAACTGAAGCTCCTGTTAGCTTCACCCTGGAAGGCTCCCACCCCATGGTTCCTGTTCCCGATCCCGACGACGGTGTTAGGCTTAATGTAGGTCAGTCCGTTAGTGGAAACATTGACTATCCAGGAGACATAGACACTTTTATCGTTCGCCTCACCGCCAATCAAAAAGTCGAGTTCTCTGTGTCTTCTTTCTTGCTTGACACTTTCCTCTATGCCGACTTCCAAGGTGCCTTTGACGATGAAATCATCGTTGACGATGACAGCGGCGGCGGTCTCTTTGGATTGGATGCCAATATTGTCTATAGTGCTCCTCACACTGGAGACTTCCTTGTAGTAGTGAGCGAAAACTACTACGTGACGGGCGCATATGTCTTAGAAATAGCCAACGCAAGTCCGTCTGCACAACTCACCACCACAACCTGGGCCGACCTCTTTGACGACTCCTCATAGAATAGCACCCAGCTTCCAATCCATGTCCAATACGAGGGACCGAAGCAATCCGGTGGCGGTGCGGCGGTCCCTGCCCGTTTGCCCGTATGTCCGCATGCCTCTACATTGCATCCATAATGGGGCTGGGATAAAATTAACCCGTACATCATTTCGCAATACCTCATTCCGCTGGAGAACCCCCTTTGATAACGACAGTCATTGGCAACTACCCAAAGATAGGCCCTGGAACCAAGGCGCCAAGCCTGCGAGGCGCCATAGGCCAGCACGACCAGGGCAAAATCACCATGGAAGAGCTGCGCCGCGTAGAGGACGAGGTGACGAAGGAGGTCATCCAGGAGCAGGTCGATGCCGGTATAGACGTTGTCACCGACGGCCAGATTCGCTGGGACGACGGCCAGACCTATATAGCGGGAAGGATCAACGGCTTCTCCATCAACGGCCTCATTCGCTACTTCGACTCCAACACTTACTACCGTCACCCGATCGCCGAATCCAACCTGGAGTGGACTGAACCCATTCTGGTCCGCGACTACAAGTTCGCCCAGGAGCACAGCAGCAAGCCGGTCAAGGCCGTCATCACGGGGCCCTACACGCTGGCCAAGCTCTCGCAAAGAGGCGTCTATTCCGATCTCAAGGCAATGGTGATGGACATAGCAACAGCACTGAACAAAGAGGCCCTGGCCCTTCAGGAGGCGGGCGCTTCCATAATCCAGTTCGACGAGCCCGCCATTATCATGGACAAGGACGAGTTCCCTATCCTTGAAGAAGCGTCGGAGGCGGTGACCCAGGGACTCACCTGCAAAACGGAGGTCTGCATCTATTTCCGCGACGTGTCCGGCCTAGCGCCCAGGCTGTACCAACTGCCCTTCGACGTAATAGGCCTAGATTTCGCCTGGGGGCCGGCCAACTTCGACCTGCTGGACGGCTTTCCCGAGGACAAGGAGCTGTCGATAGGCCTGCTGGACGCTCGCAACACGCGCCTTGAGCAGGTGGACGAAATAGTAGCGGCGGTGCGACGGGTTACAGAGCACGTCAGCCTGGACAGGCTCCACCTCAGCCCCAGCTGCGGCCTCGATTTTCTGCCCAGGCAGAACGCCAGGCAGAAGCTGGCCCGGCTTGTGGAAGGCGCCCGGGCCGCCCAGGAGGCGCTGTCCTAGAGACAGCGTTTGGCCATTTGGATACAATTGCTTATACAGCCGCACGGTTCTCCATCACACGGGCGGCTCTAATAGAACAGGGGTAATCAACGTGACAAAAGGACTTCTCACCACCTCAGTAGGCAGCTTTCCCAAGCCCTCCTACCTCACCAGGGCGCGCACCCAGTTCGCCCGCGGCCAGATAGGCCAGGACGAACTCGACGAGCTGGGGCGCAAAGCCACGGAGCACTGGATACGCTTGCAGGAGGAGATTGGTATCGACATCCTGGTCGATGGCGAGATGTACCGCGGCGACATGGTCACCTACTTCTCCGAGCACATGCAGGGCTTCAAAATCAGCGGCCTAGTCCGCTCCTACGGCAACCGTTACTACCGCAAGCCCATTGCCGTCGGCCCGGTGTCCAGCAACGCCGAGATGACGGTCGATTGGTGGAAGTACGCCCAGTCCCTCACCGACAGACCGATCAAGGGGATGCTCACCGGCCCCTACACCATAGCCGATTGGTCGTTTAACGAGTACTACCCCTCCCGCGAAGAGTTCGTCATGGACCTGGCCGCTGTCGTTCACAATGAGGCGATGGCTTTGCAGAAGGCCGGCGCCAAATACATCCAGATAGACGAGCCAGCCATCTCCACACGCCCCGACGAAATGGAGATGGCGTCTCGCGCCCTGAGCATCGTTACCGACGGACTTGATGCCTACACCTTCACCCACATATGCTACGGCGACTTCGTCGCCGTATACGACCAGCTAGTCAACCTGCCCGTGGACAACCTCGACCTCGAGATGTCCAACAGCAACTATTACCTCCTCGACGAACTGGATAAACGCCCCACCGGCAAGGGGCTTTCCATGGGCGTAACCGACGTTCACAGCCACGTAGTGGAGGACGTTGAGCAAATAAAGACGGGCATCATGAGGGGACTCCAGGTATTCCCGCCGGACCGCCTGTTCATCGATCCGGACTGCGGCCTGAAGACCCGCACCGAAGAGGAGTCCGTAGCCAAGCTGCGCAACATGATGATCGCCGTCCGAGAAGTCAAAGCGGAGATGGGGATAGAGTAGGAGCGGAGGGCAGGGATGCTCACTACGACTCCACGACCCCTGGATGCCCGCCTGCGCGGGCATGACGGTTGGTAAGCCCTACTTCCGCGTCGCTCTGCCCTTGAGCGCCGCCAGCGCCAAGCCGATGCTCACTACCCCTACCCCCAGGATGGCCAACATGCCCTTTCCCAGCACTTCCCAGTCCCAGCCCACTATGAGCAGCGACCTCAAAGCGTCCAGTATATAGGTGATCGGGTTGTACCCCGTCACAGTAGCCATCCAGCCGGTCATTGCCTCGCGAGGTAGGAACACGGGGGTCATGAAGAGGAACGGGAAGAACAGCAGGAAGCTAACATTCACCGTGGCTACGTTTCCCGTCTTGAGGGCTATTGCATAGGGGAAACCGGTAAACACCACTCCCCATATTCCGGTTATCAAGACAAACACCAGCAAACCAAGCACGCCTGTCTCTACGTTCACTCCTACAATCAAGCCCATGACGAGCACGGGCAACGTCAAAGCCGACACGAGGGCGAAATCAGCCACCATCAGCCCAAGCAGCAATGCCAGCCGGTTCGCCGGTGTAAGCGACAGCCTATCGAAGTAACCCGACTGTATGTCCGTGACCAGCACAATGGCTCGCGACACTCCCGTTACGGCGAAAATGATGGCCACCGGCAACTGGAACGCCTTGAAGTCCATGCCCGGTATCCCCTCCGCCATAACCTGCAACGAGCCCACCGTCATGGCAAAGAAGAAAACGGGAAAGACCAACGGCGGTATAGTCCCCTCCGGGTCGCGGAGTATGGACCGCAACGCCCTCTCCGCCACTGAAATCAAGTCGTTGAGAAAGCCCGCCTTCCTGGCCTTCATCTCAACCGGTGCGCTGGTCATACCTGTGCCTCCTCGGTAGTCTGTTCTTCTTCCTCCATGCGAACACCCACCGCCTGTAGAAAAACGTCGTCTAGCGTGGGTGTACGGAGCGTCAACTCCTGCACGTCCACACCGCACTCATTCAACGCCAGAGCCACCCGGCTAACGTGCTTCGCTCCGTCCTTTAGCCTGATGGTCAGCTCGCTGCCGTAGGCTTCTACCTGACCGACGCTCCTCAAGCTTCTCAGCGCCTCGCAATCTATGTCGGGGTCTCCGTCCACCCTGACTATGATCAGATCCGACCCGACCGACCTCTTCAGGTCTCCGGGGCTTCCCTCCGCTGCCAGCCTTCCTCTGTTGATAATCCCTACCCTATCGGCAAGCTCATCCGCCTCATCCAAATACTGCGTGGTGAGGAATATGGTTACACTGTGTTCCTTGTTGATGCGGTGCACCTCCTCCCATACTTTGGCCCGGCTTATCGGGTCCAGGCCGGTGGTAGGCTCGTCCAGGAACAGTATCTCCGGGTTGTGCACCAGCGCCGCCGCCAGGTCCAAGCGGCGCTTCATTCCGCCTGAATAGGTGCCTATTTGCCGGTCTACGGCATCCCCAATGTCCATGAGCGGTTCAAGCTCCGATATGCGCCTTTTCGCCGCCCCGCGACGCAGCCCGTACAGCCGGGCTTGCAGCATCAACAGCTCACGACCGGTCTGTTTGTTGTCCAGCGTGGCCTCTTGGAGCGCCGCCCCTATGCGCAGTCGCACCTCCACAGGTTCATGGACCACATCTCTGCCCGCTACAAACGCCCTTCCTTCAGACGGCATGAGCAGCGTGGTCAGTATCCTCAACACCGTAGTCTTCCCCGCCCCATTGGGGCCAAGGAAGCCGTAAATCTCGCCTTTCTTCACGCCCAGGTCCACCCCGTCCACCGCTGCTACCTGCCCGTAGCGGCGCACCAGCCCTTCCGTGGAAATGGCAAACTCGTTCAATCCTACCTCCTTGCTATGGGGAACACTTCTTGAGTCCTACCACGAATGTCCTCCTCAAAAGGACACACTTATATAATTGTAGGTTCTGTTGTTCAAACTAACAATGCGTTGCTGACAGCGATGGACACGTTAACCAGATCGAGGGAGCACCCGGCAGTCTTCTGCTTGAATGCGTCTGGAACCCCGTTACCGTTTGGCCTACTCCAACCCCATGTCCGCCCTTGCCGCCTCTATCTCCTCCCGCACCGTGGGGTCGTCCTCATGTAGCGCCGCCTCTTCCAGGAATTGCCCCGCCGCGCTTCCTCCGATGCGGCCAAGCGCCCAGGCGGCGTGAGCCTTAACCATGGGGTTGCATTCCAGCAATGCCCTTCCTAAAGCAGGCACGGCTCGCGAGTCTCCCATGTTCCCCAGGGCCACACAAGCGTTGCGCTGCATCCCGGCCAGCTTAGCCCGTTTGATGGGAGAGTCCCTGAAACCGGCGGAGAACTCCTCCTGAGACATGCTCAACAGAGGAACAAGCTCCAGCCAGGAAAACCCGGTGCGCTTCAGACCGGCCATCGACTTGCCGGTCACGCCACGGTTCACAGGGCACACCTCCTGGCAAATGTCGCAGCCAAACACCCAATCACCGACCAGGTGGCGTAGACCCCTTGGAATAGCTCCCCTGTTCTCTATGGTCAGGTATGAGATACAGCGGGGCGCGTCGATAACGTACGGCGCCACTATTGCACCCGTGGGACATTCCTCAATGCAGGTGACGCAGTTGCCGCAGTTCTTCAGCAGAGGTTCGTCAGGCTCTAGGTCGAGATCCGTAACCAGCGCTCCCAGGAATACCCACGACCCGTGAGATGCGGTCAGTATATTGCTGTTCTTGCCGAACCACCCTACCCCCGCCCTACGTACGACTGCTCTCTCGAGAAGGGAGCTGTCATCGACGAAGATGCGGCTCCGCACAGGCGCACCGGCTATGTCTTCCAGGCGGTCGGCCAGCTTCCGCAGGCCACTCTTCATGGCTGCATGATAGTCAGTCCACTGGGCGTACCTTGCCACCCTGCCCGTCAATTTGCCGGTGCGGTTCTCCTCTTCTTGCGGCAGATAGCTGACGGCCACGGCAATGATAGACTTGGCGCCGGGCAAAAGCTTCTCCGGATCGCTGGCGCGTTCCACCCGCTCTTCGGTGAACCAGGGCATTCCATCCATGTGCCCCTTCTTGATGCTATCGACAGCCGACTGGGCATCCTGCGGGAAAGGGTCCGCCGTTGTAACCCGTACAATCTCGAACCCCAGATCCCGGGCATGGCTCACTATTCGACTCTTCAGGCTCAGAGACTCTTTCAAAGTCATAAATTCAATTGGAACAGGCCGAGAGCGGTTAGCCCAGGTGCACTATTTCCACATCGCCCCAACGTTGCCCTAGATACTCGGCGACCAGCCGACGATGGCAGTGCTCCGGCTTGTCCTCGCTGCACAGCAGGCACCCTTCGGCGACAGCCTCCATTATCTCAGGCCCTCCAATGCGCCTCTCGTCCATGAGGGCCAGGAACTGGCGCTGGTAGGTCTCCCAGTCCTTGTGCTCCTTTCGATAGCCGTCCAGCATCTCCTTGGTGGGCGCAAGCTCCGGCAGGTGGACGTACTCTATGTCGCAGATCTCGCTCAGCAGGTACCGCAGGTCGTCCCTCTTGGCAAAGCCCGCCAGCTGCGAGACGTTGTTCAGCCGCACATCCACCAGCCGCTTCACACCGGAGGACTTCAACAGCTCGAAGAAGTCCGAGGCGGACTTCTTGGTAAAGCCGATGGTGTATATCCTCACGGGATCTCCCAAGCTCCGGCGTCTTCCGCAGCACGGAGCGGGCTTGCGCCGGCGTATGCTACCTTCCTTGCCTGACGGGTCAGGGCATCGGCGATCACTTCATCACGGGAACGGAACAGGTCTCCGTTGGGAGGCAGTTTGAGGTTTTCCATCAGCCTGTCCATGGCGGCAGCGTGAGTTTCCAACACTCCGTCGGCGATGATGTGCTCAACGGCTGCGCCGCGATCCGCCAGCGTCCCGGCGATGAGCAGCGCGCGGTGACAGTCCAGCGGGTCTTTCTCGCTGCACATAAGGACGGTGCGACACTCGTCGGCGTGGCGGAGCACGTAGCTAATGCCATCCTGGAACGAGTCCGTATCCGCCAACCGATCGTACAGAACACGACCGTCGTCGTCATAGCACGAGCGATCCGCAGGTCTGCCGCCGAGCTCTCCACCCAGGAACGTGTAAGCGACTCCCGCCGCTTCTAGCGCCATTTCCAGCGCATTGTAATTGAAATGGGGATTGTAGCGACTGTAGGGCGACGAGCGTACATCTATCACCTCATCGATGCCGTGCTTTCGCAACAGTTCCATGAAGGACTCCAGCGCATGGTTGGAGTGGCCGATGGTGTACACCGGGTATTCCGTTTCGCTCACTCTAAGCTCCATTCGATGTTTGGCTCGATTACGGCGGCGATCAGTTTGTAGCTGTAGCCTTCGTACGGCTCGCCGAGGCTAACGGTAAGATAGCTTTCGCCGACAGGGTAATCGCCATTCTCCTGTTGCATGCATAGCTCCTCGCATACGGGATCGGTGATGCGAAGGGAGTAGTCGGTTTGAGCGTGCCGGAAACGTCCTCGCACAAACCGACGGGAACGATAGGGGTCGGTGCGTACGGACAACTCCATTCTGTCGACCCTAATGAGCCGCAGCGAACTGGGCAGCTTAATCGCAATAGAGGACGGGATTCTGTCGTTCTCTCCTTCAGCGCTGCTATGGCCGTTCACCCACAACTGCGCCTCACGCGTAGTGAAGTGCGCAAGGTCGCTCGGAGCCAGGCGGCGAATTAGCTCCCAGCGTCGCTCCGGGTCAAGCAGCCAGTTCTCCCGCTGGTATTCTTGAGGACTGGCCTTGATGACAGGTACGTCGACTACATCCAAGACGCGGGGTTCACTTCCGTCTCGATACTGCCGTTCCTGCTCCGACACCGCGTCGTTCGGTCTGCTGCTCACAGGCCTGACCCACGGGCCGGGGCGTCCGCTCGCGAGAATCTCTCTGCCTGCGACGCAACGGTCACCCCCCTTGCGTGAGTTGGCCAGGCACACGATGCGCTTGACAATGTCTGCCACAAGCCACTCCTAACAGAACTAGTCTAAGCCAGTATACTCCAATCGGTATGACCACCCAAGATTGTGGTGTCCGATAACCGAACAGTGCCAGGCTAAAGTAAGACTGCGGCCGAGCTAAGCTCCAGGCGAGCGGTAGGTCACGCTGCGCTGTATCGCCTCGTCAACGGTCTCAGGTGTGATGAGGACGGTAGCCCCAAAGGTGACGGCGCCAGAGGCGGAAACGTTTAGGGAAGCCGTTACTGCGGCAGCGTCGTCCGGCAGGTCCACGATCATATACAGGTCTTCCCTGCCAAAGGCGTAGTAGAAAGCCTCAAGGGTTCCGCCCAATCCGGCGAACATCTCCTCGAACATGGCGCGGCGGCCCGTGCCACCCTCGCGGAGCAGTCCCACGGTGCCCTCAACGGAGTAGTCAGCTTGGAAAAGATACTTCGGCATGATTCGTCCCTCCAACTCAATGAGATGATTGGCATTGTACCAGTGGAAGGGGTCAACTCAAAGAGCCTGCCGAACCGCCCCTACCCTTCCGCCTCTTCAATTGTCCGTTTGCCCCTTTGCGGTGCAGCCGTTATCATGCCAGCTAAGACCCTGAACGGGAGGCCATTATGACCACAACCCAGACCTTTGAAGAAGCCCTCAATGAGTTCAGAGAAAAGACCAACGAACTCATGGAGCAGGAGAACATGGAGTGGGTGCCGCCCCCGCCTCCATACGACCAATCGGGGCCGCCGTTCGTCTCTCCCATAAACCTCTCGCCGGAGTTCATTGCCAAGTACGCCCACGCCATCGGCGACGACAACCCTCTCTACACAGACCCGGAGTACGGCAAGCAGACCAAGTACGGCATGCAGATTGCGCCGGGCCCCGTCCTTGCCCTCATTCGCGGCATCTCCGCCCATGGCGCTCAGCGTCCCGAAGGGTATCCCGTAGCCAACTTCTTTTCAGGGACCGCCTGGGAATTTTTCGACGTGGTCAAGCCCGGCACCTCTCCCTTCCGCTCCACCAAAGTGATGAAGGAGTTCTTTGAAAAGCAGGGTTCACGGGGGAACCTCATGTTCCTTATCACGGAACTCTACTTCTGGAATTCCCACGGGGACCTGCCCGGCAAGGCCTACGGCACGCTCATCATGGTGCCCATTTCGACGATGGGCGGCTCCCGCTCCATGAGCGTGGAGCGGTTGGGCGAGCACCTTATGTACGAGCGCAAGGCTTCTCAGTACAACATCGAGCAGATAGAGGAGCTGGTCGATCAAATGGTCTCGCTGAAGCGGCGCGGAGATAACACGCTCTACTGGGAAGACGTAGAGGTCGGCGAGAAGCTGGGGCCCCTGGTGCTGCCACCCTGGACGCTGCAGGATATGACGGTGCCGCGTGCCGTCGGGGCCGGCCTCACCGCAATGGCCAATGCCTTCGAGCCCGCCTTCAAGTGGGCCAAGGAGGAGGGCGAATACACGCGCACACATCCCATCACCCGCTGGCCCTGGACTCCCGGCGCGGAGCACGAAGACCCGGTCCTTGCCGCCTATCGCGGGCAGTCCGGGTCATTCGACTTCGGTGTGCAGCGCACACAGTTGACCCAGCGCCTGCTCAGCGACTGGATGGGCGACGACGGATTCATCCGCCGTCTGCAGATCGCCATCAGGAAACCCGTTTACTACGGCGACGCCACCATATACAGCGGTGAAGTCGTGAAGAAATTCAAGGAGACCCAGAAGGGCGAGGACGGCCCAGGCGCTGTGCCAGGGGAGCAGGAGTACCACGCCATTGGCATACGCATCAGCGGCGTCAACCAGGTAGGCGAAACACAGGCTCCAGGCACCGCCTGCGTTTATCTGCCTTCACGAGAGGCGGGACCGGTGAAGCTGCCCGTGCCCCACCTGGCAAGGCCGCCTTACGTGCCGTACGAGACCTTCTACCGCGATTGGTTCTAGGAGTCGGCCAGCAGCTTCTCCATGGCCGACCAGAGGTCTCGCCTGTTCTCCGGAACAGGCTCGTAGAGCGGGGGACGCGTGTTGCCCATTGGACGACCAACCACTTTCATGGCCTCCTTGACCAGGATGGGCATAGGCTCGCGGTTGACCACGCTCATCACCGGTATCAGTTCCAACTGGCGCTCCACGGCGCTCTCCACCTCGCCCGACTGCCAGTCGTTGTAAATGCTGACCAGAAGCTCAGGCAGCGGAGAGGCCATTGCCAGGATACCGCCCCTTCCTCCCGCGGCCAGGGTCGGTAGGAAAATATCGTCCATGCCCTGGAGCAGCGACGCCCTGGAGTCCATAGATTGGCCTATCTTCACCAGGTCGGTCATGCCCCCCGAGGCGTCCTTGACGCCGACCACGGAGTCCACCGCGGACACCAGCTGGCAGGTCTCGGCGGCGTTCAGGTTGACTCCGGCGCGTTTGGGGGCGTTGTATATGACCAGCGGCAGCGACGTCTGATCAGCTATCCGTTCCAACAGCCGTTGGAAATGAAACACCGTTGCCTTGTAGAAAGGCGGCGGCGTCAGCATCATCGCGCTGGCGCCAAGCTCCTGGACGCGGTTGGCAAAGGCAACCAGATCCTGTTCCAAGGGCACAAAGCACCCTATGATTAGGGGCACTCTCCCGTCGACGGCCTGTACGGCCGCTCTCACCACGCGCTCACGCTCCTCCCAGGTAAGGCTTAGCGACTCGCCGGTTCCGCCCAGCACGCAGATGCCGTGCACGCCGGCCTCCACCTGGTAGCCGATCTCCTGGGCCAGCGTTTCCTCGTCCAGCTGAAGGCTTTCAGTGAACGGCGTTAGCAGAGATGTGATTACTCCTTGCAGTACGGTCATGTTAGCTCCTCCGGTTTACTAGGCAACATTATACGGCAGCTTACCTAGAAGCTCCGCAAGTACTCCTTCAACGATATCTCCACCAGGTTCCGCATCATACCCAGCATGGCCAGCGTTCCCTCCAAAGGCACGCCGTCCATGGTTAGCCCGGCCACGCCAAAAGAGCCGTCGCGCACGTCATAGTCCAGCGCCATCTGCTCAATGTCGCGTTCCGCTTGATCCGTGTGCAGAAGCGTGGTGTCACGGTTGTACAAGGCCAGCGCCGCAGCAACGGCATAGGCGCCCCAGTTGGATATTGAAGTCACGTACAGGTGATTCACCGGCGTGGCGCACATGACGCCCCGGCCGCATTCGCACTTGCACTCGGTAGTCCACGGAGCCACCTTGGCCACGGCATCGTACACTTTGCCGAACCCCATCTCATTATGGCCGTCGGCGCAGCTTATGGTGACGCCGCCGTTTTCCTCAACCCGGCGGAAGATATCGTCTATCTTGGCACGGGTGCCGTCTCGGGTGGTGCCCGTGATGGAATGCAAGTGCCCCGCGGGGTTGACGCCCGCCTTCTCCACGGCGATCGCTACGTCCAAGCCGGACGAGGCGTCGAGGTTGCGCTCCGGCGAGTCGATGTCCAGGATAACCAGGGGATAGGTCTGCCCGTAGTAATCCATGAGTGCGGTGACTATAGGCTGAAGCTGGGGGTCTATGAAGATGCTGACGTCATGCCCTATCTTGCGCAAGGCATTGGCGAGGACTATGGTACCCAGCGGGCCGTCGTTCTCACCATTGGGATAGTGATCCGGCGAGCTGGCGCCTGTAAACATGCCGATGCTCTTTGACTCTGTAGGCGCCAGCGCCGCGGCTATGTCCATGGATATGGGGTTATCGCCCTTGGCCGCGTAGTAGATATAGTCGGAAACCAGGTAGAACTGGGCCATGCCTTTGGGGCGCATCTTGACCCGCACCAGCCTATCCAGATTGTCGTAAGGGAACTGCTCTTCCGTGGGCAACCAAGTCATCTCTGCGCCTCCCAAGTTTTGGCCCATCATAGACCAGGAAGCCCCAGTTTGCCATTGATGCCAGTGCAGTCCTCCCCCACCTGGATTCCTGCTGCACAGGAAAGACGGTGAGGGCGGGGACTGGGGGCCTTAACGCCCCTCTCCGTTCTGGCCGAAGCTCTGATTGCTGTATATGCCTAACTCACGTCCCTGGTGTACGTGCACAACGAACTCTTCCCTGGCGACGCCGACCACGTCCAGCAACTCCTCGTCTATGGTTTGGACAAGCTCTTCAATGGCTTCTCTGGTCAGGCTTTCCGATACGCACAGGGTGGCGTGGACCATGTTCGAGGCAAAGTGCATGTCCAGGCGGCCTATGGGCGCTTCGTCCTCCAGAATGTGGAACGCCTCCGAGTAAGGCGTGCGGCACTCGCGTTCGAAGAAATAGTCAGGCATGGCGTATCCTTCCTAGGCTTTGACTTGGCCGTTGCCGAGTACTGTCCACTTGTAAGAGGTGATCTCTCTCAGACCCATGGGGCCGCGGGCGTGCATCTTGTCGGTGCTGATTGCCACCTCTGCACCCAAACCGAACTCAGCGCCGTCGGTGAAGCGGGTACTCGCGTTGACGAACACCGCCGCGGCGTCCACTTCATCCACGAAACGCATTGCCGCCGAATAGTCATCCGTGACTATGGCCTCGGAATGGCCTGAGCCATACTCCTCAATGTGCAGCATAGCATCGTCCATGGAGTCGACCACCTTGACCGCGGCATCCAGCGACAGGTACTCGTTGCCCCAGTCGCATTCCTCCGCGGGAACAATGCACGGCTCCTCAAGGGGTCCCAGAATGCTCATTGCGCGGTTGTCCGCGTGTAGTGTGACCCCCGCCTGAAGCCATTCACCGGCTATGCGAGGCAGGAATTCCGGCGCTATCTTTGAATGAACCAGAAGCGTGTCCAGAGCATTGCACACGGAAGGCCGCTGCACCTTGGCGTTGAAGGCAATAGCCACCGCCTTGCCCAGATCCGCAGCGGCATCAACGTACGTATGGCACACACCGATGCCTCCCGTCACCGCGGGCATGGAAGCTTCTTCCGCAACAAGACGAATCAGCCCGGCCCCACCCCTGGGAATGAGCAGGTCTATGTACTGATGCATTCGCAGCATCTGGGTCACCATTGCCCGGTCTGTGTTTTCCACGAACTGCACGGCGTCAATAGGCAAGCCCGCTTCAGCTATGGAGTCTCTTATCAATCCGGCCAGGGCCCTATTGGAGTTGAAGGCCTCCGTGCCGCCACGCAGTATGATGGCGTTGCCAGCCTTGAGGCAGAGAGCGGCTATATCCACGGTGACGTTTGGCCTGCTTTCGTAGATGGCACCAATCACCCCCAGAGGCACCCGCCGTTTGCCCAAAATGAGGCCGTTGGGCAACGTCCGCACGTCGAACTGTTCTCCAACGGGATCGGTCAGCCTTTGGATGCTTCGTACATCGTCAGCCATGGCGGCAAGCCGCTCAGGAGTAAGCAGCAAGCGGTCCAGGGGAGCTTCCACGGGGCCCTTGCGCTCGGCGGCTTCGTAGTCCGCGCGGTTGGCCTCCAACACCTCTTCCTGGCGGGATACCAGGGCGTCCGCAATGTTCAGCAACGCCCTGTCTTTGGCCGGGGATCCCAGCTTAGCCAGCGCGCGCGACGCTGTTCTGGCGCGCTCTCCCAGAGCAATCAGGTCTTGCGATAAGTCTATTGCGGTCATTGTTATGCCTTTTCTATCCTTACGTAGATAGTCTTAGCGCCTGCCATTTCTACAGCAGGGCCAGATTGTTGCGATGCACCACTTCTTCGCCGTACTGGTGTCCCAGGGTTTCCTCTATCTTACTTGAGTTCAGTCCCCTTATCGCGGTCACTTCTTGGGCCGAGTAGTTGCTGACGCCGCATGCCACGCGCTTGCCGTCTTTATCGACAATGAGCACCACCTCCCGGCGGTCGAAGTTGCCGTGCACTTCCGTAACGCCCACGGGCAGGAGGCTGCTGTTGTTGGCCTTCAGAGCCTGCGCCGCGCCGTTGTCGACCAGGATCTCACCCCTGGCGGAGAGTCCGCTGAGGAACCAGCGCTTCCTGCTCTCCACTTTGTTGGCCGTAGGCCTGAACACGGTGCCCACGGCTTCTCCGTCGATGGCCTGCTGCAGGGCGTCCGGCGTCCTGCCACTGGTGATTACCACCTCTACGCCCCAGCGCGTCGCCAGGAGCGCCGCTTCCACCTTGGCCTTCATACCACCGCGGCTCCAGGGATGCCTCACCTCGTTTTGGGTCAAGGTATCGAGAAGCTGCTCCGCGTTGGTGTCGTCCATCACTGGAATAAGCTCGGCGCTGGGGTCCAGGGCGGGGTCGGCAGTGTATAGACCGGGAATATCGGTGAGCATGACCAGCATGTCCGCGTCGACCAGGTTGGATACCAGGGCAGAAAGGGTATCGTTGTCGCCAAAGACCTCATCGCCAAGCTCTTCGTTGTTCACCACGTCGTTCTCGTTGATGATGGGCACCACACCCATGTGGAGCAGCGAAAGCAGGGTGTCCCTAACGTTGAGATACCCCTGCCAGTCGTCGATATCAGAACGGGTTAGGAGCGCCTGGGACACGACGATATTGTGTCGGGAGAACATCTCCTGATAGGTATGCATGAGACGGCTTTGACCGACCGAAGCTAGGATCTGCCGGAACGGAACGTCGCGTTGCTGCTTGAGCCCTCCCAACACCTCTCGGCCGGCAGCCACCGCTCCCGAGGTAACGAACAAGACCTCGTTGCCCTGTCCATGAACACCCGCTATCTGGTCGACCAGCGACCTCATCACGCCAAGGTCAAGCGATCCTGAGCCACCGGTGAGCACGTTGGTGCCCGCTTTGGCAACTATGCGGAGCTTGCCCCTGGAAGCCTGGCGTTCAACTTTGGAGTTTTCCACTGTCAATCTGCCAACCTGCTGGGAAATCTGCATGAATTATACCGCCTGTACGTTTGAGACGGAAGGGAGGCCCTACTAAACGACCCTCCGCGTAACGTTGACACTTACATCAGACCCTGCGTAACATTGTCAACCCATGACAAGGTTTCCAGGCCAGAACGTGTTTCCCGATACCGCCTCCATCGATGAGCAGGGTCATCTCGTCATCGGCGGGTGCAGCCTTGTGGACCTGGCCGCCGAGTACGGGACCCCTCTCTACGTGATCGACGAGGAGACGGTACGCAACCGCTGCCGCGCCTTCCGCGACGAGCTCAGCCAACGCTACCCCAATAGCCTGGTCTTGTACGGCTCCAAAGCCTTCGCCAACATAGCTCTAACCAGGATCATAGTGGAGGAGGGCTTGGGCATTGACGTGGTTTCAGGCGGAGAGATGGCGGTGGCAAAAGCGGGAGGGGTGTCTCCTGGAACCGTCTACTTCCACGGCAACAACAAGAACCGCACCGAACTGGCGGAGGCGATGGATTGGGGCGTGGGCCGTATAGTTGTCGACAGCTTCCATGAGATTGATTTGCTGGAAGAGGTAGCGAAGGAGGCGGGTCGCGCGCAGGAGATTTTGATCAGGGTGTCGCCCTCTGTTGACCCGCATACCCATAGCTATATCTCAACCGGCATCCTGGACAGCAAATTCGGGTTCGCTATAGATACCGGCGACGCCGAGAAAGCGGTGAGGAAAGCGATGTCGTCACCGCACTTGAAGCTAATCGGGCTGCATTGCCATATCGGTTCGCAGCTCTTCGAGATCCAACCGTACCAGAAGGCCATACGCATCGCGTTGGAGTTCGCTTCAGCCATGCGAGAGGAGGGACTGAACATGGAAGAGTTCAGCCCCGGCGGAGGTTTCGGCATTGCATACACCAGGGACCAGCATCCGCCCTCAGCGGGCGACTTCGCCGAGGCCCTGGCCTCCTCTGTGCTAGAGGGGTGCGACGACCTTGACCTGGACAGACCCAGGGTGTTCATAGAACCCGGACGCTCCATAATAGGGCCGGCGGGCGTCGCCGTGTATACCTGCGGAGCGAGCAAGGTCATACCGGGCGTGAGAACGTACCTCAGCGTGGACGGCGGTATGGGTGACAACATCAGACCCGCTCTGTACCAGGCTTCCTATGAAGCGGTTGTAGCCAACAGAATGCTCGTGGAGCCATCATCCAGAGTGACCATCGCGGGCAGGTACTGTGAATCGGGCGACGTGCTTGCGGCAGACGTGGACCTTGCCCCAACGGAACCCGGCGACATCATAGCCATGCCTGCCGCGGGCGCTTACGCCATCCCAATGTCCAGCAACTACAATATGACGCCAAGGCCGGCCGTGGTACTGGTCAAAGACGGCTCCAGCAGCTTGATACGCCGCCGTGAAACCTACCAGGACATCATGGCCGCCGACGTGGTGTGAACCATGACTGAACAGCTGGGCAGGATAGAACGACCCGAAGCGGAACAGTACCAGGGAAAGCGGAAGCTGCTGCTGATACCTCTTGTTTTCGGCACTCCGGAACAGCTGCAAGAGGGGCAGACCCTGCTTCAGAAGTACTGGGTGCAGATGCAATCGCAGGTGGAGTCCCTGGAAAACCGGCTGGGCCCCGTCAAGCGCATTTTCCACGAGAACATCGCTGCAGGAGAGGAGGAGGGACTGCTCAGGCTACAAGCCATGGATGAGCGCTCCCACCGGTTTGTGCAGTCCAAGTGCCGGAACAAGGCGGTACTGGAGGCCACCGAAGACGAGGGAACCCTGCTGGAGGTCGTGGACTTGCAGCGCTGCCTCATGCTGCCGCTACTGAGCAGCAGGCTGACCGCCAAGCTCCACGAGTGGTATTTTGAAGGCATGAACCGGCGCTACGAACACATCGGCAAGCGCATAGACGAGTCCCTGGGGAAAAACGAAGTGGGACTGCTGCTGATCGGCGAGCGTCACCAGGTGCAGTTCCCCCAGGACATCGAGGTGTTCTACGTATCGCCTCCGGCGCTTGACGAGTACCGTCGCTGGTTCCAGAACTGGCTGGCGGAGAGCCAGAAGCAGCCCCCAGCCGCGGCTGAGGATGAGGCGGCGGAGACTGGGAGTTCGCAGTAGGCCATTCACGGGAAGCCCTATCGTCCCTTCAACACTGGCGGCGAACCCAGCCGAGGGCGGCCTCTATTTGCCGTCGGTACTCAGTGTCAATCTGTGCAGGCGTACATCGAATGTACTGTTCAGCAAGGTCTCGCTCTGGTCCTGTCAACCCTTGTAGATGGTTCAACACCTGCTCAATCGACGGTCGTTCGTCATTTCCTTCATAGCGCGGTTTAAGTGCTGTCCAGATTACAACGCCAACCTCATGAGCATCGGCCCACTCCGGCAGAGATGGGATATTCTCAGGCGCATCTTTGTCTGTGCACCAGATGCCTATCCGAGACTTCCAGTTTCGGGCGGTTATCCCTTCCCGGTCTTTCAGGGCCTCCATAGCTTTTTCCGTATCCGTCAGCGTAGATCGTGCCCAGAGTAGCCGCACTGGCCAGGCAGTATCCCCATCTATCACAAGCGTCATGCGACCATCGCTTGATTGGCGGGTGAACTCGACACGTGCAAAGGGACCGTCATCAAACCAATATCTTTGTATGGGCAATGCCCTAGGATCCCAAACGAGTGAGCCCCACCCCAGGTATACGATGTTCATCCTGCCCTCCGATTCGATATGCTATGCAGCCGTCATAACCTTCACTTCCCTAAGTAATTTACCTAATTGAGTGAAGTAAAAACCTGAAAACGTCTTCGTGGAGGATGCCTAACTCGCAGACTACTGAGAATATCACCTTCCTTCCGTGTTGGGCAGCGTTCACGTCATAGCATTCAGGCAGAATAGGCCTGATGTATTCAACGAAGTCATCTGCAGTCTCGACGTCGTCTTCATTCTCATAGAGGGCAATATGGACGTACTTTATTTCATCTGAGCCCTTCTTCTGGATAGTTCTTGCATAACTCCAGTCGGAAGCGTTGAAAACGCGCACTCTTGGCACCTCACTGGGAATATCAGAAACGACATCTCCTACCCTGTCGTACAGGGAAAACGCCTCGCTGTCCATCCGACGAAGGGCGTCCTCCATAGCATCTTCGTCCTCCGCCATCAGCACCCTACTGCCGTCAAGGAAAGCGACAGCCTCCCAGGACTCTGAGGTGTCAATCCAGACTTCCACGTCGCGAAGCTCGTCATCGTCGTAGCCCATGAACGCTAACTCGGACCGAAGGTTGTCTAGGTCGTCTCTTCCCAAACCACCCAGCAGGAAAAGGTCGCCACCGACTGCGAAGTACGTGAGGTTGGTCAACTCGATGTCAAAATCATCCTCAAGGTACTCGTTCCAACTGTCTTCCACATCTTCGAGCAGAGGGCGAAAGTCGTCATCATAGATAGCATTCACATCGACAAAGACCACACTCCTAGTGTCCCCAGGAAGGATGCGCAGCATGTCTTCGAGGGCGTTGGCGGCGGTTGGTACTCTACAGCCTAAGACAACCAATGAAACACAAGCCAGTAGGATCACTAGGGAACGGTGGTCGTACACGGACAGAAACCTTAGTGAGGTTCCTGCCTTGTGTCAAGCAAACGTTAACTAGGTTGGAAACTGCTGGTCAAGAGCTACCGCCCCTCACCTCCAAACCCCTTCCCAGTCTTCACTTGCGTGCGGATAGCGGGCCGCCAGTAGATCGACGTGCTGGCCGCTCAGGCGGGGCAACGGCAGATCTCGGATGCGCTGCTCCCAGTCCTCGGATGCGGCGTGAACGCCGCTCAAACGGTGGCAAGCGGCCCCCTTACGTTGAGCCAGCACCTTGAAGTCGCCCATTCCGCCGGGACGCGCCAAGTCCAGCATCGCCATCCGGTTGGTGTCGCGTTCCAGCTGACCCAGGCCTTCGGAGTGCAGGCGCTCCATGAACAGAGGAAGCCCCAAGTTGTTCAAAAAGCTAGCCTGGCTCAGCAGAGGATACGGCTCCAAGCCGTATCGCTGGCCCAGGGAAGCTACCGCGCTGAAGTCCACGTGAGCGGTGATATCCTGCTCTCCTATGTGCCGGTAGGGGTCGCCGGTAAGGGTATGGCGGTAGTAGCAGCGGAGCGTGCCCTGCGACCTCCGGACGTCGTACAGCTCGGCGGAGGGATGGCCGTAGTCGATGGTAAGTACAAAGCCGCTCTGCAGCACCATGGCTGCCTGTCTCGCCCAGGGCTCCAGCTCAAGGCACACTTCGGCTAGCTGGCCTTCCGCCAAGTGGACGTCCCCGCTCTCCAATCTGGCGGGGATGTCGTCCGTGGAAACATCGTCCAATAGCTCCACGAGTCTGCCTTCCTGCCGTGCCACATAGATTTCCAGAAGCTTCCCGTCGCGGACGGTTACCCTATGTACGGGGAAGGCGTCCAAGAGCTCATTGGAAAGGATGCACCCCACTATGCTCGAAGCAGCTACATCCTCCAGTGAAAACGGCGCGGGGCCATCTGCCCTATCTACGGCCAGATATTGCAGCGACCTATGGAATGAGGGATCAAGGCGCTGGGAGAAGTCCTGGATGTCCGCGGCTAGGCGACCGGTTCCAGCCCCCTGCTCTATCACGGTAAACCGGGAAGGTTCTCCTATAAGCCTCCACATCTCTTCCAGCTGAAGGGCGATCAATGCGCCAAAAGCGGGATGGGCCATGGGTGCGGTGTAATAATCTTGCGGGGGTGGGACGGCTCCAAGGCGGGGATAATAGCCGCCGTTGGGCCAGTACAAGGCAAGCTCCATAAACTCGGCGAAGGTTATTTTGCCATGTTCAGAGATTCTCTGAAACACGACGTCTTGTAGCGAGGGCCGGGTCATGCAGGCGTTAGAGCATACTAGGAATGGACTACGGTACTACCTCCACTCTGCAGGCATCAAACAGACAGCAGTCTGTCGCCTTAGTCCAACCCGTCTTCAGCTTTAATGGTGCCCTTGTTCCAAGAAGACGTCTCAATGGAGTTGCGGAACTCTTGACGCATACCGCACTGTTTGCAAACGCCGTAGCTGGTGGGGCCGTTAGGGGGTTCAATCAACCAAAAGTGGACACAATCTACAGTGGCTCTATCTTTGACAGAAACTTGTCCAATAGAGTAAGAAACACCACTCGTATCATCCATGGATACTCCCTCCCTGAGATTCAACGTGGCGTGGTTGAATTCCAGGGCAGTTTACTTTCAAATCACTGATGTGTCAAATGGCGCTCAACGGTTGGAACGGGAACAACCGCTATCTCCGGCTGCGGTAAATGAAAACAAACGAAGTGTCACATAGAGGGCACCAAGTGACCGCTATCGGCGTGTCTCCCAATTGTCTCTATTACATTAGCCCTCCTTCCTGCTATTAGGGATAGGCCCCTTACATCACCCCTCGGCACCTGCGTCGCCTCAGCGGTTGCGGGTGCCGTTCTGCACAAATTGAAATGAGCTACTCTACGACGAGGAACTGCCCCATCATGCCTAGGTCCTCGTGATCGAGTATGTGGCAGTGGAACATGTATGGTGTGTCGTTGTCGGCGTAGGTGTTGAAGCGGGCGGCAATGACCACCTCGCGGTCGCCGTGCACGAACACAGAGTCCTCCCACCCGGCTTCCTC
>DAOUJH010000006.1:0-39905 GCA_034422935.1 Dehalococcoidia bacterium | reverse complement strand
GTCTCACGACGTTCTGAACCCAGCTCGCGTGCCGCTTTCACCGGCGAACAGACGGACCCTTGGGACCTTCTTCAGCCCCAGGATGCGGCGAGCCGACATCGAGGTGCCAAACCTCGCCGTCGCTGTGAACGCTTGGGCGAGATTAGCCTGTTATCCCCGGGGTAGCTTTTATCCGATAAGCTACGGCCCTTCCACACGGAACCGTAGGATCACTTTGACCTGCTTTCGCACCTGCTCGACTTGTAGGTCTCACAGTCAAGCCCCCTTATGCCAATGCACTCCGCGGGCGATTTCCATCCGCCCTGAGGGGACCTTTGTGCGCCTCCGTTACCTTTTGGGAGGCGACTGCCCCAGTCAAACTACCCACCAGGCATTGTCCCCTGGCCTATCCAGGGTTAGAGCCAGAAACAGGAAAGAGTGGTATTTCAACGACGGCTCCACCCCGACTAGCGTCGAGGCTTCATAGCCTCCCACCTATCCTACACATTCATGCCCCCAGTCCAATGCCAAGCTGTAGTAAAGCTCCACGGGGTCTTTTTGTCCTGTCGCGGGTAGCCCGCATCTTCACGGGCAATGCAATTTCGCCGAGTCCCTCGTTGAGACAGTGCCCAGGTCGTTACGCCATTCGTGCGGGTCGGAACTTACCCGACAAGGGACTTCGCTACCTTAGGACCGTTATAGTTACGGCCGCCGTTCACCGGGGCTTCGGTTCGGAGCTTCTCCTTACGGATAACCCCTCCCCTTAACCTTCCGGCACTGGGCAGGCGTCAGCCCCTATACTTAGGGTTTCCCCTTTGCAGAGACCTGTGTTTTTGTTAAACAGTCGCCTGGGCTAATTTGCTGTGTCCCGCAAGGCATCCGTCCAGCAAGTGGACTTCACCACACGGGAACCCCTTATCCCGAAGTTACGGGGTCTTTTTGCCGAGTTCCTTAACGAGGGTTCTCTCGACCGCCTTGGGACTTTTATCCCTGTCTACCAGTGTCGGTTTGCGGTACGGTCACCTTTACCCCATAGCAACGAGGCTTTTCTAGACGGTATAGGGTCAATGGAATCCCCCAGGTATACCCTAGAGTTTCCTGCCCCCTCAGCTTTAACGCCGGAGTGGATTTGCCTGCTCCGGCATGGCCTACAGGGAAGGACGCACCATGTCCAATAGGCGCGCTCCACCTGCCTTTCCGTGTCCCCCCTTTGCTTTAGTCGAGGTACTGGTGGTGTAGGAATTTTGACCTACTGTCCATCGCCTGCGCCTTGCGGCCTCGGCTTAGGCCCGACTAACCCTACGTCGAAAGACGTTGCGTAGGAAACCTCAGACTTTCGGCGTCCCGGATTTTCACCGGGATATACGCTACTCATGCCGGCATTCTCACTTCTGCGCGCTCCACCACACCTTACAGTGCAGCTTCTCTGCCCGCAGAACGCTCCCCTACCCAGCCCCCGGTCAATAACCGGGAACTGCCACAGCTTCGGCGGCAGGCTTGAGCCCCGTTACATTGTCGGCGCGGAATCCCTCGACCAGTGAGCTATTACGCACTCTTCAAAGGATGGCTGCTTCTAAGCCAACCTCCTGGCTGTTTTAGCGACTCCACTTCCTTGCACACTAAGCCTGCACTTAGGGGCCTTAGCTGGCGGTCTGGGCTGTTTCCCTCTCGACAATGAAGCTTATCCCCCACTGTCTCACTCCTGAAGTAAGAGCTTGAGGCATTCGTGGTTTGGTTGGGTTTGGTAAGCTCACGCTCCCTAGCCCATCCAGTGCCCTACCTCCTCAAGTCAATCTTCAAGGCTGCACCTAAATGCATTTCGGGGAGAACCAGCTATCTCCAGGTTCGTTTGGCATTTCACCTCTACCCACAGCTCATCCCATACTTTTGTACCAGTAACGGGTTCGAGCCTTCACTCCGAGACTATCGGAGCTTCACTCTGGCCATGGGTAGCTCACCTGGTTTCGGGTCTACTAGACGCAACTGCTGCCCTATTAGGACTCGCTTTCGCTATGGCTCCCTTCGTCCACGAAGTTAACCTTGCTACGCCTAAGTAACTCGCCGGCTCATTCTTCAATAGGCACGCCGTCATCCTGACAAGTCAGGACTCCGACTGGTTGTAGGCACGCGGTTTCAGATCTATTTCACTCCCCTCCCGGGGTGCTTTTCACCTTTCCCTCACGGTACTGGTTCGCTATCGGTCGCTAAGGGTATTTAGCCTTGGAGGGTGGTCCCCCCAGATTCCCGCAGGATTTCCCGTGTCCCGCGGTACTCAAGGACACACCAGGAGCCTGTTATCTTTCGCCTAAGGGGCTCTCACCCGCTACGGCGGTCCGTTCCAGGAACCTTCGGCTAGACAACAGGTTTCTTACTCCTTTGAGGATGCTGGGGCTCCTCTAGGTGACCTTACAACCCCTGGAAGACATGGGCCCCCAGGCCGTGAAGCCTTCCAGGTTTGGGCCTTTTCCCCGTTCGTTCGCCACTACTAGGGGAATCTCGGTTGATTTATTTTCCTCAGGGTACTTAGATGTTTCAGTTCCCCTACTTACCCATCCTAGCTTAAGGGTTAGGCTAGGACTCTCCAACTTTCAGTTGAAGGGGTTCCCCCATTCGGGAATCCCCGGCTAAGCCAGCTAGACGGCTCACCGAGGCTTATCGCAGTCTTGCTACGCCCTTCTTCGGCCCTTAGCGCCAAGGCATCCACCGCGAGCCCTTAGTAGCTTGACCCACATAAAGACCCGGACAGAACATTTTCTCTAATCCCTATTCTTTTTTTAAGGTACAAAAAAGCGGCAGCCAGGATGCCCTAGGCTGCCGCCTCGGTTTCTCCGGCTTTGATTCCGCTATCAGGTATTGAGTTTTGCCAAAAAGCTTACTCCCTTTTCAACCTGTTCATCTAATATAGCAAGAGGGTGTTGCGGCGTCAAGAGCACTAGCGGTTGGTTTCACTGTATGTGAAACATGCACAGACGGACAGATGGACATGCGCTGCCCTTCCCTTGACCCTCCTTTCACCCGTTTCTATAATGGCCGCGCCGGAAGACCGCCCACTTGCCGGCCAAGGAGGATACTATGACCGCTCAACAGGCGCTCTTGCACCCACAGACCGTGATTGACCAGTTCAATAAGAACAACGTAACCCACGTGGTCTGGCTCCCTGACAGCGAAACCAACTGGATGTACCTGGCCATGCAAGAAGAAGAGAGCATGGATCTGATCCCCGTGGCCCGGGAAGGAGAGAGCATGGCCATAGCTGCCGGCCTCTTCATAGGCGGCAAGAAGCCGGTATGCCTCATCCAGAACACCGGGATGTTTGAATCCGGTGACTCCATACGCGGCATAGCCCTGGACGTCAAACTTCCTCTGGTCATCATGGTGGGTTACCGCGGCTGGACAAGGCACGGGATCACCACCGACTCCGCCGCCAGGTTCACAGAGCCTATCCTGATCGCGTGGGGCATTAACTACTACCTGGTGGAGAGCGACGCCGATGCTGACCGCATCACCACCGCCTTCGAGGAAGCGGACGCCACGGGCCGTCCCGTAGCAGTGCTGGTGGGAGACGAGTTCCACGGCTTCAACCGTCCCGTCCTAAGCACCGACACCGCTTGATTATCCAGAAGGAACCAAGGAGCAGCGTATGAAAGCCATAGACGCTTTCCGAGTAATAGAAAGCCTCCAGCGCGACTCTGTGATAGTGGTCTGCCAGGAAGGACGCATCCCCTGGGAGTCGCTGGACCCCAACCTGGACCTTTACATACCCTTTGTCGGCTCAATGGGGAAAGGTTCGTCCCTGGCGCTGGGAGTGGCGCTGGCCCGCCCGGACCGCCGGGTGATTGTCCTCGATGGCGACGGCAGCTTGCTGATGAACCTGGGATCCCTGGTCACGGTGGCAAACAAGGCGCCCAAGAACTTCTGCCACATGGTGGTGGAAAACGGCATCTACGCGGGAACCGGCGGACAGCCCGTACCCAACTCCGGCAATACGTCCTTTGCAGGCTTGGCCAAGGCGGCCGGTTACGTCAGTACCTACGAGTTCAACGACCTTGAAGAGTTCTCCCTGCGGGCAGAAGAAGCAATGTATGCGGAAGGCCCCACCTTTGTTTCGCTCAAGGTTGAGCCTGAGCCTGAAATGCGTCCAATGGCAACGCGTCCCAGGGGCAGACCTATGCGAGAAGGCATCTATACGGTGAAGGCAACTCTCGCCGGCTCCTGAGGTAACCCGCTAACGGCTAACCGTTCCGGCGCATCATGACCGTCACCTTGCGCTGCTGACCCTCACCCACGCTCTCCGTAGTTACAGAAGAGTGGTTTGCCAGGGCAAGGTGTATCACCCGTCGCTCAGATGGCGGCATCGGTTCCAGGGTTATCGGCCTGCCGCTTCTAGCCACACGCTCAGCCACCCGTGAAGCCAGTGCTTCCAGAGACTTGCTGCGTCGCTCCTTGTATTTCTCCACGTCAACCACAACTACCGGGTGACCCTGCATCGATTTGTTCAGGGCCATGTTCACCAGGAACTGGAACGCTTGAAGGGTCTCGCCCCGCTTTCCAATAAGCAACCCGGAATCTTCACCGTGCACGTCTATCACAGGGCCCGTTTCCTCATCGCCGGAAGACCTGATCGTGGCAAGCACGGCGATATCCATCCTGGAGATGAGAGAATTGACCACTCCTATGGCTTGCGAAGCCAATCCTTGCGAGGAGGAGAGGCGAGTCACTCGGACTCGCGCCTGTTCGGAACCTATACCAAAGAAGCCGGCTCGCCCATGGTTAACGACCTCTACCGCGACCTCCTCGCGACCTGCGTCTAGCTCCCTTAGGGCGAGCTCTAGCGCCTCCTCTACGGTTCGGGCGCTGATCTCTATCATATCGTTGTCCATCACTATCAACCTCCTCATCAGGTGAGGAGCCGCCTTCCGTCTCCGATTCTTCGCCGGCCGCGGATGCCGTAACAGTAGCAGGTGCGGTGCGCGATCGCAGAAGGCCGCCCCATCCGGTCACAAAGTATTGAATGACTATTCCAATGGCATTGGAGACCAGCCAGTAAAGCGGCAGTCCAGCAGGAAGGGACAATGTGAAGAAGCCAAACATTATTGGCATCATCCAGAGCAGCATGCGATTGGTGGATTCCTGGCGCGGGTCCGCAGCCAGCGGGGTGCTCATCTTTTGCATGACCCACATGGACCCGCCCACCAGTACGGCCATGGGAAACTGAACTATTGCAGGGTTATCGGACACCGCCAGGTCCAAACCTAGGAACATGCTGTTCAGCGGCACCACCTGGTTTACCAGGGGCATCCAGGAGTAGAGGTGGCCCGAAAGCCCCGCTAGCGATTCAGGGCTGGTGGGCAGCACCTGAATAATCGCCATGTACAGTCCTATCCAGATGGGGAACTGAATGACAAGGGGGCCCAGGCATCCTATGGGATTGACCCCGGACTCGCGGTACAGCTTCATGGTCTCCTGGGAAATCCGCGCCCTGTCCTTGGCGTATCGCTGCTGAATCACCCTTAGCTTGGGCTGAAGCTCGGTCATTTTGCGAGTAGAACGGATCTGACGCAGAGTAAGGGGCAGAGTCGCCAGCCTGACAATGATAGTGAAAACTACGATTGTAATTCCAAAGTTGCGCCCAAGCACAGCATAGAGAAAGACCAGCCCGTTCAGCAGCGGGTCCAGAATAAACGTGTTCCAGACTAAGGCTATTATTTCCATATTATCTTTCTAGCGGTCAGACGTATCCGTCTGCCAGAGTTGCCGTTGCCCCCCAACCAGCCTCAGCGCCCAGACCCGTCTGTCCATATCGTTGACGTAAACCGTATCTTCCAGCACTCCTATGTCCGCTCTGACCTCGGCGCCCACGTCGAACCCCGGGTTCTCCTGCTGTCCGGACGCTGCATTGAGCGAGAATACGATCCCTTCGTCGGAAGTAACCACAATCCGGCCGTCCAAAACGGCCGGTGAGGCGATGACGGGCCGCTGCAGGTCAAACTGCCAGCGCAATCTCCCCGTGCTAGCGTCAAGCGCATAGAGAACGCCGTTGGTTGTGGTGGCGTAAACCGTGTTCTCCACAGTGACGGGGTCCGCCCAGAACCAGCCGTCGCCTTCGAACTGCCATACCTGCCCGCCGCTGTCTACGTCCAGGGCATGGAACGTACCGTCGAACGAGCCGAAGAAGACCCTTCTATCGGACACCAGGGGTGAAGTAACAATGGCTCCCCCGGCCTCGAACGGCAGCGTCCATTTCTCTTCGCCGTCGAAAAGGGACAGCGCGTAGAAGTTGTGATCAAGCGAGCCGAAGTAGACTACGTCTTCCACGATGGCGGGGGTAGACCAGACCTGGTTCCCCGCTTGGAAGGACCACTCGACCGCGCCCGTTGAAGTGTTCAAGGCGCGCACCACGCCTTCGGAATCACCGAATATAACCAGGCCGCCGCTAACGGCCGGCCCCCCTACTATGCGGCCTACAAAGCTTCTGTCTGATGGGAACTGCCATTCCGGCGTCAGGTCAAATGCGGTGAGAGCGTGCAGTTTGCCTTCAAAAGCTGCCACGTACACGCGGTCTCCATCGTAGGAGGGTGTGCCATAGATTCCGCCAAGCGGGTCCTGGCCGGGGAGTGGATAGCTCCACTGGACTTCGCCGGTAGCCCTGCTCAGCCCGAGCACTCTGCCATCCCTGGAGCCCACGTAGACCGTGTCCTGTGAAGCCACGGGGCCGGACCAACCTCCGGAGAAACGGAACTGGTCCGTAACGCAACCCGTTGCCAGAAACAGCACGGGGAGTAGAAGGACCAGCAGCCTCTTTGCCGTCATGCCCTGGCCTGCTTCACTTCTGTAGATTGACTTTCCCGCAGCGGGACGGGGTCGTAGCCATGTTGGCCCCAGGGCTGGCAGCGACCCAACCGCTTCAAGGCCATCCAGCCTCCTCTGAGAGCACCAAAGCTTTCAACCGATTCATAGGCATACCCAGAGCACGATGGAGTATACCGGCAATGGGTGGGCCAGTACGGGGAAAGGGTGGCTCTGTACAACCTGATCAGCGCAAGCAGCGGGGATTTCATACGGCGCCCTCAGCCGGCATCCTGGCATGAGCCTTGCTTGAAACGTCCAGGACGGCTTTCAGCAGCTCTGCATACGTAGCTCGTGCCGCACCGACGCGGGCTATGAGGACGACATCCCAGCCCGCCGGAAGCGGCGCTAATCGCACTGCTTCGCGAAGTCTTCGTTTAACCAAGTTCCTGACTACCGCATTTCCCAACCGGCGACTTACGGAAAACCCTATCCGGGTCTTGCAAGTGCCGTTGACTCTTACTCTCATTACTACCAGCCGGTTGTCCCAACTTCTTCCTTCTCGCTGCACGGTTTTGAAGTCGGACGCCTTCCTAAGGCGACGGTCTTTGGTCAAAGGAGGTCTTTTAGTCTGAGGCGGGCCTTCTTTGAAGGGCAGTTTACTAGACCGTGAGCTCGTGGCGGCCCTTGAATCGCCGTCTACGCAGGACATCGCGGCCTCCTCTGGAGCTCATACGAGCCATGAAGCCATGCCTGCGCTGACGCCGTCGTCTTTTGGGCTGGTAGGTCCTTTTAGGCATAATCGTAAAATAGGGACAGTTGCAACTGAGGATTATAAGCGGCTGCTGTGCGGAGTGTCAAACCACGATGCATCGACCGCGCTTTGGCGCCGCTGTCCCGTTCTCCACCTCCCGGATTCCCGTTCGACGGTGACGGGTCGACGGGAGTATTCGTTTCAAACGTTATGTCAAATAGCATGGCTAAAATGGTTCGGAGGTTGTTGAAAAATGGGGAAACGAATCCGATCCCGGGGCGTTTTTTGTCGCCGGGTTTGGGGTGACGCCGAGTATTTTGTGCAGGTATTCATGGGGCTATGATAGGGGGAAGGCGGCCTATGGGATAGGGAGAGATGTCGGTCTTTGACGGGCTGTGGGTGGCCCCGCCGCGCCGCCCCTGGATTCCCGACTTCTCGGGAATGACGGTGGTGGGGCAAGTGGGCAGGCGGCGGATCACCCCCATCTCAATCTTCCCCCATCAAGGGGGAAGAGGTTTTGGTGGGCGGGAGTGGTGCTGTGGAGGAAGGTTTTGGATTCTTCGACGCGTGGCGTCTCAGAATGACGGGCGGGCTTTGCCGCTAGTAGAGGATGAGGTTGGCGGGAACCAGCCGTTGATTGGTGGGGTCCACCGCGAGGGCCAGCCCTTCCAGGGTGTAGGCTCCCAGCAGTGGCGGAGCGTTGTCCTCTCCGAAGATGACAATGGTAACCTCGCTCTCGCCGTCTATGGTGACCCAGGCCCGTCCGTATTCCATTTCCACCCTCCGACCGTCAGCCAGCAGGAAAGCGCGTCTTC
This sequence comes from Dehalococcoidia bacterium, assembly GCA_034422935.1. Lineage (GTDB taxonomy): Bacteria > Chloroflexota > Dehalococcoidia > Lucifugimonadales > QGNO01 > DAOUJH01. The sequence goes on along the minus strand of DAOUJH010000006.1, from coordinate 31,571 downwards.
CCATCGGCTCGATGCCCAACCGGCGGAGCTGTCGAGCGGGAATGGTGGTATAGGCTGCGCCGGTATCGACGGTGGCTTCTATGTCCAGCGTCTGCTGGCCGTCCATGTCGGAGATGCGAAGCGGGCAGGTGAAAGTCCCCATTGGCGGGCCTCCTTACGCTTTCATTCTAACCGATGGCTCGTGGCTGGGGAAGGCACCACCCCGCTGCCTCCTGGATTCCCGCTCGGGGGCGGGAAAGACGGTGGTGGGGGTGAAGGTTTTGGATTCTTCGACGCGTGGCGTCTCAGAATGACGGGCGGGCTTTGCCGCCGTGTGGTGGTGGCTACGGCAACATCTGTACCCACGGCGTCACCGACTCCACCCAAAGAAGAGGAAGGCGGGGTTCCCCGGATGGTTGGTCCCAACCGCACACCGGAAACATTCGCTGTATGGTAAACTTAGGCTCGCCACAGATTAGAACTCCCCTGTTGACCAGAGATTTGAAACGGCGCATATGCCGCTGAGCCCTATGCAGGCACCCAATAACTTATACGCAGTCCTCAAGTCCCGGTTTGGCTACGACAGCTTTCGTGAGCATCAGGAGGAGATAATCGGCAACGCGCTGGCCGGGCGGGACAGCCTGGTGCTCATGCCCACCGGCGGCGGCAAGTCCCTCTGCTATCAACTGCCTGCCCTCCTCCTCGACGGCCTCACGCTCGTCGTCTCGCCGCTGATTGCCCTTATGAAGGATCAGGTCGACGCCCTGAACCACAACGGCATCGCCGCGCAGTACATCAACAGCTCCTTGTCCGCCTTCGAAGTCGAGCGCGTGCGGTCGCAACTCCTGGCCAGGCAGGTCAGTATATTGTACGTTGCCCCGGAGCGGCTGGCGCTTCCGGCGTTTCGACGCTTCCTCTCCGGCCTCAATCTCAGCCTCATCGCCATCGACGAGGCGCACTGCATCTCGGAATGGGGCCACGAGTTTCGCCCCGACTATCGCAATCTGCGGCAACTGCGGGACGACTTCCCGTCGGCGCCCGTCATCGCCCTGACCGCTACCGCCACGGAGCGCGTCCGCCGGGATATCGTTGACCAGTTGCGACTACAGGAAGGACGGGTATTCCTATCCAGCTTCAACCGTCCCAACCTAACCTACTCGGTGCAGGCCAAGGGCAAGACGTGGGCGGAGCTGACCTATCTGCTTGACGACAGGCGCGGGCAGTCGACCATCGTCTACTGCTTCTCGCGGCAGGAGACCGAGGACCTGGCTGCGTTCCTCAATCAACGAGGCCTGCCGACGCGCCCCTATCACGCTGGTCTGGACGCCGACACCCGGCGCCGCAATCAGGACGACTTCATCCGCGACCGGGTCTCCGTCATCGTGGCCACCATCGCCTTTGGCATGGGCATAAACAAGCCCGACATCCGGCTCGTCGCGCACTACGGCCTACCCAAGTCCGTCGAGGGCTATTACCAGGAGACGGGGCGCGCCGGCAGGGACGGCCTGCCCAGCGACTGCGTCCTCTTCTTCTCCTACGCGGACAAGGCCAAGCAGGAGTACTTCATCAACCGTATGGAGGACGCCTCGGAGCGGCGCAACGCCAGTGAGAAGCTGGCCAGGATGGTGGAACTCGCGCAGCTTCCCACCTGCCGCCGACGGTTCATGCTGGAGTATTTTGGGGAGCAATGGACGGAAGAGCGCTGTGGCGGCTGTGACGTGTGCCTGGAGTCTAGGGGTAGATTCGACGCCACCGAGATCGCGCAGAAGATACTTTCGGCGGTGATACGCACCGGCGAGCGGTTCGGAGCACAGTACGTAATCCGGGTGCTAACAGGCAGCCGTGAGAAGCGGGTGCTGGAACAAGGCCACGACAGACTGAGCGTGCACGGCATTGCAAAGGGAATGGACAGGGCGCAGTTGCGGGAGATAATCGGGCAGCTTCAGGCGAAGGGGCTGCTGGAACAGGCGGAGAGCGAGTTCCCGATCCTGCTGGTCTCCGACGAGGGACGAGCGTTTCTACGAGAGCCGCGGACGTTGTGGCTGCCACAGCCGCAGTCAGCCAGCGAGGGTGATCGCGGTCGCTCGGCAACACAGGCGGCTGCCGACTACGACGAAGGTCTGTTCGAAGAGCTGCGAGCTTTGCGTCGGCGACTGGCCGACGATCGCAACGTGCCCCCGTACGTGGTGTTCAGCGACGCGTCGCTGCAGCACATGGCTGCGGCCATTCCCTGCACCAAGGGAGAGTTCCTGGGCATACACGGCGTTGGCAGGGTGAAGGCAGAGGAGTACGGCGATACGTTCCTGGAGGCGATACAACGGTACGCGGCGGAGAACGCCGTGCAGCGTAAGGAAAGTGCGGCACCGGTGCAGCATGGGCCGGTGGACAGGCCTGAAGGAGGACCGGGGCGCCCTCTGGGAGCCACATACGATGAGACCAGACGCCTACTGTCCCAGGGGCTGTCCGTTGATCAAATAGCGGCGCTAAGGGGCCTGTCGAGGGGTACCGTTATAGGCCACATTGAACGCGTGGCAGACGAGGGGACGGTCTTGAACCTGGAACACACCGTTCCTAGGGTGGAGAGATTGGGCCAGATAGAGGAGGCCTTCAAGTCCTGCGGCAGCGCATTTCTCAGGCCGGTATGGGAGTTTCTCGGCGACGGGTTCACCTACGCCGAACTCCGGCTGGCCCGCGTATACCTGCGCCAGCAAGGAAGGCTGCCTGAGCGCGAGGGGTGACACGCAACTGTGGTGCGCGAGCCGTCTCACGGGCATGACGGTGGTTTTGCGGCGCCGGGAGTCCACCGCCCCGCTTTCCCCTGGATTCCCGACTTCTCGGGAAAGACCCTTCCCTTCGGCTGCGCTCAGGGTAAACTCCCCACCACCGCCACCGCCAGATTGCTTCGCTGCGACGGAGGGGCGTGTGCTATATACTGCCGTTGAGGAGATGGCGATATGTGCGCTCGGTATAGCGAAGAATGGACGGCGGAACTCCTAGACTCGGAACGTAGATTTCACGGCTTGGGCATTGCGGATCTGCTGGAGGAGCTGGGAGTGCGCCCGGGAATGACCGTGGTCGAGTACGGCTGCGGCCCCGGTCTGGTGGCGTTGCAGGCTGCCGTGATGGTGGGGCCATCGGGCAAGGTGTACGGAATCGACATTCACGCGGGCATGGTGTCGCTGGTCAACTCGCGGGCCGACGAAGCGGGGCTGACCAATGTGTCGGCGCTGCTGAAGGATGGGCCCAGTGCGCCCCTGTCCGGCGGCGCGGCTGACCTTGTGACGTGCTTCCTTGTCTTCCACTACATGGAGTCGCGCGCTGATAGGCAAGATCTGGCCGATGATCTAGCCAGGCTTCTGAAGCCCGGAGGAAAAGTGGCGGTCATCCAGTGGGACCATTACGTTCCCTACGAGGAGACGGTCGATTTGCTTACGGCGGCGGGACTCCGGTGCAGCGGCCCGTACTCGGTTTTCGATAGCCAGTACAGGGTGGTGGGGACCAAGGCGGTGGGGTGACGCGCCCGCTTCACCCCCATCTCAATCTTCCCCCATCAAGGGGGAAGAGGTTCGACAGGCTCACCATGAGCGGATGCTGCGCTTGCACGTCGCCGGTTTTGGAAAAGCGGCGCTCCGATGCTAGAATAGCTGTGTTATTTTCGCCACCGTAGCTCAGGGGTAGAGCAGCTGTTTCGTAAACAGCAGGCCGTCGGTTCGAATCCGACCGGTGGCTCTCGCATATCATGCAGAAAATCCATGCGGGAGGCGCGCCGTGTCATTGATACCGAAGGTGATGAGCACCCAGCATCCGGACAATGCGACGCCGGCACCCTTTGCCGACGAAACCGGAGTGCTGAAGGGAGACGGCGAGGTCGAGGAGGCCGTCGCCGCGTTTGACCTGGGCTGCGACGAGCAGATGTGGGACTCGGAAGGGAAGGAGGTCGACAACCAGGTCGTGAGGAAGCTCCTTACGAACTACCCCGACCGGTTCAAGGGCGGCCTCCAGCTTGGTCGCGACGTGGCGCTGACGCTGCGAGTGCCCAACCCGAGCATCGAGCGGGACCTTCGCAAGTCGATGGTGGAGGCTCTGCAGAGCGTGCCCGCGGCGTGGGACATGGCCGCCAGCTACTACGGGGAAGACGCTGTCGCTCCCATACAGGAGGTGATACTCCCATTCACCACCTCCGCCGAGGAGATCGCGCTGGTGGAGGCCTACTACCGGAAGGCGATAGTGGGCCAGGAAGACGAGATGCTGCTCAACGGCCAAGTCGTCAAGGACTGGGTGGGCGAGTTCTTCCCCAAGCAGATACGAATGATCCCCCTCATAGAGGACAAGGAGCACCTCCTCTACTGCGACCAGATAGTGGAGGAGTACCTCCAGGGGAGAGACCTGCCGTACCAGCGGGTGTTCCTGGCTCGCAGCGACCCCGCGCTCAACTACGGCGTGATTGCCGCCGAACTGGTGCTGAAGGTGGGACTGCGCCGCCTCCACGAGTTGGAGGGCAGGCTGGGTGTGCCCCTGTATCCCATCATAGGCGCGGGCTCCGTGCCCTTCCGTGGCCACCTGACACCCGTGAACATACCTCGCGCACTTACCGAATACCCCAGCGCCCATACGTTCACCGCTCAGTCCGCCTTCAAGTACGACTACGACGAGGATACCGTCCGCGAAGGCATCCGGCAGATCAGCGCCCACGAGCGTGGCGAGCCGGCGCCTATCGACCAGGAGCGCGCGATAGAGGTGATAGAAAAGGCCACCGCCGGGTATCAAGCCCAGGTGCAGAAGCTGCTCCGGGTCATAAGCACGGTTTCGAACCACATCCCCAGGCGGCGCGACCGCAGGATGCACGTCGGGCTGTTTGGATACGGCCGCTCCATGGAAGGCGTCGAGGGCGTGACGCTTCCGCGCGCCATCAGATTCACGGCTTCGCTCTACTCCATCGGAGTGCCGCCGGAGCTGCTGGGACTGGCAGCCCTGGACGAGGCCGACCTGGCCTTCGTGCGCGAGGTCTACCCCAGCCTGGACAGCGACCTACGCGCCTCGCTGCGCTTTGCAAACGAGCGACTCGTGAAGGAGCTGCTGGGCGAGTCGTACCTGCGCCTTGTTGGGCAGTTCACCGACGAGCTAGACCGCGTTCACCAGGGGATGACCACCGCCATCACGGCCAGCATCGCCGATAGCAGGACCAGCATGCGCGTGTCGCACTTCGTTGAGGAGGCCGCCCATCTTCGCCGCTTCCTGGGCTAGTCCTGAGCTACATCTCATAGAGGGATATCAGCGTCATGTCTGAGCTGAGCGATAGGCTGGACTTTGCGGTCAAGGTGGCCATAGAGGCCGGTGGGCTGACTATGCGCTACTTCCGCTCTTCCAGCCTGGCTGTGGACGCCAAACCGGACAATTCGCCGGTGACCAGGGCGGACAAAGAGGCGGAGGAGTTGCTGCGCGAGCATATCGCCAGGGAGTTCCCGGATGACAGCATCGTTGGCGAGGAGTTCGGAGCGCAGGACGGTTCCAGCGAGTACAGGTGGTACCTGGACCCCATAGACGGCACAAAGTCGTTCGTTCGCGGGATCCCCCTGTTCGGGACCATGGTGGGACTGGAATGCAAGGACGAGGCCGTGGTCGGCGTCATCGTCTTTCCCGCCTTGAAGGAGATGGTCTTCGCCGGCAAAGGTCTCGGCGCATGGTGGTGCGACGACCTGGAGCTAAGCGACCGGAAGAAGGCGCAAGTATCGAAAGTGTCGCGGCTGTCAGAGGCGTGTCTCTGCGCCAACTCGGCCAGCGAGTTCGAGAGGATTGGGAAGGAAGCCGCCTATCGAAAGCTGTCCCAAGCGGCCGGGCTCAGCCGCGGCTATCCCGATTGCTACGGCCACTACCTGGTTGCCACGGGCCGCATTGAGATCATGATAGACCCCGTGGTGAACGCTTGGGACAACGCTCCCCTTAAACCGATAATGGAAGAAGCAGGCGGGCGCTTCACCGACCTGGGCGGGAACGCCACGATTCACGGGGGCAGCGGCATATCCAGCAACGGCGCGATGCATGATGAGGTGGTGGCTATGTTCAAGGGTGAACCCGCATAGGGAAACGCAGGCGGTTTCAGACCGTTGACCCTGCCAATTCCCGGTGCTAATGTCGGATTCGAAGCTACAGCGGCCAGGGAAGGAGACGACCTATGTACAAGAGAGAAGCCATGCCATATTACGGGGGCCCGGTCTCCTTCTTTCGAGCGCACCAAATCGAGTTCGATGAAATCGTTGAGGGCACCGCCGTGGTGTCGGGAGTGCCCATAGACAACGGGATATACTCAGGAAGGCCCGGAGCGCGGTTCGGCCCCAGGGCGATTCGAGAGGCATCCCTGCACAACAGAGCAGGCTACGACGTTTACCCGGAAAACACGCGAGTGGACGTGGAGACCGGAGTTGGAACCCGCCTCAAGAACGCGCCCAAGATAGCGGACATCGGTGACTTCAACATCTACCCCAACGACCTGATGAAGACGACGGAGTCGGTCAAGGAGGGGGTGTACGAGGTAGTAAAGCGCGGCGGCTTTTCCGTGGTAATGGGAGGAGACCACTACGTTGCTTATCCCTCCTTCGAGGGATTCGCCAAAGGCATCGCCGAGAGAAAGGAAGGAGCGCGCCTCGGCTACGTCCATATAGACGCACATTCCGATTTTCAGGACAGCAACTCGCTGGGAGGAAAGTATCACCACGGGACAATGGTGCGGCGCGTAAGCGAGAACCCCATAATCTCGTATAAGAACCTGAGCTGGGTCGGCCTCAATTCCGGGATAACGATAGACCAGGAGCATCTAAAGAGGGCGCATTCCTTGACGATGCTCACGGCTAGGAACGTCCGTGAACGAGGAATAGCCGAGGTTATGCAGGAAGCCATGGACGTGGCGGCGGACGGGGTCGACGCGGTGTACGTGAGCATCGATATAGACGTGATAGACGCCCATGAATCGCCGGGAACGGGCGCCCCTGAGTTCGGCGGCATCACCGTGCCGGAGTTCTTCGAGGCCATGGAGATGTTGAGCAACTACAAGGCCATGGGAGCGATTGACCTCAGCGAGGTGTCTCCCGAATGGGACTCTTCCGCACAGACGGTTAAGATTGCCGCCTCCGGTCTGCTCAAGCTACTGCATCCCTGGCTGTTCGACACGGTCGAGGTGTAGCGTGGGCCGTGGCCACGGGGGTAGCTCTCACAACCCGTCGCTCCCGCGGAGGCGGGAGAGCCCATACCCCCCACCTCTCCTGGATTCCCGACTACTCGGGAATGACGGAACGGGCGGGATTACGGAAAGGGACGGCTCTACAAACCGTCGGGGAGGTCCACAACCATTACGCCTCGCTCCGTGTCCACCGTTTTGACCACGTCCGCCAGCGCCGGCACCAGGGTCTCTTTTTCAGCGCCCTTCACCACGTAGACGTCGTTGGCCCCGGTCTGCAGAACGTCCGTTATCAGGCCAAGCTCGTCTCCGGCGGCGGTCACAACACGCATGTCCAGAAGCTGGTAGTGGTAGTAGGCGCCGGGGGGAGGCGGGATGGCGTGCTCCTTGCCGATGAAAACGGGCTCGTTGCGAAGCTCTTCCGCGTCCTGTGGAGAGTCGATGCCTGCGAACTTGATGAGCAGGCCTTTGGGGGTGCTGCGGGCGCGCTGTATGGAGTGGGGAACTCCTCTAATGAGCACCTCTCGCCCCTCGGCGAATCTTCCCGGCACGTCGGAGAGGAGCTCTACGTGCAACTCGCCGCGCAACCCTGCGGGGGACCTGATGCGGCCTACCTGGATGAGGGAGTCTTCCCCGCCATCGCAGCGGGAAGGTGAAGTCATGCGTGCTAGACGATTTCCAAGCTGGCGCGAGCGCCTTCCTTGACCGCGGCCACCCTGAGCAGGACCCGTATGGCCTGGGCCACTCGACCCTCGCGGCCAATGACCTTGCCCTTATCTTCCGGCGCTACTTCCAGCTTGAAGATAATGCGCCCGTCTTCCTCGGTCTCGGTGACCTTGACTTCTTCGGGCTTGCTGGCAATGGACTTGGCGATGTATTCGACCAGTTCCCGCATGTGTGATTACTCCTCCGCAGCGGGCTCTCTGCTACGAAGAATCTGGGCTACCGGATCGGAAGGCTGCGCTCCTTTGCGCATCCATTCCTGGACCTTTTCTTCGTTGAGGACAATGGTAGGGGGATCGGTCATGGGGTCATAGTGACCCACCTGATCCACAAAAGCCCCATCCCTGGGAGACCTGGAATCGGCTACCACGATTCTGTATGAGGGGTGCTTCTTGGCACCGACTCGCCGTAGGCGTATGCGTAACATTTTTTCCTAAGAGAGGCGTACTTTCAGTCGTACTAGATTGTAGCCCCCGCTTGGAGATATTGTCAATGACAACGGATATGGCGGAGCCGACCTGCGGGCCGGCTCCGCCGTCAATCCCCAGTGGCAATCGAAGAAAGGGATGCCGCTACTGTGCCTAGCCGGGCTCCTTCAGCTGTTCCATGAGGTCGTTGTTCCACTCTCCCTCCGCCTCCAGGATAGCTTTGGCGTCAAACAGGAAAGCCTCTATCAGGTTGTGGGATAGATATACGTACGTTCCGGGCTGTCGAATGTTATGGATTGAAGCGCCCGCCGAGCCTGCCGCAATCATCCAGGTTTCCAGGTCCAGTTCCGGTGGGCTGTTGAACCCGCCTCGCTCCCAGACGTAATCCCCGTGCCCGCCGATGAGGTGCGGGTAAGACTGCCGGTTGGCCTGGGAGTGAACAATGAGGACATTCTCGCCCACGTTGGCGGTCAACTGCCCCTCTCCCTGCAAGGCCCCCGTAACGCCGTTGAACACAATATGGGTTGGAGCCAGGGTCCTCATAGCCTCCAAGTCGTCGGCAAGGGAGGCATTGGGGCTTTGGTAGCGCTTGAATTCACCCGACTCATCCCGCGGTACGTAGTAGTCCTGCTCGCCAATGTAGTAGGCGCGGTCGTAAGTGAGTGAATTGCCCGCCGGGTCCTTAAGGCCCTCGCGCGGCAGGACCATTATTGCCCCGTTCATTCCATGGACAACGTGCCAGGGCACCATAATCCCTCCTGGGGCGCAGTGGTAGACGAACACCCCCGGCTTGACCGCGCGGAACCGCAGCACTACCTCTTCACCGGGAGCCACCAGGGTCAGTTCGCCACCACCCAGAGCGCCAACAGCGGCGTGAAAGTCTATGTTGTGGGGCAACTGGTTGCTGGCGGGATTCACCAGAGTCAGCTCCACGTAGTCCCCCTCGTGAACCACGATTATGGGACCGGGCACTGAGCCGTTGAAGGTGAAGGCCCAGACAAAGACGCCGGGGGCAATCTCTATCTCCTTCTCCTCCACCACCATGCGCACCTGCACCACCTTGGGATCTCCGGTGTTCACCTGCTGGTGCTCAGGTAGAAATGGGGGCGCCACCAGCTCCTGGGTCACCCGCTCCAAGCTGGCCACGTCTTCAGGCTCCCAGGTCTTGGGGCCATCCCAGTAGCTGGATTCGTTGCTACAGGCCAAAAGCCCAGACAGCGAGCCGAGCAAAATCAGCAAGGCCACGATAGATATTATCCGTGTCGGCTTTATATAACGGTGCATAGAACCTCCTTACCGTTGATATTGAGTGCGCCTATTCAATTATAACAAGCCATAGATATTTTGTATATCAGCTATTCCTCGCAGCGGATTGATGCACTCCCCACCCTTCCTCAAATGGCTGTTGCCCCGCCTTTACTCGGTGCGCTACAGTAGCGGCTAGGAGGAGACAATGACCACAGTTACAGGCTCCCTGGAAGCAGAGCTGCGCCGCCGCGTCCAAGGCGAGGTGCGGTTCGACGCTTTCTCCAAGGCGATGTACAGCACGGACGCCTCCATCTACCGGATGGAGCCCGTGGGCTTGGTCATTCCCCGCAACGCCGACGATGCAGCGGCCGTCGTCGAGATATGCCACGAGGCTGGCACGGCGGTGCTTCCCAGGGGCGGAGGCACCGGGCTTGCCGGACAGACGGTTAACCACGCCGTAGTCATGGACTTCTCCAAGTACATGCACGGCGTGATGGAGGTCAACGCGGAGGAGCGATGGGTCAGGGCCCAGCCCGGCATCACCCTGGATGAGCTCAATCATCACCTGCGACCTCACAGGCTGCACTTCCCCCCTGATCCCACCACCAGCAACCGCGCCACCGTGGGAGGAGCCATCGGCAACAACTCCTGCGGCAGCCACTCGGTGCTCTACGGCAAGACCTCCGACCACGTGAAAGAGGTCAGCGTGGTGCTGTCGGACGGGACGTCCGCCATATTGGGTCCGCTCACAGGCACTGCGCTGGAGGCCAAGCTGAAAGGTGAAGGCCTGGAAGGACGGATATACGACGGCGTCAGGCGCATTGCCGGGGAGCAACGAGACGAAATAGAGCGCCGCTTTCCCAAGATAATGCGCCGCGTATCGGGCTACAACCTGGACGTGATGCTGGAAGCGGACAACGTCAACATGACCGGGATGATCGTCGGCTCCGAGGGCACGCTGGCCACGGTCACCGAGGCCAAGCTCAACCTGGAGCCTCTGCCCAGCATGAGAGCGGTGGCGGTGCTGCACTTCCGCAGCCTCATAGAGGCCATGGAAGGCACGCTGGCCACTCTGGAACACGGCCCGTCGGCGGTGGAACTGGTCGATAGCATGCTTCTGCAGCGCACCAGAGAGTCGGCCAGCTTCTCCCGTCGCATGACCTTCGTGGAAGGAGAGCCAGAGGCCCTGCTGCTGGTCGAGTTCTACGGGGAGTCGGAGCAGGAACTGCAGGGCAAAATAAGCGGATTGAGGCGGCACATGGAGAGCAGCAGACTGGGCTATGCCTGCGTGCCCGCCATGAGCCCGGAAGAGCAGGCCAACGTTTGGGAGATACGGAGGGCCGGTCTGGGCCTGCTGATGAGCGTCAAGGGCGACTCCAAGCCGCTGCCCTTCGTGGAAGATACGGCTGTACCTCCGGAGAAGCTGCCGGAATACGTGCGGCGTTTCGATGAGATGGTGCGCGACCACGATACGGTCGCGGGGTACTACGGCCACGCCAGCGTGGGATGCCTGCACATCAGGCCCATGGTCAACATCAAGACGGATGAGGGGCTGGAGAAGCTGGTCTCGATAGCAACGGCGGTGAGCGACCTTGTGCTGGAGTACGGCGGCTCGCTGAGCGGGGAGCACGGCGACGGCATCGTGCGGGGCGTGTGGACGGAGAAGATGTTCGGCAGCACCCTGTACGACGCCTTCCGCGAGGTGAAGCGCACCTTCGACCCCAAAGGCATCATGAACCCGGGCAAGATAGTGGACACGCCGGGACTAACGGAGAACCTCAGACTAAGTCCCGCCTACAAGGCCATGGAGCCGGAAACCGTCCTGGACTTTTCGGCGGACGGCGGTTTCGCCCGTTCCGTGGAGCTGTGCAACGGAGTGGGCGCCTGCCGCAAGGCGCTGGGCGGCACCATGTGCCCATCGTACATGGTGACACGGGAAGAGGAGCACTCCACACGGGGACGGGCCAACGCCCTGCGTTCGGTGCTCTCAGGAGCCTTGGATTCATCCGAATTCACCGGCAAGCGTCTGCACCAGGCGCTGGACCTGTGCCTGGAATGCAAGGGCTGCAAGGGCGAATGCCCCTCCAACGTGGACATGGCCAAGCTGAAGTACGAGTTCCTCAACAGCTACTACAAGAAACATCGCATGCCCCTGCGAGCGCGCCTCATGGCCCGCATCGCCGGTGTCAACGCTCTGAGCGCCCCACTCGCGCCGCTGGCCAACTTTGCTACGAGGAATCCGCTGAGCCGGAGGCTGATGCACCTGTTCTTGGGTTTGCACAAAGACCGCAAGATGCCGGCGCTGGCCAGATCGACCTTCCAAAGCCGGTTCAAGAAAAGGAAGGCGAATGGAAGGAAAGCGGTCAGAGGGCAAGTGGCGCTATTTCACGACACCTTCACCGACTACAACGAGCCGCAGGTGGGAATGGCTACGGTGGAGCTGCTGGAAGCGGCGGGATATGAGGTCGTGCTTGCCGATAAGGTCTGCTGCGGCCGGCCCATGATCTCCAAGGGGATGCTGGAACGCGCCAGGGAGAACGCCCGCATCAACGTGGAGCGTCTGTACTCGTTCGCCAGGGAAGGCGTGCCTATCGTGGGCACCGAGCCGAGCTGTTTGCTCACGCTCCGCGACGAGTACCCGGACCTCCTGCGCAACGAGGAATCCAGAACGGTGGCGCAGAATTCGTACCTGTTGGAGGAGCTGCTGGTCAAGCTGCAAAGGGAAGGAGAGCTCGACCTGGAGTTCAGCAGTACGCCTCAGAAGGTGCTGTTCCACGGCCACTGCCACCAGAAAGCGGCGGTGGGCACGGCGTCGTCGGTGGCGGCGCTGAAGCTGGTGCCCGGCCTGGAAGTGGAGGTGGTCGACTCAGGGTGTTGCGGTATGGCGGGCTCGTTCGGCTATGAGAAGGAGCACTACGAGATGTCGATGGCCATTGGAGAACGACGGCTGTTCCCAGCGGTGCGCTCCAACCCGGAAGCGCGCATCGCCATTACGGGATTCTCCTGCCGCCACCAGGTAATGGACGGCACGGGTCGTGAGCCGGAGCACGTCGCCGAGATACTGCGGAGCGCGCTGGCGGGGTGATGGGTGGTGGGGCCCAAGCAGACGCAAAGGAGGGCTTTGTGCAGAAGATACAAAAGATAAAACTATGGGAGATAACCTCTGACCAGAAGCTTGTCGAAATGACGAGCAACCAGATACCCCTGGAAGAGCGTTTGGAAGAGTGGCTGGAAAACGACATTTCGGTGTTGGACCCGAATCTGCTTGTTATAGGAAGGCAGGTGCCCACCGATTACGACGGGACGATAGACCTGTTGTGTCTTGACAGCACAGGCGACACGGTGGTCGTGGAGTTGAAGAGGGGTAAAACTCCGCGTGAGGTTACCGCCCAAGTCCTCGATTATGCCTCTTGGGTTAATGACCTCTCCAAAGATGAAATTCTGGCAATAGCCAACCCGTACCTCAAATCCAAGGGCTTGCTTTCATTGGAGGAGGCGTTTTCAGAGAGGTTAGGGACGCCTTTACCAGACGTTCTGAACGACAACCACCGCTCTCTAATAGTTGCGGAGGAGATAGACCCCATCACCATGAGGATAGTGCGTTATCTATCAGATAAGGGTGTGCCCATAAACGTAGTCACGGTACAGCACTTCACAGATAGCGACGGTAAGAAGTTGCTTGCCCACGTGTACCTGATAGAGCCTGAGGAGGCGGAGGCAAAGGCACAGTCCAAATCGAGGAGGACATCCAGAAATACGCTGGCGGAACTTGAAGCTATGGCTGATGAAAATGGCATCGGTGAAATGTACGGGAAGATGAGAGACGGAGTTCAGGGTATACTTCTCGCTAGACCATACTCTAAGAGGGTTTGGTACGCTAAGCGGCTTAACGACGGCAAGCAACGGACTGTATTGATTATTCCGGCTGTTCCAGACGAGGAAGGGAGTGGGCTAGCATTTATCGCTCATGCTAGCAGGTTCAAGAACTACTTGGACGTGGATTTGGAGGAGTTGGAGGCCTGGCTTCCCCAGAGTGAACGAACATATAACGTAAGGGACTGGAGTGGAAGTTCACCGGATGAAAGACAGACCGCGCTAGGCTTGAAGGGTTCCTTCCAAAACGTAGAGGAGGTGGACAAGTTCCTCAACGGACTTAGGAGCAGCATCGGCAGAGAGGAGGCCCAAGAGTAGCTTTGCTCGCTCACTCCGCCATGTCTCCATCCATACCCTTAACCTCCACTCCCAATGTGGTGTACCATACAAGCAATCGGTTTGTATGAGAGGCTTGAGTGTTTGACCTCAGTGGAAAGAGTGCGCTTGTAACGGGCGGCAGCAGGGGCCTAGGCCGGGCGATCGTCAAGGACCTGGCGAATGCGGGCGCCCAGGTGTCCTTTTGCTATCACAAAGACTCGGCGAGCGCGGAAACCGTGGCGGAAGAGGTGGAGGGCTGCACTGGACGCAGACCCCTGGCCATCCAGGCGGACATAACGGAAGGCGACGATAGACAGAGGCTGGTGGAGCACACCGCCGAGCAACTGGGGGGAATAGACATCCTGGTCAACAACGCGGGCACCAGGGAGGACGGAGTAGCGCTCAGAATGGGCGATACATGGGACCACGTGGTGGACCTTGACCTGAACGCTCCCTTCCGACTGTCCCAACTGGCGCTGAGGTTGATGATACGGCAGTCTTGGGGCAGAATAATCAACATAGGGAGCATCGCCTCCCGCATAGGCCTTGGCGGACAGGCGAACTACACGGCGGCAAAAGCGGGGCTGGAAGGCCTGACTCGCTCCCTGGCCCAGGAGTACGGCAAACGCGGCATCACGGTGAACACGCTGAACCCCGGATTCATAGAGACCGACCTCACGGAGGACGCCAGCAGCCAGCTGCGAGAGGCTCTGCTGGCCAGGGCAGCCATACCGCGCACTTTGTCTCCTGAGGCGGTGGCCGGAGCGGTAGTGTTTCTGGCCTCGGAAGAGGCGTGGGCCATAACCGGTCAGACTATAAACGTCGACTGCGGGCTGGTGAAACTGTGAAGAACGGCAACGTAAAAGTGGTTATCACAGGGATTGGCACCGTCAATCCCCTGGCGCACAACGCCCAGGAAACCTGGGACAGCCTGTTGAGCGGAAAAAGCGGCATTGGCAACATACAGTCGTTTGACCCTGACGAGTTCGGCATGCGTACACGGATAGCGGGCGAGGTGAGAGGATTCGATCCGGAAAACTGGATGGACCGCAAGGAAGCCAGGCGCATGGACAGGTTCAGCCAGTTTGCCCTCGCTTCGGCAAAGGAGGCTATAGCCCACTCCGGGCTCAAGCTGGAGGGCGACACCCGTTACGAAGTGGGAGTTCTGATTGGCAGCGGCATAGGCGGACTGGCTACCATCGTCGATCAGTCCTACGTGGTGAAAGATAGGGGGGCACGGAGGGTAAGTCCATTCACCGTTCCCATGCTCATGCCCAATGCCGGCTCTGGCATAGTGTCCATACACCTGGGCTGCTGGGGCCCCAGCTTCACCACGGCGTCCGCCTGCGCCTCATCGGCGGACTCACTCGGCGTGGCGCTGGATATGATACGGAACGGACGCGCCAAGGCAATGGTGGTGGGAGGCAGCGAAGCCACCATTATCCCCGTATGCGTCGCATCCTTCGAGCAGGCGCAGGCCCTCAACTTCAACAGCAACGACGAGCCGGAGAAGGCGTCCCGCCCCTTCGACCTGGACCGAGACGGGTTCGTGCTTTCAGAGGGCGCGGCGGTGCTGGTGCTGGAAGACGAGGGTTTCGCCAGGGCGCGCGGCGCCACGATTCTCGCCGAGCTGGCGGGCTATGGCGCGGGTTCCGACGGCTATCACATCACGGCCCCCGAACCCGGAGGCCGCGGGGCGATCAAGGCAATGGAGAGCGCCCTGGAGGACGCCCACGCCGCGAAGGACGAGGTCGTCTATATCAACGCCCACGGCACATCCACGCAGCTCAACGACAAGGTGGAAGCACAGGCGGTTAGCGAAGTATTCAATGGAGCCAGGATACCCATCAGCTCCACGAAATCGATGACGGGACACCTGGCGGGAGCGGCGGGGGCCCTGGAGGCCCTAGTCTGCACAAAGACGGTGGAGACCAACTGGGCGCCACCGACGATCAACTACGACACCCCTGACCCGGAATGTGACGTGGATTGCATTCCCTGGGAGCCCAGGGAGATTGAAAAGGGGATTATTCTATCCAATTCGTTCGGGTTTGGGGGGCACAGCTCCTGCTTGGCCTTCAGGCCGTACGAAGGGTAACTTGCGGACAGGGGACATTTAGCTCTACTATATTTGCAACTCAGGAGCGGACACAGTATATGGCGATTCATCAGACGGAATTTGTGTATGAGCCTTTTGCCGATACGGAGGAGTATCGCGAGGTTAACACGGACATAGTGCAGGGCTGGCTAGAGTCCATGGTGCAGAAGGGCGGCAAGGAGATAGATCGCCTGCTTGATATAGCCACCGGGATAGGCACCATGGTGCACATCTTCGTGGAGAACCTGCCAAAGCACTGGCAAACTCCCACCGTCGTTTGCGTGGACCAGAGCAGAGACGCCCTGGAGCAGGCCAAGATGAATTTGGGGTCAAAAGTTAGAGACCTAGAGCTGATCCACTGCCGGGCCGAAGAGATGACACTGCCCGATGAGAGCGTGGACGTGGCCCTGTGGGGCAACGGCATTCACTATCTGGAGGCCGAGAGCCAGGAAAGGGCGCTTGCCTCTGTGAAACGGGCGCTGAGGAAGGGCGGATGGCTGCTGTTCAACTCGGCGTTCTACGCCGAATCCCGGCCGCCTGAGACGATACCGTTCTACAGGGCGCAGGTGAGGCGCGCCGTGGAATACCTCAAGTCCAAGGGCATAAGCAGGGAGCAGATGGACGGGAGACCGTCGGCCAGCAATTTCCTATCCAGGGACCACTACGAAACCCTACTGCAAAAGGTTGGCTTCAAGGTGGAAGAGGTGAAGGAGAGCGCGGTGCGAATACGTACGCTGGCCATGGAGCACATCAGCGGCTTCCAGCAGTACGCGGCGGGAGCCCTTCACGGGTACAATCCACACGCGGCTACGGAAGCCATGAGACTGGCGGTGGCCCCGGCCATGGAGCGGCACGGCCAACCCGATGAGCACGGCGTCCTATCCATCAAGCGGAACTGGCTGGCGGTAAGCGCTCGGTCTGTTTAGGGCTGGGGCACGGCCCCCTACCCTTCCGCCTCAGAAGCCTTGGCCTCAACCCATAGCGCTTCCTTTTCGTCCAGGGAGAGGCCGGTGAAGGCGAGGCCCCGTTCCCCAGCGAGGCGTTCCATCTCCAAGAAACGGCTTCGAAAGCGGGCGGCGGCTTGGCGCAGGGCGTCCTCCGACTGGATGCCCATCCACCGTGCCGCGTTGACCATTGAGAAGAGCAGGTCGCCGAGCTCCCTTGCCCTCTCTTCTTGCGACCGCGCTTCCCGAATCTCACGGATCTCCTCGGCGACCTTGTCCAGCACACCGTCCATATGCTCCCAGTCGAAGCCGGAGCGGGCGGCGCGCTCCTGAACAAGCTGGCTGTGGGCAAGCGCAGGCATAGACTGCGGCACGCTGCCCAGCAGCGATGCGTCCGGCTCGCCGGTGCGTTCTCCACGTTTCAACTGTTCCCAGTTGGCCTCGACTTCCCGGGCATCCTTCACCTTCTGCTCGCCGAAGACGTGGGGATGGCGTCGCACCAGCTTGTCGCGCAGCGCTTCCAGCACGTCGTCGATGGTAAACCGACCCTCCTCAGCGGATATCTGGGAGTGGAACAGCACCTGCAGCAGGACGTCGCCCAGCTCTTCGGGGAGCTTCTCAGGGTTGTGGTCGATGACCTCGAACACCTCGTGCGACTCTTCAAGAAGGTATCGCTTCAAAGAGTCATGCGTCTGCTCTCTGTCCCAGGGGCACCCCTGCGGACCGCGCAGGGTGCCCAGCAGATCCACCAGCCGGCTGAAAGCAACGTCCCTGTTCTCAGTCATAGAGCCTCCTGAGCGCGATTATATGGAGGCGGCAATGTCATTGACAACCGCTCCAAGATGCTCCTACCATCCTTGCCAGTAATGGAGACTTTGCGGTACCTCTACATATTCTTAAGCGCAACCTTTATGTTGGCCTTCCTGGTCTTCCTGGTCACGAGCAACGTGCGCCTGGCATTCAACTCGGTTCCCCTCTACGAGTTCGGATTTGACAGGCATAACGTGGCCCGGACAACCGGCCTCACGGAATCACAGCTTTCGGAGGTGGCGACAGAGATCAGGGACTACTTCAACTCCGATGAGGAACTGCTGGACGTTAGGGTAACCGTCGGCGGCGAATCAAGGCCGCTTTTCAATGATCGGGAGATAATTCACATGCGGGACGTGAAGGAGCTGCTGCACGCCGTGTACCGGGTGCAGGAGGGGACCCTCCTCTACCTCTTCACCTTTTCCATGGTGGGCTTCCTCATACTCGGCAGCGAGTTTGCGGGTAGTATGCGCAAGCTCTTCTTTAGAGGAACGGTTTTCATATACGTAGCCATAGGAGTCACAGGCTTGGGCTCTCTGGTCGGTTTCAACCTCCTGTTCAGGTGGTTCCACGAGATCAGCTTCAACAACGACTTCTGGATGCTGGATCCCAGCACGTCCTTCCTTGTCCGGCTGTTTCCACAGGGCTTCTGGCTTGAATCCACACTGCTCATAGGCATGGCCATGCTGGTGGAGTCGGCAGGCATAGTGGCGCTGATTGCTCTGGCTGGATGGTGGCAGAGATGGCGGGGACGGATTGCGGCAAGCAAGCAACCCCAGTTCCTCTAAGGGGGCGGTGGCAGGTGAAGGGAAGCTAGACCCGTCAGTATGGAGAACAGAGGCTACGGGCTCTCAAACGGTCATGGCACAGGCGCAGGAGCCGCCAGAGGCACAGGCGCAACCGCCGCCCACGGAGGACATGGAGCCGTCCGAGCCGGAGACGAAAGCGGCGAAAGTGGAGAGGACCCGCGGCGACGCATCGCCGCAGTCGGGGCAGTCCGCTTCCGGGCTATCGCTGAACCGCCCCAGCCGCTCGAAGCGGTAATCGCAAGAAGGACACAGGTATTCGTATAGGGGCATGGAGACACCTCTGCGCTGGTACCCGGCAGT
Source organism: Dehalococcoidia bacterium (assembly GCA_034422935.1). Lineage (GTDB taxonomy): Bacteria > Chloroflexota > Dehalococcoidia > Lucifugimonadales > QGNO01 > DAOUJH01. Next base: position 12,870 of record DAOUJH010000006.1, on the reverse strand, counting down.
CTAGCACCGGGAAATATCACGGTCAAACCGATTTTTGTCAAAAGGGGAATCCGGCGTAGATTGACGGTTGAAACACATGACGTTACGATTCATCTGAAGTCTATGTACAAGTCGGAACGAAGGAGGCTGTATGTATTCTAGTCTCATTGGGAAGGTACAGAAAGCGCAGCTATACGCCCAGGAAAAAGAGCGAGTAATCATCTCTAGTTTCAAGGCCACTTTCCAAGGAGAACACGACAGTTACGAGATTAGATACGATGAAGGCGTCTGGTATTGCTCCTGCAAAAACTTTGGTGAAAACGGGTTTTGCAGCCATACCATGGCGGTAGAGAGGATAATGGAAGGCATGGTGCCCGAGGACGCGCCTGTCTCCGGATAGCCTTACACAACGAAACGAAACGACCCCGCGGGTTCACGGCGCGTGAGCGCTGGACATGTCTCGACGTAGGGCCGGGTAAATCTCGGCGGGTATGTCCAGGACCTCCTCACGGGCCTCGGCGGCAACGAAAAGCGAGCCTGCAGCCACTATCAAGTCCCCTTCCCCGGCTTTAGACAAGGCCAGCTTGACCGCACCGGCAACGTTATTGCCGGCCACGGCTTCCACGCCGTGCTGCGCAAAAAGCCCTGCTACTTCTTCGGGAGACACTCCCCTGGGATGCCGCGACTTTGCCGCGATTACAAGGTCGGCGTTTTGAGCCAGCTCAGCCACTATCCCCTCTACGTTCTTGTCGTTGGAAAGTCCGACGACGTAGATGAGCCTGCGGTAAGGCAGGTAGTCCTCCAGGGCCTTGCGCAGTATCCCCGCCGAATACGGGTTGTGCGCTCCGTCGGCTATGAGCAACGGCTCCCGGCTCAGCACCTCCATGCGGCAGGGCCAGGCCATGGAATCGAAGCCACGGCTGATGGAGTCGCCGGATACGGTAAAGCCCGTTTCATTGAGGACCTGCAGGCTGACCAGGGCGGTAACGGCGTTCTCCACCTGGTGCTCTCCGAGCAAGGGAATGCGGAGCCGGAATTCGCCCCGGGGGGTGTGCATATCAAGGGTCTGGCCTTCAATATGGTGGGAAACGCGTATTGCCAGACACTCGTCTCCGGCCTGGATGAGGGGTGCGCCTCTCATGCGGGCAACATCCCGCAAAACGCGCATGGCCTCCTCCTTCTGGGGGCTTGTCACAACGGGCGTCTCCTGCTTGATGATGCCCGCCTTTTCAAAGGCGATCTTCTCCAATGTGTCGCCGAGAATACGGGTGTGGTCAAGGCTGATGGAGGTGATCACGCTGAGTTGCGGCTGCACCAGGTTGGTCGAATCCAGCCTTCCCCCAAGCCCTACCTCTATCACCTGAAAGCCGGCGCGCTGCCTGTGGAAATGAAGGAACGCCATGGCGGTTAGAAGCTCGAACGTGGTGACTTCCCCCAGCGAGCCCTTGGAGTTGACCGCCTCCACTTCGGGCCATACTGCTTCCAGGAGCGCCGCGAACTCGCTTTCGGAAATAGGGGCGCCGTTGAGCCGGATACGCTCCCTGAATGTGTGCAGATGCGGGGAAGTAAACAGGCCGGGGGTGTACCCTTGGGCGGCAAGTACAGAGGTGATCATGGCGGCGGTGCTGCCCTTCCCCTTTGTGCCCGTGATATGAACGGTGGGTGTCTTCAGGTGGGGGTTGTCCAGCCGCTCCAAGAGCAGACCTATTTTGTCCAGGTTATAACGTCCCCCGCTCTGGGTGCGGCCGGAAACGCGCTCCAGGTCGGTGAGGCTGAGCAGTTTGTCAAGGGCTTGCCTATACTCCACGTCTAGTCCTCAATGGTCGCGAATGTGGTCTGGCATCCTGCCCAGGACCATCTTGACGCCGTCCAGAAACGACACCTTGCGAATGTAGTCTATATTCCCCGCGAGCGGCCTGGGAGAGAAGCCGAACTCTTTGCTCACGGCGCCGGTATCCGCGATGTTATCGAATTCGAGCATGCTCAGCTGCTGGCTTGTGGCCGGCGGGTGTGGCAGCAGCTTTTCCATCAGCTTCACCACCGGCCGCATGAGGCCAATGGGCAGATGCAGCTTCCAGCGCTTGGAGCCGTACGTCTCGGCGATTGTATCCAGGATTCCATCGTAGGTGATGTGCTCGGGGCCGCCTATTTCAATGATGCGATCCTTGGTATCGTCCAGCTCCAGCGTCCTGGCTATGGAGTGCGCCACGTCTTCAACGTGTACGGCCTGAAAGCGGACTTTTCCCTCGCCTATCACCGGAACCAGCGGGAACACCCTGACAAGCCCCGCCAGCGCGTTGATGAACTCGTCGCCTTCCCCAAAGATTATGGAGCCGCGCAGTATTGTGTACGGTACGCCGCTTTGAATCAGAGCCTGTTCGCCGCGCCACTTGGACTGCAGGTAGGGGAACCTTGGGTCGTCCACGGCGCCGATGGCGCCCATCAGTACAAAGCGCGACACTCCGGCGTTCAGCGCCGCTTTGGCCAGGCTGGCCGTGCCAAGGTGGTTGACTCTATCAAAGGTTGCTTCCCCGCGCTCCCTTATGATTGCCACCAGATGAACGACCGCATCCATGCCGGACAGGGCGGCTTCCAACCCTTCCTGGTCGGTCAGGCTGGTCCGGCTCACCTCCACGCCTTCGGGGAGAAGATTCTGGCGCACCGGCCCGCGAGCCAGGATGCGCACCGCATGGCCGCTCTCCATCAGTCGAGGGACAACGTGACGGCCCACAAAACCGGTGGCGCCGGTAACAAAGATTCGCTGCATAGTCGCTTCCTGGCTCAGATTGCGACATGCAAGACGCCATCTGAGTGATGGTTAAAGCCTAGCATTCCACGGATGAACTAACAATATTCACTAATTTAGCGAAAAAAACGCAACATAAAGTGTTATAATCTCGCTCTAGCTCAATATCTGGCGCCTATTGGGAAAAAGACCCAGTGCCAGACAGTTATTGAATGCTCCCGAAATATGTCCTACTTTTTTCTTGTTGGTATCCAGTAAAGCGGAGAAAATAGAGATTCCATGGAACCGTTTGTCCATCTCCACGTCCATACTGAATACAGCATGCTGGACGGCCTGAGCCGGATACCCAGCCTTGTGCAGCACGCCAAGGAACTGGGCATGGACAGCATGGCGATAACGGACCACGGCGGCCTTTACGGCGCAGTGGAGTTCTATTCGGAGTGCATCAACGCGGGGATAAAGCCGATAATCGGCTGCGAGGTATACGTCGCCGCCGGCAGTCGCCACTCCAAGGGGCCCGGGGATAAGAGCCCCTATCATCTGACCTTGCTCGCCAAGAACAACACGGGGTATCGCAATCTAATCCAGCTTGTGAGCAAGGCCCACCTGGAAGGCTTCTACTACAAACCTAGGGCGGATAGGGAGCTGCTGGAGGAGCACGGCCAGGGGATCATAGCTCTTTCAGGGTGTCCTTCCGCGGAGGTGCCGCAGTTGCTGGTCCAGGGCCGCATCGACGAGGCACGAGAAGCGGCCATGTGGCACAACAGTATCTTCGACGGCTATTACCTGGAGCTTCAGGCACACGAGCACATCCCTAATCTGGAGGAGCTGAACCAGGCGCTGATTTCGCTTTCGGAGGAGACCGGCATTCCTCTGATACTGACCAACGACAGCCACTACACGCTCAGAGAAGACGCGCCCATCCAGGATTTGCTGATCTGCATACACACCAACACGAACATCAACGACGAAAAGCGCCTGCGAATGGATGACGACTCGTTCTATCTACGCTCTTCGGAGGAGATGGCGGCGTTGTTCCCCGACCATCCGGAGGCCTATAGCAACACGAGGGTCGTCGCCGAGCAGTGCAACGTTGAGATGGACTTTTCATCGCTCCACCTGCCGGAGTACACGCCTCCCGACGGACTGACGGCGGAGGATTACCTGGTGAAGCTGTGCTGGGAAGGCCTGGCAAGGCGCGTTCCCAAGGCAGACCAGGAATACGAGGAGAGGCTGCGCTACGAGTTGGACGTGATCATGAAGACGCAGTTTGCCAACTACTTCCTGGTGGTTTGGGACATTGCCAGATTTACCCGTGAAAACGGCATCCTCCTTGGCGTGCGCGGCAGCGCCGCTGCCAGCCTTGTTCTCTACGTAACGGGGGTCACCGACATAGACCCGCTGGCCTACCGGCTGGTATTCGAGCGCTTCCTCAACCTGGAACGCAAGGAAATGCCCGACATAGACATGGACTTCCAGGACGACCGGCGTGACGAGGTGCTTCAATACGTCAAGGACAAGTACGGACATGACCACGTTGCCCAGATCATCACGTTCGGCACCTTGGGCCCCAAGGCGGCGCTTCGCGACACGGGCCGCGCCCTCGGCATGGCCTACGCGGACGTCGACCAGGTGGCCCGGCTTGTGCCGTTCAGGGCGCGTTCCCTCAGCGAGGCCATAGACATGGAGCCGAATCTGAAGGACGCCTACGACAACGATGAGACGCTGCGCAAGCTGATAGAAAACGCATCAAGGCTTGAGGGCGTGGTTCGCCACTCCAGCACGCACGCCGCCGGAGTGGTCATATCCAAGGAGCCGCTGGCGGAATACGTGCCCCTGCAGAGGCCCATCAAAGGCACCGACGACAATGTGGCAATGACCCAGTTCTCCATGGACCCCATTGCCAAACTGGGCCTGCTCAAGATGGACTTCCTTGGCCTGACCAACCTCTCCATCCTGGACAAGGCCATCGGCATCATCAAGGAGCATACCGGCGAGCAGGTGGACCTGGGCAGCGTGCCCTTTGACGACGCAAAGACCTTTGCTCTCCTCTCTTCCGGTGAGACCACGGGGCTCTTCCAGCTTGAAGGCTCCGGTATGCGACGCTACATCAAAGAACTCAAGCCCTCCTCCCTGCTTGACGTTGCAGCCATGATAGCGCTCTACCGGCCGGGTCCCATGGACCACATAGATTCGTTCATCCAGTCGAAACACGGCAAGCGGGAGGCTAAATACCCGCATCCCATGCTGAAAGACATCCTGGAGGAGACGTACGGGATCATTGTCTACCAGGACCAGGTTCTCCTCATTGCGCAGGCCATGGCCGGGTACAGCCTCGGCGAGGCGGATATAGTCCGCAAGGCCATGGGCAAGAAGATACCTGAGATCATGCAGCAGGAACGGGACAAATTTATCGAAGGGGCTTTGAACCAGGGCTACGACAAAGGGCTGGCGGACCAGGTCTTCGACCTGATAGAGCCGTTCGCCGGGTACGCCTTCAACAAGGCGCACAGCGTTAGCTACGCCGTCATTGCCTACTGGACGGCGTATTTCAAGGCGAACTATCCCGTGGAATACATGGCGGCGTTGCTCAACTCCCACGCCGGGCAGAACGAACGCATAGCCGTAGACGTGGACGAGTGCACCAGGCTTCGCATACCGGTGCTCAGACCGGACATCAACCGCAGCGGCGTACGGTTCACCGTGGACACGGACCCGTCCGGGAAGAGGTCAATCAGGTTTGGCCTGGGGGCGGTGAAACACGTGGGCTCCGGAGCCATGGAGGCCGTGATTCGCTCCCGGGAGGAGCACGGCCCGTTCCAATCCCTGGAGGAGTTCTGCCGCAACGCTGACCTGGACGCCATGAATCGCCGCTCGCTGGAAAGCCTGGTCAAAGTGGGCGCTCTGGACGACTTCGGGCCCAGAGGATCCCTGCTGGCCAGCGTGGAGCGGATCCTTCACGTGGCTCAGCAGGAGAAACGACGCAGGGAGTCGGGGCAGACCAACATGTTCGACCTGTTTGGGGACTACGTGGAAGCGCCAGCGAGCGTGGTAGAGCTTGTTCAAGGCGAAGAGACCACTTCCAGGGAACGTTCGGAATGGGAGAGGGAACTTCTAGGCAAGCGAATCTCTGACAACCCTCTGCATACCGTGGCCTTCGGGCCCAAGACCGCCGCCATAGCCTTCCAGAATGAACTGGAGGAGAGGCCCGACGGCTCCACCGTGGGCCTTGTCGGCCAGGTGGCTCAAGCTACCAGTCGTAGAGACAAAAACGGCAGGCCGTTCTTGATAGCAAACCTTGAACTGCTGGGAGGCAGCGTAGAGCTGTTCGTCTGGGACAACGTCTACCAGGAGACCTCGGATCTCTGGGTGGAGGGAACGCTGGTAACCGTTGAGGGTAGGCTCCGCAACAACGACGGCAAGCTGTCAGTGCGGGTCGTCAAGGCAGGGGTGTTCAACCCACAGGACGGGGAGCTCGCCCACCAAGAACCAGCAGCCGAAGCTGTCGCCGAGCCTGCCCCTGCTCCAACTCCGGCCGCGGAACCCGTCGTGGAGCAGGAGGTCTCCCTAGCAGAAACCAACGGCCATGAAGAGACCGCTTTGCCGGAAGAGGTTGTGCTGGGAAGCAACGGTCGGAACGGCTCCAACGGTTCCAGCGAGAACAGCAACGGCAACGCTGTGAACGGCGATGAAACGAGGAAGGGCGTCCTGCTCAACCTGACCGATACAGGGAACGCTTCGGATGATGCTTACCTGCTGAAGTCGGCCATGGAGCTGCTGCTGGAATACAAGGGAACGGACCACGTTTACCTGGACATAACCTCAAACAGCAATCGTGTGCGCCTTGAAATGCCCATGATAACCACCAAGTTCTGCCCCGCCCTGGAAGTAAAGCTCGATGCTCTGCTGGGCCCGGGTCGCACCCGCCTCATCTGATAGCCATGGCCAATAAGATTAAGTGGGTCTATCTAACCACGGCTCCCGACCAGCTTACCGCTGAGATGTGGAGAGGTCTGCTCAACAACGAGGGGATACCCGCCATGGTACGCGCCGGTGACACGGCTTCCTATCTGGGGGTTTTCGCAGGGCCGACCAGGATACTGGTGGACGAAGCGGCTCTTGAAGAAGCATCCCGGTTTCTGGAAGAGCAGCTAGGGCCTGAATCGCTCAGGTAAGGGCGGTTATCCCTAGGTCTCCCTGCACCGCAATAGCCCCCTCTATCTCCAGCAACCGCTGCTTCAGTGGCAGGCCACCGGCGTAGCCGTGCAGGGAACCGTCGCTGCCAATGACGCGGTGGCAGGGAATGATTATAGCCGCCGGGTTGCGAGACATGGCCATGCCAGCTGCTCGCGCCGCTTTGCGGTTGCCCGCCTGCTCCGCCAGCCAGCTGTAGGTCCTCACCTCGCCTTTGGGGATGGACCGGCAAGCTTCCCAGGCCTTGACCATGAAATCGGATGCTCCTTCCAGGTCCAGTTCGTCCTCAAAGTCCACGTCAGCCCCTGAAAAGTAGGCTTCCAAGCGCTGTCGCAGGCTGTCGAACCGTGTCGGTGAATGGTCGGCATAGGGAGCATTGAGACGAAGCTCATGCATGGCCTGGTCTTTAGACGGTTTGGGCAGGACGAGCCTTCGTATGCCCCTATCCGAGGCAAGCACAGCCATCCAGCCCAGGGACGTGTGGAATACGTCGAAGCGGCAGCGGTCGGTCATTACTCCGCGGCGCGTCCGCTGATGCGGGTGCCCGGTACTTCTATGCTCTCCAGAATCTGCTGTATGAGACGCCGGCCATCCACACCCTGCATTCTTGAAGAGGCGGTGAGCACCAGCCTGTGCGCAAAGACCGGCTCCGCCAGCTCTTTCACGTCGTCGGGAAGAACGTAGTCGCGGTTGCGAAGCAAAGCCAGGGCCTGAGACGTCCTCTGCAAAGCCAGCGAAGCCCTGGGTGACGCTCCCAAAGCCACGTCGCGGTGACTTCTTGTTGTATCCGCCAGGGTGACTATGTACTGCTTGACCAGAGGGTCGACGTATACTTCACGGGCCTTGCTCTGCAGAGCGAGCACCTCTTCCGGGCTTGCCACGGACTCAAGCTCCTCAAAGGGGTGGACGAACTGCTGTCCATCCATTATGGCTACTTCATCATCGAAGCCCGGATAGCCAAGGTGAATGCGCAGCAGGAAGCGGTCGAGCTGGGCTTCCGGAAGGGGGAAAGTGCCTTCGTATTCTATGGGGTTCTGCGTAGCCATTATCATGAAGGGCTGCGGCAAGGGATGGGTAGCACCCTCCACGGTTATCTGGTTCTCTTCCATGGCTTCCAGCAACGCCGACTGGGTCTTGGGAGTGGCCCGGTTTATCTCATCGGCCAGCACTACCTGGGCAATGATGGGCCCGGGCCGGAACTCGAAGCCGCTGGTCTTCTGGTTGTATACGGATGCGCCCGTGATGTCGCTGGGCAGCAGGTCCGGGGTGAACTGCACCCTGCTGAAGGAGCAACCGGTGGAACGGGACAGGCTCTTGGCAAGCATTGTCTTGCCCACACCTGGCACGTCCTCTATGAGCACGTGCCCTCTGCTCATCAGCGCAATGACGCCCAGCCTGATGGCGTCGTCCTTGCCAATGATCACCCTGTTGATGTTCTCAATGATACGCTCGGCGACTACGCCAGCCTGGGTTTCCTCTTGCTTAACGTCTGTCATTTTGCCCTCGTTTAGTTTGCAGGACGCCCTACCCTGCTCGCGGCGCTCAAGCGCCTATGCGTCTATTCGTCCCTCTCTCTTTGCAAGAGACCAGAGTTTTGGATTCAGTATAGTATCACGAAATGCGGGCGCAAGGGGACTGCACCGTGAACTTCCGGCAACACGTTGAGAATGCCGGAGACGACAAGCATCTTGACATCACTTAGCAAGTCGCTACGATGTCTACGTGAGAACTACGCTAACACTGGACAGTGACGTGGCAGATTGCCGCGCTATAGCCACCGGAGGGCGCCGTTGACCGACGGCAAGCGCATATAATCGCCCGCCAAACGGGCTGTCGATGCGTTATGGACGCGTTTTGGCCACGGACTCCCCACGCGACTAACATAGCGGGTGGCACAACTATCGGGGGCAGGTTACTTTCCTATTGCAATTCCACAACTCTGGCGTCAGAATGCACGCCAGGAGGGGTTGAATCCAGTAGATCCTTCTCATTACCACATAAAGGAGTTCAAATATGGGCACAATATCCGTGAACCGGTTAGCGGGTCTTTCCCTCATATTCGGCCCGGTAATCGCCTTCGTCTTCTTCCTGTTAGAGCCGGGTGGACTACTGATAGACAGCGCCGAAGTGTCAGACGCAGTTGGCATCATAACGGCCAAGGGAACCAACGCCGCGCTGACCAATGTAACCAACATCGGGGTAATCCTTGGCCTGGCCTTAATCCTCTCCGGTCTCTATGCGCTAATGCGGAACGTAACCTTGAAGGGCAATGGCAAGGCGTTGGTCCAGATGGGCTTTTTCATGGTCTTCGTGGGACTGACCGGTTGGATTCTATCCTCAGGCATAGACTTCATTCTGGCCGATGCCCAAACCAGCGACCAGATCAGCGGAAGCGTTCCCGTGTACTACGTCGGCTCCGCTCTGCTCTACGCCGGTGGGATTGCTCTTGGGTTTGGCGGCTTCATTTTCGCGTTGGGCCTCTCCACGAGAGACGACTTCAACCGGGTAATCTCCCTGCTGGCTGCCCTTGTCAGCGTGGCTGTAATGGCATTTTTCATGGCGGCGGTACTCGACAACGCCAACCGCGACACCTTCATCGGCCTGGCCCGGGGTCTCTACGTGCTACTGGTTATCTGGTATGGATATCTGGGCTTCGGACTGATGAACCGACCCGATCCAGACCTGTGGGGATAGACAGAGTCTAGGATTTGCCTTCGGCTCCAAGTTAAGCGCGCACCTATGTGAAGAGGCTACGCCGCGTTGCATATCGGTCCACTCTGCCTGCTATGCGCATGTGGTAATGTCTTAGGGTGTCCTTTCAAGAATTGGGAGATTGGCTAACCGATTGAGTACCGCAAGCGCCGAACAGCCGGTACGATTTGAGCCAGAGGAGGCCTGTTCTCCGTCGGTCGCGTTGGTGGTAGGAGCCCAGGGCGCCGTACTCATGCTCGCGCCTACGGCTTTGAACGTGGCTGTCGCCGTTCGGTCTTCCGGGCTCGACGATACCTATTTGACCTGGAGCGTCTTCGCCGCACTGGTGATCAGCGCGGCCATCACGGCGTTCCAGGCGTTCCAGTTCCGGCGGTTCGGCGCAGGCCATATTGTACTTACCTGCCCTGCCGCTCTTTTCATCGGCATCATGGTGGCGACGGTCTCCGCAGCCGGACCATCGACCTTCGCGAGCCTGCTGGTAGTTTGCTGCGTGATCCAGGTCGCGCTGGCCTGGTGGCTGCCAACGCTGCGCCGGATCTTCACCCCGGTGGTTACAGGGACGGTGACCATGCTAATCGCCGTCAGCGTGTTGCCAATCGCGTTCGATAGCGTTCAGGACTTGCCCGCCGGCGCGCCGGATGTCTCCGGCCCGGCAATCGCCGGAACAACGCTGCTGGTCTCGGTGATTGTAGCGCTGCGCGCCAGAGGACGCTGGCGTCTCTTCGGCCCGTTCATCAGCATCCTGGCCGGATGCGCTGTAGCCGCCGCATTCGGTCTGTTGGACGGCGACCGGATCGCCAATGCTAGATGGTTCGGCATCCCGGAATTGCCTGCGTTGGGTCTTGACCTCAAACCCGGCAAGGAGTTCTGGGCGCTTCTGCCCTCCTTTGCCATTCTGACCCTGGTCATCGGCATCAAGACCATCAGCGACGGCGTTGCCATCCAACAAGGGTCGAGGCGAAGGCCGCGGGCGATAGATTTCCGCCAGGTACAGGGCATGGTCAGCGTGAACGGAATTGGCATGTTCCTCTCAGGCATAACGAGCACGCTGCCCCCGATGTCCTACTCCTCGTTCAGTGTCTCGCTGATCAACCTCACCGGCGTCGCCGCCCGTCGAGTTGGCATCGGCGTGGCGGTCGTCACGGCAGCGCTGGCCTTCTCCTCGAAACTTGCCGCCCTCCTGCTGACAATCCCCGGACCCGTGTTGGGCGCTTATTTGATGCTCGCCATGGGTATGCTCTTCGTCAGCGGATGGCAGACTATCCTGCGCGATGGCCTCGACTCCAGGCGCGTGCTGGTGGTCGCGCTCGCCAGCGCGTTGGGCTTGGGTCTGCACAATCACTCCATCATGGAGGACCTCCTAGGTAATGAGATAGGCGGACTGCTAGGCAACGGCGTCACCATTGGCGCCGTGGTTGCCATCGGCATGACGCTCCTCCTCGAAGCGTTCAGCTCGCGCCTCTCCCGCCTGGAGGTCAAGCTGGACATGGCCTCGCTCCCCGCTATCGACGTGTTTCTTACAGGACTGGCAACCAGGCTGGGATGGAACGAAGCGTCCAAGTTGCGGCTGCGCGCCGCCGGTGAAGAAACCCTGGCCAGCATGCAGACGCGGGAGGACGATGCCGACGGCTCGGAGCGTCCGCGCCTGATCATCGACGCGAGGCCGCAGGGGAGTATGGTCGAACTGGATTTCATCGCCACAACACGGCAGGAGAACATCGAGGACCAGATGGCGTATCTAACCAGCGACGTCCCCATACTAACCGTCGATGATCTTTCGCTCCGGTTGTTGCGACACCACGCCTCTGCCGTGCGCCACCAGAAGTTCCACGGCGTAGACATTGTCACGGTCCAGGTAGAGGGCAGCGCCTGATTCAGCCTTGGGCGCGGACAGGGAGTGGAGCGTCACCCACCGAATGCGGCCGAGGCCCAGCCGACAGCGGCGGCGACCGCGACGGCGAAGGCGGCCTGTTGCACGACAAGCCTGCCCATGAGCCGCAGTCCTAGCTCGCGCCCAATCGTGATCGCGGTGACCAGGCATGGCAGCACCGTTCCGGCGAGGAAAGTGGCCACCAGCAACTGGGTCGCGCTCAACGAGGCCACGGTACCCTCCTCGGCCAGGAGCAGGATGCCGTCCTTGCGGACGGCGGCGAGCACGGTCGGCAATGCCGCGTCCACCGGCAGTGCGAACACGGCCATCGCCGGCGCCAGCAGGCTCCCCGCCGCATCAAGCAGGCCCGACCAGTCGAGGAGTGAGGCGACCATGGCGATGGCAAAGAAGATCGGCGCCGCAGTGCGGAAAAACGCCCAGATCGTGTCTCGTGCCTCCGTCCAGACTACCGCGAAGGACGGCCAGGTGAGGAAGGCGCGCCGTTGGACGAGGAGTGCGCCGAGCTTTGACCGCGCGTCAGGGTGGCTGATGAGGCGCGCGTAGACGAGCGTAGCCGCGACAAGCAGCGCCAGGTACGGCACGACGAGAATGCCCCTGTCGGCGGCGGCAAAAACCGCGAGCGTAGCGCCGAGCTGGTACGAGCAGGCGGAGCCGAAGGAGATAGCGCCGACGGTGGTAGGCCGGGTGCAGGCAGAGCAGGCGCACGTCGAGACGATGGCAGGGACATTGCACCCGAAGCCCATCAGCACTCGCGTCACGTCGCGCCCGTGCAGGCCGACCGGCCGCAACAGCGGGTGAAGCGCCGTCCCGATACGGTCGGCGAGGCCGCTCGCCTTGTAGACGCTGATCAGCGCCGAGTAGACCAGCACCGTGGGGACCGCCCACACGAAGAGCAACGGCCCCATGGTGAGCAGTCCGTAGTCACCGGCGAGCACAGCCTGGAGCGGTCCCGGCCAGCCCTCCATACTCCCCGCCAGAGGTATCGTGGCGGCCAGGGCCAGCGGCTCCAGCCAGGCGGCAACCTGGTTTGCGCCGAGCACGGCGAGCAGAGCAGGCAGGACGAGAAGGGCGACCGCGGTCGCGGGACCCGCGATCGCGTGGTCGAGGAGAAACGTGGAGGGAGGCGCCGCTACGGCGATGTCACGTCGCTTAGCATGCACAAGATTCCACGCAAGAGAGGTCGTCCAGGTACATCCCCACCGCCCGGCGGGCCGCAACGGCCTCCGTGGTGTCCTTTCCGAGGCGCTGTGCGATGGCGTCGGCCACGATCGCGAAGCGCTGCCGGAACTTGTAGATGAAGCAGAAGTTCACGCCCCGGTGCTCAAGTATGGGACCGGAGATGAACAGA
>DAOUJH010000005.1:0-2000 GCA_034422935.1 Dehalococcoidia bacterium | reverse complement strand
ATACCCAAGCACGATGGCAAACAGCGCCCGCTGGGCATCCCCGCCCTGCGAGACCGCATCGTGCAGGAAGCACTTCGGGCCATCCTCGACCCGATTTACGAGTCGGACTTCTATCCGCACTCCTACGGCTTCCGCAAGGGTCGTCGCACGATGGACGCAATCGCAGTCCTCATGCCCCGGTTCAACAGCCGCGCCAAACAGTTCTACGTGATTGAAGGCGATCTCCAAAGCTACTTCGACACCGTCCACCATCGGACGCTGATGAAGCTGCTGCGGAGGCGGCTGAAGGACAAGGCAGTGTTGGACTTGATCTGGAAGTTCCTGAAATCGGGTGTAATGGAAGGGGGCCTCTTCGCTCGCACCGAATCCGGTGTGCCACAGGGAGGGGTCATTTCCCCGCTGCTTGCCAACGTCTACCTCAACGAGTTTGACCAGTGGGCGGCGGCGCAGTGGGACCTCAGCAAATACGCCAGACACAGGAGACGGCAGGCGGGTCTCGGCAACTACAAGATGGTGCGCTACGCGGACGACTTCGTGGTCGTTAGCAACGCGTCCATAGCCGAGGTCAAGGCCACCAAGCGGGCCATACAGCAGTTTCTGGAGAACAAACTCCACCTGACGCTATCGGAAGAAAAGACTGTCATCACCCACGTCAACGACGGCTTCAACTTCCTGGGTTTCCATATCCAGCGCAAGCAGGTTGACGACACGTGGGCGGTACATCTCCGACCGACGGCCAAGGCCGCGGAGCGAGTGAAACAGAAGCTAAAAGACCTGACTTCCAGGAACTGGACTTGGATGGACGAGTACACCCGACTGAAAACCCTGAATGCTATCGTGCGGGGCTGGGCCGAATACTACCGGTACACCAGCCTTGTAACGGACATCGCGGACATCACGCGCTTTGCATGGTTCCGCTACTTCTACTGGTTACAGAAGAAGCACAAGGGTAGCCACAAGGGACAACTCATGAAAGACAAGACCAGACGGCTCCACAACAGAACCCGCTGGCACGCAGAAGTGCGCGAAGGCGATAACAAGCTGGAAGTGTACCAATGGCTCCCCACCAAACAGGAACTTGACCGCCAACGCTACCGGCAGAAAGGTGAATCGGGCTTCCCGCATCCCTACCTGTCCGGCCACGCAACGGCAGCAGGTGACTATCCCCAGGGAGAAACCGGCGCAGATGAGCGAATCTATACGGCGACTATTGGGGCAGGCAGCGGTAATCGCAGCGAACCCCTCGAACTCGCCGAACAGAAACTCAGAGCAAAGGTGCGTGACGGCATGAAATGCCAACAGTGTGGCTCACGGACGGACTTGGCTGTCCACCACACCAGAGGCATGAAGTCCCACGCGCTCAGTAATCTGGTCACGCTCTGCCGGACGTGCCATATAGCCACACACCGTTCGAGCCAAGTACAGACCGTCTAGCGGAGAGCCGGATGCCGCGAAAGTGGCACGTCCGGTTCGGTGGGAGGGATGGCGCAAACCAGTCGGAGCAATCCGGCCATCGGCGGCGCCGTCCCTACCCAATAGGAGACGCTCCTGCTGCGGGGCTTCGACGGCGACGCCAACTGGGTCAGGACCGTCTCGGCGGACGAGATCGCCAACGTGTTCACCCAGCACCTGGGCTTCTCCTCGGGGCTGCTCCCGGAGGAGGCCCTCTGGTGGGGCCAGGGCGAGACCGGGCAGGTGGTGGCCCTCTGGCGGCCGCCGCAGGTCTGGCCGGTGGCCCTGCAACGGGAGGCGTTCAAGCCCCCCGAGCGGCTCAGGCTGCCCATGCCGGGGCTGGTCTTCGTCTGCTCGCCCGCACGAGCGCCCTGGGTCTACGCGGCCCTCGAAAGGCCGACCGACCCCGAGGAGTGGCTCTACAAGATGCCCGCATTCAACGTCTTCCGGGACGGGCGGGTCTGCCCCGGAAGCCACAAGTTCCCCGATCGGGTGGAGGAGATACCGGAGTCCTTCTTCCAGTCCTACTTCTCTGGCACCGGGGACTC
>DAOUJH010000004.1:0-206141 GCA_034422935.1 Dehalococcoidia bacterium | reverse complement strand
GTGCCCAGATTGCCCGTGGCGCCGTGGGCTCCGACGACCAGCCAACCCGTGGTCGTATTGTCGCTGGCGAAATCCTGGCCCTCAGGTTCGGAACTGCTCTGGGCCGGAGACTGCTGCTGTAGCTGGGAGGTCGGAGGGTCGGCAGGGGGGTCTACGACCGTGAGTGTCACCACGAACCCGGTGGCGGCGCTGGTCAATATCTCCGAATACCCGTCGTCATCCGTGAACGAGACGGTCACCTTGACGGTATGCCCCTGGTCGTCAGATGTCAGCGTGTACGTCTGACCGGTAGCCCCGGAAATGTCCGTGTCCGCGTTCCCGTCGCTGCGTACCCACTGGTACGTGTACTGTGGGTTAGTAAGTCCATTGGCGTCGCTGATCCCCGACGTATCCGCGCTCAGCGTCTCCCCAACCTGCTCAGTCCCCGAAATGGTCGGAAGGCCGGTGGCGGCCGCGTTGGCGCGTTGGCTCACCGTGGCAATGGCAGCGCTGGTCAATGTCTCCGAGTACCCGTCGTCGTCGGTAAACGAGACGCTCACCTTGACGCTTTTCCCCCGGTCGTCCGACGTGAGCGTGTAGGTCGTTCCCGTCGCGCCGGAGATGTCAGTGTCGGTCCCGTCGCTGCTGCGTACCCACTGGTAGCTGTACTGGACTGCCGTCAGCCCGTTCGCATCGCTGACCCCTGATGTGTCCACGCTCAGCGTCTCCCCGACCTGCGCAGTCCCCGCGATGGTCGGAAGACCGCTGGGGGTACTGTTCGCCGGTCTGGTCGTTGCCATCACGACGGCGCTCCACAGGGACCCTGGCCCACTCGCGAAACGGGCTTTGACCTGGACCTGTACTCCTCGCCGTCGTCGAGGCCCGTGATGGTGTAGCTGGTACCTGACGGGAAGGCGTTCCAGTCGGCATCCGACCATGTACGAAAATTCTCGTCGGACGGGGCCCACTTGACCCGGTAGTCTGCGGCGCCGTCGGGGTGAGCGTCCCACGAGACGTCCAGTTCGCCAGCATTTCCGCCGCCGGTCACGCTTACGCCGGTCGGAGCAGCAGGTCGGCTCGCCTGGGCGGCAATGGTGTCGGACGTCCAGACGAGTATTGCCGAAACTGCCATCGCGACTATGACTACGGCCATTACGGCAGGTCTGATCCAGTGGTTAATCACGGACATAAGTTCACCCTCGCTCCTTGCCCTCCGAGAAGACGGAGACTTCCGCCACTGTGACCGCGTCGTCACCGTCAGTCTGCGCTGAGGCTGCGGGAACCGCGAGCGCGGCGATACCCACAGCAACGATTAGAACGACAACCAAGACTCTGTCCGGTAGCCACGTGATTCCCCGGGACGTTCTCAGCGATGACATGCTCTCGCTCCTACCTGTTTGGCCGGACTTGGGTCAGTCCGTTGAGAGACGAGTTCTTCAGGCCACGGCCAAAGCCCAAGGCGACAAGGGCGTGCCATTCCGTAATTCTACGGTAGGGATGTAAGCTGGGTGTAAAGAATTAAGTAGTTTCCACTCAATTTATTGTGAGTTTTGTGTTAGGTCCCGTAATTATTCCGATCTACCTCTTTAAAGCTGGTGCGGCACTTTGAAGACACGGTTCCCCGTTAACCCCAACTGAGGATGGAGCGTGAATCGAAGGAGATGACCTACTCCAAGAAAACAAGGTGCTGAGGGAATAACTGTCAGGGTTACCGCAGGAATGCACAATGAGTGCAATACGAAGCGCGCCACCCAACTGGACGAAATCAAAAACCTCCACGCTGAGATTCATTCTGGACCTGTAGTCCTTTGGGCAAATGTCTAATGCGGAAACGCATTCGGCTCTCTCCTACGGGTCTCGTGATGAAGTTGGGCTAAGGAAGGCGCTGGACTCCCTTATTGCCATGATCGACGCTCCCTCCGTGTCTTCGGCTAGCACTGGTTGGAATCAGGCACCTCCCAGCCTAGGAAGGGCAGGTGACCTCCTTGACGAACAAGCTGTAGGTCCCCGTTGAACCCTGTCCTTCGACACCGATCACGTAGTCGCCTTCCCCTCCCGCTCAATACGCAATCACAGGGTTGCATGTCAAGGGGCGATTCCCTAGGCTGACAGGAACCACATCCCCAACCAATTGCAGGAGTGGGTGAAGACATGGAACCAGCTTAGCTGGAATTGGAAGAGCCCCAAATCTAGTGGGGCGGAGGGCTGGCGAGTATCTATCCGGGGATGATAGGCACCTTCCTCAACTACGGACCTCCCAGCGAAAAGTTCGCAATTCCGTCTTGGCAGGCCCACTCACAGCGGAGTTCAACCTCCCAAAGGCCTGCGTCGACCGTCGGTGATCCTTGATGACTCTCTAGGTGAACTCATGGATGATGCGTCTATGTTACCTACCTCTTGGCTACTACCCAGAGATAGGGTACTTCTCGATTCTGCTCCAACTGGCTTTCGATCTCCGTATCAACAAGCTGAAAACCGGCGTCCTGGACAACTCTTCGCATCGTCTCGGGATCAAATACGCTGAGAAACATGGGAACGCCAAGCCACTGACCGGTGACATCGTTCACGTCGCCGGCTTCGCAGCTAAACAGTAGCAGTCCTCCAGGCCGCAGCCAGCCGTGGATACGATTGAGTATTTCGCCGTGCTGCTTTCGGGGAAGGTGCTCCAGCGTATAGAAGGAGACCACGGCATCGAAAGACCCATCAGGGAAGTCCAGCGCTCCCAGGTCTCCGTGGATGAAGTTTCCCTGGGGAACGTTCCGGCGCGCCAGTTCTACCTGAACGTTGGATATGTCCACACCGGTAATCCGGTGAAGCCTGGCGATCTCAATGTCCGCCGGGTCGCCGGATCCGCAGCCCAGGTCAAGGACGGTGCTCCCCGCATCCAATCTGGCGAGGACCTTCCCCAGCCATTTCATCCGGGGCCACTCATTGTCGCCTTCAAGGCGTGAGTAGGCCTCGGCTACCTGGTCGTAACCTTCCTCGACTAGCGTCTTGGTGTTCTCCGGCATATCCAATCCATGATACTACGAAAGCGGAACCGTAGAGGTGGATAATAGGGTCGCATGCAATATAATTAATGTAACAACTGTCGAGGTTGGATTCTGAACGTCCCAAGGAAGAAAACTTTGAGTAGGCTCTTACGTCATTTCGGATTGCTGTTGGCCGTGGTTATGGCGGCTGTTGCTGTTGCCTGTTCCGGTACGGAAGAACCTACCGTGCCGGCAGAAGGGACGCCGACGGCTTCACCTACACAGACCCCAACGGCTGCGCCGACTCCCGCCACGGGCTACGACTCCACTGAGAACATGTTCAGGATCTTCTCTGGACGTGACCACAATCCCTTCGACACGCATGAGGCCATCGCGCTCGCCATCTTCCACAAAGACAAGTCGATGGTTCCAGTGATGATAGAGACGCTCCGATTCTTCTTTGGGGACGATGACATAATAGAGGAGCTCAACGGGGGAATCTCGGCGATAACGGGCCAAGACTTGAGGGGTGGCTACCGCGCCTGGGATGAGTGGATGGAGTGGTTGGGCAATAACGCCGACGAATACAATCCGCCCGACGGTTACGTGCAGTGGAAGAGCGAGATCATGAGCCTGATCGACCCCAGGTTTGCCGAGTTTCTGGAACCTGCGGCGCAAGGCTCGCGAATAAACGTGTTCGAAATCGCGTGGGGAGGAGTCCGGCCAGACGGGATCCCGGACCTTCAAAATGCCCCGGTCGTTTCGGCGGGGGAGCAGGGCTATTTGCTGCCGGGCGACCGGGTCTTTGGCGTGTCCATCAACGGAGAGCACAGGGCGTACCCGCTCCGCATTGTGAACGCCCACGAAATGGCCAATGATGTATTGGGCGGTGAACCCATCGCCCTGGCATACTGAACGCTCTGCGGCAGCGGAATCGTGTATTCCGCTAAGATCAACGGAGAGCCAACCACCTTCGGCACGTCGGGGATGCTGTATCGCAGCAACAAGGTCATGTACGACCGGCTGACCAACTCGCTGTGGAACCATCTCACCATGGAGCCGGTCATAGGGCCATTGTGGGACTCGGGGATAAAGCTGGACTTCTTCCCGGTTATGCTCACGACGTGGCAGGAGTGGCTGGAGCTTCATCCCGATACTACGGTGCTGGCCCAGGAGACGGGTCTCTATCCCGCCGAATTCTACGTGCCGGAGGAGAATCCGCAGGCCATCTACTACAGATACTTCAACTCGCCTGAGACTATGTTCCCGGTGCCACAACGGGATGACCGGCTTGAAACAAAGGACATTGTGCTAGGGGTTCAACTGAACGAGAGCTACAAGGCCTACTCCTCCGATGCGCTGCGGAGTAGTCGCATAGTTAACGACGTGGTGGGAGGAGAGGAGATAGTGGTGCTGGGATCGGGCGGAAGCGAGGGCGCGAGGGCGTACTACCGCGGAGGCAGGTCGTTCAAGCTGGCGTCGGACGGCGGCGACTCCGGCATACCGTCCGTGATAGTGGACGCCGACGGCGGGACGTGGGAGGTGACCGAGGAGTTTCTGGTCAATACGGCAGACCGGTCGGAGAAGCTGACACGGATACCCACCCACATGTCGTTCTGGTTCGCATGGTTCCAGTTTCATCCGGATACCGAGCTGTACGCGGAGCCCTGACCCTAGGCAAGCCCAATAGAGGGCGGTTGTTAGGTCACGTTAGTAATCACGCCGTCGGACATGGTCAGGACTCGGCTGCACACCTCGCTCACTCTGGTGTCGTGGGTCACCAGGACAATGGTCTGCCCAAGCTCCCGGTTGAACTGTTGGAGGAGGGCCATGACCTCTTTCGTGTTTTCCGAATCGAGGTTCCCGGTAGGTTCGTCCGCCAGCAGTAGGGCAGGCTTGGTGACCAGCGCCCGCGCTATGGCGACGCGCTGCTGTTGCCCTCCCGACAGCTCCGTAGGCCTGTGTGCCGAGCGTTCCTCCAAGCCCACCAGCTTGAGAGCTTCCGCCGCTGCGGCCCTGGCCTCACGCCGTTGCCAGCCTGCGTACTCGGCGGGAAGAGCGACGTTCTCCAGCGCTGTGAGGATCGGCACCAGGTTGAACTCTTGAAACACAAAGCCCATCCGTTTCGCGCGCATTTGGGTGCGCTCGCGGTCGCTCAGCCCTGTGACGTTGTTGCCGTCGATAACCAGGCTCGGCGGCGGACTCGTTCTCCAGTCAGCCGAATGCAACAGACCCAGGATGTGCATCAGCGTGCTCTTGCCGCAGCCGGACGCTCCCATGATGCCCACCATCTCGCCGGCTTCCACCGAAATGTCAATGCCGCGAAGAGCGCGTACGACGTTGTTACGGTTTAGCCGGTACGTCTTGTGAAGGTTGTGCGCTTCCAAAAAGGCCATACTAGCCGTACCTCAGCGCTTCTACGGGGTCCAGACGGGCTGCCTTCCAGGCGGGGAGCAGACCGGCCAGCGCTCCGAGGATTGTCGAGAAAGTCACGCCCAGTGCTGCAATCCAGGGAGTCAACCGGAACAGTATGATCCCGGAAACTTGGCCGGCGTCGTTGGCGAAGTAGACGACAATACCGGCAAGGCCTAGCCCGGTCAACCCTCCGACAAAGCCCATGACTCCGGCCTCCCAAACCAGCTCTCGCATGATCCTACGCCGTGTCGCGCCGATGGCCCTCTTGATGCCGATTTCCCGGGTGCGCTCTGCGACACTTATGGTCATGGTGTTGATAACGGAGAGACCCCCAACCACCACGCTGATCAAGGCCACACTGAGGATGATGGCGTTGAAGATGGCGATGGTAGACCCAAACTGCTCGTCGAAGTCTTCACCGGAAGCAGCCCGTAATCCGGGAAACCTCGTTTCAATGGCCTGAATCAGGGAGACTTTGTCAGCACCTGCTTCGGGGTACACCAGCACCATCGACGTCAGCTCTTGGTCAGTTGGATCCACATCCGATGGAACGGCTCTGTCACGGGCCATCATCTCCTGCCCCGCGGTCCACGGAATGATGGCGGACGTGTCAAAGAACGTCAGCGTCGGCTCTAGCACTCCGATGACTTCGAATGGAACGCCCCGTATGTCAAAGGTGTCGCCTGGATTGGTGTCAAACTTTCTCGCTATGTCCGCGCCCAGAACAACTACTCGCTGCCCCTCATCCTCTAGAGTGGTCTCCCGCCCCTGTGCAACCTCTGTGCGAAATGTCTCATATCCCAAGTCGGAGCCGGCTCTGTAAGCGACGACAAAGTCCGGCGTGACAAAGCCGGAACCGCTGTCATTAGGGTCAAGGAGGAACTGCACCCGCGGCGCTGCGACCGCTACTCCCTCGATTTGGGCAATTCGTTCAACCACGCTGGCTGACATGGGGGTCAGACCGAAACCAAATGCGGGATTCGTCACATCGCTGACCAGTATCTTGTTGTCGAAGTAGGTGGAGCCAACATCCACAATGGCAGTGAGCTTGTTGGCCATGGCGCTCATGACGATGAGCGTCCAAATGCCCACCGCAATGCCGAGGACAGTAAGCGAGGTTCGTAGCTTCCGGCGCGCCAGACTGCGGAGCAAGCGTCGTACCCTCCTGAGGGCGAAAGAAGAGAGCGTTTATAGATTCTTGTAAGCGATTTCTGGCCGTGCCTACGGCTGGAAGCCTACGTATTCAGTTTAACACAAAGCCGTGGACGTGATGGTGGGTATTTCCGAGGTGGTGACCCCCCACGAATGGAATTGCGGAAGGCAGGTATAATGGTCTGCGTAGACCCTGACCGCAGGCCCTCCTTGCCGGTCAGGTGAAGGACTCTAGCTTACAAAGGACACCGTATGCAAACAATGAATCTCAGCCCCGTGATCCTTGGACTCGCCTTTCTCCTGACCGTCGCTGTCGTGATCGTCCTCGCAGTTGTCATTCTCGCCAACCCTGCGTCCGACGACGATAGGACGCTAACCCTGGTCTACTGGCAGGCTCCCTCTATCCCCAACCCCTATCTTTCCGGCGGATTCAAGGATCGGGACGCGGGAGCCATCACCCTGGAACCGCTGGCCAAGTACGATCCGGACGGCATTCTCGTACCGGCGCTAGCCGCCGAGATTCCCACCCTAGAAAACGGCGGCATCTCCTCTGATCTGACCTCCATCACGTGGAGGCTCAGGGACAACCTCAAGTGGTCCGACGGCAGCGGCCTCACTGCCCATGACGCGGTCTTCACCTGGCAATACTGCGTAGATGAAGCCACAGGATGCACCGCCAGCAGCTCCTTCGCAGACGTAACCTCCGTCGAGGCTTTGGACGACCGGACCGTGAAAGTCACCTTCCACGCTCCCACACCGTATCCCTACAGCGCCTTCGTTGGCACAGGAGTTCCAATCCTCAGCAAGGCACAGTTCGGCGACTGCATCGGCGCGGCTGCCCCAGGTTGCGACGCTGAGAACTACGCGCCCTTGGGCCCGGGGCCGTACCGCATTGTAGAGTTCCTGCCCGATGAGAGGGCCGTCTACAAGCGCAACCCTCACTACTACGGCGAGACACCCTATTTCAAGCGCGTCGTCCTTGAGGGTGGCGGCGACGCCCTCTCCGCCGCCGAGGCCGTTCTCCGAGACGATAAAGTCGACTACGCCTGGAACCTCCAGATAGCCCCCGAGACCCTCGCCGGTCTGGAGGCTGGCGGCAAGGGTAGGGTGGTCTCCGCATTCTCCAGTCTCGTGGAGCGCATAGTCCTGAACCAGACCAACGCCGACCCTGGTCTTGGAGATAACCGTTCCGAGTACCTGGACGGCAAAAATTTCCATCCCTTCCTCACCTTCCCACCCGTACCCCAAGCTATGTCCATGGCCATCGACCGCAGCCTGATTTCGGAGCGTCTGTACGGGTTTGCTGGCGAGCCTACGTGTAATCTCATCGTTGGCCCTCCGGCTTACGTCTCCACTGCCAACGACGGCTGTCTCACCCAGGACATCGACGGCGCCAATAAGCTGCTCGACGACAACGGTGTGATCGACACGGACGGAGACGGCGTCCGCGAATACAACGGCATTCCCCTACGCATCAGCTACCAGACCTCAACCAACGAGGTCCGGCAGGAGACCCAGGCCATGGTCAAGGACTGGTGGGCGCAAATCGGTATCGAGACTGAGATCATCCACCATAACGCTGCCGCCTTCTTTGGCGGCGACCCCGTGGACAACAAAGAGCAGGTCTACGTCCGCTTCTTCGCGGATGTTCAGATGTACGCCACCGGCCCTGACATCGACCCTCAACAGTACCTTGTTGGCTTGACCTGCGACGAGATACCGGACGCGGACAACAACTGGGGCGGAGGCAACGTCGCCCGGGCCTGCGCTCCTGACTTCGATGAACTGGTCGAGGAGCTTGCGCACACCCCCATCGGCCCCGACCGCACCGATCTTGTCAAACGCATGAACGACGTACTGGTGCAGGGCTACTACGAGCTTCCCCTGGTGAACCGGGGCCTGGTCTCTGCCCACTCGAACCTCCTTATGGGGGTGCGCATGAATGGCTGGGACAGCGAGTTGTGGAACATAGCCGAGTGGCGCCGTTGATTCTGGCCGCATGAATGGAACTGCGCACCACGCTAGTCAAGGGCGGCGGTGGGTCTACAGAACCTGGATGTCGAGGCGACAGTGGTCACTGGGGCCCCACTCGTCGGGTGTGTTGAGAGCGTGAACCTGTACCCTTTCCGCAAGGCCGCGAGATGCAAATACGAAGTCCAGTTGGCGAGTGGCCGACGCGGGTGACTGCTGGGTAGAGTGGTAGGTGGGAACATTCAGACTGTCCTTGGGAAGCTCCTCGGGCCAAGGGTCGGCCTGCCGACCGCGGGGTACCTGTGGTCCGCAAAACTTCAGCCCCAAGGCCTCCATCCTGGTGAATACCGACCGGTAACGCTCTGCCCAGTACCGGCTACCGTACTCACCATAGCCATGAAGAATGTTCAGGTCTCCGGCGGCAATGATGCGATGGTCGCCTTGGCGGCCAATAAGTTCGGACAGGTCGGAGATGATGCGGTGGGCTGAGCCGTCGGACATAATCCAACTGCTACCGGTCATTTCGTGGGGGTACCTCCACTGGGAGTACATGGAGAGCAGGATGATGGGGTCGGCGTCCGGCAGGGTTACCATGGCGGCCACCAATGATCCTGGCAGGCTGACGGCGAACTCACTGGGAGTGGCATCAGGCAGAGGCCTTGAGTGTATCCATTGAACGCCAACTCGGTTAGAGAACTTCGCAATTGCCGCCCGCCATCGCTGGGGCGTGGCATAACCGCCGGTTATCTCCCAGGGCGCCGGGTCAACCTCAACCCGCCCGGTCACATCGGGAGGCGGCTCCTTGGCCTCTTGCAGCAGGGCAAGATCCACATCCATATCCGCAAGGGCGCGCCAAGGCTCGTCTCTTCTAGCGATATTCCAAGATATGATGTGCACCAAATCCTCCCACGAAGGCGTCTACTATAGCAGGCTAGGGGGCGCAGTACGGCAGCGCACTACGCTAGTGCATGGACGGTTAAGTACCGCAAGCAGTTTGCTTGATGTCCTCCCAAGTGAGCACATTTTCTTTTCTCATCCAGTCCTGCTGGATCATGAACCGTACCTGTGCAGTTTTCATAACGCTACAGTATTTCTCTTTATCGACAACTACAAAGGAAACTATATCTTTTTTCTCGTTCTTATGGTCGGCAAGGATTCTCGCCGTAACATATTGGCGGATGAGTTGATGTACAAGAACTAAATCCGCGTTTGCACCAAAATTCTCCTCATGTTTGGCTTCACCGATATAGAGGTTGCTTGGAGTTTCTAGCACAATATCAATTTCGGTATGTAAGAGGTTATTGTACAATTTGTCCAGGTTATAATCTGACACATCGTAGTTCTCGCCAGTTTTCACACCTTTAAGCTTTCGACCCCCGTAGCGGAATTCTTCAATATCTTTACGAAGATTACAGAAACGCTGCTTATAGAGCATTTCAAAGTCTCTACAAATGGGTTGCATTCCCTCCACCATCTTATGCAAATAATCCCGTATTCCCTTCCAAAACAGGTTAATGCAAACTTCACTCGCTTGAGTCTCATCGGGCTCACTGAGTCTCCTAGCCAGTCTCACACGAGCGGTTTCATCCCTGAAGAACGGTGCGAAGTAGTACGCCGTCTTCCAGTTCTCAGTCCTGTTTTCTATATCCAGAATCTTCATTGCAAACCCTCCGCTTTCAGTTCTGTTGACTGGCCGCTACCTCCAGTAGTGCCTCGTACACCCGGACCATAGCCAGCGTGTCCCGTTCGCAGTATGCCAGCAGCGACTCCCTGATGGCGGCCCTCTCTGACTCCGGCGCCTCGCCGGTAATTAGGCGGGCGTAGGCCGCCGAGGCTGCCATGCCCTCCGCCACCTCCAGCTCGTCGTAGGCCAGTGCTGGGGCTAGTACCGGCGTAACCGACTTGATGGAGAAGCTGCCGTGAAACTCCGGGTGGTAGTAGCCACCTTTGATCACCTGCAGGAGATCGACCATCCTGTCACACATGGCCAGCAGATGGCCTTCGTACTGCGGGAACGCCTGCGCCAGCTCCCTGAGAACCCTTGCTTCGTAGCCTGAGTACACCACAATCGAGCCTTCAGCGGGCATTGCTTCAAGCAGAGCGACTATCAGACGCTCTCTGGGGTCGTCTAGGCCGTCGTCCAGGAAGGCGCTGTGTCTCAGCCCGCCATCCGAGTCCCGCACGTGCAGCGACCACTGGAACGGAATTGTCTGATAGGGTCTTGTGCCCGCGTATATGGGAATGGCAAGGCCCAATGTCTCAAAGTCCAGAAAGGCCGCCGGGAAGTCTATCTCCGCCAGCCTCAAGGCCAAGTTGGTACCTACGAAAGGCTGACCCGCAGCCACGCTGTCTCGCACTCGACGCTGCATGTATGAAAGACCGCTGAAGTCCGGCGGGACACCGTCGATGTCCCGGATTCCGGCCTCCTTCAAGCGCTCACGTATCTTGCTCCTCAGCCCCGGCAGATCCCTGATGGGGTGCTCCGGCTCACCCGTATGGCAGTGCCCAAAGAAGGGACATCGATAGGGGGTCGTGCAGTGAGGGCCGGTCTCGATATCCGGCGTATCGGCAAGCTGCAGCGACTCCCACATCTGCGACAGGGCTCTGGCACGTTTTTCTCTATGTATGCCCTGGCTTTGTCCGTAACGTCCTCTAGGGAGAAGAGCCGTTCCAGGTCATGGGCTCCGCCCTGGTACACATATCCGGTGTTGATGTGCATGAGATACGCCCTTCCTACGGGTACGCCACAGCCCTCTGCCACGTACATCTGAATTGCAACGTCCGGGATGTGCTGCTCCTTGGCGCTGGCGGTGGACTTGACCTCGATCAGGTCGAACTCCTGCCCGTCGATCCGGACAAGGACGTCGACCCGCGTTCTGATGCTCTGGAAGGCAAAGGCCGGTTCGTACAGGACTGGGACGGAGGCGTCAGACAGCAGAGCCTGCGTTGATTGCACTGCTTGGGAGTGCTCATGGTACTGTTCCGTGACGAGGACGCCGTTGGGGAATCGCTGTCTTGCCAGCTCGCCGACGGTGGTTCCGGTATCAAAGACAGCTTGCTGGCCCGCTTCCACGGGGTCGGCAAGCTCGCGGTGATAGCACTCCAGATAGAGTCGTTTCAGGCACTGAAGCCCGGCTATGAACCTGGATTTGGACAGTTGGGGCAGCGTTTCGTGAGTCATTGCCAGACGCCTACACTCTACTTGGAGAATAAGCATGATTTCAACGCCGTTAGACCTTCTGCTAGAATAATGAGGCATCTTGGCTTGAGCAGGTGATATGACGGAGCAATCAACAGACGTCAAAGCGATTCTTGGGCAGATACTGAGGACACCCGCAAATACGGCGGCGTTTTCCTTAATCCGCTACGTAGGCACGCACATGAACGAGGAACAGCAGGCGGAGTTTCTCAACGGGCTATTGCAAAAGGCCGTCGAGAGCAGGGAAGCGGGAGACGCCTCGGCGCTATGGGACTACCTCGAGGAATGGGAAGAACGGGGCAGGGTACTGGCTGGGGCACGGGCGCGGGGCGTAGAGGTAGAAGGGATACCGTGGTCGCCTGTTGCGACGCCGTTGAACCAGGCCA
The DNA here is from genome assembly GCA_034422935.1 of Dehalococcoidia bacterium. Lineage (GTDB taxonomy): Bacteria > Chloroflexota > Dehalococcoidia > Lucifugimonadales > QGNO01 > DAOUJH01. The sequence continues at coordinate 194,067 of DAOUJH010000004.1, read as the reverse complement.
AGTTCGCCTTGATCACCACGGGCGGGGTTTACGTGGAGGGCCAGGAACCTTACGAGACGGACGGGCCGGAAGGCTTAGGCGACTGGTCGTGGCGGGCGATTCCCAAGGATGTCCCGCGCGATGAGCTGCGGCTGGCCCACCTGCATTACGACCTATCAGGACCTCGCGATGACATCAACTGCGTCTTTCCGCTGGACAGGATGGTGGAGCTGGAGCAGGACGGCGTCATAGGAAGTCTTGCCAGCACCAACTACTCGTTCATGGGGTACATACAACGCCCCGACCTGCTCAGCGCTGAGACCGCTCCCCAAGTGGCAAAACGCCTGAAAGCCGACGGCGTTCAGGCCGTGGTGCTTACGTCCACCTGACCGGTGTGCAACCGGTCCGGCGGACTGATAGCAAGGGCGATAGAAGCGGAGGGCATCCCCACGGTGCTCGTCATGATGTACAAGGAGATGGCGGAGAAGGTCCATCCCCCTCGGGTTGTCCACGTCCGCTTCCCGTTTGGCCGACCCATGGGTGAGCCGAACAACGCGGACCAGCATCGAGTGATACTGGAAGACGCGCTGAGCGTCCTGGGAACGGCCTGGGAAGCGGGGACGGTTGTCAGCCTGCCATATCGCTGGAGACGTGAGGACTACAAGCGGATACGGGTGGAGCGCGCTGGCAACAAGTAGATTAGGGCAACTGAGCTAGGACAACGTAAAGCTCTTGAAGCCCTCGGCGTACTCCATTCCGTGCTCTTTACCCGCCTGGCGCTTCCACTCTTTCATGCGCTCCCCGGCTGTTGCGCTGACTTGGCTCTCGTGCGCCAGTAGCGCCTCAACTGCGATATCTATACTGGAAGAGACGTCCACCCACTTGTTGGATATGTCGTGCCCTATGATCAGCACCTCGCGCACTTTGTGAGGCTCCAGACCCTCCTCCAGCAGTTCAGGGAAGGTCAGGTGGTCGCGTGCGGCGGGGTAGACGGCGGATAGGGAGGCTTCGCCCGCCGCGAAATGGTCGGGATGGCCCAGGTAGCCGGTGCCGGTCAGCGTGCGCGTGGGGCTGGTTGTGATGAGGATGTCGGGACGGAAGCGGCGTATCTCGCGGGAGATGTCGCGGCGCAGGTCCAAGGTGGGCTCTAGATAGCCGTCGGGATAATCCAGAAAGACCACGTCTTTGAGGCCCAGGATTTTGCCCGCGCTTATCTGTTCCTGCCTGCGTATCTCAGCCAGTTGTTCCGGCGTGATGTCGCGGTCGGAGGTGCCTTTGCTGCCGTCGGTACAGAGGACGTAGACGAACTCGATGCCTTCTCTAACCCACCTGGCCACGGAAGCGGAGCAACCGAACTCGGCGTCATCCGGGTGGGCTACTACCACCATGCCCCGTTTGTAAGGCTGCTCCTTGGACTCTTCAGCCATGCCTCACGACCTCCTGGTTAGATGTTAGAACGAGATCAAGCAGCGCCTGGGGCGATTCGGCCACCGCATGCGGCCTCACGCCGTCCAGAAAACGATGTGCCTGCGGAATACCCCAGACAGCGTGACAACTCCAGCATCCCGCGGCCTGTGCCGCTTCAATGTCGGCTGCGCCGTCACCCACGAACATCGTTGCCGCGGCATCCGCCTGGACACGGTTCAGCGCCATGTGTATTCCCTCAGGGTCGGGTTTGTAACGGGTCACGTCCTCGAAGCCCACCATAACGGGAAACATATGCGTCATGCCCAGCTCCGTTAGCTCGTGCCATGCACCGACCCGATGGCCGTCTATCTCAACGTCGCGTCCCTTCTGGGTCACTATCCCCAGTTTGACGCCTCTGTGGTGCAGTTCTTGAAGCATCTCCGCCACGCCTGGCAGCAGCTTGATTACGCCGGGCGGTTTGTTCCAGTAGGCGCTTCTGTACGCTTCGAAAAGCCCCAGATTACGCCCGTCCCGCGCCTCCAGGTCGTCCAGCACATTTTTTAGTTGACGGCCCTTCAGCCCGAGCATGAACGCTTCGGCATCGGCATCTATGCCCGCACGATTGAAAACCAAGGCAAGTGAATTCACGCGCGCCTGTAGTGAGTCAACGAGGGTATCGTCGAAGTCAAAGAGAACCGTGCTGAGGCGCAAGCTAAGCCCGTCCCGCCATTCTATCTGCGAAACGCTGGTCTACGTCGCGGGGCCACTCGCGCTTCCGATCGTCCCGTACGTTGACGGTTAGCCTGCCCAGGCCCTGTATCTCCATATCGATGATATCTCCGTCCTGGATAGCGCCGAGACCCTGGTGGTTGGTGCCCGTGGCAATGATGTCGCCGGGGTCGAGGGTGGTTATGGAAGAGACCCATTCCACGCAGCGGGCCACGCTATGGGCCATGTCGCTGGTGGAGAGGTCCTGCCGTATTTCGTTGTTCACCCACAGCTTTATGGGGAGGTTCTGCGGATCCGCGATCTCATCTTTGCTGACGATGTACGGACCTATTGGAGCAAAGGTTTCCCAGCTCTTGTTCCAGAAGAAGTTGCCGCCTCCAAGCCCCCTCGCCGAGACGTCTATGAAGTTGACATAGCCGAACACATAGTCAAAGGCCTGTTCGGCTTTTACATTCGTGGCCTCTTTGCCAATGACCACGCCCAGTTCAGCCTCGTGATGGAACACATTTGCCTCGGCTTCCGGCAGGATGATGGTGTCTCCCGGGCCAATGACGGCGTTGCGTGATTTGAGAAAAGCGTGGATGGGTGGCTTCTTTTCAAGAGCGCCGTTCTCCATGTAGTTCACCGCCATGGCGATGAGCTTACCCGGCTGGGGCAGGGGAGGGGACAGCGCTACGCTTTCCAGCGGTACTCCTGGAAATGACGATGCGGCATCCTCCAGCTTGCCTTTAAGCGAGTCGAACCCGGCCATGACGCCGTTCACCAGGTCTTGTGTCGTGACGTGAGGAACGTCTTGAACGGCGTCTGTGACGTCCACGACGTTTCCGTCGGTTACCACGCCCAGTCTTGTGCTGTTGAAAATAACGAGTTTCACTGTCTATCTCCCTGCTTCTTCCCGTGCGGCTTTTTCGGCGCGTGTTTCACGGGGCCATTCGCGTTTCAGAGAATCCTTTACCTTGAAGTGGAGCCTCCCCAATCCATCCGTTTCCATCTCCACCGCATCACCGTCTTGCAGCGGTCCCAGGTCAACATGGTGAGTCCCCGTGGCTACGATATCGCCGGGGTCAAGGGTGGTGATGGAGGACGCCCATTCAATGCACTCCGGTATTTTGTGAGCCATGTCGCTGGTGTAGAAGTCCTGGTTCAGCTTACCGCTGACCCAGAGCCGTACGTGAGTATTCTGGGGCTGGCTGATTTCTTCGCTGGTGACCAGGTAGGGGCCTATGGGCGCGAAGTTGTGCCATGACTTGATGGGGAAATAGCTGTCGTACGGCGGGTTGCCCAGGTCGCGGGCCGATACATCGACCAGGTTGACGTAGCCAAAGACGTAGTCGTAGGCATCGGCCTGGCTCACTCCTCTGGCCCGTTTGCCGATGACAACCCCCAGTTCGGCCTCGTGTTCAAATATGGATGCCTGATCCGGGGGCAACTCCACTGTGTCGCCGTCTCCGGCGACCGAGTTGGGAGATTTGAGGAAGCCGTTTATAGGAGGCATGTCGGATTCCGGCCCGTGCTCCAGGTAGTTTATAGCCATGCAAAGGATCTTGCCGGGCCTGGGCAACGGCGGGCGGAACGTAACCTGGCTGGTGGGTATCCCTTCAGAGCCGTCAGCGCCCTCTTCCAAGTGCTCTCTGTACGTATCGAACTCTTCTATGAGGTAGCTGATCAGATCATGAGGGCCCAGGTGCGGGATATCTTGCACGACGTTAGTCACGTCGAATACGTGTTCACCTCTGACCACGCCTAGTCTAAAGTCGTCGAAATAGGCCAGCTTCATATTCCCTCCTACCGGCTATGGAGCATCAGGGTGATGCCCTCTAGTCGTTGCCTATGATGGGTCGAATGGTAATGGTCTCTTCGCGCCGCGGCCCGGTGGATATGACATCCACCGGCACGCCTATGATCTGCTCCAAGCGCCTCACGTAGTTTCTGGCGCCCTCCGGCAGGTCTCTGGCGTCCGTTGTGGACGCGGTGGTGCCGCTCCATCCTTCGAATTCCTCGTATACCGGTTCGCAGCGCTCCAGGGCGGTGATGCTGGTGGGGAACTCGCGGATCACCTCTCCATTGAGGCGATAACCGGTACAGACCTTGATTGTTGAAAAGCCATCCAGGATATCCAAACGCGTTAACACAATGGACGTATAACCGTTCAGTTGTGCGCTGTATCTGGCGGCTACGCCGTCGAACCATCCGCAGCGCCGGGGGCGTCCGGTGGTGGCCCCGTACTCCTTGGCGCGCTCGCGGATAGCCTCGCCTATTTCATCGGTGAGCTCGGTGACCAGAGGGCCGGAACCCACGCGGGTGGAGTAGGCTTTGAATACGCCTAACACACCTCCGAGCGACTGGGGCGGTATGCCAAGACCGGCGACAGCGCCTCCTACAGTGGGCGACGACGAGGTTACATAGGGGAAAGTCCCGTGGTCTACGTCCAGCATGGTGCCCTGGGCGCCCTCCAGTATGATGGAGGAGTTGTCTTCCAGCGCCTCTATCAGCAGGCGTTCCGTGGCGCGTATGTGTGGTTTGAGTCGCTCGCTCCAGCCGCGGCAATACTGGTACATCTCTTCCCAATCTATGGGCTCGCCGCCGTACACCTTGGTAATGATGGCGTTCTTTTGCTTGATGACGCTGTGCAGGCGGGGCAGGAACACGTCTTCATTGTTCACTTCCAGCAGGTCGCCTATCCTGATGCCGGAACGCGCGACCTTGTCGACGTAGGCGGGGCCGACGCCCCTGCCCGTAGTGCCTATGGCCGTGGAGCCCCGCTCTTCCTCTTCAAGCCTGTCCAGCGTCACGTGGTAGGGCATGATGATGTGCGCCCGGTCGCTGATTGCGATGCGACTGGTGTCGACGCCTATTTTTTCCAGACCATCTATTTCCTGGATCAGGACGTCGGGGTCTATCACCACCCCGTTGCCTATGACGCAGGTGACCTGGGGCCAGAAGATGCCTGTAGGAACCAGGTGAAAGGCGAACTCTCCGTTGCTGTTGATGACGGTGTGACCGGCGTTGTTGCCGCCGGAGTAGCGGACCACGTACTGGCTGTGCTCAGCCAGAAAATCGACTACTTTCCCTTTCCCTTCGTCACCCCACTGGCCACCTATGACGGCGTATGCCGGCATGAAATACCCCTAACCTAAAGATAGCCCCGAACTTGGGGCAACTGGTGAATTATAACAGCGCAAAGAGGGGTTGGAAAGCGTGAATGGGCGGACTTATAGCCGCATTGTTCCTGCTAACCCACCCGTCTCAGAATTGTGGCGCAGCCCTGGCCTCCACCCACACACATGGTGACCAGGCCGGTCTCCTCATCTCTCAGGGATAGCTCCTCCAGCAATTTAACGGTCATAACGGCTCCGGTGGCGCCTATGGGGTGTCCCAGAGATATACCGCTGCCGTTCACGTTGGTCTTGTCCATATCCAGGTCTAGCTCCCTTATGCAGTAGAGAGCCTGAGCCGCGAAGGCCTCGTTTAGCTCTACGAGGTCTATATCGCCAAGAGACATCCCCGATTTCTGCAACACTTTGCGCACGGCGGGAACCGGGCCGGTGCCCATATAAGCGGGGTCAACTCCCGCCACGGCACGAGACACCCATTCCAACTTGGGCGTCAGTCCCAGGGACTTGGCCTTTTCCATGGACATCATCACAACGGCGGCAGCGCCGTCGTTGATCTGGGAGGCATTGCCCGCGGTGACTGTGCCGCCTTCTTTGAAGATGGGCCTCAGCTCGGCCAGCTTTTCCAGAGTGGCGTCGCCGCGGGGCCCTTCATCCCGGTCGATGGAAACGGGGTCGCCGCGTTGCTGCGGTACGCTGACCGGCACTATCTGTTCTTGGAAAAGTCCCGAATCCACGGCGAGCGACGCCCGCTGATGGCTGAGGAGGGCCAGATGGTCTTGGTCCTCTCTGGTCACTTCAAAACGTGAAGCCACGTTCTCAGCAGTGACGCCCATGTGGTAGTTATTGACTGGACAGCTCAGCCCCTCTATCAAAGAATCGTCGATGTTGGCCTTGCCCATGCGCAGTCCATCCCAGCGCACGTTGCGCATTAGGTAGGGGGACATGCTCATGTTCTCCGTGCCGCCTGCTACCACAACGTCCGCGTCACCGGTGCGAATTAGCTGAGCGGCTAGATTTATCGCTTCCAGCCCCGATGAGCACTGCCGGTTTATGGCTATGACGGGGACTTCCTCCGGAATGCCCGCCTTCAGCGAGGCTAGACGGGGGGCATATCCGGCGTCGGCTGCCTGAAGGACGTTGCCTATTATTACCTCGTCTACTTCCTCGGGGTCTATGCCCGTTCGTTCCAAGGACGCTTTGATAGCGACCGCGCCCAGGTCGGCTGCGCCGAACGATTTGAATGCGCCGCCAAACCTGCCTATGGGGGTGCGTGCACCACTGATTATGACCGCTTGTTGCATAGCATGCTCCTTTGTAAAACCACATTCTCTGCCCTTTGAATACGGAGTGTCAAACTCCCGCCGGTTCACTTGGTGGGCTGACTGGCTGTGTTATGATATGTAAGAATTCGCGGTAGAGGCATCGGCGGCTAATCTTGATATGCCAAAGGGAACGTAATGCCTAACTTTGATGAGTTAAGAGTATTTTCCGGCACGGCGCACCCCGATCTTACAGAAGCGATTTGCCAGTATTTGGACATTTCTGTGGGGCAGGCCGACGTATTCAAGTTCACCAATGACAACACGTTTGTGCAGTTCAGGGAGAACATACGCCAGCGGGACGTCTTCATTGTGCAGCCGTTCTCCTACCCGGTGAACGATAAGATCGTAGAGCTTCTCATAATGATAGACGCCGCCAAGAGGGCTTCCGCGGGTAGAGTAACCGCCGTAATCCCGTACTTTGCGTACGGCAGAACGGACAAAAAGGACCAGCCCAGGGTGCCCATCTCCGCACGGTTGATAGCTGACATGGTCTCCACTGCGGGAGCCGATAGGGTGCTCACCGTAGACCTGCATGCGGGACAGATACAGGGTTTCTTCAACATACCGGTGGATGAGTTAACGGCGCTTCCCATACTGGCGCGCTATATTCAAGAAAAGGAGCTGCCGGACGCCGTGGTCATAGGAGTAGACCTGGGAGCCATCAAGCGAGCCAGAGACCTGGCTCAACGCGTCGGCGCCCCGCTGGCCATAGTTGAAAAGAGGCGAATAGGCAACGAAGACAGAGCGGAGACGTTGAACGTCATAGGTGAGGTGGAAGGCAAGATAGCCATCATTGTGGATGACGAGATAGATACGGGCGGCTCCTTGCTATCCGCGGTGGAAGCCCTGGAACAGCGGGGCGTCCGCGAGGTGTACGCCAGCTGTACCCATCCCGTACTGTCAGGCAATGCCGTGGAGAGGATAGGCGGCAGCCGCCTCAAGGAGCTAATTGTCACCGACACCATGCAAATGACGGACGGTAGGAGGCACGAAAAGATAACCGTGTTGTCGGTGGCTCCCCTGCTTGGAGAGGCTATACACAGGATCCATGGGGGGCTGTCGGTGGGAGCGATGTTCCAGTAGAAGGTTGGGTATAGCCATCCATAGCATGGCTGTTAGCAAATCATGAGCATCTTAACCAGCGCTTTCAAGAAGATAACAGGCTCTAACGATGGCGAGGTCAACAAGCTCAGATCGCTTGTTGAGGAAATAAACGGTTTGGAGCCTGAGTTTGAGAAGCTTTCCGCCGGAGAGCTTGAGCAGACCACGGCTGAACTCAAAGACCTCATCTCAAAGGGCAAGTTCCTGGACGATCTTCTTCCCGATGCATTTGCCGCTGTAAGAGAAGCCTCCAAACGTACCATAGCCATGAGGCACTACGACGTGCAGCTCTTGGGGGGCATTGTGCTGCATCAAGGCAAGATAGCCGAGATGAAAACGGGCGAGGGAAAGACGCTGGTGGCTACGCTGCCTCTCTACCTCAACGCTTTGGAAGGCAAGGGCGCACACCTGGTCACGGTCAACGACTATCTGGCGAAACGCGACGCCCAGTGGATGGGGCCTATATTCCATTCCCTGGGGCTGAGCGTGGCCTCTCTGCAGCACGACGCGTCCTACCTGTTCGACCCGGACTACGAAGGCAACAGCCCGGCCCTGAAGCATTTGCGTCCCATCAGCCGCCGAGAGGCCTACCACGCGGACATCACCTACGGCACCAACAACGAGTTTGGCTTCGATTACTTGAGAGACAACATGGTGGTCAGCGCGGATATGATGGTGCAGCGCGAGTTGAACTACTCCATAGTTGACGAAGTGGACAACATCCTCATCGACGAGGCCAGGACGCCTCTGATCATCAGCGGCCCCGCGCGCCAGTCCACCAAGCTGTACAACACCATGGCCAAGATGGTGCCGCGGCTCATCCGAGAAGAGGACTACGTCTTTGAAGAGAAGGAACGCACCGTGGTCCTCACGGAGGACGGCATATCCAAAGTAGAGAAGCTTCTGAACCTGAACAATCTCTACGACCCGGAAAACTACGCCCTGACCCACTACGTAGAGAACGCGCTTAGAGCCCAGGTAGCTTACCAGCGCGATACCGATTACGTGGTGCAGAACGGTGAGGTGATAATCGTTGATGAGTTCACCGGACGCCTCATGCCCGGGCGGCGTTATTCGGAAGGCCTTCACCAGGCCATAGAGGCCAAGGAGAACATCCAGGTTAGGCAGGAGAGCCTGACCTACGCCACGGTCACTCTGCAGAACTACTTTCGCATGTACTCCAAGCTGGCCGGAATGACCGGAACAGCCGCCACGGAGGCGGAGGAGTTCTGGAAGATATACAAGCTGGACGTGGTGGCCATTCCCACCCACAGGCCCATGGTGCGAGATGACCACACAGATCTGGTTTACAAGAATGAGAAGGCCAAGTTCAAAGCCGCAACCGACGCTATAGAGGAGCTGCACAAAGAGCGGCGCCCCGTGCTTGTGGGCACAACCTCAATAGAAGTCTCAGAAAAGTTGAGCGAGACGCTCAAGAGAAGAGGCGTTGTCCACCAGGTGTTGAACGCCAAGCAACATGAAAGAGAGGCGTCCATAGTATCCCAGGCGGGTCGCTTGGGAGCCGTCACGGTTGCCACCAACATGGCGGGCCGGGGCACGGATATTGTGCTGGGAGGTTCGCCGGAGGGACGCGACGCTGATGAATGGCAGGAAGAGCATGACAAGGTCGTTGAGTTGGGTGGGCTGTTCATACTTGGCACGGAACGACACGAGGCCCGCCGCATAGATAACCAGCTCAGAGGCCGCTCCGGCCGTCAGGGAGACCCGGGGACTACCAGGTTCTACGTGTCACTGGAAGACGAGCTGATGCGCAAGTTCGGCGGCGATAGGATCAAGAAGGTCATGGAGTGGGCCGGGTTGGAAGAGGAAGTGCCAATCCAGTCCCGCATGGTGACCAAGGCCATAGAGAGCTCGCAGGTGAAGGTGGAAGCCACCAACTTCGATATCAGGAAGCACCTAGTGGAGTATGACGACGTGGCCAACGCTCACCGCAGCGTTATCTATGGCGACCGGCGCAAAGCGCTATCGGAAGCCGATCTGAAGGACAACATCCAGGAGATGATACACCGCGAGCTAGACTCGGTGGTGGCGACGAACACGTCTGGCCGCGATAGTGAGAACTGGTCGCTCGATGCTATGGAAGCGGAGTTGCTCACCATCATGCCGCTGCCCAATGATCTCAGGTTGGAGAGCCTTGAAGAGATGGAGCCGGTGGAGATGCTGGACGCTTTGGAAGGTCACGCCGATGCCCTCTACGCGGAACGTGAAGAGCAGGTTGGGCCTGAGCAAATGCGCGCCTTGGAGCGAGCGGTGATGCTGCGCGTAATCGATTCGCACTGGGTGGAGCACCTTACCGCCATGCAGAACCTGCGCCAGGGCATAGGTCTGCAGGCCTACGGGCAGCGCGATCCGCTTGTGATGTACAAGAAAGAATCGCACCAGCAGTTTAATGACCTGCTGGGCCGCATCCAGCACGATATTGTGCACACTATCTACCACATGGTGCCGGTCCAGAACGGGGCCTCCAGAAGTGTCCAACAAAGCCGGTTGGTTGATGCCAAGATGGTGGCTTCCAAGCCCAGCGTGATGGCCGGAGCGCTGGGGACGGCAAGGGCCTCTGCCGGAGGGGCAAGCGGAGCGAGAAAAGTGGGCCGCAACGACTCCTGCCCGTGCGGCAGCGGCAAGAAATACAAGAGATGCCACGGCGCGGCAGCCTGACGCCGCCACAAACCTCTCCCCCCATTTGATGGGGGAAGATTGAGATGGGGGTGAATCGCAAGCATGTACCGCATAGAAGATAATCCTGAACTGTTTGCACAGCAACTGGGGATCAAACCGGGCGCCACGGCAACTACCCTTAACGCGCCGGAAGCCTTCGCGGCTGCTCTGAACCAAGGAATGCCGGATGAGGCGCGCTTCATAGACGCTGGCAGAATATCCATGTTCGATTCCAACGTGACGGTATACTGGCCGGAGGATATGGACGATCTGAAAGAGACGGTTAACTGGCGGGTTCAAGACCAGTCCACGCCGATAACCGGTTTCTGGGTGGTGATTCCCAAGAAGCCCGTGGCCGAGTTGCGGGAGAGCGACCTCCTCTTTGACGATATCCTGGACCTTGTCCTGCCCAGCGGTCTGGTGGACAACAAGATCCTCACATTCTCCGAGGAAGAGTACGGCATACGCTTTGTCCCTCGCATCGGCTCTGAGTTGTCGCCGGTGCCATGAACAACCTGGAGTTGGCTTCCATCTTCAACGGAATCGCCGCGCTTTCCGAGCTGAAGGGCGAGAACGTCTTTGTCGTCATGGCTTATCAAAGAGTGGCGCAGGCCATCCGGTATCTTCCGGTGGAGCTTGAGCAGTACGTCCGCGAAGGCAATGACCTCAAGGAGATCGACGGCATTGGCGACGCCATCTCCCAGAAGATCCACGAGCTGCTGGAAACAGGCCGTTCGCGGTTCTACGAGGAGCTGAAGGCGGAGTTCCCCGAAGGGCTTATCGACATTATGGAAGTCCCCGGCGTGGGCCCCAAGAAAGCCCTCAGGCTCACCACGGAGCTTGGCATAAAGTCCGTGCCGGAGTTGGAAGAAGCGCTGGAGGACGGACGCGTGGAGCAGTTGCCCGGGTTTGGTGAAAGAAGCGCCGCGAACATGCTTCGCCGTCTGGGTAATCGTAATAAATATGCCTGAAAAGAGATCCAAAAGAACCGGCGCGCAGAAGCAGGCGGCACAGGAAGTCGTAGCTTGCTTGAAGCTGGCCATCCGGCAGGGCACGCCATGGCCCAGGGCTTTGTTGGAGGCCGTCGCCGCCTGGCCCCTTGCCGAAGAGCGGCTGGACGGCGTCGATTACCAGTATCTGCTGCTGGGTGAAGCCTTCGACTGGTTGACCCTGGCGGGACGTCTGCTCAGCGAGGTAGACGGTTTGGTCCCCGCAGAGGAGAGGACGGCTCTTCTGTTCGAAGGGTCTCTGCCCAGTGACGAGCTCTGGTACCAGTTCGAGGACCTGATTGGCCCCGAGAAGCGGGGAGCGCACCTCAACTACTACTACGGCGTCATTGTGGAGGAAGCGCTCCTTCTCTCGGTGGAGGAAACGGTGCGCAAGGAGCGCATCTCGCAAGGGCTGCCTGATTCAGAGGAGTTCTCTGACATAGCGTTTCGGCGTGTCTACGGCGAAACCCAGGAGTCGTTGCTGCAAGCATTCCGACAGGAAATGGCGAGACCTGACAGCGATTCCATTACCATCACCGAGCTGAAGGAGTTCACCTACTGGCTGTTCAAGCGCCGCGTAAATTCGTCCGAGAGCGCAAGGGTAGCCAGCGACACCAAGAAGGGTCTGGTTAGACTTTCCGGTATGAACGGCCTGAGATAACGGATTCCAGGGACTCCGGCTATCCACCAAACTGCTGGACAAGCTCCTGTATGCGCGCTTGACGTTCTCTGGCCGCCTCCAAACGTTGCCGTTCTCTCTCGACCACTTCCTCGGGAGCCTTGGAGGTGAACCGTTCATCTTCCAGGCGGCGCTCTGAGCGGTGAATCAGGTCTTGGGATGTCTGCAACTCCTGCTCCAAGCGCCGTTGCTCCGCGGCCAGGTCAACAACGTCGCCCATGGGTATGTACACCGTAGTGCTTCCCACCACCAGCGACACGGTTTGATTGGCCGGGGGTTGCTGGCCCGGCCTTATGACCTGGAGAGGTCCGATGCGGGCTAGGGCTTTGATAGCCTCCGATTCTTCAAGAATCACGTGGTAGCTAGAGTCCGAGGCTATCAGCACCTCCAACCGTTCTTGCGGCTCAATCTTGAACTCGGCGCGTATATTGCGCACTGCGCGCACTACCGCGCTGACCAAGTCCACTTCTTCTTCCGCCAACGGGTCGATTGCCCCTGGATGGGTCTCCGGGTAGGGCGCTTTCATAATGGATTGAGGCAAGTCTCCCTCGCGGGGCAGAGCCTGTACCAGACGTTGCCATAGCTCTTCAGTAATGAACGGCATGAAGGGGTGCAGCATTCTAAGGGTGCGTTCCAGAACGTGAGCCAGTATTGTCAATGGTTCCCTGTCGCCGTGGCGCAGACGCACCTTGCTCATTTCTATGTACCAATCGGCGAACTCGCTCCAGATGAAGTCGTAGAGCTCGCGCTCCGCTTCTCCAAACTGGAACTCCTCCATCAGCTTGCCCACGTTCTCGGTGACGCGGTTATGCCTGCTCAGTATCCATCTGTCCTCACGGTGTCGGGGCGTGGGAACCCGCGACCATCCGGAGAGGTCGTCCGCATCTTCCAGTAGCCCCACCACGAAGCGGCTGATGTTCCACAGCTTGTTCGCGAAGTTACGCGACGCCTCCAGCTTCTCCACGGTGGTTCGCGTATCGTTGCCGGGGGAAGTTCCCGTGGTGAGGGCGAACCTCAAAGCGTCGGCTCCGTAGGTATCGATGAGTTGCAGCGGGTCCAGGACGTTTCCCCGGCTCTTGCTCATCTTGACGCCTTCGGGATCACGCACCAGCCCGTGGAGATAGACCGTCTTGAACGGGATCTCTCCCGTATTTTCCAGGCCCATCATAATCATGCGGGCTACCCAGAAGAACAGAATGTCGTAGCCCGTTTCCATAACGGCAGTGGGGTAGAAATAGCGGAGGTCTTCCGTGTCATCGGGCCAGCCCAGCGTGGAGTGCGGCCATAGAGCGGAGCTAAACCAGGTATCCAGGACGTCCGGGTCTTGCCAGAGCTTGGAGGAACCGCAGTGCTCGCATTGGCTTGGCTCTTCCACCACTACCGTTTGCTCATCGCACTCGTCACAGTACCACACAGGTATGCGATGCCCCCACCAGAGCTGGCGGCTGATAGTCCAGTCGCGGATGTTTTCCATCCAGTTCATGTAGACCTTGGTGAAACGCTCCGGAACGATGCGGATACGCCCGTCCTCCACCGCCTCTATTGCAGGCTTGGCCAGCGGTTTTATATCGACAAACCACTGCATGCTCACTATAGGCTCTACTGTGATGTCGCAACGGTCGCACCTGCCCAGCGCTACCGTGTACGGCTCGGTGCGCTCCAACAGGCCTTCCTGCTCCAACTGCTGCAATATTCCTCTGCGGACGGTGAACCGGTCTTGGCCCGCATACGGCCCGGCCTCTTTGTTCATGGTCCCGTCCAAGTTCATTACGTTGACGATGGGCAGGTCATGGCGCTGACCGACCTCGAAGTCGGTGGCGTCGTGTCCCGGCGTGACTTTGAGAGCGCCGGTGCCGAACTCCATCTCCACCGCTTCATCCGCGATGACGGGTATGGGCCGGCCCAGCACTGGCAGCAACACTTTCTTGCCGATGACGTCCGTGTATCGCTCGTCATTGGGATTGACCGCCACCGCCGTGTCGCCCAGCAGTGTTTCGGGGCGCGTGGTGGCTACGGTGAGGTGACGGTTGCTATCCTGAAGTTTGTACCGAATATGGTAGAGCTCCCCCTCTGAGTCACCGTGTTTCACTTCAAGGTCGGACAGCGCGGTCATGCAGCGGATACACCAGTTGATGATGCGCTCTCCGCGGTAGATGAGACCTTTCTTGTACAGATTGACAAAGGTGGTGAGGACAGCCTTGCTTGGCCCAGGTTCCAGGGTGAACCGTTGTCGCGTCCAATCGCAGGAAGCGCCCAGCCGCTTGATCTGCTCGGTGATGATGCCACCGTACTTGTGCACCCACTCCCAAACGCGCTCTTCAAACTGCTCGCGCCCAAGCTGGTGACGACTCACGTCGTCCTGTTCCTGGAGAGCGCGTTCCACCACAACTTGCGTGGCAATGCCCGCGTGGTCTGTTCCCGGCAGCCAGAGCGTGGGGTCGCCGCGCATGCGGTGCCAGCGAGCCATGATGTCTTCCAGTGTGTCGGTAAGGGCGTGCCCCATGTGAAGCTCGCCCGTTACGTTGGGAGGCGGCATGATGATGACAAACGGTTCTTTGGAGTGGTCTATCTCAGGAGTGAAGTAGCCCCTGTCCATCCAGAACCTGTACAACCTCTCCTCCACGGGACGATGGTCGTATGCCTTGGGGAACTCCTGCTTCTTCGTTTCAGTGGTGGTCATGCTGTTGAACGATTGTAGCACGAGGCAGGTTGGCGGTGAAGTCACCTTATGATAAGTGGGGGAGAATTACTCCTTGCACATCGGGCGTATAATAGAGATGCCACGGCCCCATCGCGTTCAACCGCACGCCCTGAGACCGAGACGCCTCTTTCCTAGCTTTCCGTAGAGGACTTTGCCTGTAGTATGCGCCGGACGGATACCGAAACCGCTGTGGACGCAGCTTCCAAGCCCATATCTTGGAAGCGGAACCTGGCCGTGATGTGGATTGCCCAATGCATTACGGTGATGGGCTTCAGCTTTACCTTCCCCTTTGTGCCCCTTTTTATCCAGCAAGACCTCGGCGTCCCCGATCCCGCCGGAGCCGCTTTCTGGACTGGCGTATCCAGCGGATTCATGGGCATTGCCATGTTCACCTTCGGGCCTATATGGGGCATGATCGGCGACAGGTACGGCAGGAAGAAAAACGTGGTGCGGGCCATGGTGGGTGGGGTGTTGTCCCTGGTGCTAACCGGGTTAGTCACCAACGTTGGACAGCTTGTCTTACTTCGGGTGCTGAACGGGGTTGCCTCCGGTGTGTTCGCCACGGTCATGGCGCTGGTTGCCTCCACCACTCCCCGGGAGCGCGTTCCCCTGGCCATGGGCAGTCTGCAGGCGGCTATGCTCTTCGGCAACACTATAGGCCCCTTGTTTGGCAGCATACTGGCGGAGGCGGTCGGATTCCGCGGCGCCTACTACGTGGCGGGGGCCACTCTGGGCATATCCATCCTCATGGTGGTGTTCCTTGCCCGCGACAACTTTGAAAAGCCAGCCGATGCCGGTTTCGTGTTCAGGCACGAGGCGCTGGAAGGGCTGTTCAAGCTGGTGGGTTCTCGTGCCGTGGGCCCCATATTGATTGCTATGGCCATGATCCAGATGGCGCCCTTGCTCATGTTCCCCGTGCTCCCCGTGCTGCTGGACTCACTGACTTCCGGAGGGGGCACAATGAGCACCGGCATCTCCTTTGCCATACTGGGCATCACCGGAGCAATAGCCTCTTATATGGCGGGATGGTTCAGCGCCAGGGTCTCTTTGACCAAGATGATGATTGTGGCCTGCCTGGGACTGGGCTTATGCCTGACTCCGTTTGTCTTCGTCGATGCGGTGTTCATTCTGTACGGCCTGCTTGCTGTGGCAGGCGCGTTTCAGGGCGTGCTTATCGGCTCCGCAAGCGGCCTGATGGGGGTTGCAGTACCACCGGAACAGCGCGGCACCGGGTTCGGCGCTATGCAGAGCGTTTCGGCGGGAGCTTTCGGCTTCGGACCGCTGATTGGGGGGACCATTGCTTCCGTAGCCGGATTGAGGGCCGTATTCGCCTTTCAGCCTGTGATGCTGGTAATAGCGGCGGTCTTTGTGGCGTTGTTCCTCGGCCGTCGCGAGGCGGAGGAAGACTCAGACGCGGGGTAGGGGAGTAGCGGCTAGACACTGCCTTCCAAGCTGCGGCGCGCCATCAGGGCCGCGCCAATCACAATGGCGTCCCCGCCCAGGTGCGCTCTGACGATTTCAAGGGGCCCCGTAGCCGCCGAGAGGGCGTTTTGAAACACCTGCTCCCTTGCCATGTCTATCAGTTCGGGCGTCCCCTCTATCACCCCTCCTCCAAGCACGACCATACGCGGATTGAATGCGTGGACCAGGGAGGTAATGCCTGCGGCAAGAGCGCGCCCCGTCTCCTCAATTATGCGCCCGGCCAGTGGGTCGCCGTTGTGGAACGCCTGGGAGACGGTCGATGCCGTTATCTCGTCCGCACTGCCGCCGCACAGGCCGAGGATAGCGGCTCCCTCGCTTGGACTTGATGCGATGGCTTGCTGCGTCCGTAAGGCTATGGCCCATCCGCCGCACAGAGACTCCAGGCATCCGCGGTTGCGGCAGCGGCAGGGCGCGCCGTTCATGTCGATGGTCATGTGGCCCACCTCTCCGGCGGTTCCCGTAGCGCCGACAACGACCCGGTTGTCGTGGATGATTCCGCCGCCGACGCCGGTTCCCACGAACAGCGCCACCAGGTCTGAAACCCCCTGACCTGCGCCGCGCTGCCACTCTCCAAAGGCGGCGGCCCGGACATCGTTGGTAACGAACGCGGAGACGTTGAACGCCTCCTCCAGTCTGGACTTCAGGGGGAAGTTGCCCAGTTGCACCAGGTTGGGGGACTCGCGCACTATCCCGGTTACAGGCTCGATCTGCCCGGCGGCGCCGACTCCAACCGCATCGATTTCTCCGTCGGTCGCGCTTTGCAACTGCTGGGCAAGGAGGAGTGTTTGCGCGATGAAACCGTCCGGTGAGAGCTCTATGCCACTGGGAAAACGGTCGCTGGAGAGGACGTTGCCGTGTGTGTCGACAAGAGCCACCTCCACCTTGGTGCCGCCGATATCAATTCCCAGTGTTGTTCCGGATGCCATGGCCTTCCAAGTGAGAAACGTGGACTAGTCCAACATCAAGGCAAGATGTCGTAAGACGAATTGATTGTTGCCGTCGTTTCTAGCTGATGACCCTGGTCAAGCCAGCCACAGCTTCCACCAAGTCCTCTTCTTGCGCTTTGGAGGTCTTGGCTTCTTCTCCGCGCCCGTGGCGAGTGAGGTGACCACCTGGCGGGGCATCTCTCTGAGAATGGATGGAATCAGGTTGTACAGCTTCTCGACCTCATCCGGATGCATGTCGCGGGCAACGGTCTGCACCGCGCCCACCCGGCGCATTGCCAGGGTGCCGGGCAACACCTTCAAGGCCTCATCATAAGAGTGAGCCACTGTTTGGGCCTGGCCCGGATCCATGTCTATCCATGTGAGGAGGCGGCTCTTGGTAAAGTCGTGGAGCTTATCCTCCGCCATCTCGTGCTCGGCGCGAGCCAGCTCCGTGATCTGCTTGAGCCTCTCTTCCTCAGATAGCCCTGCCAGCTCAGAGTATCGCTTCTTCATCTCAGAGCTACGAGCATCCTCTTTAGCATCGGCAAGAGCGACCCATTGCTTCACGTCCATCGGAGTGGAGCTAGTCATTAACCCCTCCTTCTGAGTCGGGTGACTCGTTGAGTTCCCAGCGGTAAAGGCGAGAAGATGATATTGTGACACTAGCCTGCTGTCAAGAAAGCAGGCTAGAAGTGTCTTGAGTTATTTGCAACACGGGCGGCCAGCTCCGCTCTCCATGTCCACTTTGCTCCCCCACACTCGCTCATCCTGAGCAACGTCGAAGGAGATGAGCGGGGTGTAACCGCCCATATGTCCCGCCTCATTCCGTCTCCGTGCCTGCGAACTCCGCTGTGGCTAACCCATTGCCCTCGCGCCAGGGCATCACGTTGCCCGCTGTTACATGGAACAGTGACGCATTGCGCGCCGCTGATTCGCCGATTAGCGCGGGTTCCGCAGTGGTGACCAGCGCCTGCTGGTATGCGGCGGCTTCTTCAAGGACGCTTTGCCTGCGGTATGAATCCAACTCGGAGAGAACGTCGTCAAGGAGAAGCACCGGCTCATCTCCGCGACGCTCTTTGAGGAACACCGCCTCTGCCAAGCGGAGCCCCAGGGCTATAGACCTTGCCTGGCCCCTGGAAGAGTACGTACTGGCGGGCATGCCGTTCAGATTGATCTCCAAGTCGTCGCGGTGTGGACCGGCCAGGGTCATTCCGGCGCGTATCTCTTCGTTTCGTCGCTCGCCAAGCGACTGCTCGAACTGTGCGGAGGGCAGGGAGGGCCGGAACTTCAGGGACAACTCCTCACCCTTGGACAGAGTGCGGTAAGCGTGCGCCGTCAGCGGAGCCAGACGATCGACGGCATCGCTTCGATGATCTATCAGCGACGCGCCTTCCCCGACCAGTTCGTTGTTCCAGAAACTCAGCTCTTCCCCGGAGGCCCTTCCTTCCCTGATCAGGCGCAGCAGGTGGTTCCTCTGGGTGAGCACGCGTTGATACCTCTGTAGGGTCCTCAGGTAACCCCGGTCTACCTGCGAAAGCAAGATATCCAGGAAGCGGCGGCGCTGAGAAGGCGAGCCATGCACCAGTTCTATGTCTGAGGCCGTGAACAACACGGCGTTGACCCAGCCAACCAATCCCGAGGCCGTTGTAGACACGCCGTTGACCTTGATCCGTTTGTTCACCAAGACGCCTCCGGCTCCTTGGCTGGATTCGGCGCGCAGCCCGACGATGACCCTCACCTTATCGTCGCGGCGCTCCACTTCACCATCGATGATGGTCTGCTCCATAGCAGCGGAGCCCGCTACCTCAGGAGTCTTCTGCGACTCCCATGTGATGAGCTCCCTTTCCACGTTCGTGCGGTAAGACTTGGCAATGGCTAGGAGGTAGGCCGCTTCTAGCAGGTTGGTCTTGCCCTGGGCGTTCGCTCCGCTGAGCACCACCAGACCCGGTGGCATCTCCAGGCTCAAGCTGGCGAAGTTGCGGTAGTTGGTCAGTCTGAGATGGGATATGTACACTGGTCTTGGACCATGGCTAGTCTCTGCGCCTGCCCAGCAGCAATATCCAGTTGGCAAAGGCTTTGAGGTGGTTGCGCACCGCCTCCCGCGTGGGCTCATCGGTAAGATTGCCCTCGGGATCGAACTTCTGGCGGGCGTAGGAAACGTAAACCCCAGGTTTGGTCATCACGTATGAGCCCGTCTCAGCGAATACGTTGTGCAGGTGCATCTGCGCCCGTGCCGTACCGGCGAATCCCCCGGCTCCCATGGTGGTCACCGGCTTTCCGAACAGGGAGCGCGAGGCGCTGTCCCGTGAGGCCCAGTCTATAGCGTTCTTCAGAGCGGCGCTGGGGCTGTAATTGTACTCAGGCGTGACGAACAGTACCCCGTCCGCTTCACGTATTGCCGTCTTGAAATCTGTAACCGGGTCGGGGTCGCCCTGTTCCTCCACGTCCCGGTTGTAGAAGGGCAGCGATGCCAGGTCATGGACGGCTATCTCCATGCCCGCTGGAGCCTCCTCCTGGGCAACGCTGAGCAGGGAGGAGTTGAATGATGCTTGGCGCAGACTGCCGGAAATGCCCAGCACCCTGATCCGAGTAGGCCGTTCCATAAACCGATCCACCATGGTCACAGTCCTCACTTGAATTTGTCCGGGTAGGCTTATAGGGTACTCCAAACCAAGCGTAACGGCAAAGCCAATGCTCAATGAAAAGATAGCGAACGCCGTCAACGAGATCCGCATTGTAGATACGCATGAGCATCTGATGCCGGAAGCCCTGCGTGATGAGTACGCGGTGGACTTCGGCTATTTGCTGGCACACTACAACACCACCGACCTGGTCTCCTCCGGCATGCCTCTGCCATTGCTCCAGTCGGTTAGACTACCGATGTACCGCTACGAGCTGGTGTTCAATGAGATGCTCCGTGAAGGCAAGGATATCCTTCCGCCGGAGCGTGACGACCTCTCCCTGGAAGAGCGCTGGCGAGCCCTGGAGCCGTACTGGGAGAGGATGCGCAACACCGCCTACGCCAAGCAGACCCTGCTGGCTATCAAGGACATCTTTGGATTCGATGACCTCAACGGGGAGACCTACGCGCCAATATCCCAGGCTATCGCCGAGTCGCGAGTAGAGAACTGGTACGGCAAGGTCATGAAAGAGATGGCCAAGATAGACCTGTCCGTAGTCGATATACATACCACCGCGGTGGATAGGGAGCATTTTGTGCCCGCCATGCGTATGGACTACATAATCTCGGTAGGCACCAGGACGGAGCTTGATCGCATAGAGTCGGAGGAGGACGTGGCAATCCACTCTTTGGACGATCTGGTGCGGGCCATGTGCTCGGCCATGGAGCGAGCGGTTGGCAGCGGGGCCGTGGCAATCAAAAGCGCGCTGGCTTATCGACGCCCGTTGCGATACGAAAAGGTCACACGACAGGAGGCGGAGACAGCCTTCAACAGGATAGCCGCGGATACGGGTCACGGGCCTTCCTGGACGGAAGCAAAGCCGCTGCAGGACTTCATGATGCACCAGGTTATTCGCCAGGCCGTGGAAGCAGGGATACCGATGCAGATACACACGGGTCTGCATGAGAGCAACGAAAGCATCGTTTACAACTCCAACCCGACTCTGCTGGTGAACCTGTTCATGGAGTACCGCGAAGCCCGCTTCGACCTGTTCCATGGGGGTTATCCCTACATACACGAATGGGCCACCCTGGCAAAGAACTTCGCCAACGTCTACGCAGATATGACCTGGTTGGAGATCATATCACCGTCTGTAAGCAGAGGCCTGCTCCACGAGTTGATAGAGACCGTCCCCGGAAACAAGATAGCGGCCTTTGGAGGAGACGCCATCACCGTGGAGATGGCGTACGCCCACGCCAAGATGACCAGGGAAGTGGTGAGCAGGGTCCTTTCAGAAAAGGTGGCCGAGGGATACATGAAGGAGGCTGAGGCCGTCTCCCTGGCGCACAAGATATTGCGGGACAACCCCATCGAGTTGTTTCAGCTCAGCATAACCTGAGACGGTTCAGGACGCGGCAACCTCTGATCCATCCTCAACCCGGTATATGTCCACCTGGGCGTTCGAATAGACTTTGACCACACCCTGATCGGCCATGGCATTGAACTTGTCCAGACCGGGCGCAGGATAGTATAGGCGTTCCAACTCACCCACAACGATGTACTCGACGTTGTAGCGTCGAAGAACGTCGGCGGCGATGGTCGTGCTCCTAGTGGTGTACAGCGCGTCCAGGTCGGACTGGCGCTCGCCCACGGCGAACTGCTCCCCGTGGCGCTGCTGGATCTGGTGCCAGTTCCAGCCGATGATGGAAGGAAGCCCTGTATATATGGAGTAACGCCCCCCCCAGCGATACCGGTCAGGCTCGGTGCTGCCCTCGGCTATCACTGGAGAGCCTTGGACTTCGCTCCTCAGCCACTGGATAGCGTCCCAGTCGTACTTCAGCTCTATAGGCCCCTCGGGATCGTGGTACGTGGTCTCCTCCATGAAGGCGGCCCCGTTGAGACCGGTGAAGTCGGTGTCGAACCTGTCGGCAAGGCGTGATCTGGTGCCCAGCACGGGAAAGATGGAAACGCTCAGCACCAGGAGCGTGAGCAATCCTGCCCAAATGCCCTTGCCCCAGGTCATACTCCGCAGGGATATTCGCGCCGAGGTCATCAGATACCAGAGGATGGCGGCAGAAGCTAGCGCATAGAGCACCCAGGCCTGCAGATACAGCTTGAAGATGGTGTTCATACGGTCAATGTCGTTGTTGGCCGTGACCAGGTCAACCGTGAGGCCCAGTCCAAGCGCTCCTATGACCAGAACCAAGAGGAAGAGGTGATGGTGGGATGAATCGGCCGGGTCGGGGAGACGCCGCAATCCCAGCAGCGCCGCAGTCACCGTTAGGGCAAGGAGAAAGGCCACGGTGCCGTAACCGCCCGCCGTGAGGTATACGGCGAGCATGATGAGGAAGAAGGCGGAGCCGCCGAGGATGGCTATCCGGCGAGCAGAAAGGGGTCGTACCAACCTGGACAGCGGGCTTGCCGAATCCTCTCCGTCTTCCGTCCTGCGCATCTTCAGGTACCTGAAGCTCTCATAGGCCAGGTAAGAGACAACCAGGAACAGGAATAGGGCGTGGATGCCAAGGTAATACTGGATGGGGGTCTGGAAGTCGCTGTTGTGGATACCGGCGGAAAAGGCGACGAACCTGGAATGGAAGGGAAGGAAGGCGATGTAGCTAACCGCAATGGCAAACAACGCCTTGAGAGACGCCGATTTGAGGAAGGCAAGCGACAGGCTCTTGCGGTGGGCGTAACAGGCTATGAATATTCCGGCTATGCCCAGGGCCATGTAGGTGGGGTAGTCCCAGGTGTTGATGGCGGCAAGGGAGCCCACCGCTATGCCGAGGACGGCCAGGGGGAGTACGGCGCGCTTCCATCCGGAGGACAATGCTTTAGGGTCGAGGACCAGATTCAGGGAGAGTCCTGCCGCGAGGAGGGTG
This sequence comes from Dehalococcoidia bacterium, assembly GCA_034422935.1. Lineage (GTDB taxonomy): Bacteria > Chloroflexota > Dehalococcoidia > Lucifugimonadales > QGNO01 > DAOUJH01. The sequence goes on along the minus strand of DAOUJH010000004.1, from coordinate 171,457 downwards.
AAAGGAATGACTATCATGTGGGCGTGGGGATCGGCAAAGAGGAACGTCCAGAAGGGGAACTCGGTTATCGCTATCTGGTCCGGAATCATCCGGCTGGGCGCCCAGTAGTCGAATATGGGGAAGCCGGCGCCGTCCCGCAGCTTGTCAAGGCCGGACTGGACAAGCTGGACTGCTGCTCCCAGGTTGCCCACTACGGCGACCAGTAGAACCCCGGCGATTCCGGCCACGGCAGGCCCCCAAGAAGGGCCTGGCCGGGCGATGCTTCGTTGCCGCATGGCGGAAGTCAGGTTGTAGGCTACGGAGAAAGCGCCGCCCGCGGTAAGCGCGAATAGCAGCGGTAACGCCAGGTTGAAGGCCACTTCGGGCAGTATGCCTGTGGCCTTGCTCAGAGTAGCCAGTATGAACTGGCCAAAGTAGTAGTAGTTGAGGTAGCCTCCAGCGAACCAGGGGTCGTATGGAGGTATGGCGGATGAGCGTATTACCGCGTTCAGGTAGGCGAAGTCCATGGGCTTCTCGCCGCCCCTGAATGGGTGCCAGAGGTCGGGATTGGCCCAGCGCAGCCCAAGGAAGATGAGGAACGCAACGAGGAACAGAGCCTCTTCCAGCGCCAGTATGCGCCACCTAGTCTTGATGAAAGCAAGGATGTCGTCGCGGCGGGTAAATGCTATGTAAGCGCCGGCTGCGGCCATGCCCGCCAGCCCCAAGTAAATGGAGAGCCGGGTGAAGTCCAGTATGCCCAGCGCGGCTAGGAGCCAGGGCAGGTAGGCCAGCATTAGTACCGCCAGAATCTTGGAAAGCAGGTAACCCCTGTCGTGGAGCCCCCTGAACAGTAGGAAGCCGATGGGAAGAACGGCCAGGGCGGCCAGTTGCACCAGTGCCAGCCAGACCAGAACGGGCAGACGGTTGACCAGGCCGGAAGGGTTGAATATCTCCGACCAGGTGCCGCCGCCGCGCTGGGTTGCCAGCTCGTCCTGGGTGAGTAGGAGTTGCAACGGGCGGTCCGGTTCCGGCTCAACGCTCAGAATCATTCCGGCCAAGGCATCCCTGTCCAGGCGGCCCGTATTCTTGAACAGCATGACAAGCGGGTGGTCGTAGGTGACGTGGTCGTTGTCGGCGTACCCCAAGTTGAAGGACAGGAGGCCCTGGTCCGCGTCCAGCCCGCCTGGTTTGGGAACGCCTGCCCTGCGGAAGGGGTCGTCTACAAAGGATACGCCGAGAAGCGACGGGTAGGCGCTGAAGCTCTTTTCTAGCTGATAGCCCAGGTCGCCGGAGAAGAGAAGGGCGTAGTAGTTGCTGCTGTACGGGTATCTTTCCGGGGCGCGGGCGACTGCGCCATAGGTGCGGTTGCTGTAGAACACCAGGTAGTCGGCCTCCGCTAGGTCAGTCGCCATCGAGTTTATTTTCGGTCTGGTATCCCCATCAAAGATGGGGATCTGTGCCAGGCGATACCGGCCCAAGTTCGGAATGCCTTCGTCCCAGTGGTTGTCGGTGAGGATGAACGACTCCTCAGGTATGTTGGCGTTGATCCACTGCGACGCCTGAACTGCGGTGTGCTGACTGGAATAGACGGACTGGAACGCCAGGCCGTAGAAGACGGTTGCTCCCAGTATCGCTACAAGCGCTATCTGCGACGCCTTGAGCATCGCCGGTCTGTGCCGCTTTAGCCAGTCGATTCCCATCAGCGCCGTTCCTGCCCCCATCATGATGATGACCGGCATCAGGGGGAAGGTGTAGCGCAGGAACTTTACGTCTACCCTGGTAACGATGATGAGGAGGGGGATAGCCCAGAGCAAAATGAGGACTTGTCCCCATCTTGGACGGCGCAAGTTGATGACTATGGTAGCCAGGAATCCCCCCCATGCCAGAAGGCCAAGGGGGTATCCCAGCCCCCAGGTGACGGTCTGCCGCAGTTCGTATAGCAGCTTGGGGGCTCCTATGTACTGCACCGTATAGGGCACCCATCCGGCGTTGCGCACAACTTCAATCTCGCGCAGGTTCCAGTAGAGAAACTCGGGGAAGGCCAGGATGGAGTAGGGTGTCCAGAACAGGTAGACGCCGATAGCTATGAAACCGCCCAGTAAGGCGCGCAGAGCGGCCTTCTCCAGAAGAGCCGGTCTATCAGGGGGGTCGGCTGTGCCCGCAGCGTGGGTCGGTTTGCGCAGTGCGCCAAGGAACACGCGGCCGTACAACGCCGCCAAGGGGAGCAGAATGGGGGCCATGCTTATCTTGGTGGAAAACGCCAGTCCGATGAACAGGCCAAGGAGCGCCGAATCGCGGATGCGGTTCTTTTCCAGCACCTGCATCATGAACCAGAAGGAAGCCAGGGTGAACAGGTTGGAGAACGTCTCCGGTCTGTAGTAGTGGGAGTGCTGGATGTGCACCACGGCAAAAGCCACAAGAGCAGCCGCCAGCAATCCGGCGTTCCTGCTGTAGAGCCGCTTTCCCAGCAGGTAGACCATGGCGACGGTGCCCACGTCGGCCAGGGTGGAGAGCAGCCTTCCCGCTATAGCCAGATCGCGGAACTCCATGGTCAAGAAGGGAGAGGCCAGCAGCTTGATGCCGACCAATACATAGAGGATGATGCTTCCCAGCGGGAACCAGTGGGGGTTCAGGGGGCTCTTGTCGGCGTCCAGGAATACGGTGAGGCTGGGGAACCCAGGCTCAGCCTGCTGAAACGGATGGTGTTCCGTACACGACCCCCAGCCGGGGGCCTCCACGAGGAGGCGGTGCATGCAGTCCGTGCGCAGGTATACGGAGCGTTCGTCGGGGTGGAACAGGCCGTTCTGGTCCCATTCGACGCCATAGATGCGGACGAGGAAGGCCAGCAGGAGGATCAGGGCAAGCAGCGGGGGAATGGACCATCCCACGGCGCTTGGACGAATTGCCCAGCGCCAGGCGTTCTGCATTCGCTGGAGTGGAGAGGTATAGGAGGATTCCGGCTCCATAGTGGGGATATTGTATCAGGCCGCCGCACCGGGCAGACGGGCAGCGATTCGTTTCAGACGTTATGTCAACTAGCAAGGCTAAAGCGAACCACTTTTTTTCGAAAAATGAGGAAACGAATCCGAAGTGGTCATGGATACGACCGTTGTCGTTGTGGAGAGCCGGTGGTTTAGGGGCAGTGTTCATGGATACAGGATACGGTGAGAATGTCGGTGTGGGGAAGGGGTGTGTGGCAGGGGGAGGGACAGGCGGGCAAAAGGGCAAGGGGGCAAGAGGGGCACGTACTTTATCTCCGTTCGTGGTGAGCCCTTCGGCTACGCTCAGGACAGGCCTATTGAACCACGCCGGGGTGGGGATGCGCCCTTCGACAAGCTCAGGGCGAACGGGGTGGGAAAGGGTCGGCGTCCTACCAGCCGCGTTCGGCCATGAACGCAATCAGGTCAGAGGTGCGGCAGGAGTAGCCCCATTCGTTGTCGTACCAGCCCAGCACCTTCACCATGGTGTCGTCCATGACTATGGTGGACAGCCCGTCCAGTATGACGCTGTGGGGATTGGACACGATGTCGCTGCTCACTATGGGCTCTTCGGTGTACTCCAGGATGTCCTTCAGCGGCTCCATGGCGGCTTCCTTGAACGCCTGGTTCACCTCTTCCACCGACACCTTGCGTCCCAGGTCCGCGACCAGGTCCGTCGCCGAGCCGGTGGGAGTGGGGACGCGCATCGCCATGCCGTGCACCTTACCCTGCAGTTCGGGGATGACTAGGCCACAGGCGCGTGCCGCTCCGGTGCTGGTTGGGATGATGTTGATGGCCGCGGAGCGCGCCCTTCGCAGGTCTTTGTGCGCCATATCCAAGATTTTCTGGTCGTTGGTATAGGAGTGGATGGTGGTCATCAGACCTCGCTCCACCTTGAAGTTGTCGTGGAGCACTTTGACCATGGGAGCCACGCAGTTGGTGGTGCAGGACGCGTTGGATACGATGCTGTGGCGCTTCGGGTCGTAATGGTCGTCGTTGACGCCGAGCACGATGGTCATGTCTTCACCCGACGCCGGAGCCGATATGACCACTTTCTTTGCACCGCCCTGGAGATGACCGGCAGCCTTGGAGGCGTCGGTGAATACTCCGGTGGACTCCACCACGATGTCCACGCCGAAATCGCCCCAGGGGATTTTGGCCGGGTCAGGTTCCGCCACCACGGCGACCCGGTTGCCGTCCACGTTCATGGAGTCGCCTTCCGCTTCCACGATTCCCGGATAGCGGCCGTAGGTGCTGTCGTACTTGAACAGGTGTGCGTTGGTCTTAGCATCGGTCAGGTCGTTGACCGCGGCGACGGAAAGGGTGTCGGGGTGGCGTTCCAGAATGGCCCGCAAGACCTGTCTGCCGATACGTCCGAATCCGTTGATGCCTACACGAGTTGTCATGGAAGCCTCCTACTGCAATATGCTGCCTGCCGCCCCGCGCCCGCTTCATCCATTCTATACCAATTTACGGCGTAAGTGGCCGCCGGGCTCATACGGAAAACGCCTCTCGCCCGGCGTACCGCCCCTCCTTGCCCAGCTCCTCTTCGATGCGGAGCAGGCGGTTGTACTTGGCCACGCGCTCGCTGCGAGCGGGAGCGCCCGTTTTGATCTGTCCTGCTCCGGTGGCTACGGCAAGGTCGGCGATGGTAGTGTCCTCCGTTTCGCCGGAGCGGTGGCTGATCACGGCACGCCAACCGGCGTCCTTGGTCATCCGTATCGCCTGCAGAGTCTCGGTAAGCGTCCCTATCTGGTTCAGCTTGATGAGGACGGAGTTGCTGGAACCGGAATCGACGCCTCTCCGTATCCGTTCCGGGTTGGTGGTGTAGAGGTCGTCTCCCACTATCTGTACGCTGTTTCCCAGCCGCTGGGTGAGCATGGCCCAGCCCTCCCAGTCGTCCTCAGCCAGGCCGTCTTCAATGCTGATGATGGGGTACGCCTTAACCCAGTCGCTGAGCAGGTCCACCATCCCTTGCGAGGAGAGGCGCACGCCTTCCCGTTCCAGTACGTATGCGTCGTCCTGGTAGAACTCGGTGGCAGCGGCGTCCAAAGCCAGGTGGCAATCGACGCCTGGCTTGTACCCGGCGCGTTCGATAGCGGTGAGCACGACTTCAACGGCGTCCCTGTTGGACGGCAGCGACGGCGCGAAGCCGCCTTCATCGCCCACGTTGGTGGACAGCCCGCGGTCGTGCAGTAGGCCTTTCAACGCCTGGTAGACCTCCGCGCCGCAGCGCAGCCCTTCGCTGAAGGAGGGGAGACCGGTGGGGACAACCATGAACTCCTGCAGGTCGGTGGAGTTGGCGGCGTGCCTGCCCCCGTTGAGGATGTTGAGCATGGGGACGGGCAGGAGCAGAGGGTCTTGACCGTTGTTGAGATGCCGGTACAAGGGGACGCCGTCACTGGCGGCGGCGGCCTTGGCCACAGCCAGCGATACGCCCAGGATGGCGTTGGCACCCAAGTCGGCCTTGTTGGGGGTTCCGTCCAAATCTATGAGGCGGCGGTCTATATCCTCTTGATCGGCGGCTGACAGACCGGCGAGCGCCGATGAGATGCGGTTGTTAACGTTGGATACCGCCTCCAGCACGCCCTTTCCTCCGAACTTCGAACTATCGCCGTCACGAAGCTCTACAGCTTCGTAAGCGCCGGTGCTGGCCCCTGAGGGAACGGCAGCGGTGCCAATCGAGCCGTCCTGGAGCAGCACCGTGACCTCCACGGTGGGTGTTGCCCTGGAATCGAGTATCTGACGCGCGTGTATGTGCTGGATAGTGCTCATGGAGCGACCGCCTTGGTCCGGTTGGCGGCGGCTTGCAGGGCAAGCTCGACCGCTTCCCGTGGAGTTCCGGCGCGTACGATGGCAGTTTGTTCGTCCTTCTCTTCTTGGGAGATACGCCAGGTCTTGAGGCCGATCACCGTCTTGCCTTCGGCGAGGGCGTGCCCAATCTCGGAGAGGGTGCCGTATGCCCCGTCCACGGCGATCACGGCCAGCCCCGCCTTGACCACTATGGCGTTCCGGGCGTGGCCCATGCCGGTTGGGACAGGGAAGTCCACGAAGCTGTTGGCGGATTCAGGGTCGTCGCCGGGCAGCACGCCGATGGTGACGCCGCCTTCCGACTTTGCGCCTCGGCATACGGCCTCCATGACTCCGTTGAGCCCGCCGCAAACGACGACAGCGCCACGTTTGGCCAGCTCGCGGCCCACCTCTTCCGCCATCTCCATCGCCTCTCTGGGCGCGTTGTTGCCCGCGCCGATCACAGAGATGATTGCCTGTCTATTCAATGGCTTATCTCCATTCTGAGACCAGTTGAATCCAGGGTAGGGATCTCAGGAATAGTGCTTGCTTTACCCTCTACCAGACGCTGAGCACTCCACAGAGCCGCGAATGCGTCGTAAAAGTCATCGGTGAGCCTGACATTGTTCCGGCGGAAAGTCGACTCAGCTTCACTAACAAACCCCTCTCCGAAGTGTTCTACCAGCAGATTCCGACGTTCCGCCATGCCTTCAGACCGCTTCTTGTTGTACTGCATGGCCGAACCGGAGTTCATTTCCATGAAACTTACTTCGGGATGCACTTCTCTGATGCGCTCCTGTCCATGCTTCCGCACAGCTTGGTCGACTTCTTTTATGTAGGGGATGATGCCATGTGTTTGCCTGCTAATCCCTTTACCGATTAGAGATTTGCTTAAACAGTTTGCTTCCTCATAGGAGGAAGAGCACAGTAACTTTCTATGGGGCGCTCGGAAAACGCTGGAACCTCTGGGTTGCCCCAGACGCCGTCTGGCTTGCTTATCGCAGTCCCGTTCGTTTGCGTCATCCGGAAGACCGATTATCATGTCAACGCCTACTACATCTACGCCGGGGAACTCTGTGAATAAGTCCTCAAGACGTTCCAGGCATTCGACCCTGACCGGGCTGTTTTGCACGATTGCCAGCCAGCCGCCTTTGATTCCATCCACACCTGCGATGTTCATCGTAGTGTAATGCTCCTGTCCGGGTTCTTTATACTCATAAGTAGGGGAGCCTTGGTTATATGTCTGCTTGTCTCCCTGCGGCGCAGATTCTTCGCTGCGCTCAGAATGACAGTTGTGGGGCTATACCGTCACGGCCTCCACCAGCTTGGACACGTCCGGCATGTTCTCCACCTGGTAGATGGCGTCCAGCGCGGCGCTGATCTCGGATTCGGATAGAACGCCGTCGGCGCAATCGGTGAACTTGGCGGCCATGCCCTCTACTCCCATAGGGCGCTCAGGAGTGCCCCGCGAGGTCTCAGCCTCGCGCGATATTGTCCGCCCGTCTTTCAGTTGAATCTCCAGCAGGCTTCGAATGCGGTCGCTGCCCTTTGCCTCGATCTCAGGGTTGTGATAGACCTTGACCTTCTTCATCACCTCACGCACTTCCGGCGAGAGCACCACCTCATCGGTGAACTCCTGGGTGCCGGCGCGGCGCTTGAGGAGCAGTATGCCCAGGCAGAACTGAAGGCTGAACTTGGCCTCAAGCTCGTTTTGGGGGTCGCTGTAGCGCAGCGGGTTCAGTATGTTGTAGCCAGCGCCCATACGTACCTCTTCTACGTCGTCCGGCTTGACGTCGTTCTCCAAAACGAGATCGAGCATGGTGTCCATTGAGGGGTGTGACAGCGAGCCGCAGGGATACGGTTTCACCGATACGCCGGGCCATTCCAAGGTATAGGGATTCCCCAACCGCCCCAGCAGCCGTTCCGCGTCCACACCTCCGCTTGTCACCTGGAAGTGCCCCCACTGTCCGTCGAGGGCGTTGGGGTCTGCCTGGTAGCCCAGACCGGCCAGCTTGGCGGCCACGATGCCGTTTTCCGCGGCTGCACCGGCGTGGTATGGCTTGGTCATGGTGCCAAAGTTGACGCGCAGACCGGCGCTCTTTGAGGCCGCGATGCCGATGGCAAACCTGGTCTGCTCGGCTGAGAGTCCGTACAGCTTGGCTGCGCCGGTGACGGAGGCAAATACCCCGATGGTGGACGTGCTGTGGAAGCCCTGGATGTAGTGCCGGGGATTCATGGACTCGGCTATCTTGCACTCCACCTCGAATCCGCCACAGAAGGCGGTGAGAAACTCCTTGCCGCTTGCGCCCGTCTCCTGCGCCACGGCCAGAGTAGAGGCCAGGGCGGGCACGGTGGGGTGGGTGAGCAGACCGTAGATGCGGTCAGGCGTCTGGGCCAGCTGAGTGTCGTCAAAGTCGTCGGCGTGACCGGCGGTGCCGTTGGCCAGGGCGGCCATCTGCGCCGAAGTGGCCAGGCCTCCGCCTACCACTGAACTGCCGCCGGCAACGTTGCTGTCGCGGATGTACTGCTGGACGATACGCGAGCAGGCGGCGTGGCTTCCCGAAAGCATCACGGCGAAGCCATCGACCAGGCAACGGAGCAGCTCTCGCCGTACGTTCTCCGGTATCGATTCGTAGCTGAGGCCCTGGATATAGTCAACAACTTCCGAGGTCAAGGTCCGTTCAGCTGTCATCCTGAATCCTCCTGGCGCCGTGGATGTGATCGGCGGTCAGGGCGAGTTTATACCATGATTGCGGGTATATGGAAGGGAAGGGGTTTTGGAGGCTAGGAGTGCGGTCATGGTGAACCTCCATGCGCTGGACATACTCACTTGAGTAGGCTAGCTTTTGTCTGCCACAGTCCAGTATCGGACAGAAAATACGGGGAGGACATCGATGGCAATTCTGCGAATCGTTGCTAGCCTGACGCTGGGATTGGTGATACTCGCCGGCCTCCTCTGCTACCTGTTGTTGGTCAACATTTCCCAGCGCTTGGACGATTCGGAAATGTACAAGGACGCCATAAACGACACCAATGCATACAACCGCATCTACGATGAGGTGTTGGTGGACGAGGCCTTCACGGAACAGAACCTAGACCTTCTCGGAGGAGTAGGCCTGGATGCGCAAGAGTCCATCGAGGTGCTCAGAGACGTGATGCCCCCTGCCTACCTTCAAGAGCAGACGGAAGCAAACATAGATAGGTTTACCGGATTCCTGTCCCATGACTTGGAAAGGCTGGATCTCTACCTGGAACTGAGAGAACCCTTGGGCCGTGTCGAGGCGGTGGTTCTCGACAAGACAGAACAGGTCATCACTGAAATCGAAATCGAGGAGCCTAGTACTGCAACTACAGAGTGCACGGCGGACAGCTTGCAGAGCTTGGCTGACGACTTGGCAAGCGAGTTTGCCGGCTTGTCCGCCGGCCAGTTGCCGGAATCCGTGCCTTCGCTGGAGATCCTGGACGAGGAATGCCGCAGGCAGGAGTTCGACAACTGGATTGACCAGGTGGCAAATAATCCTCGGATAGACTCCGAGACCGCGAGAATAATCGAAGATGAAAAGGATGACCTGCGGCAGTCTTTCATAGAAGGGGACACAAGCGCCTTCCTGGATAAGGCGGCGGCCCCTCTGGTCAGTTCGGTGGTAGACGACTCTCTGGAAGAGATACGCCAGGACTTGCAGGAGAATGACAGACTGGACCTGCTGCAGAACCTTGCTGACAGCGACGACGATTTGAGCCGAGAAGATATCGACGAGCTAGCCGATTACCTCAGGATTATAGTCGTAACAGTCAACGGTCCAGTCAAACTGACGGCGCTGTTGCTGGTAATCGTGGGATGCGTCCTGCTAGCGGCGGTACATTTTCCGAGACCGAGAGCTATGCTCCTTTGGCCCGGCCTCTCCTTGGTGTTTGGTGGAGGCGTTTGCCTAATAATGGGATTCGTGCTGAATTCGGTGATACCCGTTGGGATTGGGAATGTGTTAGCGGATCCAGCCTCCTATTCGCCGGACGTTTCCATAGCTGCGATAGGCCTGGCCGGCGATCTGTTCGAGTCCTTTGCCCGCCAGGTAACTGCCGGAATTATTCCAGCAGCGGTCGCGGTGACGGTGATGGGAGGTGTGCTGGTCGTCGCCTCTCTGTTCGCCGATGTCTTGTGGCCGGCGATACGGCGCTTGCTGCCCGCATCCGGAGATGAAGGCTCGCGCTAGGACAGCGGTTGTATAGCTTTACTTCACCCGCGCTTCTACTCCGGCCAGCCGTTCGTGGACCTTGACCAGCGCCTGTGTGCCCTCGTCGCCGTTGCCGGAGGCCTCCAGCGAGGCAAAGAGCTGGTTGATCAGCGCGGTTGCCGGAAGCGACAGTCGCATCTCCCTCGCGCCTTCCAATATGAGGCGCAGGTCTTTCTGCTGCAGGCGGACCATGAACCCGGGTGCAAAGTCTCCCTTGATCAGCCGGGGGCCCAGGTTCTGCAGCTGCCAGGAGCCCGCCGCTCCCCCCTTCACCGCCTCTATCGTAGCCTCCAGGTCCGCGCCGGAGGAGGCGGCGAAGACCATTGCCTCGGCCACGGCGTTCATGGTGCCGGCTACCAGTATCTGGTTGACCAGCTTGGTGGTCTGTCCCATGCCGTTCGGCCCGGTGTGCACTATGTTCTTGCCCATGGCCTGGAAAACGGGCAGACACCTATCGAACACGCTCTTATCGCCGCCCACCATGATGGACAGCGTGCCCTCTATGGCGCCCCAGGAGCCTCCGCTGACCGGGGCATCCAGCATCCGTCCGCCTCTTTCTTCCACCCGTCCGGCGATGTCCCGGGTCACCGAGGGAGAGATGGTGCTCATGTCGATGAGCACGGCGTTGGATTGGATGCCCTCTAGGACTCCGTTCCGGCCCAGGACCACCTCCTCCACGTCCGGGGAGTCGGTGACCATGGTTATGATTACGGATGCACTTTCGGCGACCTCCCTGGGGCTTGCCGCGGTTGTGGCTCCGTCCTCTGCCAGCTCCTCCGTTTTGGAGGAGGTGCGGTTGTAGGCCACGACGGGGTATCCCGCTTTGAGCAGGTTGCGGGCCATGGGAAGCCCCATGATTCCCAACCCGATAAATCCGACAGTTTCCTTTGCCATGTTGGACCTCCTGCGAATGGGAAGACACTGTAGCCGAGGCCAAGCGCAGGGTCAACGGGCAAGCGGGCAGGCGTGGTTTGCTTGACGTAGATCGGGTGTAGGGGATAGGGTTGCGCCCGATGGCTAGCGAGCAAGCACAGAAGAACGAGCTGTCGGACATGGAGCAACAGTTGACAACGTTGCGGACTGAGCTCCACAGCGTGAAGGTAAGCCTGCGATTCCTACACGCGGATATGAACCAGAGACTTGAGGTCCTGTTGAATGAGATTGCCACTCTGCGGGACGTTGTCGATCCGGACAGCGGTTTCAAACACTAGGGTTCCGGACTGCTTACTTAAACCGCGCCAACTCCTGGTACAGACCTCTGAAACTTCCTAAGCTGGACCAGTAACAGCGAACCCCTTCCACAGACCATCCTTCACCCGGTTGCAAAGGGTGAACCATGCTCGCTGAGCAAGCCATATCAACGGGCAAACAGGCAAGCGGGCATGACGGAAAGGGGCGTACCTGCTACAATCGTCGGACTAAGGGCTGGGGCTTCTGCCGCCAGCCCGTTTAGGCGTTACGGTTTAGAAAAGAAATGCTGGCTGGACTAACAGAGCTTCTCAAGGAGATGCCCCGGTTCCAACGGCTTAAGGAGCAGTTGAGAGACGGAGCCGGGTCGGCCTCCATACTGCAAGCTGCGGCGCCGTTGCTGGTGGGGACGCTGTGGCGGGAACTGGAGACGCCGTTGCTGGTGGTTACGCCGAGGCCGGAGGACGCTAGGCGTCTCTACGACCGCTTGCTGGTCTACTTCAACGAAGACTCCGCCATCCACAATTTTGCCGAGCTGGAAGCGCTGCCCTTCGAACGGTTGGCCGTGGACAGCACCAGCATGCACCAGAGGCTTCGCGTGCTGTCATCGCTAACGGGAGTGTATCCGGGAGAGGCGCCGCTGGTGGTGACGTCCGCCTTGGGGCTGGCCTTGAAGACGGTAGACCCCGAGGTCTTCAAGCAGGGTGACTTCACCGTGCGCCGCGGCGAGAAGGTCTCCATGGAGTCGTTGATCGAAAGGTTGACGGCTACCGGCTACCGCATGGAGCGTATCACGGAGGTGCCCGGCCGGATGAGCAGGCGAGGCGGGATTCTGGATGTGTTTCCGCCGGGGGACGTCTATCCCTCGCGGCTGGAATTCTGGGGAGACTTTGTGGAGAGCATCCGCTCCTTCGATCCCGGAGACCAGCGCTCACTGGAGCAAATGGAGCATGTTACGGCGGCTCCGGCGGAGGAGCTGTTGCCCTCCCTGGCAGACCCGTATGAGATCGGCGGGATGTTCACAGCCCTGGATTTCGGCGCCCGCTCCACCAAGGTACGCGACCGCATGGAAGAGGAGCTTTCGCTGATGGCGGCCGGCCACTACGTGGAGGAGGCCGGTTTCTACTCTGGTTTCTTCAACCGTTCCTCTCTCCTAGATTTTCTTCCCAGGAACACGCTGGTGGTGGTGGACGACGGCTCCCAAGTGGAGGAGACGTTGCGGGAGTTCGACAGGCGCAGCTTCGAGCTGCGGGAGACGAAACGGGAGCGAGGGGAGCTGCCCGGGGGATTCCCCTCGCCGTACTTCACGCGGGAGGAGGTACAGGAAAGGTTGGAACATGCCTCCAGGACGCTGCGTCTGACCCGATGGAGCGGTGGAGAGAGCTCCACCTTTCCCTTTGTACAGGCCCCCTCCTTTTGGAGCCAGCTGCCCCTGTTCATCGCCGAGGTGGAGGAACGCCGCCGCCGCGGGGAAGGCGTCCTGGTGGTGACTCACCACGCTCAACGCCTCCACGAGATAATGGCGGAGAGCGGACTGGGAGCTAGAATGCTGGAGGAGCTGACCGGGACGCCCGCGCCGGGCTCGGTTGCCATCCTGCGCGGTTCGCTATCGGAGGGATGGCTGGCGCCCGGTGAAGAGGGCACGGCGCTGTTCACGGATCAGGAGGTGTTCGGCACGGCCAAGATAGCGCGGCTGCGCAGACGCCGAGCGGTTTCCCGCGCTCCGCTCCTCGCTGAGATAGAGCCGGGTTCCTACGTGGTGCACACGGACCACGGCGTGGCGCGTTTCTCCGGCACCACCGTCATGGGAGAGGACGAAGAGCGGCGGGAGTACCTGGTTCTGGATTACGCCGAGGGGGACAAGCTGTACGTGCCAACCGACCACGCCGACCGCGTCGGCCTCTATTCTGCGCCGGGCGATCAGCGCCCCACGCTGACCAGGCTAGGTACGCAGGACTGGCTGCGGGCCAAGCGCCGCGTGAGGCGTTCCGTGCAGGAGATGGCCCAGGAGCTGCTCAAGCTGTACGCCCAACGCGAGGTCACTCCGGGGATTGCGTTCACCTCCGACACGCCCTGGGAAAGGGAGCTGGAGGACTCGTTTCCCTACGTGGAAACCCCGGACCAGGCGAGGACGATAGAGCAGGTCAAAGCGGACATGGAGCGGGCGGGGCCCATGGACAGGCTGGTTGCCGGCGACGTGGGCTACGGCAAGACGGAGGTCGCGCTCAGGGCCGCGTTCAAGGCGGTGGCCGGGGGCAAGCAGGTGGCGATACTGGTGCCCACCACGGTGCTGGCTCAGCAGCACCACGCCACGTTCAGCCAGCGCCTAAGCCCCTATCCTGTCACGGTGGACGTGCTGAGCAGGTTCCGCAGCGACAGAGAGCAGAAGGATGTCCTGGAGAGGCTGGCGGAAGGCAGGGTGGACATCTGTATCGGCACCCACCGCCTGCTACAGAAGGACGTGGCGTTCAAAGACCTGGGCCTGGTGGTTATCGATGAGGAGCACAGGTTCGGGGTGGGCCACAAGGAGAGGCTCAAAAGCATGCGTGCCCAGGTCGACGTGCTGACCCTGACCGCGACGCCGATTCCGCGCACCCTTCACATGGCTCTATCCGGAATTCGCGACATGAGCACCATGGAGACGCCGCCGGACGAGCGGTTGCCCATAAAGACCTACGTATCGGAGCGGAGCGACCAGCTCGTACGCGAGGCCATCCTGCGCGAGCTGGACAGAGGGGGCCAGGTGTATTTTCTGCACAACCGGATACACAGCCTGGCTTCGGTGGTGGACTCCCTGAGGAGGCTGGTTCCGGAAGCCTCGGTCGCGGCGGCGCACGGGCGCATGGCGGAGGAGGAACTGGAGAGGGTGATGGACTCCTTCACCAGGGGAGAGTTCAACGTGCTGGCCTGCACCACGATCATCGAGTCGGGGCTGGACCTGCCCGGCGTCAATACGCTGATCGTGGACCGTGCCGATGCCCTGGGGCTTGCCCAGCTCTACCAGCTGAGAGGGCGCATCGGCAGGGGCAGTCAGCGGGCCTACGCCTACTTTCTGATACCCCGCGCCCGCCGCATCACGGAGGCGGCGCAGAAGCGGTTGGAGACCATCCTTGCCGCCACCGAACTGGGCGCCGGTTTCCGCATTGCCATGAAGGACCTGGAGATCAGGGGCGCAGGACAGCTGCTGGGCGCCGAGCAGAGTGGCCACATCCACGCCGTTGGCTTCGATCTGTACCAGAGGTTGCTCACCCAGGCCGTGGAGGAGGTCAGGGCGGGAGGCGAGATGCCAGAACTGCCGGAGGATGAGAAGAGGGAGGTTTCCCTGAACCTGGGACTGCCGGCGCGCATTCCCCAGTCGTACGTGGAGGATCTGGCGGCCAGGCTGGGACTGTACCAGAGGCTGTCCAAGGTGCGGACGCTGGGGGACGTGGCGCAGGTGCAGGACGAGATGTGGGACAGGTTCGGAACGCCGCCCAGTGAGGTGCACAGCCTGCTCTACACGGTGAGGATAAGGGTGCTGGCCACGGAGGCGGGAGTCGAGTCGGTGACCAGAGAGCCGCGCCACGTCGCGGTGCGGTTGGTCGACGACGTAGGCGGCGCCCGCAACGCGTTGGAGCGCGAGCTGGGGCCCCACGTACAGGTGGGCCGCAGGCTGATCCGCATGGAGACGGCGGGGCTGGACCGCCCCTGGGGACAGGCGCTCTGGGAGATGCTGGAGGGGCTTGCCGGCTTCAAGGACCGCGTGGCCTCCATCATAGGTTGACCCGGCTAATCCCTTACCCGGGCAAGTTGGGGAAGGTTCACCCTATCCCCGTATCGTGGTGCGGGGCAGGCTCAATTTTCCCCATCAAGGAGAAAGAGGCTTTGCGCGTCTTGACCCGCTCTTGTAAATTACACGGAAACGTGTAAAATTCCATGGAATGAGGATGAACTAGGGAGGCAGAGAGAACGTGGAGAGCGAGTGGGACAGGGAGAAGGTTCGAGCCCTGCGCCGGCATCTCAAAGCCACCCAGCAGGAGATGGCCGAGGAGATGGGAACCCGCCAGCAGACGGTCAGCGAGTGGGAAACGGGCCTGTACAGGCCAAGGGGCGCCTCCAAGAAGCTGCTCTCCATACTGGCTGAGCGCTCCCGTTTCCAGTACGGGACGGACGGAGACGAGCGGGACCCGGGCGCTGAAGGAGGGCAGCCGCCGTTTGGCGAGGGTTCAAGCGGGTAGGTGGCGCTACTTGTCTAAGAGAAAGCTGCCCCTGATACCGGAGCGCCTGCTGGCACGCCTCTGGCAGACGCGCGCCCAGCGGCGTTCCCTTTCGACCGCGGATGGCAGGCGGGTCCGCGTACTCTATCCGGGGAGGCGCAACGGCGGCCCGGGCCCCGACTTCAGAGACGCCATGATGCAGATAGATGGCGCGCCTCCGCAGCGGGGAGACGTAGAGGTGCACCTGACCGACTCAGGTTGGAGGGAGCACGGCCATCACGAAGACCCCAACTACAACAACGTGATGCTGCACGTGGTGATGACACGGAAATCCAGGGGCGCCACGGAACGGCAGGACGGGAAGGAGGTGCCGGTGACCTCGCTGTCCGCCGAGGACGGCGAGGCGGGGGCTCCGCTGGAGCTGCCGCTGCTGCGAAAATGGAAATCGCTGGAGAAGGCGGATCTCGTTCTCGTAATAGAGGAGGCTTCAGAGAGGCGGTTCAGGAAAAGGAGCAACGGCTACTTGGAAAGGCTGCTGGAGGAGGACGCCGACGAGATGCTCTATCGGGGGATCATGGAGTCCCTGGGCTACAGCAGAAACCGCCACGCCTTCCTCAAGCTTGCGCACCTGGCGTCGTGGCGTCGTCTTTGCCGGGCCGGTGAAGGTATGACCGGGCCGCAAAGAGCATACGGGGTGAGACGGATACTGACGGTAACCGCAGGACTGGAGGAGGGGGAGAGTGCGGTTCGAACGGAGTCGCTGGGTGAGGAGATGGACCGAGGTGAGTGGCGTTTTGCCGGGGTGAGGCCGGGCAACCAGCCGCTGACTCGCATTGAGGGCGCGGCGGCGCTGGCGGCGCGGTTCCTGGACGCCGGCCTGGTTCGCGGGCTGAGGCCCGCCGTAACGGGGGATAGCCTGGGGTCGCTTGTGCGAGCGCTCACGGTTAATGAGGGAGGCAGGACGCTCATTGGTAAGAGCAGGGCGCTGGACATGGCGGTGAACCACGTTCTGCCCTTCTTTCACGCTTGGGGCGTACTGGTTGAGGGCGGCTCGCTGGCAGAGAACGCTTTGCGGCTCTACTGGAGAGCGCCCCGCCTGGCGGAGAATGAGATGACCAGGGAGATGGCATCTCTCTTGGAAGTAGAGGGAAGGTTGCTCAAGGGGGCCGTGGCGCAGCAGGGGCTGATCCAGATGTACAGGGAGATGCTGGCCGATGGCGCGGACGGCGGCGGCGTGGAGGCGGTTAGAGAGCATGGCGCGGCTTACAGAGCACTTACCGCAGCCTGAATAACACTCCGTTGCCACATTTGGTATCATTGGCGTCATGGACTCAGAGAACAGAGAGGTGCGGGGGATCAAGCTGCTGGACGGCGAAGAGGTCCGGCTCACGCTTGACGGCAGGTACGGCCTGTTGGAAAGATCTCCTCCGCAGGACGACTTCATCACGATAACCAACCAGCGCCTGATCTGCTTTGCCCGCAAGGAGGGGAAGCACCGCCGGGTACTGTTCCCCATAAACGGCGTGGAAGCGGTGGAGGTGACAGATCTGGCCAAGAGCACCAGGCCACTGGTCAGCGGCGGGCTGCTGCTGCTGGCCGCGGTGGGAGTGTCCTGGGTCGCCACCGTTCTGGGCTGGGGCGGCATCCTGCCCTGGATCATAGGGGCGGTGCTGGTGGCGCTGGGGGCGCTCACAGCCTCCAGCTACTTCGTTTCGGAGGACTCACCCAGCATCACCTTCAGAACGCGCACCACCGAGGTTTCGCTAACCCTGCGCGGCGAAGAGGCGCTCAGAGACGCCTATCGCCTAGCCAACGGCCCGTTCCAGGTGCAGGCAGGGCAGACGCCGGCGGCGGGGCAAAGCCGCGCTGTGATGGACGGGGCGAAACGGGTCATTCCCTGGTGGGGTCGGCCCAGGACAGCTCCTGTGGCGGCTTCTGTTGCTGAAGAAGAGGGGAAGAGGACGGTGCAGCCGCCGAGCGGCGATTCAGCCGAGTCCCAGGGAAGGCACTACGTCTAGGTCCCAGCCCTTAAGCGCCGGGCCGCGCTGGAAGTAGGCGCAGGCGGCTATCATGGCGCCGTTGTCCACGGAGAGCGCGGGCGGCGGCACAATGACGGGGAGGCCGTCCGCGGCGGCGGCCATGCGCTCCCGCAGCAGAAGATTGGCGGTGACGCCTCCGCCCATGATTACGCCGTGCGCTCCCGTCTCCCTGGCGACGGCCATGGTCTTGCGCACCAACACGTCAACGACGGACTCCTGGAAAGCGGCGGCCAGTTCCCTCACCAGTTCACTTGGCTCATCGCACTCCGGAGCGGACTCCGACAGCCCGTAGCTTTGAGCCTTGTGCAGAAGAGCCGTCTTGAGCCCGCTGAAGCTGAAGTCCATGGTGCCGGGCATCCAGGCCCTGGGCAGGTGCTCCTTTGTTTCGATCCCCTGAGCCACCTTCTGGATGGCGGGGCCACCTGGGTATCCCAGACCCAGGATGCGGGCCGCTTTGTCCAACGCCTCTCCGGCGGCGTCGTCCCTGGTCTGGCCCAGCAGCCGAAACCTATCATAATCTTCCATGAGGACGAGCTCCGTATGTCCCCCGGAGGCCACCAGACAGAGCATGGGGAAACGCGCCTGTTCCTCCGGAGCCTCTTCCAATAGCCATGCGGCGTAGATGTGGCCGGCCAGATGGTTCACTCCGTAGAGAGGCACGCCCCCCGTAAAGGCCAGGCTTTTAGCAACGTTGACTCCGACGAGCAACGATCCGGCGAGGCCGGGGCCGTGGGTCACCGCCACGGCGTCGAGCTGGTCCAGGGAGAGGCAGGCGCGGTCCATGGCCTCATTTATGACAGGCAATATCTGGAGGACGTGCTGGCGGGAGGCCACCTCCGGCACGATTCCGCCGTACTGCGCGTGCAGATCCACCTGGGAGGCGACTACGTTGGACAGGAGGATCCGGCCATCTTCCACCACGGCGGCGGCCGTTTCGTCGCAAGAGGTCTCTATTCCCAGTATCTTCATCGCGGTTTTACCAGATGATAGGGTAGGGGAGAGCGGGCCGGTAGGCAAGGGGGTACGCCTTCCACAGACCATGGCGAATGGCGGCGCGTTCTCCGCGTTACTTTGCTATAATAACGCCGCTGCCCGCGGGATTCCAAACCGACAACCCGGCGCGTGAACGGAGAGGTGAGCATTGCCAGGGAGATTCAACTGCACTAAGGCCTGTAGCAAGCAGGCGTGGGGCGCCGACTAGCCATGGTGGCCACTATCCGGGCCTTCTTCAGGAACCTGGCCGAGCTCCTGCCCTGGCGGAAGCACTCCGGGGTGGCGGCGCGCAACATGCTGCGAAAGGTGGTGCGGCTGAGCAGTTGCTGCGGCAACCACGGCCAGCCGGGATGCTGAAAGTAGATTGAGGCTCCCGGAGGGAGCCTACAGTCGAACGGGAACATTCTCGCGGCCTTTCCCGCACATCACCAAAGCAAGGTCCCCCCATCAAGGGGGAAGAAGGTTTGGTGACCGCCCCGCGCCTAGACTCCTTCCACGGCCAGCACCTTGCCAGTAGAGGAGCGTTGCCTGATCCTCTTCAAGCGGTCGTATTCATCAGACTGGTACCATTCCCTGAGTCCGGCCATGTCTGAGAACTCTATAACTACCAGGCGCTTTGGGTTCCATTCGCCCTCCAAGCCGTGGACTGTGCCGCCTCTGACGAGAAAGCGCCCGCCGTATTGCTCCACCGTAGGCGCCACCTGGCGTCGGTACTCCTCGTAGGTTTCCGGGTCGGTGACCTCTATCTCTGCTATCAAATAGGCTGGCATAGGCGCTCCTTGGATTCGAGGGGATTCCCTAGAACTCATCGAACATGCGCTGGATCTCCTCCGGGTCGCGAGTCCTGGTTAGGGCCAGGCGGAGCAGGATACGGGCCTTTTGAGCGCTCAGGTTGTCGCCGGCGATAATGCCGTCTTCCCTCTGTATCCTGGAGCGTATCATTCGCCCCGATCCGGTGCGGTTGACGGCTACCACCATAACGCCCTTCTGGCGCGCCTGACGGATGTCATCGCTGCCGCGTGGCCCGCCGCCCCCTGCGCCTGAACCGGCGAGCACGATGCCTTCGGCGCCGGCCTCTACGAAGGCGCGCACCGCCACGCCGTCCGAGTCCTGGTAGGCGTAGACGATGTCGACCCTGGGGAGGTCGGTCATGCCGCTCACGTCGAAACCGGTCTGGTGGGTATGCTTGCGGGTGGACTGCCTGTAAAAGACGGGCTGCAGATCCGAGTCC
This sequence comes from Dehalococcoidia bacterium, assembly GCA_034422935.1. Taxonomy (GTDB): domain Bacteria; phylum Chloroflexota; class Dehalococcoidia; order Lucifugimonadales; family QGNO01; genus DAOUJH01. The sequence goes on along the minus strand of DAOUJH010000004.1, from coordinate 151,831 downwards.
AGGTAGCCGAGGAAGCCCAGTTCCCGGGATTGGAATGTCTCCAGGCGGTGGGAGTTGGTCTTGGTCACCTCACGGGCGGCGTTGATTTCATCGTTGAGGCAGAGCATGACGCCCTTGCCCCGCGCTTCCGGCGAACCGGCCAGTATCAGGGAGCCGAGCAGGTTGTTGTCGGCGTCGGTGCCCATGGCGGAGGGAGGCCGCTGGCAGCCGGTGACCACCACGGGCTTGTCGCTTTGCACGGTCATATGCAGCCAGAAGGTGGTCTCCTCCATGGTGTAGGTGCCGTGAGTGACCACGATACCGGCGACCTCCGGGTCTTCACGGAAGATGTCGTTGATGCGGTTGGAGAGCTGGAGCAGCTCAGGGGTCTTGATGCCGCTGTCGACGAAGAAGAGCTGCTCCGCCTTGGTGCGCACGAATTCTTGGGACTCCGGGATACGCTCCAGGTTCCCGTGGACGTCCAAGCGCTGGCCGGTGCCATATTCCACGAAGGTTAGGCGGGGCGAGCCCCACTGGGAGATGGTGCCTCCCGTACCTAATAGCCATACCAGTGGGCGGTTATCGTTAGCCATGATGTTTGCTCCTTTTGAACAGGCGCCGGAGCACCTGGTAGTGGAAGGGATTATACATAAAAGCCGCGGTGGACATTGAGGGATGGCAAAGTGAGATTATTCGGGTATAATCATGGACATGGCAGTGTTTGTGTCCCTAGCCGTGAAATGTTCAGCGTTCTCTCGCTCAGAATGGGTTGACCCGTGTTGTGCCTTGGATCGCCTCTCAGGCTGGAATCAGTGGACTAGACCGGCCAACTACAGGAAAGGAGTCCGCTAATCATAAATTGAAGCATTGAATCTGACCTGCCCCAGCCGAGGCAGGCCGCTTGAATCGAGGCCAGGCAAGCGCATCCGCGCGCTGAAGGCCGCAACCCATTGAAGGAGAGGCGAAGACCTTTCCAATTAAGAGACGAAAGCAACGGAACGTTGCTAGCAACTAAGGAGAGAAACTTGAGGATTTACGTAGGGAATTTTGTATACGAGACAACGGAGGAGCAACTCCGGGAGATGTTTGAGGAGTTTGGAGGTGTGGGAGAGGTTTCGGTTGTCCGCGACCAGTACTCCGGCCGTTCCAAGGGATTTGGCTTTGTGGATATGACGAGCAACGACGAGGCCAACAAGGCGATAGAGGGTCTCCATGGCAAAGAGGTCGGCGGGCGCGCTCTGACGGTCAGCGAAGCCAGGCCAAGGACCCCTCGAACGTTCGATGGTGGCGGCGGCGGCGGTGGTGGGTTTGGCCGCGGTGGCGGTGGCGGCGGAGGCGGAGGCCGACGCGGAGGCCCGCGCTGGTAAGATAGCCGGGATAACTGAATAGTCCGATATATAGAGAAAGCGCCTGAAGTAAGGCGCTTTCTCTATTGTCTCAGCAGGGCGGGGGCGTCTCACTCGCTGTCCGCTAGTTCATCCAGAGTTCTTGTCCAGTCGTCCCTCCATTCCTGGACAAGGGTTATTCTATCCTGGGTCTGGCCAATGGATAGAACGGGCGAGGCCATACTTTGACTCAAGGCACGGTTCAGGGCTGTGAGTAAGATGTCGCTTGCTTCAATCAGCCTGTTCAGTAGAAGTTCGCTATTCGGGTTGGTCATTTAGTTCCTCGTTCGTGTGTAGTGACGGTTGGATGCCGTCGGTAAGCATACAGGATTCCCCGCTGTGCTTGGAATGACTGATGCGGCGGCGGGCGGTCATCAACGGTGTGACGGCCATCAGTTTTGATAGTCGGGCCACTGTTGGCTAGTATAAGTTAGATACGGGACAAAGGTCGACCTATTTTCCGGAGGCAAGAATGGAGCAAAGGCAGCCGCGGTTTGTGCACGGCCAAGAGGTGACGGTACGAGCGGGCATATCGCAGATTCTACCCGGCAGGGAGGGCTCCAGGCTGTTCGCTGCCGCAGATGCGGAGAGCGTGATGGGGAAGGCGGGTGTGGTTGAGTTCGGGGCGTTCCCCCTGGTTCCTGTCGATCAGGATGTTCAGGACGCGGCGTACGGCAGCTTTGCCTACGTGGTGGCGATAGGCCACAGCCGCTGGCTCATCTGTGAGGACTGGCTGGAGGCCTTACAGTAGAAGCGCGCCGGGGACTGGGTGAATGCCCTTGCTATTCCTGGGGGGCCGCCACGAATTTCATGGAAAGGGAGTTCACGCAGTGACGGGTGTTGGTCTGGGTGAACCGCTCTCCAACGAAGACGTGGCCGAGATGTCCGCCGCAGCTGGAGCATTCTATTTCGGTGCGCATACCATCGGGGTCGGGCAGGCGGACCACGGCGCCGGGCACCTCCTTGTCGAACGCGGGCCAGCCGCAATGGGCATCGAACTTGTCGACTGATCGATAAAGCTCCGCGTTGCAGCGGCGGCAGATGTAGGTGCCGGGCTCGTAGAAGTTGTCGTACTCTCCGGTGAAGGGTCGTTCGGTCCCCTTCCCCTCGATGACGTAGCGTTCCTCAGGGGATAGAGGGTTGTAGCTCGCTTTTTCCATGGTTGCCGCTCCGTTCCTTGGTCTATCCATTATATCACTAGCGTTTGCCGTGCGGCGTTGTCCAGCTTTACCTAAAGCTCCAGTTCTATTCCCACGCCTTTTGCCAGAGCTTTCTCATAGGCGTGGTTGAATGCCACTACATCCAGGGCAGCTAGCCCGGTGGAGTCCATAACCGTCACCTCGTCTTCGTTTTCTCTTCCCTTCTTCCATCCGTTGACTATTTCCCCTAGTTCAGCGTATACGTCGTCCTCGCTCATCGTGCCCTCGGCTATGGGAGCGCTTACTTCGCCGCCTATTTTGCACTGTTCCAGGCTGTCCACCACCACCTTGGCCCGGCCCAGTATCGCGGGGTCCAGCTCCCTTTTGCCCGGAGCGTCAGAGCCGAAGGCGTTGAGATGGGTTCCGGGTGACACCCATTCGTTCTGAACAACGGCGTCCTTGGAACGGGTGGTGCAGTAGACGATGCCGATGTCTTGCACCGCCTCTTCCGGCGAGGCGACGGGTTTCAAGGAGACGCCAAGCTCGCTGCCCATATCGGCGGCGAACTGCTGCGAGGTAGCCATGGTCCTGCTCCATACCCTGATCTCCTCAGGAGAGCCGTACTGGGCAAGGTGACAACGCAGGGTGTGCCTGGCAAGGTTCCCCGCACCCACCATTGCTATGCTGCGCACGTCCGGAGCCGCCAGATACTTGGAGGCTATGGCAGCGGCGGCGCCCGTTCTGAGGAAGGAGATGAAGAAGGAGCCCTGAGCCATTATGCACTTGGGGACTCCCGTTTCGACATCGGTGAGGACGGCAAAGCTGTGCATGCTGGATAGGCCGAATTTGGAGGGATTGTCGGCGTATCCGAATCCCAGCGTGGAGCACAGGGTAGGGACGGGGGCCATGGAGCCCGACCTGTAGTCGACGTCGCTGTTGGGTACGGTGGTGTGGTAGGCCATCATTGGCGAAAAGCTGGCGGGGACCTGGCCTCTGAGGCTTTGGGCGTACAGACGGAAGGCGGTTTCGGCGTGGTCCAGGGCTTCGGCGGGGGTGATCAGCGGCCTGACCTCCTCTTCCGATAGGTAGAGCACCTTTGCTGCGCCTCTCATTTGCATCCCTCCTAGTGGTATGTGTTGTGCGTATCGCTTGGACTCCGGCCATGGGGTGACCTAACTTTCAATTTACCGGCGCCCCTCATGGGGATTCGAATTTAGCCATGAATTAGGGTGTATTCGTGTGCGCTTCCCGCATAAGTTACCACACATTCAACGGGCGGGAACCCGCTACCCGCGGCCGATGTAGGGCATGTCGGTCGCCATGATAGTGATGAATTGGACGTTCGTGTCCAGTGGCAGATTCGACATGTACACGACTGTGTTGGCGACGTGCTCGACGTTGAACGTGGACTCTACCTTAATCGAGCCGTCGGCCTGCGGCGCGCCATCCTGCACCGAGGATGTCATGTCCGTCGCGGCGTTGCCGATGTCTATCTGGCCGCACGCGATGTTGTACTTGCGGCCATCGAGCGAGGTCGACTTGGTAAGGCCGGTGATGGCGTGTTTCGTAGAGGTGTAGGGGGCCGAGTCGGGGCGTGGCGCGTAGGCCGCTATCGAGCCATTGTTGATGATCCGGCCACCCATCGGCTTCTGGGCCTTCATGATCTTGATCGCTTCCTGAGTGCAGAGGAACGTCCCCGTTAGATTCGTATCTACCACCCGTTGCCACTCTTCGTAGGTCAGGTCTTCCATAGGTACCCGGGGCGCTCCGTGGCCGGCGTTGTTGAACAGCACGTCCAGCCTGCCGAACGCCTGCATCGTTTTGGCGAACAATCCGCGGACCGACTCAGGGTGTCCCACGTCCGCCCGGACGGCCAGGATGGGCGCGCCGGCTCCGGCCTCCGCGTTCGTTTCCTCCAATAGCTCCATTCGCCGTCCCGCTATGACGACAGAGTAACCGTCTCGCAGGAGCGCCAGCGCCGAATGCTTGCCGATCCCCGTTCCTCCTCCTGTAACGATAGCGACCCGTCCGTTTGGGCTCATCTGTAGCATCTCCCGGTTAAGTGTTTGTCATGGCCTCAGAATAGCGTCTCTCAGCCACGACGTGAAGAGAGCCCAAGGTAATAAAAGGACGGACGGGAGAAGGAATAGTGGTACCCCCAAGGGGATTCGAACCCCTGATCTCCACCTTGAAAGGGTGGCGTGCTAGGCCGCTACACCATGGGGGCATTGTGGACACGAACTAAAACTATAGCAGGACAAGCCCATCAAGGATAGAGAGAGGGGCTCTCCAATCCTGTGGTTTCGGGCAGTCCGAACATGAGGTTCATGTTCTGGACTGCCTGGCCCGCGGCGCCTTTCACCAGGTTGTCCAGACAGCTCACCACCACCAAGCGCCCTGCTTTTTCGTCGATGGTGGGGTAGACCAGGCAGTAGTTGCTGCCCAGCGTGTGCTTGGTCTGCGGAGGCAGATCGGTGACGCGCACGAAAGGCTCCGAGCGGTACGACTCTTGGTAAAGCCGTCGCACCTCATCCTTGCTGATCCCATCGACCAGCGGAGCGTAGCAGGTGGCAAGGATGCCGCGCGTCATGGGTATGCGGTGTGGAATGAAGGTGACCCTGGCGCTTTCCGCCTCACGGAGCCCGGCCAGCTCCTGCGCGATCTCCGGCTGGTGGCCGTGTCCGTCCAGCCCGTAGGCCACAACGTTTTCGTTGGCTTCGGCGTAGTGGTCCATGATGCTGGCGGATAGGCCGCCGCGCCCTGCGCCCGATATGCCTGACTTGGCGTCGATAATGACATCGTCGCTGACGATGCCCTCACGCACGGCGGGCAGCATGCCCAGGATGGAGGCCTCCGGGTAGCAGCCGGGGTTGGCGGTCAGCTTGGCGCTCTTGATGTTCTCGCGGTGTATCTCCGGCAGGCCGTAGACCGCATCGGAGAGAAGATGGGGTGCCGGGTGCTCTACTTTATACGCCGCCTGAAAAGCCGAGGCGTCGCGGATGCGGAAGTCGGCGGCGATATCGATGGCCTTGACCCCCTGCTCCACGAAAGGGGCCAGCGCGGCAGCGCTTGCGCCGCTGGGCAGGGCGGAGAATACGACGTCCACCGAGCCTTCGATGGACTCCGTTATGGGCAAGTCGATGTCCCAGAGGTAGGGCATCACCTCAGGGACGCGCTTGCCCGCCGCGCTGCGCCCTGTGACGGAGACCACCTGGGCTTCCGGGTGCCGCCAGAGCAAGCGGGCCAGCTCTGAGCCTGAGTATCCTGTGACGTTGATTATGCCTACCTTCATGCGATTCTCCTAAACAACCAGCACGATGAGTATAGCAAGAACACGGCAGTGCTCACAATCGGGGGGGCAATTGTGACTTCCCATGGAGTGGGAAATAGTAACTAGGCGGTAGGCTCGTTCGAGGCTATACGTTCCACTACCTTCCGTACATCGAAGAAGTCTTTGAATTCATAGCAGGGGAGCCCGCTCGACTGGAAGTGACTGTAGAGGGCGCTCCTGGCGATAACGTAGTCCGCTTCTGACGCGGCTGGAATATCGGACTTGCCGTCGCCTATATAAACCACGGAGCGGCGCTGGCTCTTATGGTAACGCAGCCATGAGAGCTTGAAGCCCTGCAAGAGATCCGAGCCGGACGGGTCGGGGTATGACAATACGATTCCACCGGGGGTGATTTTGCTGCGGGCGCAGCGCACTTCGATGTCGGACAGGCCCAGACTGCGCATTATAGGGAGTACATAGAGGTCTATGCCGTTGCTTACCACGGTGAAGTGAATGCCGCTGTCCAAGCAGTACTTTACGAACTGGGAAAAGCCGGGGCGCACTTCAACGTTGGAAAGCACAAAATCGTTGATGGCTGCTCCATCTGCATTGAGCAGTGAGAACTGGCGTCTGTTGCTCTCTTCAACGCTGATCCGGTTGGCGTCGTAGAGTGCCTGGGCACACTGCCATCCCTCCACAGCGAAGGCTTGCAACAGTAGATGACTGACGTTGCAGGTGACTATCGTTTCATCGAAATCACATTGCACGGTGAGCATAGGATGATTCCTAGTTGATGCCTCTTCTGGCTACTGCGAGACGCCAGACCACTACGAAGTTGGTTGCCACGGCTAGAAGAAGGAGCGTGGCGGCCCCCTGTCCCACGATGGCCCCGAGCATGACCAGAAGCAGCCGCGCATCTCTGGAGGCGAGGGAACCGGCGAGGCCGGAGAACGCTCCTCCCAGGGTGGCTTCGGCGCGGGCACGCGAGTAGCTGATCATAAGGGAACCTGCAATGGCGAGGAGGCCGAAAATGAGCACCAGCGAATCCGCTGTTCTGGCTTCGAATTCCAGCGCCCAGTAGGTGAAACCGGCCAGGATAGCCATGTCGGCGTAGCGGTCAAGCACGGCGTCAAAGAAGCCGCCGAAGGGGCTGGCCATGTCCTTGATGCGCGCCAGGTCTCCGTCCGCGCCGTCCACCACGGACGACATCTGTGCTGCTATGCCTGCCCAGATGTTGTAGCCGGCAAAGAACAGCCAGAGTGAAGCCAGCGCTATCACAAAGCTGGCAAACGATACGTGGTTGGGGGTGAGGGGCGTCCTGGCCAACAGTGCAGCCAGGGGTCGTGAAAGCCTCCGGTTAAGGTAACGCGATACCAGCCCTTCTTTCGGTGATTGTGCCATTATTGTCAGAGATAGCTTTCCTTACGTATACCAGGTCCTCCCACGTATCCACGTCGTGCCAGAAGCTGCCGGAGACGTCGCAGGCTTGCAAAGCGCCGCCCTCATTGATCAAACGAGTGACGGCGTGACTGAGCTCGTACTGCTTTCTTTCCAGGGAGAGCTCTTTCTCGATTGCTAAGAAGATGTCGGGAGAGAATCTGAAGACGCCGGCATCTATACCGTTCCAGTGCTCCAGGTCCTTTCCTATGGAGAGTATGGAACCGTTCTCTTTCACCAGTACCCTGGTGCCTTCCTCCATCTGGCGCAGGGAGAAGTCGAAGTCAACGGCCAAGGCGTTGTCCTTTCCCTGGACATCCAACAGAGGCTCAAGAAGATCCGGCGAGACCATGTGGTCGGCCATGGAGAGGATAATAGGCTCGTCTTTGCTGAAGCGGCGCGCCACGTAAACGGATAGGGCGTTGCCGAACCTGTAGTGCGGGTTGAAGATGAATTGAACGTTGAGTCCGTACCGTGAACCGTTGCCCATCCAGCGCTCCAAGTACTCTCCCTGGTGCCCGGTGATTATTGCTATATCGTTAATTCCTGACTCGGCGAAAGCCTCCAATGTGTAGTCGATGATGGGACGGCCTGCTACGGGAAGAAGAACCTTGTGTTTGACGCTATGGTGCCGAGCAAGCCTTGAACCGAACCCAGCCGCCAGTATCACACCTTTCATGTGTTGAACCTCCTTTTGTGACCCCATGGCGACCAAAAAGTTGCCTGAAAAAGCGCAACGTAAACGCAAGACAGCTATGGAGAGGCCAGCATGGAATAGAACGCTGACGGAGTTTAGCCATCGGCGCTGCTGTGAGCAGCGCAAGCTCCGTTAGGCCAATGTTTAACAGCAATGAGGGGATATGTCAAATGCCAAACGTCAGAGAGGGAAGCGCGGTGGTACTGTCCTTCCGTCCCTCAGGCGCTCTTGCGACCCAGGACGCGTCGGGCAGCACTGGCTACGTCGGAAGCGGCAAGGCCGTATTTGTCGAACAGCTCCTGGGGCTTTCCGGATTCGGCGTAGCCCCTGACTGCGACCATCTCTATGGGGACGGGCTGGATTCCGGCGGCGGCCTGCGAAACGAGACTGCTTAACCCGCCGTGGATATAGTGCTCCTCGGCGGTGACTATGGCCCCGGTGCGGCAGGCGCCGGCCACGGCGTCTAGGTCAAGAGGCTGAAGGGTGGACATGTTGACTACGCGGGCCTCGATCCCTTCCCGCGACAGGGTATCCGCCGCTTCCAGGGCCGTGGAAACCATTATGCCGCAGGCGATGATGGCCAAGTCGTCCCCGGGGCGGAGCGTCTCCGACTTCCCAAGAGTGAACTCGGCTCCGTTGGGGTGGAGCACGGGGATTGCGGGCCGTGAAAGACGTATATAGAAGGGGCCTTTTGTGCTGGCGGCAAGTTTGACCGCAGCCTCAGTTTCGGGCCCGTCGCTGGGGACTACCACGTTGAATCCGGGCAGAGCGCACATGAGGGCGATGTCCTCAATGGACTGGGCGGATATGCCGTCTTCGCCGGTGAGCAGACCGGCGTGGGTACAAACTATCTTCACGTTGGCGTTCATCTGGGCTATGTTGATCCGTATCTGGTCGTAAGGGCGTCCCGTACCGAAAACGGCGAACGTGGAGGCAAAGGGTACCTTGCCGGACATGGCGAAGCCGGATGCCATGCTCATCATGTTCTGCTCGGCGGGGCCAAGATCGAAGAAACGGTCGGGGAACTCTTTGGCAAACATAGAGGCGAGGGTAGAAACGTTGAGGTCGCCGCCCAAGACCACCACGTCCGGGTGGCTCTTACCCAGCTCCAAGAGTGTACGGCCAAAGGCTTCTCGCGTAGCTACTGTGGTCATGAATCCGTTCCTAAGTGGTGACTAGGCTGCTGCTTTCCATCTCTGTGATGAGTGCGGAAATGCTCTGTTCCGCGTAGCCCATCTCCGTCATAGCCTCTCTGGCTTCATCAGCCGAGAATCCGAGCTCGAACATAGCCTGTCCCGCCTGTTCCCAGGTGGGGGCTTTCCCGTGAAAGCCGGGATTGTTCTCCATGAAACTGACTCCCTTGCCTTTGACGGTGTTGGCTATGATAACCGTGGGCTGCCCCTTGACTTCCATGGCGCGCTGGAATCCTTTGTACAGGGCCGGAATACTGTGCCCGTTGACCGTCAGGACCCGCCAGCCGAAGGAGCGCCATTTCTGCGCCAGCGGTTCCAGCTCCATGACCTCGTGGGTGAAGCGGTCGTTCTGGATGCGGTTGCGGTCCACAATGGCGGTCAGTGTATCTATCTTGTAATGGGCCGCCGACATCGCCGCTTCCCAGACCTGTCCTTCGTCGCACTCGCCGTCGCCCAGCAGGACGTAGGTGCGGTAGCTCTTGCCGTCCAATCTGCCAGTCAGGGCGACTCCTATGCCAAATGAGAGTCCCATGCCGAGGGAACCGCCGGACATCTCGACGCCGGGGGTACCTATCTTGGCATGTCCCTGCAAGTGCGTGTCTAATTTGCGGAAAGTGCTCAGGTCGCTCCGCGGGAAGTACCCTCTGTGAGCCAGCGCCGTATAGAGGCCGGGACAGGCATGCGCCTTGCTGAGGATGAAGCGGTCTCTATCCGGGGAGTGGGGGTCTTGCGGATTGATGCGAAGAACCTTGAAATACAGCGTGGTCAGGATATCGGTTTCGGAAAGGGAGCCACCTGAATGGCCGCTGCCTGCCTCCGCGATGCTGAAGAGCAGGTCGCGGCGGATCTTGCGGGCGGTCTCCTTGAGGCGCGACCGTTCTTGTGATGAAAGCGGTTCGGCGAGATCGGGTGACGACAGAGCCATAGACGCAGAACTCCCAACAGAAAATAACACAGCGATTATAACAGCCTGAAAGCCCGATGTAAGGGGGTATGCTACCGTTTTCAATAGAGGATGGAGTATGCTTCAAGCCTGAGATGATCATAGACTTTCACACCCACATATTCCTGCCCCGGCTTATGGAGGAGCGCAGCGCTTATTCCAAGCGGGACGCCACCCTGGCAGCGTTGTTTGCCGACCCAGACGCTCTTATGGCAACTGCGGAGGACCTGATTTCCGCCATGGATGAAGACGGGGTAGACTCCGCCGTGATCATGGGCGTGGGCTGGACGGATATGGGCATAGCCAGGGAGTCCAACGACTACATCTTAGAGTCGGCGGCTCGTTACAGCGGCAGGCTGGTTCCGTTTTGCTCGGTGAACCCCGCCTGGGGTGAAGACGCTCTGATTGAAATCGATCGCTGTGCCGCATCTGGAGCCAGGGGAGTAGGAGAGCTCCACCCCGATACGCAGGGGTTCGAACTGGGGGACTCCTCTTTGATGGACCCGTTCATGGACTGCGTGAAGTCGCGGAACATGGTGGTGCTCACGCATTCTTCCGAGCCGGTGGGGCACACGTATCCGGGCAAGGGCACGGTGACGCCGGACGTGCTGATGGAGTTCATAGAGAGATACCCGGACGTCGCCATAGTTTGCTCGCATTGGGGCGGAGGCCTGCCTTTCTACTCGTTGATGCCTGAAGTGAAGCGGGCTTTGGGCAATACCTATTTCGACAGCGCTGCTTCGCCTTTCCTTTACCGTGCTTCCATCTATTCGGTGATGTCTAGAATGGCCCGCCCCGGCTCGATGCTGTTCGGCTCCGACTTTCCCTTGCTGAGACCGGCGCGGCTGATGAGGCACATCAGAGCCGCTGATATCTCCGAGGAAGAGAAGGAGCGGATTCTGGGGGGAAACGCACAGCGGCTGCTGGGTCTGTAGAAGATGCAAAGGGACGGAGACGCCGGCGTTTCAAGACTGTTCATCGCAGTGGAACTAACGCCCGCCGCTCGGCGGTACACGGAGGAAGCGCTCCGCATATTCAAAGAGGGGCTCCCTTCCGGCGTACGCTGGGTGAAGCCGGAGGGCGTCCACCTTACGCTGAAGTTCCTGGGCAACGTATCCAACGATGCGATACCGATCATTGAAAGCGGCATGCGCCTGGCGGCAGGGGGGACTTGTCCCTTCACCGTACGGGTGCAAGGCGCGGGCTGCTTCCCCAATACCAGGCGTCCGCGTGTGCTGTGGCTGGGACTGCATGGCGAGCTGGAGCCGCTGCTAATCGCTCAGTCCCGGCTGGAGGATTCACTGGAGGCGTTGGGGGTGGACAGGGAGAACAGGAGATTCCGACCGCACTTGACGGTGGGTCGCGTTAGCGGCGGGTTGCCCGAAGGTTGGTCGGAAAGATTGAAAAGGACGTTGCAGATTGTAGGGGCGATGGGCCACTGCGACCTTCCGATAGATGGGCTGAGCCTCATGGAAAGCGTTCTGAGCAAGGAAGGGGCCGTGTACACTCGGAGGGCATTTATTGCCGTAAACCGCCATTGACATTGCTTGCATAGTGCGGAGGTTGTGATATACTTCTCAAACTTTCACGATTGCAAAAGGATGAGGAGGTACAATTGGAGGCTACATTCCCCAACTGCCAGCAATGCACATCAGGTCTTCTGGTGCCCCTATCTGATTTTGGAAGCCAGGGCGCCCCAATAAAGTACAAAGCATGGGTGTGCACCCACCCGGACTGCGGTTTCAATATCAAGATCAGAAACGGCGACGTTTATCTGAACGAGCCAATTCACAGCGGTATCAACCACGTTTCCAGGATTCGCTAACGTACGGTCTGCATACGCCAGGGTTAGCGCTGCTTCATACAAGCTGCTTCTTTTAGTTGTAGTTGGCATTTGCGTCCGCCTGCACTTAACACTGGTGGGCGCTGAGCAAACCCGGTGAGCTGCGAGCGATGCAGCACACTTGTATGAAATGGCCGTCATTGACACCTTTTTCGGCGCTCCCTATACTGGATTATCGACATAGCAAAGGCCGAGAAGGGGAGTAGTAAGTCGTCAGCGAGGCCCAGAGAGCCGGGTGAGGTGGGAGCCGGCGCCAAGCGCAAGGACTGAATGGACCCCGGAGCCGCAGCCCGAAACCGTTAGGGAGTAGGCGCTGCCGGAGGAGCACCGTTACAGGCTCAGGCGCATGCCGAAAGGCCCCGCGCCGTTAGAGGTCCCGACGTGTTCGGGATGAAGAAGGGTGGCACCACGGAGAAGCCCCGTCCCTAGATGGACGGGGCTTCTTGCGTTGAGGCGCAGTTTACCAAATGAGGGAGGAACAAATGGACACCAAGATATTGCTTGAGGAGAAAGAGATACCACAGGCTTGGTACAACGTCATGGCGGATATGCCGTCGCCGCCTGCGCCGGTGATACATCCCGGCACCAAGCAGCCCATAGGCCCGGACGATCTTGCTCCGCTCTTTCCCATGGACCTGATAGGCCAGGAGGTCAGCCAGGAGCGTTACATTCCCATTCCGGACGAGGTGCGCGAGGTCTACAAGCTGTGGCGTCCTACTCCTCTGTTCAGGGCGGCGCGCCTGGAGAAGGCGTTGGATACCCCGGCTCGTATCTACTACAAGTACGAAGGGGTTAGTCCGGCGGGAAGCCACAAGCCGAACACCGCGGTGGCCCAGGCCTACTACAACAAGGAGCAGGGCACAAGGCGCATAACCACCGAGACCGGCGCGGGGCAGTGGGGCAGCGCCCTGGCCTTCGCCTGCCAGCAGTTTGGCATCGAGTGCAAGGTCTACATGGTGCGCATAAGCTACGAACAGAAGCCGTATCGCCGCTCCATGATGGAGACCTGGGGCGCCAGCGTGGTGCCCAGTCCGAGCATGGACACTCATTCGGGACAGGCGATACTGGGGCAGGACGCCGACTCGCCGGGGAGCCTGGGAATCGCGATCAGCGAGGCGGTGGAGGACGCCGCCACTCATGAGGACACCAAGTACTCGCTGGGGAGCGTGTTGAACCACGTGCTCATGCACCAGACGGTGATTGGGCAAGAAAGCAGGCTGCAATTGGAGAAGGTGGACGCCTACCCAGACATGGTCATTGGCTGCGTGGGAGGAGGCAGCAGCTTCGCCGGCATAGCCTTCCCCTTCGTGAAGGACAAGCTGGATGGACGGGACATCCGGTTCATTGCCGTGGAGCCAGAAGCGGCGCCGACCATTACGCGGGGCAAGTACACCTACGACTTCGGAGATACCTCGGAGCTGACGCCGCTGGTGAAGATGTACACGCTAGGCCATACGTTTGTGCCGCCCAGGATTCACTCCGGCGGCTTGCGCTATCACGGCATGGCGCCGCTGATTAGCCAGCTCTGCAACGAGGGCATAATAGAGGCGCGGGCGGAACACCAGAACGGCGTGTTCGCCGCCGCGGTGCAGTTTGCCAAGGCGGAGGGAATCATTCCCGCCCCGGAGCCCTCGCATGCTATCAAAGTCGCCATAGACGAGGCCCTGAAGTGCAAGGAAACCGGCGAGGCGAAGAACATACTGTTCAACCTGTGCGGCCACGGCTACTTCGACATGTCGGCGTACGACGCCTTCCTGGCCGGAGGACTGGAAGACTACTCCTACCCACGCGAAGAGGTGGAAGCGGCCCTGGCCGGATTGCCGCAGGTGTAAAGGTATGACCAAAGTTACTGGCAAGAAACGCATCCTGACCGGCGTACGTCCCACTGGCGCTTTGCACCTGGGGCATTACGTAGGCGCGCTGGAGAACTGGGTGCGCCTGCAGGAAGAGTACGACTGCTTCTTCCTCATCGCGGACTACCAGGCGCTTGGCGATCACCTGGACGATACCGAGGGGATACGGCGCTCCGTGATAGAGGTGGGACTGGACTGGCTGAGCGTGGGTCTGGACCCGGAGAAGAGCACTTTCGTGATCCAGAGCTACGTGCCTGAGCACGCCGAGTTGGCCATGCTCTTCTCCATGGTCACTCCCGTAGGCTGGTTGGAGCGAAATCCTACTCTCAAGGCCGAACGGAGCAGGCTGGAAGCTGAAGGCTTGTCGGTGGGGTTCTACACGTACCCGGTCAGCCAGGCAGCCGACATAGCTCTGCCTAAGGCCGACCTGGTGCCGGTGGGTGAAGACCAGGTGCCGCACATCGAGATGACGCGCGAGGTGGTACGCCGTTTCAACCGCATGTTCGGCGAGATGTTTCCAGAGCCGGAGAGCATGGTGGGCCGTGTGGCCCGGCTGCCCGGAACCGACGGCCAAGCCAAGATGAGCAAGAGCCTGGGCAACGTCATCTATCTATCGGACGACGAGCAGGCAGTGCAGCAAAAGGTGCGCAGCATGTACACCGATCCCAAGCGGGTGCGCGCCGATATTCCCGCGGAGCCGGAAGGCAACCCCGTCTTCGCCTATCACGATGCTTTCAATGAGGATACGGCGGAGGTGGATGACCTCAAGGAGCGGTACCGCAAGGGCAAGGTGGGCGACGTTGAGGTGAAGCAGAAACTGGCGCTGGCGTTGAACCGGTTCCTCGCTCCCATCAGGGAAAAACGTGCCTACTACGAAGAACGCCCCGCCCTGGTGCAGAAGGCCCTGCTTGAAGGGACGCGGCGAACCAAGCAAGTGGCCGAGGATACGATGAGGGAGGTCAGGGAGAGGATGGGGATCCTGTATTTCAGTGAGGGGGAGTAGATTTGTCGGTGCACAGAATGACAGGTGAGGCAGTTGGGATAAGGTGATAGACGGATGGCGTTCATAAGAAAAGCCGTTAGGGGAGATCAAGAGCAAGTGTTTGCACTTGCCGAGGACTTTGCCACGTCCTTTCGTCCTCGCTTGGATGCTTTCACCGAGGCGTTCTCCCGGTTGTACGAACAAGACGACGCTTTGATCCTCGTAGCCGAGGAGTCGGACCAGGTTATCGGCTACTTGCTGGGCTTCGATCACTGGACGTTCTTTGCGAACGGCCGCGTTTCCTGGGTGGAGGAGATCATGGTACATCAAGACTATAGACGCCGGAAGATTGCGAGTACCCTGATGGACGGTTTTGAGGAGTGGGCGTCATCGCGGGGATCCAAGCTGATAGCCCTTGGAACCCGGAGAGCGGCGCCGTTCTATCTAGCGCTAGGTTATGACGAATCGGCGATTTATTTCCGCAAGCTCATTCCCACGGCAAGGTAGGCTGTAGGACTAACTATGTACACACCAACTCTTGAACAGGTGAAGACCCTGCTCCGCGAGCAGGAAGGCAACATGGCGCCGTTGTACCGTGAGATCAACGCGGACCTTGAGACGCCGGTGTCGGCGTTTCTGAAGATAGCCCGCGGGCCGTACTCGTTCCTGCTGGAGAGCGTGGAGGGTGGCGAAAGGCAGGCCCGCTACAGCTTCATAGGCACGGAGCCGTACCGAGTGCTCAAGACGGGCCCCGGCACGGACGACGGCGAGGTTGACCCTCTGCTGCCCGTAGAGCAGGAGCTATCCTCGTACAGACCGGTAAGCGTGTCCGGCCTTCCTCGCTTCCTGGGCGGCGCTATCGGCTACCTGTCATATGAAACGTTCCGCTACCACGAGCCGCGGGTGACCGCGCCGGAGGCCGACCCCATCGGAGTGCCGGAATCGGTGCTAATGTTCACCGATACCGTTGTCGTCTTCGACCACCTGCGGCACTCCATCAAACTGGTTTCGCACGTCCACGCCGGGGAGGATCTGGAAGCCTCATACCAAGAGGCGGTAGACCGCATTGAAGCAATCGCCGGGCGTTTGAGCCAGCCGCTGGCGTCGCAGTCTGCGGAGCTAGGGAGCGACGGCCACGCTGAGGGCGCTTCCAACTTCACCAAAGAGGAGTACATGGAGGTGGTGCGCCGCTGCAAGGAGTACGTAGTTGCCGGCGACATCATACAGGTCGTTCCGTCGCGGCGAGTGGCTCAGCCCACCTCCGCCGGACCCTTCGACATATACCGCGCTCTGCGCATACTCAATCCGTCGCCTTATATGTATTTCCTCAAGCTGGACGACTTCTACATAGTTGGCGCATCGCCGGAAACGCTGGTGCGGGTGGAAGACGGCATGGTCTACAACTACCCGCTGGCGGGTACGCTCCGCCGCGGCGAAACACCGGAAGAGGACGAAGCGCTGGCGGAGAGGCTGCGCAACGATGAAAAGGAGAAGGCAGAGCATATCATGCTGGTAGACCTGGGCCGCAACGACGTGGGCCGCGTGGCTGAACCGGGCTCGGTGGAGGTCACCGACCTGATGCGCGTGGTGCGCTACTCGCACGTCATGCACCTGGAGTCGGAGGTGCAGGGACGCCTCCGCTCCGACAAGACGATGTACGACGCCTTGCGTTGCGCCATGCCGGCGGGGACGCTGTCCGGCGCGCCCAAGATACGAGCCATGGAGATCATAGCCGAAATGGAGCCTGAGAAACGCGGGCCGTACGGGGCGGCGGTGGGCTACTTCGGCTTTCAGGGCAACATGGACACGGCCATACCCATCAGGACCATAGTAATGAAGGACGGAATCGCCTACCTGCAAGCGGGCGGCGGTGTTGTCTACGACAGTGACCCGGAGTCGGAGTGGCAGGAGACGGAGAACAAGCTGGCCGCGCCGGCGCGGGCCATTGCCATCGCGGAGGGTAGAGCGACGTGATTCTCCTCATAGACAACTACGACAGCTTCACCTACAACCTGTACCAGTACCTCAGCGAGCTGGGCGCGAATGTCCACGTGGCGCGCAACGACGCCGTGAGCCTGGAAGACATCGAGGAGCTGAGGCCGGAGAAGATCGTTGTCTCGCCGGGACCGTGCACCCCGCTGGAGGCTGGAATATCCAACGACGTGGTGCGCGAGATGGGAAAGCATACGCCTCTGCTCGGCGTGTGCCTGGGACACCAGTGTATCGGCTATGCCTTTGGCGCTACCGTAGGCTATGCCGGAGAGATAGTGCACGGAAAAACGTCGCAGGTGAACCACGACGGCAGGGGTGTGTTCAAGGGGCTGCCCAACCCGTTGCAGGGGATTCGCTACCATTCGCTGGCGGTGTACGGGGAGACCCTGCCGCCGGAGATAGAGATCACCGCTACGTCGGATAGCGGGGTGATCATGGGCCTGCGGCACAAGGAGTACCCCATAGAGGGCATTCAGTTCCACCCGGAGTCGATAATGACGGAGTGCGGCAAGGATATCCTACGCAACTTCTTGGAAGGGTGAATGTATGGTGCGACGTTGTTCCCTGCCGGTGTGGAGGGGGGCACCGAATCCGGTGAGCAGCCGCTATAATAATAAGTGGAGAGATGAAATTGCATAATGAGTTCACAGCCATCATAGAACGTGACGGCGAATGGTATATAGCCTACTGTCCCGAAGTGCCCGGGGCCAACGGCCAGGGACTCACAAAGAAGGAGTGCTTGGAAAGCCTGCGGCAGGCTATTATGCTGATCTTAGAGGATAGGCGTGAAGATGGTTTGAAAGGAGTGCCCGCTCACGCCGTAAGAGAAGTTGTCGTTGTGGAATGAAGCGTGAGACGTTGCTGCGCCATTTGCGGAGGCATGGCTGCGGCCTGAAACGCGAGGGCAGATCGCACTCGCTTTGGATGAATCCTCAAACAGGCCAGATAGAGGCTGTGCCTAGGCATTCAGAAATCTCCGAACAGTTAGCACACAAGATATGTCGGGGACTCTCTGTACCTAGGCTAGGAATGTAAACTTGATCTGTCTGCCAAGATAACAATAGGTGAAAATAGAGGACGCGTTATGATTCGTGAAGCCATTGCAGAATTGGTCGAAGGACGGGACCTTTCCCAAGAGAGCGCCGCCCAGGTGATGAACGAGATCATGGAGGGCGAAGCCACGCCCGCCCAGATCGGCGCTTTCATCACGGCGTTGCGTATCAAGGGGGAGACCGTTGCCGAGATCACAGGCATGGCCCAGACGATGCGGGCGAACTCTCTCAAGGTGTCCGCAGATGTCCGCGGAGAGAACCTTGTCGATACGGCAGGCACCGGCGGCGACGGCCAGAACACAATGAACGTTTCCACGGCGGCGGCCGTCGTGGCGGCGGCGGCAGGCGCAAAGGTGGCCAAGCACGGAAACCGAGGCGCGTCCAGCGTCTGCGGCAGCGCCGACATACTGGAGGCGAGCGGTGTAAAGGTGGACATAGGCCCGGACGGCGTGAAGCGGTGCATTGAAGAGATAGGCATTGGCTTTATGTTCGCCCCTATATTCCACCCCGCTATGCGCCACGCCGTTGCTCCTAGACGTGAAATAGGCATACGCACCGTGTTCAATATCCTGGGCCCGCTGACCAACCCGGCCAGCGCAGGCTCGCAGGTGCTTGGCGTCGCTGACCCATCATACGGAGACAAGATGGCCAGGGTGCTGGGGCGGCTGGGAACAGAGCGGGCCATGGTCGTATACGGCAAAGACGGCATGGATGAGCTATCCATTACAGGCCCAACACAGGTCTGGGAGCTCTCCGGCGGGCAGGTGAACTCCTACAGCGTTGCACCGGAGGAGGCGGGCTTAAAGCCCGCCTCCCTAAACGACATTAGCGGCGGCAGCCTGGAACGCAACCTAGAACTGTTCAACGGCGTGCTTCGGGGCGTTCCGGGCCCTGTCCAGGACGTGGTGGTCCTCAACGCCGCCGCGACTTTGGTGGTGGCAGGCAGGGCAGATGACCTACGCAGCGGCGTTTCAATGGCACGTGAAGCGATAAACAGCGGCGCGGCAAAGGAAAAGCTAGAGGCTTTGGCCGCGCTGACCAAGGAGTTGAGTTAGATGGATCTTGCACTCAGCGGGAAAACCGCTCTTATAACCGGCGGTAGCAGGGGAATTGGACGGGCCACTGCCTTGAACCTGGCCAGGGAAGGATGCCAGGTAGGCATCTGCGCCCGCGGAGAGGAGACGCTTGCCGCGACGCTGGACGAGCTGCGCTCCGTATCGTCGAACGTATGGGGCGTCACCGCGGACGTAACCAGCAGGGAGGATATAGAGCGGTTCATATCGGAAGGTGCGGCACACTTTGGCGGACTGGATGCGCTGGTGTGCAACGTGGGAGGTATGCGCGGCAGGGGTTTGCTGGAAGCCAGCGATGAGGAGTGGAGCGAAACGCTCGACCTGAACCTGCTCCATTCGGTGCGCACAATCAGGGCTGCCGTGGGTCATATGAAGGAACGCGGCGGCTCCGTTGTCATAGTTTCGTCCATATCCGGCTGGAAGCCCGGCCCGCAAGCCCAATATGGCACCGCCAAGGCCGCCGAGATATTTCTGGCGTCGTCACTGGCCTGGGAGCTGGCCCCGTTCAACATCCGGGTCAACGCAATCAGTCCAGGCTCCATAATGTTTCGCGGCGGCGGTTGGGAACGGTTCAAGCAGAACTATCCGGAGCAGTACGATGAATGGATGAAGCGAGACCTGCCCTGGCAGCGCCTGGGCACGGACCAGGAAGTCGCAGATGTCATCGCTTTCATGTTGTCGGAGCGGTCGCGCTGGATAAACGGGGCAAACATCCCGGTTGACGGCGCACAGGGCCGTCCCACCGCACGCTGGTACGATTTCGAAGGTTAGCTATGAGCGCGGCAATACTCGATCAGATCGTAGAAAAGAAGCGTGAAAGGCTGGCCCGTAGCATGCGGGAAGAGCTACTGTCTTCGCTGGAAGAGCGGGCCAAGGATACGCCTTTGCCGCTGGACTTTTCCGGGGCTCTTAGTGGACCGGGAGTCCGTCTCATTGCCGAGACCAAGAAGGCGTCTCCTTCCAAGGGACTGCTCCATGAGAACTACGATCCGGTATCGCTGGCGCGGACCTACGCGGAAAACGGAGCGGCTGCCGTCTCCGTGCTCACGGAGATCGATCATTTCCAGGGCAGCTTGGCGCACCTGGAAGCGGTCAAGGACTCCGTACGAGAAGCGGGGGTGCCCGTGCTGCGCAAAGACTTCATATTTGATCCGTACCAGGTTGTGGAAGCGCGCGCCGCCGGCGCCGACGCTATTCTGCTCATAGTGGCTATGCTGGATACGCCGCGTATCAGGGAACTGCTTGGTGTGGCGCAGTCGCTACAACTACAAGCACTGGTGGAGGTACACTCGGAGGATGAGTTGGACATGGCGCTGGAAGCGGGCGCTGAGATCATCGGCATCAACCACCGGGACCTGAAGACCTTCCAAACGGACGTCACGCTATCGCAGAGGCTTAGGCCGCTCATTCCGGAAGGAAGGGTGGTGGTTGCGGAGAGTGGCATCAGCAGCCGGGAAGACGTGATTAGACTCAAAGAGTCGCTCATAGACGCCGTACTCGTGGGCGAGGCGCTGGTCACGGCCTCCGACGTGGCGGCCAAGGTGCGGGAACTGGCCTGCTCATGACCAAGGTCAAGATTTGCAGTGTGCAAGAGGCGGAGCATATTCTGGCCGCCGCTGAAGCTGGCGCAAACTTTGTCGGGCTGAACTTTGTGCCCGGGGTGCGCCGCCGTCTGCCGGAAGACAAGGCAAGAGAGATGGTGCAGGCATTCCGCGACAGGTACAATCGTACCGGCCCCAAGCTGGTGGGCATCTTCGTAGATCAGCCCTTGGATGAGGTTGACCGCATCCTGCAAGAGTGCGACCTGGATATGGTTCAGCTTAGCGGCCACGAGTCGTTGGAGTACGCCAAGCAGGTTACCCGGCCGGTGATCAAGGCCGTCCACGTTCCCGCAGGGAAGCCGACGGGAGAGGTGATTGCCAGCTTGAGACCGCTGCTTGCCGAACTGGATTCAGCTGGAATTTTGCCGCTCCTACACCCGGACGTAGGCCAGGCTCTTGGCGGCACGGGCGCCGCACTGGATTGGGAGATTGCCCGTGCACTGGCAGGAGGCCGCCGCTTTCTACTTGCCGGGGGTTTGGACCCGGAGAACGTGGCCCAGGCCGTAAGGCAAGTGCAACCCTGGGGCGTGGACGTATCCAGCGGCGTGGAGACGGCTGGAATCAAGGACGTCGAGAAGATAGAGGCTTTTGTGCAGAGGGCAGGAGCGGCCAAGGAGTAGAGATGACTATAAAGAGTACTCTTCCCAACGAACGGGGACGATTCGGAGAATACGGCGGACGGTTTGTACCGGAGACGCTGATGGCCGCTCTCAGCGAGTTGGAGGAGGCTTACCGAACGGTAGAGAACGACTCATCCTTTCAAGACGAGCTGTCGTCGCTGCTTGGGGAGTACGTGGGGCGTCCCACTCCTCTATACCACGCCGCCAACTTGAGCCGTCGCTTGGGTGGAGCGCAGGTCTATCTGAAGCGGGAGGACCTGGCCCACACCGGGGCCCATAAGATAAACAACGCCATTGGTCAGGGGTTGCTGGCAAAGCGCATCGGCAAGCGCCGCATCATTGCGGAGACGGGCGCCGGCCAGCACGGCGTGGCCACCGCCACCGTGTGCGCCATGCTGGGGCTGGAATGTGTTGTATACATGGGTGAAGAGGACATCCGGCGACAGACACCGAATGTTTACCGCATGGAGCTGCTCGGCGCAGACGTGCGTCCGGTTAGCAGCGGCACCAAGACTCTCAAAGACGCCATAAACGAGACGATAAGGGACTGGGTGACCAACGTGGACACCACGCATTACCTGCTGGGCAGCGCCGTGGGGCCTCATCCCTATCCCATGATAGTGCGCGACTTTCAATCGATCATAGGCAGGGAGTGCCGACAGCAGGTAATGCAAGCGACGGGTCGACTGCCGGATTACGTGGTGGCCTGCGTCGGTGGAGGCAGTAATGCCATAGGCCTGTTCCATCCTTTTGTGGATGACACGGAGGTGAAGCTGGTGGGCGTGGAAGCCGGTGGAGAGAGCATGCAGAACGGTAGAAACGCCGCCTCCATAGTAGCGGGCAGGCCTGGAGTATTGCACGGCTCTTACTCCTATGTGCTGCAGGACGACGACGGCCAGATAATAGGGACTCACAGCATATCCGCCGGACTGGACTACCCAGGCGTGGGGCCGGAGCACGCCTACTTGAAGGATGCGGAGCGCGCCGCTTACGTATCAGCCACCGATAAAGAGGCGTTGGATGCGTTCGGACTGTTGTGCCGGACGGAGGGGATCATCCCCGCCCTTGAACCTGCTCATGCTTTGGCATACGTGGCCAAACTAGCGCCTACTTTGAGCAAGGACACCGTTGTTGTGGTTGGTCTGAGCGGCCGGGGCGATAAGGACTTGCAAACGGTCCAGGCTTACCTGAAGTAGCAAAGGCGGTATCAGCCGGGATTGACTTTGAGGGCAACTCTACCGTTGCCGAGCCCGGGGTTGTCTTTTCGCCTTTGCCGTTTTCCAGCCAGACCTCGCAATCGACCAAGAATCGAGCTTCCTCCTTGTACACCCTGGTCACCACTCCCTTGCAGTACAGGGTATCGCCGGGGAAGTCCATGCCCCTGTGCTGGCAGCTGAGCTTTCTCAACCTTCCTGAATCTCCTATCCAGTCGGTGACCAGTTGCGCTAGGAATGCGTTCTTCAGCCCGCCTTGCACCACAACGCCGGGCAGCCCCCGGCTCTTGGCGAACTCAGAGTCGTAATGAATCTGGTAGAAATCGCCGGAGGCGCCGCAATACATCACCAGCATCTGCGTGGTAGGTTGTTTTTGCAACGGCGGTATGCTCATCCCTTCTTCTACGTCTTCCCAGTAAAGCAATTTGCTCCGCTCCTATTGCTAGTAGGTAATCAGCGTCCAGCGCTGGGTGGCGACAAGCTGGTTTAGCTGGTTGGTATAGGTAAGCTCACGCGTCAGTATGACCATGGGGCCCAGCCTGCCGGTGCGCTCCTTCACGTCTATCAGCGTCTCAACTACGGTGATCCGGTCCCCAGCTTGCAGAGGCTCCAAGTATTGCCACTCGCTTCCGCCGTCAAGCTTGTTGTGCAGCGGGCTTTGCCACTGTACCTTTGGCGGTCCCGGCTGCAGTGTGCGAAGGAACGTGGGAGGAGCTATGATTCCTCCGTAGCCGGAGTGCCGCGCATACGCCTCATCGCGGTAAAGAGGATTGGGGTCTGCTATAGCGTCGGCGAAGCGTACAATGGCTCCACGCTCTACCTCGTGGGTCAGCGGTTCCGACGGCACCCCCATCGCTTCTCGCAGGCTGTCCGTGATCAGGGAACCTGTTTCAGACATGCTGGCGGCGATCGGTGAGGGCTTCCGCCTCCCTGAGAGGGAGGAGCTTTTCTTCTCGGTTTTCCAGCCAGTAATCGCGAGTGAGTTCCATCAGAATAAGGTCGCGTCCACTGCGGCGCACCGTGCGCACGCTGCGGAAGCCGCATCTTCGGAAGCTGCTCTGCGCCCTTACGTTCCAGTCCAGGGTATGCAGGTAGAGACGTTTGAGGTCGGTGGTGCCGAATATGTGGTCTATGAGACCTACCATGGTGTGGTATCCGAAGCTCTTGTTCCAGTAGTCCCGGTTGCCTATCATGATACCGAGCTCCGCCTCTCCAAAATGGGCATTGATGTCGTAGCACATCACGTTCCCAATGTGCTTGCCGTCCAGGTCGTCTATGGCAAGCCGCATCGACCATGGAGAAGGGT
This sequence comes from Dehalococcoidia bacterium, assembly GCA_034422935.1. Classification (GTDB taxonomy): domain Bacteria; phylum Chloroflexota; class Dehalococcoidia; order Lucifugimonadales; family QGNO01; genus DAOUJH01. The sequence continues at coordinate 128,251 of DAOUJH010000004.1, read as the reverse complement.
ATTTAAGATCATCCTCGTAGTATCTGAGGAACTGTCTGAACGGCTGCATCAGCGGTGTGGTGGCATCCAGTTCCGCCAACTCTTGGTCGCGGCGCCAGGCGTAGTCGTCCTCCGCATCCTCAGAGCGCTTGGGCCGCAGGATGACTTTCCCGGCGCGTATGATTTCAGGTTTCATTCCGTCACCGCCCCGTCGTGGGCAATCCGAAGCGCCTTTTTCACTAGCTCCACTTCATTGGAATGGGTCATGATATTCAGGGCCTCTGCTTCCGGCCACCAGTGAACATCGTCAAATTCGGGGTCGTGGCAGGAAAAATCTCCACCGGTGGGGACCATCAGGTAGAAGTGCACCGTCTTGTGGCAGCGCACCCTGTCCTGGGTGCGTACAAACCAGTACTCTATGCTTCCCAGAGATGACCGGATTTCCACTTCCAGGCCCGTTTCTTCTTTGACCTCTCGCAGGGCCGTCTGGTCCATGGATTCGCCTTTGTCGGGAGTGCCTTTGGGAAGCGCCCACAAGGGCGGAGATACCCTGTGACACAGCGCAATCTCCACGCCGTCGCAGGCCTGGCGGTAGACCACGCCTCCCGCCGATACATGATGTTCTATGCGTCCCTTTCGTGTCATTGCACCTCCGAGAGCGGTTCCAATTCTAAGTATAGCTGGAAAGTACAGTCAAGGACGTGCATTTGAAAGGCAGGGTTGACATAGAAATAAAGCGTGGAATAATCCCCAAGGTGTCACTTGCCAATCTTCCTTACCTAGAGGGTTCATCATATGACTGCTCAGACCTTTGAAGAAGCCATCGCCGAGTTCATGGAGCGCTCCAGAGAGCAATTGGAGCAGGAAGTGATGGAAAACCTGCCGCCAGCTCCACCCTCGCCGTATGAACAGTCGGGGCCTCCCTTTGAATCGCCTCTCCTGCTGGACCCGAAGACCATCCACAAGTACACGCATAGCATTGGCGACGACAACCCCCTTTTCAACGACCCGGAGTACGGAAGGAGGAGCCGCTACGGCGCTCAACTGGCCCCGGGGCCCATTTTGGCACTGGTGCGATATCCATCCGCGCACGGCGCGAAACGTCCCGAAGGATACCCCATGGCGAACTTTATTTCGGGCACCGCCTGGGAGTTCTACGACGTGCTCAAGGCAGGCTCCAGGTTTCGTTCGTCCAAGGTGACCAAGGAGTTCATCGAGAGGTCAGGCACGCAGGGAACGCTTCTCTTTCTCATATCGGAGGTGTACTACTGGGACTATCACGGCGATATGCCGGCCAAGTGCTACGGTACGCAGATCATGGTGCCCCAGGAGACCATGGAGACCTCTCGCTCCATGCCCGTAGAGCGCTTGGGCGAGCACATGATGTACGAACGCAAAGCGTCGCAATACAGCCCGGAACAGATCCAGGAGTTCTTGTCGAAGATAGAGGGGATGAAACGCCGCGGCGAGGAAAAGCTATACTGGGAAGACGTCGAGGTAGGGGATACGATTGGCCCCATGGTGCTGCCCCCCTGGACGCTGCAGGACCAGATTTGCCAGCACTCCATGCAATCCTCAATGCAGAGCAGCGAGGACTACTTCCACGATAGCACTGCTTTTGAACCGTTCTTCCACTATTCCAAGCACGACACGGAATGGGCGCGGATCCATCCCGTGACGCGCTGGCCGCATTCCCACGGCGACGAGCACGAAGACGCTTTGCTGGCAATCTACCGGGGACAGCCGGCGCCGTTTGACTTTGGAGTCCAGCGTGTGCAGATTCCCCAGCGGCTCCTCACGGACTGGATGGGCGACGAAGGTTTCATACGCCGCATGTACATAGCGATGCGCCGCCCCGTCTACTACGGGGACTTCACCGTCTACACCGGTGAAGTGATGACGAAGTACAAAGAGGTGCAGACCGGTGCGGACGAGCCGGGCGGAGCCCCCGGCCGGCATGAGTATCACGCCGTGGGGATTCGCATTGACGGCAGCAACCAGGTCGGCGAGCCGCAAGCTCCCGGTTCGGCGACGGTGTATCTGCCCTCCAAGGAAGGCGGCCCGGTGAGGTTGCCGGTGCCTCACGGCGCAAAGACGCCGTACGTAAACTACAATACGTTTCGCAGGGATTGGTACTAGGAGGACGATATGCAAGACGCCCTAGCTGGACTGCGCATCATAGACAGCACAACGGCGGTGGCGATGCCAACCGCGATGCACATAATGGCTGACCTTGGCGCGGAGATTATCAAGGTGGAGAGCCATACCCTGACCCGCGACGAGACGGGGCCTTACGTGGACAACGATCCCGGCGAAGAGCCATGGAACCGCGACGCTAGCTTCCAGCACCTGCATCGCAGCAAATACAGCCTCACCCTGAACCTGAAGGCGCCAGAGGCCGTTCAGGCTTACAAAGATCTGGCGCGGGTTACGGACGTGATCGTGGAGAATAACCGCGCCGGCACCATGGAAAGGCTGGGGCTGGGCTACCAGGAAATACGCGGCATCAAACCTGACATCATCTATTTTTCAAACACCGGCTTTGGACATACCGGGCCCTGGAGGAGATACGCGGGTATCGGCAGCATGCTGGAGCTGATCAGCGGTCTCAGCCAGTTCACCGGCTATCCGGATGAAGGCACCCCACGCCGTGTCGGCGCCGCCTGGTTCGACCTACACGTGGCTTGGATGGCGGTGTTCGCTATCATGTCGGCGCTTCACTACCGCAATGAGACGGGTAGGGGACAGTGGGTTGACTTTGCCATGTACCAGATAGGCGTTTCCACCCTGGGAGACGCTATCCTGGATTTCTCCATTAATGGACGCGATGGGAAGCTCATGGGCAACCGCCATCCCGTGCATGCTCCCCACGGTGTTTACCCCTGTCGCGGCGACGATAAGTGGATAGCTATTGGGGTAGAGTCCGACGTACAGTGGGACTCGCTGTGCCGCTTGATGGGGAACGGGCTGGTCGACGATCCCAAGTTCAGCGACGCGCTTTCCCGCAAGCATCATGAAGACGAGTTGGACGCCATGATAAGCAAGTGGACTGAAGGCCAGAACGCCCAGCAGGTCATGGAGGAACTGCAGCGGAACGGCATCCCGGCATACCCCACGAAAGACACTCGCGAGCTTCTGACCGACGTTCACATGGAGGCGCGCAACTTCTACGAGAGGTTTGCCCATCCGCCGGATTCGGGCATTGGCAATCGGGCTTACGTGAGCCGGCCCTGGAAGCTGACCGATACGCCATCCTACATCCGCAGACCGGCCCCCAAACTGGGTGAGCAAAACGAGTACGTGATGGGGGAGCTGCTTGGCCTGAGCGAGGCGGACGTGGCCCGTCTCTACGAGCTTGACGTTATGGGCAAGCAGCCATCCAATACCGGCAAAAGGAGCCCCATGGATATAGAGGCGGCCTTGGAGGAAGGCACGCTCTCTCAGGTTGACCCCGATTTCAAGAAGACACTGAGGTATGAGTAGCATGGTTGTTTCAGCGCTTGGCAAATTTCGAGTGATTGACCTGTCCACGGAGATAGCAGGCCCGTACGCAGGGAGGCTGTTTGCCGACTATGGCTCCGACGTGATTAAGGTGGAACCGGCAAGCGGCGACCCGGCTCGTAAGATGGGGCCGTTCTACCAGGATGACCCCCACCCTGAAAAGTGCCTTCTCTTCCTTTGCCTCAACTGCAATAAACGGGGCGTTACTCTCAACTTGGAGACCGATGCGGGCCGAAGGATACTGCGTGACCTGGTCCAAACGGCGGACGTCCTTCTGGAGAGCTTCACGCCCGGCTATCTGGATGGCCTGGGCCTGGGCTACGACGCTCTCTCCGAGATAAATCCCGGCCTGGTGCTGACATCCGTCACGCCGTTTGGACAGACCGGCCCGTACCGGGACTACGCAGGCAACGATCTGGTCTACCAGGCGGCGGGAGGCATGATGTACACCAGCGGCGCATATCATGGCGAGCCGCTCAAACACGGTCATCCGCAGAGCCTGTATTTGGGAGGAATCACCGCGGCCTATGCCACAACGATAGCTTTGTATGCGCGGGATGCCATCGGCCATGGGCAGCACCTTGATGTGTCGCTGGCGGAAACGGCGGCGGCACACCACTATCAACCGGTGATACGGTACACCTTCCTTGGCGCGGTGGACCGCAGGGCGCCAAAAGCGGATACCAACAACCTTAAGAGCACGGGCTGGCAGGGGATAGTCCCGACCGCCGACGGCTTCATCAGCCCCACATTGCGCCCACCGCGTCGGGCGCTCAGCGGCGCGGAAGCCTGGAAGGAGTACGCCAATCTCATTGGACGTCCTGAAGTAGGCGACGCACTGGCGGAAGCCAAGACCTCTGAGGAGCGAGACTCCGTCTTGATGCCCGTCTTGAAAGAGGTGGGCAAGCTTGACTATTACCACAGCATAATGTCGAACGAGTGGTTGGGAGGAGTGGTGCAGACGGCTGAGGACCTGGTGAACTGCCCACAACTGGAAGAACGCGGCTTCTGGACTGAGGTAGACCACCCGGTGATGGGAAAGGTCAGGATGCCCGGAGAGCTCTTCCGCATGCCTGAGAGTCCCTGGAGCATGCGTCATCCCGCGCCTCTTCTGGGACAGCACAACGCGGCGGTATACAGTGGTGAACTGGGTTACTCCAAGGAAGACCTGATCATGCTGCGCCGGCAAGACGCGATTTAGCAGTCTGGTTGCCCACTCAAGGTCTGAGGGACGCGGCCAGCTTCTGGAAAGCGCTTCTCCAACCGTACGTTGCGTATTCGGTCCAATCTTCTCGGTGCATACCGCTGGAGGCGAACGTCATCTTTGTGCCTTCCGATGCGGGCTGAAACGTGGCCTCACAAATCACGTCGTAAGGTTCAACGTCGGGCGCGCCTGGAAATCTATCCGTGAACGAAAGGCCGGTCATTGGGGTGATTTCGGTGAAGGTGATCTTCTCTACCATTGACCTTTCATCGCCCTCGGAATCGTTGGGACGCATCACAATCTCAAGAAGACCGCCCACCTGAAACTCAAACGCGCGGACTGTAGAGCTGATTCCCTCGGGTCCCCACCAGGACTCGATGCCCCCTTTGGTCGTCCACTTATCCCACAAGTCCTGCTGCTCCGCGGGAAAGGTGAGCTCGATCAGGATTGGCCTCTTCTCATTTGGGGTGGTCATGCGGCTCCTTTGTTGTTCATGGTGTGTACGTTAGAAGCTGAATTCCATCGGGTCGTCCTCTACTCCAATGTCGCGCAGGGCGACCTCTGCCGCCTCTTGGATGGAGTCGTCGTTGGACCTCAGGCACTTCTGCAAAGTGCGCGTGGCCAGTTGGCCTCCTATTACGCCCATCGACTTTATAGAGGCCAGCTGTACCTGGGTATCGTGGTCTTTGATCAAGCGTACCAGGTGCGGCACGGCCTCTTCTTCGGCAAGCTCTCCGAGGGCTAAGGCCGATTCATATCGAATGGCGGGGTCATCGTCGTCAGCGGCTTTGATCAGTGTGGGAAGCCATGTCGCATCGGCCGTTTTCCCCATGGCGAAAATGGCGCTAATGCGCAGTTTGGACTCTTCGCTGGCGTATGCATTCCCAATCAGGTCACGGACTCTCGGGGTGTTAAAAACAGCGGCCGCCTCCAACACTCGCCGCCATACCTCCGGGTCTTCGTCCGGCTCTTCCAGCAAGCTCAATAGCATCTCTTTGATTCGCTCTCCGTCTCTGGACAACAGTTTGCCGTCTTGTGCCATCTCTCCGAATTTACCCAGAGCCACGGCGGCTGAGGCTCTCACGTCCTTGTGGGAGTCCTCCTGAAGAAGAGCTATGAGCGGCCTGACCAGCTTTCTATCGTTGCTTTCCCAGAGACCGTTCACTCCCAAAGCTCGCACCGTGGGGTCTACATCGTTCAGCGAATGCTTGAAAACCGAGGTGAAGTCAAGATCGATGTTGTTTTCAGCCATTGTGACCAGACGCTCTATCAGCTTACGCCGTCGTTCTACGGGCACGGATGTCCACAGACGGTCCATGGACGATACCTCGCTATCGGTGAGGCCCGACAGCTGGGCCAAGTCGCCATACTTGAGGGGGGTTGACTCCGTGCTGATCTGCTGAAAATAAAGCTCTAGGGTCATCTGGACGCAATCAGTCCTTGGCTGAGATGGAAACGCTCCGGCAGTAGATGGGAGGCGTCTTGAATCTTCCTCCCAGCCACCTTGACTCGCTGCCTATGGCGGCCAGGTCGTTGAGTACGTCGTATACGTTTCCTGAAATCATGGTGTCTTTGACACGGCCTGAGATTTCGCCATTCTCAATTCTGTAGCCCAGCAGCACGTTGGCGTTGAACTCGCCTGCCAGGACGTTGCCCTGTCCTGCGCCAAGCAACTGCTCCACAACAATGCCGTCCTTCACGTCCTTGATCATGTCGGCGTAGGTTGCGTTGCCTTCCCCTATGACCAGCACGGTGGATGAAGGAGACGGAAGCGTGGTAAGCCCGCGGGAACCGTTGCCTGTGCTGGTTTCTCCGGCACGCCCCGCCGTCTGCAGATCGTAGAGAAAGGTGGAAGCTACGCCTTGCTCGATGAGCGCCTTACGACGGCTGGGCACACCCTCGTCGTCGCTGGGGCTGCTGCCTGGAACAAACGGCAATGTGGGATCGTCCCAGATGGAGAAGCTGTCGCTGACGATACGTTCGCCCAACCGCCCTACAAGGGGCGAGGCTCCCTGGAGCACCGTGCGTCCGCTGAACCCGGAAAGCAGGGGGCCTATCAGTGTTCCGGCTACTCCGTGAGGGGTAAATATCACCGGCAAGGAGCCGGATGGAGCGGCAACCACTCTCCTCGCGTTTTCAAGCTGCTCCTTTACCGAACTCAGCACTAACGACGTATCTGTGATGGGACTGCAGGAGCTCTCTCCATCGCCCACGAAGAGCATGTCCTCGCCCTGTATCAGGGTACCGTGTAGGTAGACGCCGTATGAACCGGCGGTGTAGGTGGCTCTTCCTCCTCGTGAGTTGAGGACCGTCTGTGTACCCACGGTCTTGCCAACGCGGCCTTCGCATTGTACGTCCGGATACTCCAACCGTAGGGCGTCGATCAAGGTCTGGCCCGTTTGCACCATGTCGCCTACCGGGTATGTCTCCAGGGCAGGGTCGTAAACGTCTACGGAGGGGTAGTCGGAACCGGAGGGGAACTCCATCTTGGCCTCCGCTCCGAAAGGAGCCACTTCTAGCGCGGCTTCGACCAGCCGTTGCGGGTCGGAGAGGTCGGTTGTAGCAGCGAAACCAATGCGGCCGTCCTTGATGATGCGGAGCGCCACCCCCTCCGTTTCACGGGTCTGCAACAGCTTGAGTTTGTTGGCTTCAAATACGGCGGGCGTTTCCCGTGTGGATACGTGGAATACCTCCGCTTCTTCAGCGGACTTCAGGGCGCGCTCCAGTATCTCCTCAAGAATGGTTATGCTCCTCCTACCAGGCATTTCTGAATCCGTATATGCGGGCTGCCGTTCGATACGGGGAGTGGGCTCTGGCCGCCCTTGCCGCAGCCGCCTCCCTGGTTCATGTCAAGGTCACTGGCTACGGCGTCGAGGTTTTCCAGTGTGGTGAACAGGTTGCCAGTGAGCATGACGGGGCGCAGCAGCTCCTCAACTTTGCCGTTGCGGATCATGAACGCTTCTCCGGCGGAAAAAGTGAACATCTCCATGCTGGTCATGCCGCCGTACCAGTTGCGTGCGTACACGCCCTCCTTGACGTTTGCCAGGAGATCATCGAACGAGGCGTCCCCAGGTTCTATGAACGTATTGGTCATGCGCACAATGGGAGGGTGCCTGTAGTTTATGGCTCGGGCGTTGCCGGTGGGCGTTTCTCCCATTTTGGCGGCGGTCTCACGGGAGTGAAGGCGGCCAACAAGCACGCCCTCCCTTATCAGGTGAGTGCGCGTGGCCGGTGTGCCTTCGTCGTCGTAGGCGTAGCTGCCACGCAGGCCCGGCACAGCTGCGCCGTCTATCACGTTGAGGTGCTTGCCTCCGAAACGCCGGCCCATGTACATGATGTCCCTCATCCGGTCGTCCTCGTAAACGTGATCGGCCTCGGAGAGGTGCCCAAAAGCTTCGTGGATGAAAACTCCGGCGAGTATGGGATCCAGGATCACCGTATACTCGCCGCCTTTTACCTGGGGCGCTTTGAGAAGGTCGACCGCTCGATGCGCCACCTCTTTGGCGTCTCCTTCCAGGGAACGAGCAAAGGAGAAATCGCCCAGCGAGCCAACGCTTATCCCGGATTGCTGCACGTCGCCCCCATCCCTGGCTATCGCGGCTAGGCGCATATTGACGTCTATACGTTCTTGCTCTATGTAGGCGCCCTCGGAGCTGGCAAAGTACGTCTTTCTGTAGCTGTCGCCGTAGCCTATCGTGGAGGTCTGCACTCCCGGGACGTCCAGCATAATCCCTACGTAGCCGTCCAGGATGTTCTTCTTCTCCGCAAGCGAGACGCGGCGAGGGTCCTCGCCTATGGAAGGGGATACCGTATCGGAGTGAGGCTCCACGCTGGATATATCGATCCTCTCCCCGCCCACGCCTCGGGCGTGACTTACGGCGATGGCCACTTTGTCTCTAAGCTCCGATACGTCGTTGAAAGATGCGAAGCCCCAGCCGCCTTTGTCCAGCGCACGCACGTTGCCACCTACCCCTGACGACCTGGTGACCTCTTCCAGGGACTTGCCGCGGTACACCAAGCTGGTGCCCTCGCTTTGCTCCAAGTGCACTTCCACGTATCTGGCGTTGTGCCCCTTAAGGGCCTGTTCTATGTGGTCTCTCATGGTTCCACTGGTATTCATGGGTACACTAACTTTATAACATACGGCAGAGTGGGGAGGTCAACTCTGCCGGTGGGCTTCATTTAGCAAATAGGGACGCTTATACTGGAGTCCGGCATTTAGGACGACACCAGTCGATGCCGTTCGCGGGCAATGTTCATATGTCAAGAGATAGAAAGACGGCTAGAAACGTGACCGCCGGGGAGGTGCTCAGGCGGCTCGTCAGCGAGTATGGCCCCCTGCACTGGGAACGACGCAGGGAACCTGTGGCTGAGCTTGTCACCACAATTCTATCCCAGCACACTTCCGATATTAACTCGGAAAGAGCCTACGACAGTTTGATTGCACGCTTCGGTTCGTTGGAGGCAGTGGTTGAGGCGGACGTGGAGGAGATAGCCGACGCCGTTAGAAGCGGCGGGCTGGCCCAGCAGAAGGCGCCGCGTATCAAAGAGGCGCTCAACCGGATAATTGAGGAACGGGGAATCCTTGACCTAGACTTTCTTCAAGAGATGCCGCTCTCCGAAGCCAAGGCGTGGCTTACGTCTCTCCCAGGCGTGGGCAAGAAGACAGCCGCCGTGACGTTGTGCTTCTCATTCGGAATGCCGGCGATGGCGGTGGATACCCATGTTTACAGGGTCAGCAAACGGCTGGGCCTGATTGGGGATAAGACCAGCGTTGACCAGGCCCACGACCTATTGGAAGCTGCGGTGCCCCCTGACGACGTGTACGCTTTTCACGTCTGCTTGATTACTCACGGCAGGCAGGTCTGCAAGGCTCCTCGTCCGCTTTGCCAATCGTGCGTGCTGGCTGACGGGTGTCCCACGGGTCGGCGGCTGCTCAGGACGACGTCCCGTAAGTAGCGCTCTCCGGCGGACGGCTACGTTATAGCAAATGTGGAGCCGTCATCCCGTTTCTCCACCTCTATTCGCACAGGGAAAGACTCCTTCATCTCGTCCATGTGGGTGATGATCAGTATCCGTTCAAAATCGTCGGCTATCGACTGAATAACGTCCAATATCCGCTCGCGGCCCGTGGTGTCCTGTGTGCCGAACCCCTCGTCGATGAACAGTGTGGGAAGCGGCGCTCCGGATCGTTGCGCCAGCAGCTTGGATAGCGCGATACGCAGCGCCAGATTGATTCGGAAGGCCTCACCTCCGCTGAAAGTCTCGTAGCTGCGCGTTCCCAATGCGTCCGCCACCTTTATCTCCAGCGTCTCCACGGGCTCACCACGCTGGGGGATTCGCTGAGTCTCCAGCTTGAGGTGCATTGTATTGTCAGTCATCCGCCCCAACAGTCTGTTTGCCTCAGCTTCCAGCTCCGGCAAGGCGGATTCCACCAGCAATGCCTGGACACCCGTTCTGCCGAAAGCAGTTACCAGCTGCTCATAGAGTTCCCGCCTCTCCAACAGTTCCTTGAGTTTGGCTTCTGCCTCCTTCCTTCTCAGGTCTGTTTCAGCGTATTGCTTCAGCATGAATTCCAGATGCTGTACCTGTCCGGTCAGAGACTGGTATTCCTCTTGTCTGGACAGTCTTTCCGTTTCCGCCGCGGCGTACTGACGTTCCATCTCGTCGAGCGATGCGGTCTCTTTTCTTATGGCCTCGATTTGTTGCTCAGACCGGGCGACATCTTCTTCCCGCCGGTTCGCCGACGCCACTACCCGGTTGAGTTTGTCTCTTTCCTCCGGTATAGAGCTTTCCGCCTGTTCCAGCAGTCGGTGTTCGTTCTCGGCGGGAAGAAGCTTATCGATCTCTTGCTTGAGACGCTGGTGCGCCTCGGGATCGTAGCCTAGTTCGGCCAGTTCCCTGCGTATCACCTCCAACTGATTCGGCGCTTTCTGTGCCTCGTCCAGTTGCTGTCTTAGGGCCGCCAAGCGTGTCAGCAGTGTTCGCTTCGCCTGCTGCAGCGACTCCGCCTCTCTAGCCACGGTCGCTGTGATCTCTTTACGCTTGGGCAGTGCCTGGGCTAATACCGCCTCATTTTGCCGGTATTGCTGCGCCAGCGCTTGGCCCTGCGTTTCGTATTCAGCCTGGATATGCTCTTTACCCTGTTCACCCAGGTCTGTGCCGCACAGGGGGCATTTGGCTTCTCCCTCAGACAGCATGTCTACCTTGTCACGAAGCGCCTGCATCTCGCTTCGCAGGCGCTGGTTATCCGCGGTCAGGGTTTGCTCCTTCACCTCCATGTTCTGGAGTTCGAGGCGTTGTGCTTCGAGCGCCTTTTCTCGTTCCTCTAGAGCGGATTGCTCCTGCTCCGCCGTTGAAACGTCCGTTTCCAGTGCGGCCAGCGTCCCAGCCAGCAATTCCAGTGGTTTCATCCGTTCTTGAAGGCGGGCGAACGGCACCTGCCGCTGGACGGCGTTCTGCTCTCTGAACCGTGCCTCTGTCAACCTGCGGTACGCCTCTTGGATAACCTCTCGCCGTTGGGACAGTTTCTCCCATTCGCTGATCTGTCTGCTATGCAGCGATGCCAGTTCCCTGAGGTGCCGTAGTTCCTCACTTTCCGAGGCGACTCTGGATGTAAGGTCTTCCAGCTCTTTCCGGCGTGTCCTGAGCGATTCAGTCTGCCCGCGCAATGAATTGGCCAACTCCTCAGCCTGCTTCAGCGCCTCTGAGCTTGCGGCAAGCTTAGATTGTGCTTCCGGCAGTTGGGCTTGGTGTTCTGCTCTGCGTTCCAGCTGCTGAGACCAGGCTTGCAACTGACCTTCCAGCAGCCGGGACTCGGCGCTGATCTCTCGCACTTTACGCCGTGCCCGTTCCATGAGCCGTTCGTAGAAGCCCAGCCCCAGTATCTCTCCGAGCACTCTTTGCCTGTCCGCCGGGCGTTTTGTGGTGAACTCATTGGCGCGACCCTGCACCAAGAAGGCGCTGTTCACGAACGTATCGTAGTTCATGCGCACCAACCGGCGTATGGCCGCCTCCGTTTCGCGCACCGTGCTTCCCCCGGCTTCTCTCCAGGTAGTACCTCTTTCATCTTCAGCGTCCAGCAGTGCGGCCACCGGCCGATCCGTAGCAGCCATGCTTGCCTCGCTTGGGCCGGCTTGAGCGTCGGAATTGCTAGCCATCTGTCCGGTGGAGGAGGCAGGCGTCGCCGGGCTTGGACGGCCGGTTGCTATCTGTAGCTGTAAATCGGTGCTTCCGGCCCGTGCTCCGCGCCCCCTGGAGTACCTGCGTATTACCCTGTACAGTTGCCCCTGTCCCTCTCCGTAAGTGCGTCCTTCCGCAATGAACTCAAGCTCAACTCGCATGTCCTGTTCGCCAGTGTGCACCAGTTCTTCCTGCGGCCGGTGTACTGCGTCTCCCCACAACGCCCAGGTGATTGCGTCCAATAGCGACGACTTCCCGTGACCGTTGGCTCCAGTTAGACACGCGATATGTATGCCGCCGAGATGCAGCGGCGGTACGTTCTGCCTGTAGCACTTGAAGTTCTCTACGGTGAGTCTTACCGGGATCATATCGAGTTAATTCTAGCAAGCCGCTTTGCAGGACTCCTAGCTAATAGCAAGACAGCCTGAGACAAAAGTGAGAAGTGGGCGCCAGTGGACACCGGTACGGGGTTGAGTACGTCAGCTTATGCGACGGTAGCGCGGGTAGGAGCCGAATATCCTGAACCAGGATGCCTGCTCCTGTAGGTGTTGTAGTGCCTCTCTGACCGGCGTCTCTTCCCTGTGCCCGTCCAGGTCTATGAGGAAGATGTACGTTCCCAGACTCTCGCCTGTGGGTCTGGACTCTATCTTGGCTAGGTTTATGCCGCGTTCGGCAAGCTCCTTAATAACGCCGTACAGCAATCCCGGCCGGTCGTTGGTGAAGGAGAAGCACAGAGATGTCCTATCGTTGCCCGTGGGTTCCCGGTCTGAATGCCCCAGCACCGCGAATCTGGTCACATTGTTGGGGTTATCCTGGATGCCGTGGGCCAGCACGTCCAGCTTATAAAGTTCGGCGGCGCGGATTGTGCCTATGGCGCCCGCCGGCTCTTGTGTATCGTTCAGCCGCTTTGCCGCTGCGGCCGTGCTCAAGGCCGCCGCGGCGGAAACGCCGGGGAAATGCGCCTCCAGATACCTGCGGCATTGCGCCAGCGCCTGCGGATGCGAGTAGATTATCTTTATATCGGAAACGTTCATCCCGTCTCTCACCAAGAGGCAGTGCTGAACGGGCAGCACAAGCTCTCCACAAATGAACAACGAGGGTTCGTTGATTAGCATGTCCAGGGTGTCGTTGACCGAGCCTTCCAAGCTGTTTTCGATGGGTACAATCCCCTCTTCTGCCCTGCCGTTGCTCACTGCTTCGGCGACCGCGGAGATGCTGGGGCAGGGGATTAGCTCGGCTTGCGGGGCGTGTTTGATGGCAGCGCCTTCGGTGAACGTGCCCGCTGGGCCTAGATAGGCCACCCTGTGTGGCATCAGCTGACCGCCACGCGGGTTAGAACGTTGTACAACGCCTCTTCGTCAGAGGCGGTGGTCACCGCTATGACTTCAGAGTTGGGTTGCAGGACCTTTTCAGGAGAAGGAACCTCTGGTTCTCCCTCTTCATCTACCAGCAGGGCTATTACGGTGCCCTGGGGAAGCTCCAGCGACTCCAAAGGCTTGCCCGCCGCTTCGGCATCAGGAGGTATCTGTACTCCGACCAGGTGTCGTTTAGATCCGGGCAGCGGCAGCAGATGCACCAGTGCATGCTGGGGCAACTCCTCTTCTACATGGCTCAGTATTATGTCGGTATGACTGACTATCACGTCTACGCCCAGCTTGCGGAACAGATCGTCGTTTTGAGGGTTGTTAACCAGGGCTATTGTCCGCGGCACCCGGAATTTGCGCTTGGCAACCTGGCAAGCTACCAGGTTGTCCTCATCAAGACCGGTGACGGCGATGAGAACGTCGGCACGGCTGGCGCCGGCCTCTTCCAGGACCGAGGCCTCCGAGCCGTCGCCGCTTATGGCAATGCTGCCCTGCCTGTCGACAACGTAAGCATAGCGCTGTGAATCGCGTTCTATAACCAGCACTTCATGCTCAGCTTCCAGCAAAGCTCTGGTGAGGTGATACCCAACTTTTCCACAACCTACGATTATGACATACATGGCTAGCTGTACAGCCCCTCCAGAATCATATCAGACAGTATGTTGGCCGTACTGACAGTTTTCAATCCCAGTTCTGCGTACATCTGCTGCCTGATGGGGTCGGCGATATGGCATATCACGTTCTTCACGCCGAAGGTGTGCAGCGCTTTCTGTGATGCCAGAATATTCCTGGCATCTTTTGTCTCTACGGCAAGGAAAGCTTCCGCTTGCTCTATGCCGGCCATAACCAGGTCTTCGTCTTGCGTGGCATCGCCAAGAAGAGTCCTGAGCTCGATTGACTCAGTCAAGCACCGCAAGTTCTCCTCGTTGGAGTCTACAACAGTGACGGTGTTCCCTTGAGAAGCCAGTCTGCGAGCAATCATAGCTCCGGCGCGGCTGCAGCCTGAAATGACTATGTTCATGAGCAAACTGTCTCGGATGTCTGACGCGCTGGTATTCGGGAGGTTGTGGATTCCTGCCTTCGCGGGAATGATGGGACAGGCTCTATAGAAATCACTGTGGCCTTGCGAAGGACTGATAAGGGTATAGCCATAACAGATTCTTCGCAGAGTTTATCCTGAACGGAGTCGAAGGGCTCAGAATGACATGGTTGATGGTCAAGAACCATTGCGCTCCAGGCCGTTGTTGGATCTTGGTGGGTGCCAGAGGAGTACCGGGCATGCGGCGTTCTTCAAGATATACGGAACCGTATGGCCCAAACTGAAGACTCCATTGTGCGTCTTGTAGGGTAGGGCCATTACTATTGCCTCTACTTCTCGTTCCTCTGCTTCTTGGACCAATGCCGGACCGGCGTCTCTGGCTCTGAGTATCTCCGCTTGTACATTGCCGTGGAATTTCTTGCCCAGGTTCTCCATCTGCTCAAGGACGGTCTCACACCTCTCTTCTTCCAGGGTAGCTTCTGCGTCCAAGGGGAGCTCACGGTGCACTTCTATAACGTAGACTACGTATACTTTGCCTTTGCTGTCACGGGTGATGTCGCACGCCAGCGAGAGTGCATCGGTATCGCATTCATCTCCGTGAACAGGCACAAGAACTTTATGTGCTCGCATGACCCTCGTTTATTCCTGTTCTTAGGTGTTCAAAGTCAGGGATAGTGTAGATGCAGCCTTGATCATAGCCTTCATAGCGGCGTTAAATCAACGTTAAATTTAACGTCAAATTAACATTAAATCAACGAGATGAAGGGTGGATCTCAAGGCTCAACTCACTCTAGATGGTGTGCGCGTTCGTGAAGGCGGGGCCTCTCCAAGCCTGACCCTATTGAGAAGGTCGTCTCTGCCAGCCACAAACAGGATGTCCCCGGGCTCCACCTCTTCATCCTTGGAAGGGAACAGGATAGGCTCTCTACGCCTACGGATAGCCAGCACGGCTATGCCGTATCGGTCGCGGGTGCCGCCGAGTCCGGCGTCCTCCAGCGTCTTCCCCACCATGTGGTCTGGCGGTTTGAACTTGCTTATGCCGAAGTCATTGGTAATTCCAACGTACTCCATCACGTTGGGATTGAACAGGGTGTGCGCCAAGCGCACGCCCGCCTCCTGCTCAGGGTAGACTACAAAGTCCGCTCCTATGCGTTCCAGAGTCTGTGCGTGCAGCGGGTTGTTGGCCCTGGCTATTATCTGCTTCACCCCGAGGGTCTTGAGGAGTAGGGTAGTCATGATGCTGGCCTGAATGTCTGTGCCGATAGCGACAACGGTGAGGTCGAAGCTGGCAACACCCAAGTCCCGCAGTACAGACTCGCTGGTGGCGTCGGCTCTTACCACGTAGGTGAGTTGACCCGCAAGGTCTTGCACCAGTTGTTCGTCCGTGTCTATTCCCAAGACGTCGAATCCCAACTGGTACAGCTCTTGAGCCAGGCTTATACCGTACCGTCCCAGGCCTATGACTGCTGCTTGGTTGGCCATGATTGCTACCTAACCTATTCTAACTCGTTCTTGTGGATAACGGTATATGGCCCGCCGCTGTTGTTGTCCCAGGGCAAGGGCAATGGTGAGCAGGCCTATCCTTCCCACAAACATAGTGCTAATGATTATAGACTTGCCCCATGGTGTCAACTCCGGCGTTATTCCCGTGGATAATCCTACGGTGCCAAATGCGGAAAAGGTCTCAAAGAGCAGGTCTTCAAACGCCAGTCCTTCCGTTATAACCAATAGAAACGCAACAACGAACACTGCTGTTACCCCTAAAGCCGCCACGGTCAACGCTCGCTGGATCTGTCCAAAGGGTATCTCTTTGCCAAAGACCTCCGGCTGGCCACGGCCTCGGATAGTGGTCAGGATGGCGATGAATATCACTGCCACGGTGTTCACTTTGATGCCCCCGGCTGTGGAGCCGGACGCCCCGCCAATGAACATCATACCGGCAAAGAAAACGTTAGTCTGCTGGCCGGTCTGTGAAAAGTCTATTGTGGTGAACCCCGCGGTGCGTCCACTGACGGTGTGGAAGAATGAATCGACGATCTGAGTGCTGAACGGCAATCCTTTGAGGGTCGCCTCATTGCGGAACTCGGAAACGAACACCACCACGGTGCCTACAGAGAACAGAAGAATGGTCATTATCAGAACCAGCCTGCTGTCCACGCTGAGTCTCTTGAATTTGCGATAGCGTATAAGCTCTACAAGAACCGTATAGCTGATGCTGCCCAATATGATGAGAATGGTAACGGTTCCAATAACCCAGATCTCTTCTCGGAATATGGCAAGGCTGTTGGATTCAGGCAGTATATTGAACCCGGCGTTGTTGAAGCCCGATATGGCAAGGAAGATAGCTTGCCACGTAGCTTCCCCCGCCTGATATTGGGGGAGGAAGCGCCAAAGCAGGATCAGAAAGGCCACAACCTGGATGATCAAGGTCAGAATCACCACCTGGACGGTCAGCCTGAGTAGGCCGCTGGAGTGGCTCACGCCCAGGGAGTCGCCCATTAAGAGTTGATTGGTCAGGGTTATGCGCTGAGTGAAGATGACCAGCAGGAACGTGGCTGTGCTCATGAAGCCAAGGCCGCCTATCTGTATCAGGGCGGCTATGATCACCTGGCCGGATGTATTCCAGAAGGTTGCGGTGTCCACGGTTACCAACCCGGTGACAGTAACTGCCGAGGTGGCGGTGAAAAGGGCGTCCAGGAACGGGGTGAACTTGCCGGTGGTATTGAAGTATGGTAGCCAGAGCAGGAATGTGCCCACGGCTATCAGACTGCCGAAGCCGTAGAGGAGGATAAGCGGCGAGTTAAACCTGCGACCGGGCCTTCTCGGTGTTGCCGGGGCAATGTGTACGGGTTCGAGCTCCTGCCTGCGCGCCTGCCGCAGCACACGGTCTCCCGGTCTTCTTGTGGAGCTAGGTTGCACCGCTACTTCCCAATTATCCAGGCTGCCACCCGGCGGTGCGGCAAGAATTCAATTTTCATGGCCTTGATGTAAAGACCTTCCTGTTCCCAGCCTTGTTTTGTTAAAGAATAGTAGGAATGTTTATGTTTAAGGCTCAAGTCGTCGGCGATTCTAGTCTGCGTGTAAGGGGCTGTCAATCCTCAACCGGCTCCTTACCATTGGAGTCCGGGGCTGGTATATTTGTAGAAATTGCGCGTAGCTAGGGGGCGCTTGTGGACTACGTTAACCTGGGACGGACCGGTCTGGAAGTATCCCGTATTTGCCTGGGATGCCTCACCTTTGGCGGCCAAGCCGATGAGAAAGAGTCGCGGCGCATTGTGGATACAGCCTGGGACGCGGGCATTAACTTCTTCGATACGGCCAACGTTTACACGGAGACACTGTCGGAGAGGTACTTGGGTGAGGCGCTCAAGGGCCGTCGTGACCGGGCCGTGATTGCCACCAAGGTGCGCGGCAGGATGGGCCCCGGCGTCAACGACATCGGTCTGTCCAGGAAGCACATCATGGACGCCGTAGACGCCAGCCTCACGCGCCTTCAGACCGACTACATAGACCTGTACCAAGTGCATTCCTGGGACGCTGACACTCCATTGGAGGAGACACTACGCGCGTTGGACGACCTGGTGCGGCAGGGCAAAGTGCGCTACATAGGCTGCTCCAACTTTGCCGGATGGCAGCTGACCAAATCCCTCTGGATCAGCGACATGAAGGGCTTGGCCAGATTCGAGACGGTGCAGCCCCGCTACAACCTGCTGTTCCGCGGCATAGAGGAGGAGTTGCTGCCGGTCTGCCTTTCACAAGACGTGGGCGTGATACCGTACAACCCGATTGCAGCGGGACTGCTCACGGGCAAGCACAAGCGCGGGCAGCCGCCGATTCCCGGTACCCGGTTCGATCTGCGGGAGATGTACCGCGATATCTACTGGTACGAGCGCAACTTTGAGGCGGTGGAGAAGCTGGAGGCGATAGCCGGCAAGTACGGCCATACGCTGATTGAGCTTGCCTTGAGCTGGGTGCTGGCGAATCCGGCAATTACATCGGCTATTGTGGGGGCCAGCAATACTGAGCAGCTACAGCAGAGCATATCGGCGGCGGAAGCGAGGCTGGACCCGGAAGAGATAGCGGCCTGTGACCCCGTGTGGGACGAGTTGAAGAGCGCTATGTAGCTCGGCGTGGCCCGTGCAGCAACTGCCGGACCAGCGCCGCCAACTGAGGCAGCATCTCGCCGGTGGGGCCGCGCAAGGAAACGTCGGTCCATTCCGTGAAAGGAGTGGGGTTGATGTTGATCTCGATCAGGTAGGCGCCGCGCTGCCTGGCCTGCATGGGGAATCCGGCGGCGGGATAGACGGTGGCCGAGGTTCCCAGGATTAGCATGCAATCGCATCTGTCCGTCTCCTGGAAGCACCTTTCCAGCACGTCGCGGGGTATGGGCTCGCCGAACATGACGCCGTCGCCCTTGACTACGCCGCCGCACTCCGCACAGCGGGGCGGCAGTTCGTCGAAACTGAACTCGGAGCGGGGCAGTCTGAGCGAGCAGTCCATGCAGCGGAGAAGGGTGCGGTTGCCGTGTATCTCCGATAGGCTTCTGCTTCCCGCCTCCCGGTGCAAGCCGTCGACGTTCTGGGTGATGGTGTGCTTGAGCAGCCCCATTGCTTCCAGGTCTGCCAGCGCGTAGTGGCCAGGGTTGGGCTCCGCGGTCTCTATGGCGTGGCGGAACTCGACGCGTTCCGGCTGTTCATCGCTTTCCCGCAGGCCCAGGGTCCGCTCCCACCAGGCCTTGGGGTCGGCGATAAAGGCGTCGTAGCTGCGGGGGTCAGGCTCACCGATGCGCGTCCAGAGGCCGCCGGGCCCGCGGTAGGTGGGTATGCCGCTCTCGGCGCTCATGCCCGCGCCGCAGAGGGCGACCACGTACTGAGAAGCGCCCAGTATTTGGGCGGCGCGTTGGAGGTCTTGGGGGTTTTCCAGCGATGCGTCCACGGGGGGCATCCTATCACATGGCCGCGGGCGGGTAGGGGAGGGATTCGTTTCCAACGTTATGTCAAGCTGCAAGGCTAAACGCGAACCAACTATTTTTTTGAGGTGAGAAACGAATCGGTTCCTTCGGGGCAGGTCCTTCCCTTCGGCTATGCTCAGGGTAAACTCTAGGCTCAGGGCGAGAGGGTTGTTGCACTCCACCCCACCTGGATTCCCGATCAGGGTCGGGAATGACGATGCAGGGCTCAGGGTAGGTGACTTCCATTCCCGCTCATGTGGTTCCCTTCGGCTAGGCTCAGGATAAACTCTAGGCTCACCATGAGCGGGGTTTATTTGACTGGACGGCTTTGGATTCTTCGCTTCGCTCAAGAATGACAGTCTTGGGAGTGGGCGTGACGGTGCGGGGGTTCTAGAAGCGGTATTTTTTGATGATTTCATTGGCCTGGATGGTGCGGGCGAGCGCTCCGATGGCTCGGAAAAGCAGTTCGGGGGGAGCGTCCGGGTAGGAGACGATGCGTCGGATTTTGAAGCGAATCAAGGCAATCTCAGCCTCGAGGCCCTTGAGCCGGACGGCGTCAATGGAGTCCTGCTCATTCTCCGGGATGCGGGCCGAGTAGAAGCCGTGGGTGCGGGCGTTCCGGTTGCCGGGCTGCCCGCCTCGCCGGCGCTTGGTTGTTTGTAGTGTGTCCACGTGGGTAGGGTATCGGGCAGGGGAGGGAATGGGGAAGGGGGAAGTGTCAGGGGGAGTGGGAGTGGAAGAGTGCGGACCCTTCGACAGGCTCAGGGCGAACGGGTTGTATTAGCTGGACGGCTTTGGATTCTTCACTGCGCTCAGAATGACAGTTGGTGCACGCTGTGCATCTTTCCAAGTGAGGGGCGCTGTTCTACAATGTGCGCAGTGGCCGGGGCCGAGAGCGCCGGTTTGACGATACGGAGGTACCAATGTCAACTTTAACGGAACGTTTCTACGAGCTTCATCCAACTTCAAGAAAGCTGTACGAGGAGCGTTCAAAAGGCCTCTTCCCTGACGGCGTTACGCACGAGACTCGGTTTCTTGCTCCGTTTCCCATCTACGCCACGCACGCCGAGGGGCCAAGGAAGTGGGACGTGGACGGCAACGAGTACATAGACTACGTTTCCGGTCACGGCTCCCTGCTGCTGGGGCACTCGCATCCGGCAGTGGTCGGCGCGGTGACGGAGCAGGTGTCGAAAGGGACGCACCTGGGCGCGAACACGGAGCTGGAAGTCAGGTGGGGCGAGCTGGTGTCAAAGCTGATTCCATCGGCGGAGAAGGTGCGATTCACCAGCTCCGGCACGGAAGCTACGTTGATGGCGATGCGCCTGGCTCGCGCCTATACGGGAAAGAGCAAGATCATCAAGTTCTTCGACCACTTCCACGGCTGGCACGACTACGCCATGGCCAACGGAAACGAGTCGGGGCCGGGCATTCCCGCCGAGACGTGGCAGAGCATGGTGGTGCTGCCGGAGGTCAACGACATCGGAGCGGTGGAGAAGGCGCTGGACGACAACGACGACATGGCGGCCATCATCCTGGAGCCGACGGGGGCGCACATGGGAGTGTCGCCGATACATCCGTCGTTCCTAGAGGAGCTGCGCGAGCTGACGAATCGCCGGGGTGTAGTCCTCATATTCGACGAGGTGGTCACCGGATTTCGCTCTTCGCCGGGCGGCGCACAGGGCAGGTTCGGAGTCACGCCCGACATGACGTCGCTTGCCAAGATACTGGGAGGCGGCCTGCCGGGAGGGGCCGTAGCGGGCAAAGCGGAAATAGTCGACATGATCCAGCGCCGCGGCGATCCCAACTGGGACGCGTCGCGTCGCGTTTCACATCCGGGCACCTTCAACGCCAACCCGGTATCGGCGGCGGCGGGCGCGGCGGCGCTGAACCTGGTTGCCACCACCAACGCCAACGCTCATGCGGAGGCGATGGCCACGCGACTGAAAGACGGGGTCAACCAGGTGATGGCGCGCCTGGAGATACCGGGCTGCGCCTACGGTGTGGCCTCGCTGGTGCACTTGACCATGGGCACGCCGGTGGACCCGGAGTCGATCAACGATATGCCCCACGATCAGATAAGGGCTTCCATGACACCGGAGAAGATCGGCGCCTTGAAGGTGGGCATGCTCAATGCCGGAGTAGACCCGATGTGGAAGACGATGGTTGTATCGGCGACTCATCAGGAAGCGGACATAGATTTCACGGTGGCCGCTTACGAAGAGGCGTTCACTGCAATGCGCGAGGAGGGGGTCATCTAGCGGGTTGCACCCCCTATGGCTGCTGGCAAGGCAAGGATTTTGGTGAACATGTTTTGCCCGCTCACCCTGAGCACGGTCGAAGGGAGTGAGCGGACATGGCACAACAGCTCCGCTCATTGGTTCCCTTCGGCTACGCTCAGGGTAAACTCTAAGCTCACCATGAGCGGAGTTTGTGGACTGGGAGAGAAAGGACTTAGCCTTTGACCTGTTCCAGATGCAACGCTTACAACGGCGAAAAGGCGGAGTACTGCGATCAGTGCGGTATGAAGCTGCCCGTAGAACGAGAATCCACTCAGTATGACGCTTACGGCCTGCCGCCCGTGCCGGACCTCACACCGAACACGGTGGGGTTCTCTACCAAAGACCTGGCCTCTCTGCTAAGCGAAACGTTCAGGATCTACCAGAGCAGCTTTCTCCTGCTGCTCGGCGTATCGTTGATAGGCCACATACCGTTTTTTGTAGGAGCTTTTCTATCGGCTGACACGCCAACCCCGACGCCCACGGATGCTGTTACATCAACGCCGGCGCTCACGTATGAAGTCGTAACGGTATTCGTCCTGGGTTTTCTTGCCGGCGTGCTGGCCAATGCCGCCACCACCTACATTGTGGTGGGGAAGTACCTGGGCTACACGGGTACGATTGCCGGAGGGTACGCCGCGGCCATTAGATCTATCCCGTCTCTGCTGGGCAGCACCTTGATATACGCCGCGGCAGTGAGCGCGGCGGTGTTGCTGAGTCTCGTTGTCATTGGCATTCCCTTACTGGTCTTTATCCTTGTCTCCTGGTTCTTCTACGTTCAGGCGGTGATGATAGAGGGCAGGCGTCCCATGGATGCGCTGGCTCGCAGCTGGGAGCTGGTCAGGGGCAGCTGGCTGAGGGTTCTGGGCATAGGCATAGTTTACGTTGCGATCACCGTAGTGGCCGTATTCGCGGCTTCGCTGCCCGGCCTGCTGGTTTCGGGAGAGGATACGACAGTCGTGGGGAATCTGCTGACCATGGCTGGGGCCGCGGTTATAGCGCCGTTCACCTATGTTGGGGGCGTGGTGGTCTACCTGGATCTGCGCGCCAGGAAAGAGGGGTTCGACGTGGACTCGCTGGCCGGAGACATGGGCCGGATGTAGGGTAGGTTCATCCACATCCCTATATCGTGGTACAGTTCACCCCCATCTCAATCTTCCCCCATCAAAGGGGGAAGAGGTTCTCTCCGCTCATATGGTTCGACAGGCTCACCATGAGCGGAAAGAGGGCGGTTCGCGAACCGCCCCTACGGGATGGATGTGAGCGGATGCGCGATGCTACCGGTCTGCTCGTTTGTTTAGCTCGCCACGAGGGGCAGCACGACGTGGGAAGGGTACTCCCGGTCATGGTAGACGGCGTTTACCGCCACCTCTTTCCGCAGGCTCCTGCCAAGGGGTTCGCCCGTGTTGGGATTGACGTCGAAACGGGGGAAGTTGGAGCTGGAGACGTCGACGCGGATGCGGTGGCCTTTCTTGAACAGGTTGCTGGTCGGGTATAGGGGAAAGCTCAGCTTGTAAACCTGGCCCGGAGTCATCAACTCCGGTTTCTCCCATGAATCGCGGAAGCGGGCGCGCATGATGCTGTCGCTTATGTTCATGTCGAAACCGTCGGGGTAGTCCTCACTGGGCGGATAGACGTCGAGCAGCTTGGCAGTGAAGTCCGTGTCCACGGCGGACGAGGATATCCACAGATTGACCGTGATTGGGCCGGTGATCTCCACGTCGTCCTCCAAGGGAGGGGTCTGGAAGACCAGCACATCGTGCCGGGAAGATAGGGGCAGGTACGGTTCGCGGCTGCCCAGCCGGTCGGGGCGTTCCGCCTGATGGTATGCGCCGGGATCCAGGATGCCGGGCCCCGATGACATATTGCCGCCGATGGTGGGCACGGGATGGTCGGGATCGAACTGGTAGCGGCTGGGCGGCACGTCTGCCGCCGGGGCCTCCTGACTCAGCGAGCCGTCGGCGTGGAGATGGAAACTGGCGTATTTGGTGCGAGCCAGCGGCCATTCATTCTCAAAGCGCCAGCTTCCGCCGTGGTTGAGCCTGCCCTGCGCGTTGATGCGGCCGTCGCCGCCACCCATGACAAAGATGAGGACGGGAGGCTGCTTTTCGATGTCGTTTTCCAGTCCCTTGAACCAGGCGTCGAACCAGGCAAGGCGGAAGTCGTCGTAGTCGTGGGCCAGATTGCCGTCGAGCGGCGCTTGCTCGCCGAAGTCGACCTCTCCGGAGTAGCTTACGGAACGCTGGCCGTGGGTCCAGGGGCCCATGAGCAGGCGCACCGGCGCCTTCTTCATCCGGGAAAGCGCCACGTAGTTGTCGCAGGTGGTGCGGGTATAGGAGTCGTACCAGCTTCCGAAATGAAGCTGCGGCACGTCCGACCAGGTGTCGTAGTGCTCCTCGGCGCAGAGGCCGGGCTGCTTCCAGTAGTCGTCGTATTCGCTGTGCGTCCATATCTCTAGCAGGTACTCCTCGTAGTCAGGCACCCACTTCAGGGGCGAAAGACCCTTCTTCCACGGCAAGCGACTGAACCAATCGGTGATCGTGGTTGACTCCAGCGCGGCTTTGATCACGGGGTCTTCCGATGCTTCCTTGCTGACCAGAGCCTGGTTGAAGGCCCAGGTGGCCTGCCGCAACTCGAATGCGCCGTTGTGCCGGCAGGAGCACATGTATGCGTTGGAAAACGCGCCGCTATCGATGACCATGGCGGCGAGGTATGGCGGATCCGATGAGGCCATAGCGCCCTGGGTATGCGCACCGTACGAGGTGCCGTAGGTGCCCACGTTGCCGTTGCACCAGTCCTGGCTTCCTATCCACTGCAAGCAGTCGTAGCCGTCGTTGGCGTCGTCCACGTACTTGGTGAATGTCCCCTCAGACTTGTAGCGCCCACGGTTGTCCTGCCGCACCATGACGTAGCCGCGCTGCACAAAGAAGGCGGCGAGGTCGGAAGCGCCGCGGGCCTCCTTGTCGTACGGGGTGCGCTCGAGGAGGACGGGAAACGCTCCCTCAACGGGCTTGCCGTTGGAGGCGGGGCGGTATACGTCGGTGGCCAGGTTCACTCCGTCCCGCATGGGCACCATGATGTCCTTCTCGGTAACGACGTCGTAGGATGGCTCGGAACGCGGCTGGGACTTGTAGTCGATGATCATAGGTTCACTCCGTTAGCTGGTTGGCTTCGGCGCTCTCTACGAGCTTGTCGATCTTAGCGGCCACAATGAAATCGTTCAAAGAGAGGCCGCCGACGTCGTGAGTGGTCAGCTCAACGGTGACCCGCTTGTAGCTGACGGTAAGGTCGGGGTGGTGGTTTTCCTGCTCGGCCAGGTAGGCCAGGGCATTCACGAAGAACATAGCTTCCTTGAAGCTGTCCCAGGCGAAGAGTCGGCGGAGCTTGTTGTCCGCCACTTCCCATTCCGGGGAGATTGCAGGCGTGTACTGCGCTATCCGCCGGGCGTCCAGGGGCGGCGTGTTCCGAGGGTAGAGCCGGGACTTCATCCGGGTCAACTCTTGCGCCAAGGCAGCCCTCCGGTGCGGGATGGACGGAGCTTATCACAAGGGTAGGGCCCCACGCACCACTCCTGGATACCCGTCGTCACGGGCATGACGGATGTGGGAGGATTGCTTGCATCCACTCAAATGGTTCGACAAGCTCACCATGAGCGGATATGAGTTATGCACGTGTGCCAGTATGCCGGCGCGTCTGGCAACACGGATGGTATACTTTGCCAATTCACAATCAGGTAGGCGGATAAGAGTGATTGGATTCCTTGGAGGCACTGGACTTGAAGGACGTGGACTGGCTTTACGCTTTGCGCTGGCGGGCGAGCGAGTCGTGATTGGGTCCCGCCAGGCTGTTCGCGCCCAGGAGGCCGCTCGCGCGGTTTTGGAACGGGGGTCGGTGGAGGGCGTATCGGGCGCTAGCAATCGAGAGGCGGCTGAGCAGGCCGAGGTGGTTTTCATTACCTGTCCATATCAGGCCCAGGCAGGCTTGCTGGAGCCGCTGGCGGAGGCGCTGGCGGGGAAGCTGGTGGTGTCCACGGTGGCCCCCCTGGCTTTCGATGAAGGCTCGGCGGGGCTGATACAGGTGCCCGAAGGGTCGGCGGCTGAGCAGGCACGGCGGTTGCTGCCGGAGTCACGGGTCGCGGCGGCGTTTCAGAACGTCAGCGCGGTCGACCTGTGGTCGCCAAGCCGCGCCCTGGAAGGCGACGTGCTGGTATGCTCGGACGACGAGCAGGCCAGGTTACAGACCATGGAACTGGCCAGGATGATACCCGACCTGAGACCGGTCGACGGCGGCGCTTTGAGGGTTGCCCGCTACGTGGAGGGCATCACCGCGCTGATCTTGAACCTCAATCGCAAGTACAAGACCCGGGCCATGATCAGGATGCTGGGACTGGAACCATCGGAGAGGCATTGATATGAACGACGCTCAGCCACGAATCACGGCGCTATTCCTCACCCTGGCAGCGCTGTTTGTTACCTTGCTCATAACCTCGAACATCATCGCCGTAAAGATAGTAGAGGTCGGTGGACGCGTTTTGCCGGCGGCAATAGTTCTCTTCCCCATGACCTACATAATCGGCGACATACTCACCGAGGTGTACGGGTACCGATTTGCGCGCCGCGTTATCTGGCTGGGCTTTCTCTGCAACTCCGTGGCGGTGCTTGGGTTCTGGATAGGCGGCCTGCTGCCCGCCGCGCCGTTCTGGGAAGACCAACCGGCTTACGAGGCCATCCTGGGCTACACGCCGCGCCTGCTGGCGGCGTCCTTTGCCGGCTACCTGATAGGCGAGTTCGCCAACTCCATGCTGCTGTCGCGGCTCAAGCTGATCACGGAAGGCCGCATGCTGTGGGTGCGCACCATCGGTTCCACCATAGTAGGGCAGGGGCTGGACTCGGTAGTATTCATTACCCTGGCGTTCGCGGGCACACTGGCGGGATCCAACCTGACGGAACTGATACTCACCCAGTGGATAGTGAAGGTGCTCTACGAGACCGCCGCGACGCCCTTGACCTACCTGGTGGTGGCTTACGTGAAGCGGAAAGAGGGAATAGACACCTTTGACCGCCAGGTGTCGTTCAATCCCCTGGATTTGCGGTAGAAGTTCCCGTCCTGCACGCGTATGGGAATCTCAGCAGTTGTGAACTCTATCTAGGCCTGATGACCCCGCAGGCTATGCGGTCGCCGGTATCCGACTCCTGTTGTCCATAGGAGTCGGGCTTTTCGTGCACGATGATGGCGGAGCCGTCCGCGTCGAATACGGAATGGCGCAGATCCATATCCAGCGTGATTCCAACGGTAAAGAAGTCGGCGCGCGCAGAACCGTCAGAGGCGGCGTAGATATTGGGCAGGTCGCCGCCGTGTCCTCCATCCGATTCGCCGCGCTGCCAGGCCGGATGGATAAGGCCATGTTCCGCATCAGTGGGGTTGAAGTGGTCGCCGGCCGCGCCAAAGTCGGGCGTACACGCGCCGACTTCGTGGATGATGAAGGCGTGGCCGCCCGGGGTTAGTCCCATCAGGTCTGCCATGACCAAGACTCCGGAAGCGGCTTGCCGGAATGTCACTGTTCCCATTGAAGCGCCGTCCGGCGATTGTAGAGCGGCCTCAGCCATCAAGCCCACCTTTGGCGGAGCCGGTTCACCCGCCCGGAAGATCAAAAAAGCCAAGATGCCAGCTATTGTGACGACCATGATCAATGCAGGCACTAGGAGAATAGCCTGGTACGGTTTCCTAGCCATGTTCGATCACCTCTTCAGCCAAACTGCTTTGATTAAAGCGAAGTTCTCCGCTCCCATCAGGAGTTAACCGGAAGATGTAGGAGCACGATAAATGATACATCTATCATTAGGGCAAGTCACGATGCCTAATTGAACTAAGATCCGATGAAGATCAGGGTATATTCAGGAGTCCGTCTTCAGAAGCGCGGGACGGATTCTTCTATTCCAGTAATCGTCGTCCCTCGCTTCACGCAACTCCTCCACCAACTGCGCCGTCTCCATTCCTACATCCTCGCTCAACTCAGGGACTGTCCGGTCGCCGGCCAACTCGGTCACCGCCGTCCGCAGTTTCATCACGTATTCCGCAACTTCATACGCGGCCCGGTCTGACGCAGAGCGGGCCTGCAAGGCCTCAAGCTTCTCAAGCCAGTCCAGACCTCTTTCGGCCTCTTCAAAGTTGTCGTCCAGCGCATTGGTTGTAGTCACCTGACATCCTCCTACCAGTATCAGCTTAGTAGTTTAAGAGAAAAGAATGAGTGGCGGGCCTGGAGATAACTCAGACCGAGGTATCGGGTTCTGACGGCGCCGCCATCAAGTTTATCATAGACAAGAATCGGGGAAGCCCAAGGCGGCCGTGGGTCGACACACCGCCGGTGACCTGGACACCGGTGAACAGTTTGACACAGGAGATGCCATGAAAATAGAATAGCCGTCGATAAATTCGGTGTGATACCAAGTATCCCATTGAATTGAATCAACTCAACCTCAGGCTTGGCTGAACAGAGTCCTGAAAGGCGGCTAGGATGACAGTTCGACACGCAGGTCTTGTATTGATTTTAGGTGTGATTCTTGCCTTTGTGGCTCCACTATTCATTCCAGGGTACAGTTTGATAACCCCGGTAGATCAGACCGACTTCCCCGCAGCGGTGGACGCCCTGGGCGATTTGCCGGTCCTGGCGCAATGGATGAACTTCGTCGCGCTCATTTCGGTGTTGCTGATGACCTTTGGTCTCCTGGGTCTCTATCCCCTGGCGAGCCGGCAAGCCGGGCTGGGAGGCAAGATCCTTCAGTTCGGCATTATCGCCACCTTCATCGAATGGAGCATTCTCATCATCGTCACGGGGATGCGGCACTTTGAAATCCACCTGATGCAACGCAGCAGCCTGGAAGTTGGCGGGGGCACGGCGGCGGCAGACTTCGAGGCCGCGGCCCTAGCGGTGCACATCAGCATAACCGCGGTCTCAATGGCATTTGTAGCGCTGGCTCCGCTGGCGTCCAGCATGGTTGGCCTTGGGCTATCCAAACGGTTTGCCTCAATGGACATCTACAAAGTTGCGTCCTACGTCCTAGTGGCAGGCGGAGCTGTGGGGCTGGCCAACTTCCTGTTTGCAATGAACTCGCCCGACCTGGGAATCCAATCTCTGCTCCTGGTAAACACCTTAGTTCTCTACGTTCAGGGGGTTTGCCTGATCATCATTGGGTACGGCATGTACCAGGGACGGAAAGAGCTCGCCGAGGAATCCCAAGCCACTAGCTGAGCCGAGCTCTCTCAGCTTCCCGTAAACTCGGTGATGGGCTGGGCCAGTATCCATAGGCTTACCATGGTGTAGCCCACCATCAAAACCAGCATGGGGTACTGGCTGCGCAACGCCGCCGCACGGTTGGGCAGCCGTTTCAGAGCCACCACGTGCGCCACGTAGACGGCGACGACGTGCCCGGCCACAATGGAGATAACCGAAGTAATCCAGGCGAACCTTGCCCCCACAATGGCGATGTTGGGATTGAACTCAGCGGTGCCCAGCAGATTCCATCCGTAGCCGAAAGGATCCGATGCCAGGGGTATGATCAACTGCCCTTGGATGAGCAGGAAGGAGAGGAAGTGCGCCAGGTGGTAGGCAAGAGCGATGGGCACCAGCGAAAAGACGAACAGCCTGGCCAGCCTCTGAGCAGGCACGGCGTTCCCGCTGGCTGAGGCCATGGCAAGCGAGAAGCCCCAGTAGACGAGCAGGAAGAGGGCGGGGAACGCCAGCAGGCCCGCAGTCTCTACTCCGGTCAGTCTGTCGCCGCCCAGAAAGCTGAATGCGGGAAGCACCGCGCTCACTATATCCACCCATACCGGCGTAGCGGTAAACCCGTCGAAGGTGACGGTGGAGAGAACGAGCACAACCAACGCGAGCAGCGACGGCGACGCCGCCTGGTCGCGGAGCAGGCCCGCGCCGAATGGACGGATGTTCAGCTGGCGTGAGGCTTCACCAGCCAGGGCGAAACAGTCGTAGCGGTCGACGCATCCATCAGCGATGGATGCGTACTGCGCCGGACAGGCTTTGCAGCGAGCCGAGTCCTGCACTTTAACCTCGCTGGGAGCGAACCTTGCCAGCAGCCCGAACACCACGGAGAAGGCCTCTCCCTTGCTCAGCCAGACCTCCTTGCCGTAAACCACCATGCCGGTCCATGTGATCATGGAGTAGACCACGATGTAGAATGCGATGTTCCGCGGGAGGGAGGATCCCGGGTAGACCAGCTCTATCCAGGCGAATATGAAGAAGAGAATGAAGGCAGGCCATACGCCCAGCTTCTCAGGATAGCGATGTCCCAGGGAAAGCTGGTCTCCGGGGTTGAAGCGGCGGTAGAGAGTATCCGCCCAGTCGAAGATGATCTTCAACGGGTTGACCAGCGCCCAGACGTTGCCCAGCAGCGCCGATACGTAGGCGATGCCCACCCACCAGAGGATCCAGACCATGGTGGGCGCCAGGTTGTCGATGGGCGCCTGGGTTCCCAGAGCGCCCGCCGCCACGGTGAGCAGGAACAGCGCGACGGAGGCGACCCTGACGGCTAGCAGAAGTATGGGATGCGCCAGCAGACGTCCCGCCCGCAGTTGAAGCAGATTGAAGGTGGGATAGCCGCCGTGGCCGCGCTGCCCTCTCACAAAGTAGCCGATGGCGGCAAAGGAGAGGGCAACGGCGACCCCCGCGCCGGTGACGTACAGATAGAGCGGCACGGGCAGATCGTAGCGCTCCCCGAAGCCGTGGGCGTAGACCGGCTGTAGGAATAGCCCCAGGACAAGGGCGGCGGTTACCGCCAGGAACCAGTTGAATCTACGATTCGACATATCGTTCTCCCAGGAGACCTTTCAGAGGTCTTCCCCCTGTAAAGGGCCCCCCTGGATTCCTGCCTGCGCAGGAATGACGGGTGGGGGGGCCGCATTGTCCATGTATGTGTCCATTGCCCGCTTTCCAGTCCTAGCGGGGATGGACTTCCAGTGAACCCAGAATGATATCTCCGCTTGGGGCTTGCTGATCGCCTTGGTGGTCCATAGTCGCGCCCTCCTCTATCATCACGGTCTGCATTTCTTGGACGTCGTAGTCGCAGTGGGAGGGGTCGGACAGAGTGGCCATTATCCGATGCTCGCCCTCGCTGAGCATTACCATGGCCTCCTCCGCCGTGTACATACCCTTCAGGTCACCATCGACGAACAGATGCCAGTGGCCTACGGGCATGTCGGAAGCCACCGGATCGGTTCCCAGCACAAAGTTCTCCGTATCCACCATCACGTGCAGCATACCCGCCTCCGGCCCTGGCATAGCGGTCAAATTGATGCGAGGCTCGGCGGCGCCCGGAGGCAGCTCGGCGGTGCAGGTCTCGGTGGAGGAGTCGTGGCTATGGCCGTCTCCTACGTGGTCAGCGGATCCAACGTGCATCTCGAAGTCGAACTTGCCGGTTGCGTTGGCGGTAAAGGCCAGGGCCGCAGTCTCCCCAGGCGTGAGGGACGTTTCCAGGTTGTAGCCGTGGAGATGGAAGGTGGCTTCCTGGTCGCTGGTGATGCGCAGCACTACTTCATCGTTGTGGTCAACCCTCAGCGTCCGATGCTCGTCGTCAATCGAGCCGGCGGCTATATCCAGATCGAAAATGCGGGTCTGGGGTTCAGTATTGCTGCCGCAAGCAGCGAGCAGCAAGGTCAACAGCATCAACAGGAATACCTGTAAAGAAGCTCTTCTTTTCATTATCAACCTCTGTTCTTTCTACCGGTCCGCAAGCTCCGGTAAGTAGCCGCCAGGGCAGGGAGTATGAGAAGCACGGCGACCAGGATTGCGCCGACCACTTCCCAGTTGATCTCGGCGTCCGTCACGCGGATGGGGAATGTTCCCCGCAGCGTGGTTCCATCCACTTGCGCAACGACCTCTATGTCCCAATCTCCGGCAGCGTCGACCGGTACTCTGAGGTCGTAGTGGATGGGAAGCGTGGGAGCGATCTGTCCCGCCGCCTGGCTCGCGCTGGAGCCTTCAGGCCCGGATGCCCGCGCAACGACCTCCGTGGCCTCCACCGGCGTGTCGTCCCGCAGCAGATGCACCGATAGGAACACCTCTCCCACGGTGGAGGTCGCGTCCCTGGAGAAGACGGCGATCTGATATGCGCCTTCCTCTTTGCGGAACAGCTCCACATTGGTCGCGCCGTTGGCCAAGATAGGCGTTGCCCAGAGCATCTGACTCAAGACAAGGCTGGCAAACAAAGCTATACGGACTTGTATTTTCATAAAGCGTGAAATCAGAAAATAGCGGGCAGGCCCGGCTTGCAAACCAAGCCAGCCCGTGTGTAGATGACGATTCAGGCGGCGAGGAGGGGAGGTCGGTGGAGGGGTACAGGCTCCGCGACTCTAAGTCGCCAGAGCTCCTTTGATTGCAATAGAAAGAGGAAGAGAAGGGGCAGGACAGTAAGCAAACCGGCCTGTTCGGCCCACTGCCAGCCGCTGATGCTGTCTCCGCTGCCCTGCGCGGAGTGACCGGGCAGGAACAGAATGCCGTCGTGGCCGGTTGTGCCGTCGTGGGAGTGGGTTGTGTTCAGAGGGTGCTCGTGCGCCGGAGACGCCCCGGGACCGAAAACGTGGCCGTGGTAGGGCAGCCGCTCGGCAAAGTGGTGGTCGAACAACGGACCGAGAAGGCCGTAGAAAACCGCCCCCACCGTGAGCAGGACGAGATAGGTCTGTACCCAGACCTTGAACCGTCGGCCTCTTATCGCCAGGATGTTCACCCTTACATTATAGCCTAGAGTTTAGCTATATGGGGGATAGCCGCCTTCACTGCCTATCATCACAACTGGTTTTCCAGGATTCCCACCTGCTTCAGAAACCTCCGCAAGGCCGTCACACACTCCTGCGGTTTTTCAAGCTGCAGGAAATGTGTAGTTTCGGGCAAGAACTCATGGTCGACGTCGGCGTCACCGTAGTCGAACGTCGGGGCATTCGGGTCCTGTGAGGCGGGGTCTGAGGATACGATTTTGATAGGACACTTCAGGGCGCCAAAGTCAACTGACACCGCATACTCCGAGGCATGGTCCCAGATTTGCGCCTCGAACTCGGAGGGACACCGGAGTTCGAAACCCTGGCCGGTCTCCGACTCCTTGAGGGTCGTTCTCGCTACAAGTTCGTAGACTCCCGGAACGGATAGGTGAAAATAGGGTAAATAGGTATGAAGTTCCGCAAGCTCTTCCCTGGAACGAAACCATTGTGTCCTCCGCCTCAGCATGGCGGCGGTGCTTTTGGCCCGCAATTCGAACTTCCCATACCTGTAGCCGGTGTTGCAGAGGGGCGGAGCAAAAAGCGCCAAAGCGGAGTAGTTGCCTCCCCTCGAAGGCGTGTGAAGGCTTGCAAGGGCAGAAATGGAGTGAAAAACGCCAACGGTCGGTTTCTCGCCATAGAGACGGGCGATCGCCTCAAAAATGCGGTCGTGGTCGCGTGCAAAGGTATCGACGCTGTGGTCCTTCTGGGCGCCGATTTTGTTCCAACCGTGATTTCTTAGGTCGTGGACAAGCAAGTCGAAATCGCGGCTGAGGAGAGACCAAAACGGATAGTAGAGGTCGATGGCGAGGCCGTTACCGTGGCTCAGAACCAGCCTGGGGCCCTTCGGGTTTCCATGGCGTCGCAGAATGATGACGGTGTCGTCGTCCACCTGGACTGGGTGAACGGACAACGGCTTTGGAATCTCCCAGACGGCTGCTAGAGGCTCAAGGTCGTGCATGCGCTAACTCAATATGACCGCCAGTGAACCCACTAGCAACAGAGACTCTATCTTCCGAATGGGTCTCACCCTTACATTATAGCCCAAATCACAGGCGTCTCATCTCCTTGGCCTGCCGCGCACGTCTTCGCTGACCGAGAGCAGCACGAGGGTGGCCTGCACGGCGCTGCCGGGTGGCAATCGAGTCATAGGAGAGGGCGGCGACGCGCCGCTCCGATTCGCAGCGAGACCAGCGCAACCCAGAGCAGGTAGGCGGCGAAACCGATGCGCTCCTCCACACCCTTGTGCTCGTCTGCGATGGAGGTGGCGTAGATGAAACCGGTTGTGATCATGACGGTGGCCACGACTATGGAGACCGAATAGAGTCGATTGGTCGACGGGCTGGGGTTCATCGCCATTGCCGCGCCGACAACGCCCACTATGCCGGCGACGTACATGACATACCCGGCCCCGTCGTGGATGTCGTTGACGTTGAAGCCGAATATGATCTCCCGCGGGGAGAAGTCCTGAAAGGCGGCGGTAACCACGCCCATGACCACGTGGGTCCACAGCCCGAAGGCCATGAAACGGACCCAGGGGCCGCCTATCTCGGGCAGGAGCAAGGCGCGCAGGGTGAAGGGGACAGCCAGCACGCAGTAGACCAGCAGGCTGAGACGGGCGATGGTGGAGTACGCCATATTGATGCCGTGCATAGCACTGATGGTCTCGCTTATGGCGTTGTACTCCGGCGTGATGAAGGCCAGCAGCAGGTCGACACTGACCAGGGTGACGCTGGCAGCGACGCCGCACCAAGGCGCAATCGGCTCGGCGGAGACGGCGACGCGGGAGAGAAGGATTCCTGCTCGCTGTTTAGTCAAGGCCCTGTTGAACCAGTCCAGGACGCGCTGCAGATGCTCTTTCCTCATCTTGGGATGACCAGCCACAGCAAACCTACCTTCCGAATACGCATCATTCTCCGACTATAGCCCCAATCACAGGCGGCGCATCTCTTTGGCAAAGGTCACCCATATTGCGGTGAGGACAAAGCCCACAATCGCTATAGTAGCCACCGCCTGCTGGGGCGACCATACCTCCGCCAGCGCGCCCATGATGAGCGATCCCAAAGGTAGTACGCCGATGGCCATGCTCTGGATTCCCATCAGCCTGCCGCGCACGTCCTCGCTGACCGAAAGCAGCACGAGGGTGGCTTGCATGGTGCCAAAGCCCGACATGCCCATCCCGGCGAAAAGAAGCGCGACAAAGGAGAGGGGGTACGTGTTGGAGACACCGAATACGAAGAGAAACGCCATGCAGGCCAGCGTGCCGCTGTAGTAGTAGAGCGATTTCCTGGCGATCTCGCGCCTGGTCACGATGAAGATGGTGCCTATGAGCGCGCCGAGGCCTGAGGCGGCGGCCAGCGCTCCCATAGCGGTGGGGCTGACCAGCAGCACCTTCTGGGCAAAGACGGGGATGAGCGGCGTGTGGGGCGGAAAGGTGAGGTTGAACAGGATGGTGATGCCAAACACGCCGATGATGGCCCTGTTTCCGGCGATGACCCGGAATCCGTCGGCGACGGACGTGAAGATAGAGCTTGGCTTGAGGCC
Source organism: Dehalococcoidia bacterium (assembly GCA_034422935.1). GTDB lineage: Bacteria > Chloroflexota > Dehalococcoidia > Lucifugimonadales > QGNO01 > DAOUJH01. The sequence continues at coordinate 93,450 of DAOUJH010000004.1, read as the reverse complement.
CAGCCGCCGGGGCAGGTTCTGTGGCTGTACGCGGTAAACCAGGAAGGACGCGACACCGAACATCAGCATTGCCGCCAGGTATACCCAGGCCACGTTGTGAAAACCTTGTTCGGGCAGAAAGTCGAGGAGGAGCCCGGTGATGAACGGGCCTGCCATGATTCCGGCGGTCATGTTCACCGTATCCAGCGCTACGCCGTAGGCAAGCACCTCCCTTCTCACCAGGTCGGGGACAAAGGAACGTCGGGTGATCTGATCCATGGTGAGAGACGCGCCGACAACAAAGGTGAGCAGGATGATTTGCCATTCGTTGACGTTGCCTGAAAAGACAAGGAAGGCCGCTATGACCGAGGTGACCAGGTTTACCCCCAAGCCAACCAGGAGGAGCCGCCTGCGGTCGAATGAGTCGGCGATTACGCCAATGGCCACGCCGACAAGGAGCAGGGGAGCCGTGGAGGCCACGCCCACCATCTGGGTGAGAAAGGTGGAGTCGGAGAGCTGCAGCACCAGGTAGCCGGAGACGAGGAACCACATCCATCGCCCCATCTGAGTGAACAGCCCGGCAGGGAAAAAGAGGCGGTAGTTCCTGTCCTGCAGGACCTCTACAACGGGACGCCTGGCGGCCCTTCCCCTGGACGGTTCTGTTGTGTCAGCGGGCCCGGTCTCTGGTGAGTCCAATTGGGCCTCCGGCTCTAGGAGAGGTACCTGTTGAACCAGTCCAGGACGCGCTGCAGATACTCTGTCCTCATCTTGGGATGACCGCTGCCGCGGAAGCCGTGCGCGCCTCCGGGGAAGCGCACGAACTCCACCTCTTTGCCCAGCCTCTTCAGCGAGACGAAATACTGCTCGCTCTGCCCTATGGGGCAGCGCAAGTCCGATTCACCGTGCAGCAGCAGCACCGGCGTGTTCACCTGGGGGGCGTAGGTTATGGGGGAGCGCTTCATCATCTCGTCGAATACTACGTCGCGCCTGCCGCCCCACTGCTTCTCGCCGAAGCTGATGCCGATGTCGGACGTGCCCGCCATGCTGGAGAGGTCTATGCAGGGCGCTCCCACCACGGCCGCTTTGAACCGGTCGGTGTGTCCCACGGTCCAGCTGGTCATGTAGCCGCCGTAGCTGTACCCGTGCACCGCAAGTCTCGATTCGTCCACGTAGGGCTTGGAGATCATCTCGTCCACGGCCTGCATGATGTCAAGGTAGTCCTCTCCTCCCCAATCGTTGAGGACGGCCATGGTGAAGTCACCGCCGTAGGTGGATGAGCCCCTGGGATTCACCGCCAGCACAATGTATCCGGCGGTGGCCAGGACCTGGTGCAGCGTACTGAAAGCGTCCATGAAGACGCCGTTGGGGCCGCCGTGAATCTCCAATACCATGGGGTAGACCTTCGAATCGTCAAAATCTGGCGGGAGCAGGACGCGTGACTCTATGTCATAGCCCGCCCTGACCAGTTGAAACTTACTCTGCTTGGCCGGCGGATGCTCTTGGAGATATTCGCTGTTGTAGCCGGTGAGTTGACTGCCGCTACCGCCTGCGACGTCTACAAGGTGGATATCGCCTGGCGAATCCGGCGACACGGAAAGCAGCACGGCCTTGCCAGCGTTGCCGTCTATGGAGCCTGCCGTGAGCTGTGCGCCGCCGCCATAAATCCGCTTCACCTCGCCGCCATCCGTGGATACGGAGCAGAGGAACGACTCTCCCCTGGCGTCGGCGAGGAAGTAGAGGACGCCGTCATCCGTCCACAGTATCTTGGTAAACGGGCCCTGCGGCGGGAACCCGGCCACGGGCTTTATGCTGTCGTCTGTGAGACGCCGGGGTGCTTCGCCGGGCTGGATCACGTACAGCCAGCCCTGGTAGCTGGCGCTGCCGTCCGGGACGTCGGAGCCGACAGCGACGAGCTTGCCGCCGTCGGGCGACCATCCCAGAGCGGCGATTGTGTGCAGTCCGTCGGACCAGAGGGCGGGTTCACCGCCGTCTGCCGCTACCACGTAGGCCTGGGAATTATCGAAGAGGTCTCTGTCCTCCGAACGCTCCGATATGAAGGCGATCCGGGAGCTATCCGGCGACCAGACAGGCGCATAGTTCTCGTAGTCGCCTTGGGTGAGCTGAAGCGCCTCTCCGCCGTCAACCTCCACCACGAAGAGCTGGCGGTGGCCGTCGCCGCGCCAGCCCAGCACGTCGTGCCTGTATTTGATGCGGTTGACCACCTTCACCATGGGGTCTTTCTTGGCGTCGTGGTCGTCCTCCGGCTGGTCGGGGTCAACGTTGGAGACGGCCACTATGCGCTGGCCGTTTGGGGCCCAGGCAAAGTCGCTGACGCCGCCGCGCAGCGTGGTGATCTGGGCAGCCTCTCCACCGTTGGTCTTCATCACCCAGACTTGCCTGCGATCTTTGTCGTCGGGGCGTAGGAAGGCCAGCGATTCGCCGTCGGAAGAGAACTGCGGATTGCCGTCCTTAGAGCCGTGGGTAAACGGAGCGATGCTCCCGCTTCCCAGGTCGATCATCTGCACCTGGGAGCGATCTTCTCCCGTTTCGCAGTCGACCCATGATTTGACGAATGCAGCCTTGCTTCCGTCTGACGATATATCCGGTCCTGAGACGCCAACTATGTGGTAAACCAGATCCGGTGTTATTGGACTAGCCATCATTTACCTCCCAACAGCCTATTATGTTTGGTTGGACTGGATGCGCTCATACACCAGCCGCTTCGCTGAAGCGTCGTACCGCTTCCAAGTGCTCGGCGATTGTCTTCAAGCCGGCGTTCATTGTGTTCAGACAGACATGGGTTGCGCCCAGCGCGTCCCATGCTTGCAGCGTCTTCACCCAGGCGTCCGGCCCGCCTTCCGCGACTCGCACGCCTCCCTCAATACCGATGGTTGCCGGGTCGCGACCCGCCTCTTCGGCGTAGGTGCGGATGCGCTCCAAGCGTTGATGCGTGGCGTCGCTTGGCGGTCCGGTCAGGATCCACCCGTCCGATATCGTGGCCACCCTCTTCAGCACCTGCTCCGCGTTTCCTCCCAGCCAGATGGGGATGGGCCGCTGCACGGGCAGGGGATTGAGGCCGGCGGCGGTTACCGTGTCCCACTTTCCGTTGAAGGTAACCGTTTCATCGGTCCAGAGACGGCGCATGAGCTCTATCTGCTCTTCGCTGCGCTTTCCCCGTACGTGGAAGTCCTGGCCCAGCGCCTCGAACTCCACGTGGTTCCAGCCGATGCCGATGCCCAGACGGAGACGGCCTCCGCTCAGCACGTCGACCTCCGCCGCCTGCTTGGCGACCAGTGCCGTCTGGCGTTGAGGGAGGATGATGATGCCCGTGGTCAGCTCTATGGAGGAGGTGACGGCGGCCAGGTAGCCGTACAGGACAAAAGGCTCGTGGAACATGTCGGCCTTGGTGTACGCGCCGCTCCAGCCCTTGTAGTGGGACGTGTCCGCGCCCAGCACGTGGTCGTAGACCAGCAGATGGTTGAACCCCAGCGCCTCCACCGTCTGCGCGAACTCGCGTATAGCGCCGGGGTCTGTGCCTATTTCAGTTTGGGGGAAGGTAACGCCCAGCTTCAAGATGCCTCCAACCGTCCGGCCCATCCCATACGGTTGAAAAGATGAGCCGGAGCGTTTTTTCGAATTGAACTAGCCTCTCCGCTAGGGGAGAGTATGCTGACAGTCGATGCCGCCTAGAACATCCAGTGGCCGCCGTCGACGCAGAGCGTCTGGCCGACTACATAGCTGGCGTCGTCGGAAGCGAGGAAGGCGATTGCTCCCGCCAGCTCCTCGGATTCGCCGAAGCGGCCCGCGGGGATGGTGAGAAGCGCATCGCGCTGCTGCTCAGGGGGCATCTTCTTCCAGTTGGCGTTCGGCACCGTGGCTATTGCGCCCGGCGCGATGGCGTTGACGTTGACGCCGTGCGGCGCCAGGTCCACCGCGAGCTGGCGGGTCAGTCCCAGCAGACCTGCCTTGGCGGCGGCGTAGGGGATGACCTTGCTGCGGCTGTTGCTCCGTCCCGCGCCTGAGGAGATGTTGACTATGCGTCCCCAGCCCTTCTTCTTCATGTCACCGGCGAAGGTCTTGGCGGTGAGGAAGGAGGCTCTCATGTTCAGGCTCACCACCGCGTCCCAGTCCTCTTCCGAAAGATCATCGATACCCGGAGGCGCACCCAGGCTGCTTCCCGCCACGTTGACCAGTATGTCCACAGTGCCCAGCGCCTCGACGGTTTGCTGAGCGGCTTGCTGCACCTGGTTCATGTCGGTGACGTTCACCTGCAGCCCTATGGACTTGTGGCCCGCCGCCGCGATCTCCTCAGCGGTTTCCATCACTTTATCGCCGACGATATCCCAGCAGGCTACGGCTGCGCCACGGTTCGCCAGTTCTTTGGCTGTGACCTTGCCCATGCCCATCGCCGAGCCCGTTACCACGGCTACGCGGCCTTCCAGACTTGTACCCATTCTTCCCTCCTTATTCTTCTCCGCCCAGCAACGCCGTAAGCTCTCTGACGTCCGGCATGTCGTCCAGGCGGTCTATTGCTTTGATTACGGAATTGGCCCTTTCCAGCCCCAGGATATCCTGGGTAAGGAAGAGGAACTTGTCGATCAGCTGCTGGTGCGGCGCCGGGTTCCCGGCGTCGCCCCGTATCGAGTTGGTGGTCTCATAGAAGGTGCGTCCGTCCCTGAGGCGGACGGTTACCTCGGCGCAGGGCTGGTCGTCGCGGCGCATGGTCATTTCAGGGTTCAAGGTCACGTTCACCCTGGACGACAGATCTTGAATGGAGGCGTCCGACACGGCATCCCGGTAGAAGGCCGTGATGTCGGCGCCGTGCCGCACGATAGCCGAGGCCACCGCGTAGGGTATGTTGAACTTGGCGCTCAGCATGTTGGGCGGGTAGGGGCCTACCATTCCCTCCGGTATGCCTCCTATGGTCACCACCTCCACCGCCTCCACCTCTTCCGCGGCAAACTGCTCCCTGCCCGTTATGTCCAACACGGCATCCAGGGTAGGGTGGTTGTAGCGGCAGCAGGCGTGGAACTTGAAGTAGTTCTGCTGGATGCGGTGTACTCCGCCGAGGCCCTGCACGGCGTCGGTCGCATGGAACTCGTCGCCCAGAATCGTGCCGAAGACATCGGCGGGGGCGTCGTGAATGCCGGTGTACCCCGCTTCGTACATGTGAACGGCGAGGATGCCCTGGAAGCCTGACCTGCCCGAATAGGCGTTGCGGATGGTGGCGCCTTCGAAACAGGGTGTCCAACTGTTGCCCGGACTCATGGAGGTGGAGAGGTTTATAACGTCCCGCACCTGGTTTGCCGTGTAGCCCTTCAGCTTGGCCACGGCCGCGGCTGCGCCCGGCGTGCCCCAGTGACCGTGGGAGTGGACGTTGGGGCGCGGCCTGCTGGCGCTTCCCAAACGCGACGAGACTTCATATCCAAGAAGCAGGCTCTCCATGAACTGCCTGCCGCTTGTGCCCATCTCTTCACCAACGGCCAGCGCCGCGGGCATCACATGGATCGATGGGTGGCCTCCGCCCCAGCGGTTGCCTTCGTCCATCTCCAAGCCCACACCTGCGGTGCCGTTGACCAGCGTCGCCCACATCGGCTCCGCCTTGAAGGGAGTGCCCAGAATAGTGGAAGAGTGCGGCGCGGACCGTTCCGAGGCCAGCTTGGCAAAGGCGGCGTTCTCCGGCAACTGGTAGCCGGCCACAATAGCGCCCACCGTGTCCAGCACAACGTCACGCGTTGCGGACAGGGCCTCTTCGCTCAGGTCCTCGTAGCTTGTGCCGGCAACGAAATCCGACAGTGTATCCAGATAGTCAGCCATTTCCACCTCCTAGTTGACGCGGCCGCCGATAGGGGGCATTGGCGGCCCGGCGCTGATGAACTCGCCGTGGTCGGGCCCCTGCTCCAGCTTGCCCTGATTCAACACTACTTTGCCCCGCACCAGTGTCATCCACGGCGCGCCCTTCTGTGTCCAGCCTTCATAGGGCGTATAGCCGGAATTTCCTATGTGGTCTGCGGCGGTGATGGTCTTCTCCACGTCCGGGTCGAATATGAGCAGGTCGGCGTCGGAGCCGGGGCGGATGGCGCCCTTGCGGGGATAGATTCCGAAGATGCGCGCCGGGTTCTCGGCCAGGACGCGAGCCATCCAGGTCAGGGGGAGTCCGCGCTTGACGACGCCCTCGCTGTAGACCAGCGGGACGAGCGTTTCGATGGACGGCGCTCCGAAAGGTATAGGTGTGCCGTCATCGGCCACGTAGATGTTCTCGCGGCCCTTCTCCTTCAGCGCCCTGGAGCCTGGCGAGTGGTCGCTGCCGATGCAGGAGATGTAGCCGTCCACCGTTCCCTGCCACATCGCCTTCTGGTTTACGTGGTCGGCGGGACGAAGCGGCGGGCCAATCTTGACCAGCGGCCCCAGCGTCTCCATGGCGGACTCGTCGAGCAGCATGTACTGGGGGCACGATTCTGTCCAGACCTTTTGCCCCTCCCACTGGGCGCGCTTGATGCGCTCCAAACCGGCCTGGCTGCTGAGGTGCACCACGAAGACGGGGCAGCCAGTCATCTTGCCAAGGTTGATGGCGCGGTTGATGGCCTCCTCCTCGACCCAGATGGGGCAGCTTGCGGGGAAGTCGGTGGGCTTGGTCAGCCCCATGGCGATGCGCTTGTCCTCCAAGTAGTCGATGACTTCGCCGTTTTCGCAGTGGAGCTGCATGATTCCGTTATGCTCCGCGATGACTTCCATCGCCTTGGCGATGAACGCGTCGCCGCACATGCGGGTCAGCGACTTCTTGTAGGTCATAAACAGCTTGTAAGAGGTGACCCCCATCTGCAACGCCTCGGGCAGGCTTTCCAGTATGTACTCGGGGTTGTCCAAGATGAAGTGATAGGTGTAGTCCAGCACCGACTCCCTGCTGAGGCGGTCGTTGAGCCTGTTGATGGCCTGTGGGAGGGTCTCTTTGTTCTTCACATCGTACGTAGCGAAGGGCATAACCGTGGTGAGACCGGCCAGCGCGCCCGCCTTGATGCCAAGCTCGTAGGGGTCTTCGTTATCGAAGTGGCTGTGGGCGTCTATGGCGCCGGGGAACACGTGCTTCCCTGAAGCGTCGATATATTTGTCGGCGTCGGGCAGGGCGTCGTCGGGCCCCACGGCGACGATCTTCTCGCCCCGTATGGCCACGCTCCCTTGGAAAGTATGCGTTGCTGTAACTACAGTGCCGCCGTGCACTATGGTATCTACTTTAGAAGCGGCCATTGTTTCCTCCTTATCTGACAGCGATTCTTATTTGTATCGTCTCGGTTAGCAAGCTGCCTTCAATCCCGCAATCACTCGTGGGAAGCAGAGCCGAGCAACGTACAAATACTATCAGAGTTTGTCTAAACGGTGTTCACCTTGTGCCTTAGGGCTACTCCCGGCAAAGCCCCTGTATGTGCACCCCCATCCACCACAACTTGCCCGTTCACCAAGACATAGGGAATCCCGTCCGGGAGCTGCTTGGGGTCCTCTAGCGTGGCTTTGGTCCCCACCGTCTCCGGATCGAAGACCACTACATCCGCCATCATACCATCGGCCAGCCTGCCTCTGTCTGAGAGACCCAGCCGCTGCGCGGGGAAAGAGGTCATTCTTCGCACCGCGTCGGTGAGGGTGAGAAGTCCGTCCTCTCTGACGAACTCTCCCAAGACGCGCGGGAAACAGCCGTAGGTTCGCGGGTTGATGTGGTCGCCTATGAGGAGGCCGTCGCTGCCTACCATGTGGTTGGGGTGCTTGAAAAACTCTCTGATGTTTACAGGATTGCCGTTGTCGGCTGTGTAGCAGAGGTCCATGTCCTCTTCCAGCAGGAGCTCACAGATGGTGTCCAGGATGCTCTTGTCCAACCCATCAGCGATAGCGGCCACGGACTTGCCTTCCCAGCGACGGTTGTGCGGTTTGGTGAAGTTGGTCACCAGGACGTGGTCCCAGGAGGGCGCCCGCACCGAAAGGTCCGCCGCCATCCTCTGGCGGCTCTTCGTATGGCTCATCATCCCCAGCAGGTGGTCAACGCCGCCCTCATGGGCCCATTCCGGGAGCACGGATTCCAGTCGTGTGCTGGAATAGGGGTACGAGTAGGAGTCGTAAGTCACGTCCAGCCCCTCGTCCAGCGCTTCATCCAGTAGGGCTAGGAGCTTGCTCGCACCTCCGGGCAGAGGGCTGTGGAAGTGCGATATCTGCAAGGGAACGCCGCTGGCCCGCGCTATGTGGATTGCCTCCTTGTAGGGGTCCAGGAACTGGTCTCCCAGCGTATAGCGCACGTGCGTCACGTAGATGCCTCCCAGCCTGTCCACCTCACGGCATAGCTCAATGAGCTCGTTGGTATCGGCAAAGCTACCCGGCGGGTAGGTGAGACCCGTGGACAGGCCGAAGGCTCCTTCTTCCATGCCCTGCATGAGCAGGGTCTTCTCCGTTTCTAGCTCATCGCCCGTTGGTCTGCGGTTGTCCCAGCCCATTGCGCTGATGCGCAGGGGCGAGTTGCCAATGACATACGCCACGTTGTTGGCAACCTTGCGATTGAACAATGAGAGGTACTCGTCCACTGTCGACCATCGCTTTGGCAATGGCGGGCTGCCGTCGATGCCTGCGTTGAGGAGCAGGAACTGATCGAAGTCCTTCTCCGACGTGAAGGGAGCATAGGAGTTGCCGTCCACGCCGATGAGTTCCGTGGTAATGCCCTGGTGGATCTTGGGCTCGTTGCGCGGCTCGTGGAGGAGCATCAGTCCCGAGTGTGTGTGCATATCGATGAACCCGGGGCAGACGATCATGCCGTCCGCATCTATATTGCGGGCCGCTTCTACTGAAGAGAGGTCTCCTCTCAAGATGCGAATTCGGCCATCTTCTACACCGACTCCGGCATGGAACCAGGGGCTCCCGGTCCCGTCGATGACCCTTCCGTTATGTATCAGTACATCCAACATGGCCTAAAACCCGTTTGGTTCACCGGAACACAAAGGCCGCCACCAATACCACTAGCGAAATCACCACCAACGCCGCAGGCTTTCGCACGCCACGACGCTTTATCAGGGAGGCTGCCAACCATCCCAGGCTTCCGAAGAACACCAGATAGCTGAGAATAAACAGTCGTGCTAGAGAATCTTCCATTTTTATCGAAGGGTATTGTGAATGCGGAAAGATGGCAAGTCAACGTTGCACCGACTGCCGACCATTTTGAAATGACAACGGCTGTGAGAAGGCCGCATCACCTGTACCCGTAGACTTTGACCTGGCCCTCGGAGGCCACTAGCAGCAGCCTCTCAGCGTCGACGGAGCCTATCTCCTGCAGCAACGCTTCCATCTGCTCGTTGCTCAGCTCAGGCGCGCCACTCTCATCGACGGCGAGCATGAGCCGCACGCGGACGCCCAGCGCCTCTTTGAGGCGTTTCGCCAGTTCGCTGGCAGATTCACCACCGGCCAGAAGCGTCACGGATTTCAGGACGGATACCGGTTCGCCGCCTTTGCGCTGGTCCTCTCGGAGCACCTGCCAGTGGTAGGGCAACAACGCCCCGGCGCCCGCGATGATGCCCAGCATCCACCTGCCGTTGCGCAGGAAATCTACGGTCAAGTCGCCTCTGAGCAGGTCGTTGAACAGGCCGGTGAGGAAGCCTATGAGACTTCCTATTCCGGCGAGGGCAAGGACTCCCAGCACGCCGTAGATGTATACACGGCGCGCCAGTGCGCCACGTTCCTCTGCGCCGCCTTCTTGCACGGTGCGCTGCATCCTGGGCCAGTACCAGTACCACAGCGGCGCTCCTAATATGAGGGCGGTAAGGGCAAAGGCCAGTTGGTCTCGCACAGGTTCGGAGCCGGCAATTGAATCGCCCGATTCGGGAAGCACCATCCCTATGACTGCACCCACTATCAGGGGCACACCCACCGCCGCTGCGCCCAGGCCAATGGCCGACATGATGTATCCAAAGGATCGCTTGGCTCCGGCCAGCCGTCCGGCAAGCAGCCGCGATTCACCCTGGAGCACCTGCCAGTGGTAGAGAAGGAGCGCCATACCGGCGAACAGGAACGGCACAGCCGTGGTGATGACTCTGAAGTGGTCGGCGGCTGCGAGGAGCTCGGTTCCTCCCAGCAGCCAGCGGATCGTCGTGTAGAGCACCGTACCAATGGCTGCCAGAGCGGTGATGGCGCCGCCAAGGAAGGCGAACAGGTTCAAATAGACCTGCCGCAGCGTGGATTCGACGTCGCCGCGCGCCAGGTAGAACCAGTGGTAGCCCCACCAAGCGCCGCCTATAACTATAGACGCGATGCCGTCTTGCATGGTGCTGTTCCAGACTCCACCGCCACTGATGAGGACAGTGGTCTGAAGCAGGTTGTCATAGGCCCACTGGAACAGTACAGTGAACACACCGGTGGCTCCTCCGAAGAGGGCGATCAGCGTATACACGCTGGTGCCGTACACGTACCAGCGCTTGAGAGTTAGGTCGCCCGTGGCAGCCGGTTCGTGGCGTGCCACCGACCAGTGGTAAACCCAGACAACGCCCCAGATCAACGCCTGCCCCGCAGAATAGGCGCTGAGATTGTCGCCGCCCATGGCCTGGAGAAGCAGGGAGTGAACGGCTATGAACACAATCAGGGAGGCCGTGAACAGGACGCTGTAAAGGTAGAGCTTGCGCAACGTAGAAGCGGTCTCGTCGGGTTGCTTGGTTGCTTGTCGCTGAGTGTAGAGCCAGTGCACCACCCACAACGGAGCGCCGACAATCACCATGGACAGGCCCAGGCTGGCCTGATTATCCCAGCCTGCGATGGCCCGCTGTGTAACCAGCTCGATGAGGAACTGGATGAGAAGCACTATGCCATTGGCCGCAACAGCCAGCGTAACGAACGACACTCCGTAGAAGTAAAGCCGCTTGGTGGTGTTCATAATTTACCTTTCGTCGCCTGCTTTAACCGGTGGGTACAGGCTCTTTCAACCTTTCTTCAGGACACCTGAATACGGGCCAGGGAAGCTGTGAGATACGCCACACGTTGTCTTCCTGCTTTTTGAGGCGAAACTCCTCAAAGTGGTATGTTGGATCTTCCGTTGAGAATGAGAATTCGAAAGGATCGGGCTGGCTGGTTCTCCGCCGGTCCAGAGATACCGTCACCTCCGTGTCGTTGAGACGGTCTACTTCGGCAAGGAGTATCTGGGACTCTTCCAGGTGGCTCTGACGCCTGGCCGTTTCTCGCCACTCTTCCAATACGCAACCGGCCTGCAACTCAGGCGAGAGGTATCCCCATGCTTCGTCCAGGTCGCCGTCTATCATGGCTAGGACGTAGCGCTGGGTGACTCCTTCGGGGACGTCCTCGGGGAAGAGTTCTGGCTGCCCGCCATCGGATACCAGCGCGCCAACGACGGCGGCGACAACCAGGACACCGAACGCGGCGCCCATTCCAATGAGCCACTTGGTAGAGGCGGTCATGTTCCTCATAGCCTAGGCCGCTAACTATACTCCGGTCACAAGGCATGCGGAAGGGGAGAAGATGCTCATGCCTGCCGCCTGTCCGCCCGTCCACCGGCGAAGCATTACTGGTTTACGGAACAGGAGGTTAGCAACTATGATGAGGAGAGTTCAAAATCATGCAAAAGGCGCTGCGCATCAGAACGACGGCACAGCCCGGTGTCATGGAGGACTAAATGGAACTGTACCAGTTGGACTACGTTCTGCAAGAACCCTGTGAAGACCAAGGGTGGCTCTATATGGCGGAGATAGCGGAGTTGCCCGGGTGCCGGGCGTGGGGAGAGACCGCCAACGAGGCCCTGACCGAGCTGCGTACAGTGGCCGAGCAGTTCATACTTTCTTACAGAGACCGGGGCAAACCACTGCCTGCGGGGATAGCCCGCTCCCTGACTGCGCTGGCCGATTAGGGTTCGACTGCTACCGATATAAAGCTGTGCGCACGCCTTCCCACCTGTCCGTCTGCATAAGGAAAGCCCCACACCACCGCCGGATTGCTTCGTTCCTCGCAACGACGAAAGGGGGAGGTTTTGCCCGTCATGTCCGTTCTCCTACAGAATTAGCATTGCGTCACCGAAGCTGTAGAAGCGGTATCTCTGCTCGATGGCTTCCCGGTATGAGGCAAGGACGCGCTCACGTCCGGCGAAGGCGGAGACAAGCATGAGCAGGGTGGAACGCGGCAGATGGAAGTTGGTGATCATGGCGTCCACGGCACGAAACCGGTGCCCCGGCAGTATGAAGAGGTTGGCCCAGCCGGAGCCGGGTAGGATTGCGTCTCGCCCCTGTTCTTCCATCAAGAGCGCGGTCTGCTCGAGCACCCGTACGCTGGTTGTGCCCACGGCGACCACGCGGCGTCCATCCTGCCGGGCGGAGTTGATGGATTCCGCGGCTTGCGGCGATACCTCCCAGTACTCGGTGTGGAGCTTGTGCTCCCTGGGGTCATCTTCTTCCACGGGCCTGAAGGTGTCCAGGCCAACGTGCAGGGTGAGAAAAGCCGTTTGTACGCCTTTAGCCTGGAGGTCTTGCATCAGACTTTCGGTGAAGTGGAGGCCCGCCGTGGGAGCGGCGGCGCTGCCCATGCGCTTGGCGTACACCGTCTGATACCGTTCCGGGTCTTGCAGGGTTTCATGGATATACGGCGGCAGGGGTACTTGGCCCGCCTTCTCTATCAACGATTCGTCGTTGAACTCCACCAGGCGCAAGCCGTCGGGCATAGATTCGGTTATCCGGGCCTCCAGTCCGGCTTGGAATATGACGTGCGTTCCGGGCCGCAAACGCCGGCCGGGCCGCGCCAGGCACTGCCACAAGCCGGGCTTCTCGCGTCGCAGGAGAAGAAGCTCCGCTTCCCCGCCGCTGCCGTCGATTCTGCCGATGAGCCGGGCGGGCATGACACGGCTGTCGTTGAACACAAGGAGATCGCCTGGCTCTAGAAGAAGAGGCAGATCGTAGAAGTTACGGTGCTCAATATCCCCCGTGGAACGATCTAGCGCCATCAAACGCGAGTGGTCGCGAGGCTCCAATGGGGTCTGAGCAATCAGCTCTCGCGGAAGCGAGTATTCGAACTGGTCAACGCGCATGTCAGGTCCGAAAGAGGCGGATGACTAAGTTGAGGACGATGGTGAGGACGACGCTGACCAGAAGCATGGTCACTATGGGGAAGTGAACGGTCATGTTGCCGACGTGGAATACCCTATCGCCGGGGAGCCGTCCCAGGCCGGGCACGCCGCTGAGGCCGATGAAAAGCAGACCGAGGAGCACCAGAAGGCCCCCCGCTATCAACAACGTCTTGCCTATAAGCTCCACGGGACAGCCTCACGTAGAAGGGGACTGGTCACCGGCTGCTGCCAAGGTGTTGACCAAGAGCATGGCAATGGTCATGGGGCCGACGCCGCCGGGCACGGGTGAGATGGCGCTGGCGACTTCCGACACGGCATCGAAGTCCACGTCTCCTACCAAGCGGTAGCCGCTCTTGCGAGTAGCGTCCTCTACGCGATTGGTTCCAACGTCGATGACCACGGAGCCTTCCTTGACCATGTCCGCCTTGATTATGCGGGGGCTGCCCATGGCGGCAACCAGAACATCGGCCTGGCGAGTGTAGTTCCCCAAATCAGCGGTGCCGGTATGACATAAGGTAACGGTGGCGTTGGCTCCCGGGCGCTTCTGCGATAGCAAAGCGGCCAGGGGCTTGCCCACAATGTTGCTGCGGCCGCAGATGACGACGTGCTTGCCCGCGGGGTCGTTGCCGGTGCGAATGAGCATCTGTTGGACGCCGTAGGGAGTAGCCGGAATGAACTTGGGTACGCCCGCGGCAAGCAGACCGGCGTTGTAGGGGTGCAAACCGTCGACGTCCTTGGCGGGGTCCAATATCCGTATGATCTCGGTCTCGTTGATCTGGGGTGGAAAGGGCAGCTGGGTAAGGATGCCGTGGAAACTTTTGTCGTTGTTCAGCTCATTCACCATCTGCACGACCTGATCCTGGCTGCAGTCTGCGGGTAGGTTGAAAGTACGGGAGTCTATGCCGACCTCCCGGCAGGCGCGTTCCTTGTTTCTCACGTATATGGCCGATGCCGGGTCGTCGCCGATGAGCACCACGGCTAAACCGGGGGTTATGCCGCGGTCCTGCTTCAATGACTGGACGTTGCGGGCAACCTCCTCCCTGATCTGTTGCGCTATATCGGTACCGCTGATGATGGAAGCTGTCATTCCGGTTCCTCTATTCGTACGAATCTGCGTCACAGATACCAGCCATGACACAACTCTGTTTATCTTAGCACGGTACACCAAGAATGACGGCCAAGGCGATGCCCACATCCCAGCTATCGCACGGCATTATAGCAACAGAAAAACCCCGCTGGGATGGTAACCAACGAGGTTTGAAAAGAGTTGCTGGTTCATTAAGCACGAACCGGTATTGCCTAGTCATTATAGGCGCAGTAAAAGGGTGTCAGCGGTTCTTGCGATAATGCCGCCACATTAAGAACAGCCAGCCGATGCCGAAAATGACAGCAAAGCCTATGACCGCTTCTATCAACTCCACAACCATTAGATTATCCCTGAACGCGTTTGCCTGAATTCTACCACTTTGGGTACCACCTCCTTGCACGCCTCTTCAATTCACGGATCGCAGATAACCCATGTTATGTAGAATCCGGGGTGTACTTAGTACTACTTGGTGCTAAAGAGCCTCATGGAAATATAGTCCCTTTTATGCTTACCATCGATAGAGCTGCGAAGGGAGAAGCCGTCTTTCTCCAGCGCTGCGATTATCTCTCGTACGGGGGTGTTTCTTGAGCAGAAGTGCCGCACGCGCTGGGTCGTTTCACAACGTAACCGTCACTGCGGGAGCACTGCCAGCGCGCAACCCCGCATCCGGGTTGAAATCGCCCGCCTCAACCATATCCTCCAGGTAGGCCTGCGCCGCTTCTTGCAGCGCTTCCAGGGCTTCATCCGCCGTGTATCCCCAGGTTGCGCAGCCGGGCAGAGCAGGTATCGCCGCACCCCAGCGTCCGTCCTCGTCCTGTTCGATTTCAACGTTGAAAACGTAGGTCTTCATTCTTGAGTACTCCTCGTGGCATTGTACCATGAGGAACGAGAAATACGAATGTCGGTGGTGTGATGGCTCGCATCAGTTATAATCCCCTTCATGCTTACCGTCGGCGTAGACATCATCGAAATCAGCCGCATATCCGCCACCGTAGAGCGCTGGGGCGACCGTTTTCTTCACCGCATATACACGCAGCAGGAACTCGATTACTGTCGTGGACGGGCGCCGCAGCTTGCGGCGCGTTTCGCGGCCAAGGAGGCGGTGATGAAGGCGTTGGGCACAGGCGTGCGCGGGGTCAGCTGGCGCGATATAGAGGTGGTGCGCCAGCGCGGGCGCGCTCCCACGGTGAGGCTGCACGGGAGAGCCGCCAAGGTCGGCGAGCGGTTGGCTGTGACGCAGATAGCCTTGAGCATATCGCATTCCAAGGAGTACGCTGTAGTATCCGTGGTCATTGAAGCCGAGAACTCTTTATGAAAATCGTTACTGTAGAGCAGATGGCCGCCCTGGAGACCGCTTCCGAAAGAGCAGGCGTCTCTACCGACCATCTCATGGAGAACGCCGGTACGGCTGTAGCCAACCAGGCAACCGAGATGCTCGGTGGTGCAGGGGATGCCAGCGTGCTGGTCCTGGTAGGGCCGGGGAACAACGGCGGCGATGGCCTTGTGGCGGCACGTCTACTACATTGCGCCGGAGTAAAGGCGCTGGCCTACGTTTGCGCCAATCGCAGGCAGCCCGATCCCAAGCTGAGTATGGCCAGGGAAGCAGGAGTTCCGGTTGCTTTCTTGGAAGAGGACTCCGACCTTGCCCTGCTTCAGCAATACCTGGAGCAGGCAGGCCTGGTAATCGACGCAGTGCTGGGCACAGGCCAGGCGCGTCCGGTAGAGGGGCAGCTGCGCGAGGCGCTGCTCCGACTGTCGGAAGCACAAAGGAATTACGGTACACCCGTCCTGGCGGTGGACTTGCCCAGCGGCCTGGATGCCGACAGCGGCGAGGTAGACCCGGCATGCCCCGGCGCGGACGTGACCCTGGCTCTGTCCAATCCCAAGGTGGGCCACGTCACCTTTCCCGGAGGCGGCGTAACCGGCAAACTGTTGATTGCGGATATAGGAGTGCCAAAAGGATTGGACGACGACGTACGTGTGGAGCTCATCACTCCCGAACTGGTGAGCGGGCTGCTGCCTAGACGGCCCAGGGACGGGCACAAAGGCACTTTCGGACGGACTCTGGTTATAGGAGGCTCCGGCAGCTACGTGGGGGCAACCGTTCTGGCGTGCAGCGGGGCTTATCGCGCCGGTGCGGGACTGGTGACCCTGGCCACGGGGAACAGCGTCTATTCCATAGCGGCAAACAGACTGACCGAGGCCACGTTTCTACCGTTGCCTGAAACGGCAGGCGGCGGTATATCCAGGGAGGCCCTGGGCAAAGTGCGGGCGGCCTTGCCCGGCTATACCAGCTTGGTTGTCGGGTGCGGGTTGGGTCAGAGCCAGAGCACGTTGGCCTTTCTCAACGAGCTGCTGCTGGGCGATGATGCATTGGGCACGCCGGCGGTCATCGATGCCGATGCGCTCAACGGGCTGGCTACCTTCAAAAACTGGCCGGGTCGTCTCAAGCTGCGGGCGGTGCTGACTCCCCACCCCGGCGAGATGTCGCGGTTGTCCGGCCTGCCCATAAGCGAAGTAGAGGAGCGCCGTCTATGCACCGCGGAAGCCGCCGCTGAGTGGGGGCAGATCGTCCTGCTCAAGGGGGCTTTTTCCGTGGTAGGGTCGCCTGATGGGGAGACGCGCGTCAGTCCATTTGCCAACCCGGTACTGGCATCGGCGGGCACGGGCGACGTGCTGGCGGGAGTGATAGGCGGGCTGATGTCGCAGGGGCTCTCACCATACGATGCCGCCACATGCGGGGTCTACCTGCACGCCGCGGCTGCGGAACGGATCAGCCAGGACATAGGCGATTCGGGGCTTATGGCCTCCGACCTGCTGCCGGAGATTCCCCGGCAAATGAAGGCGCTCAAGGAGAAACGTGGAACGAACTGAGACTTTGACCAAGCAGGCATCAGAGCCGGGCCGCGTGCAGATGGGTTCGGTGCTGGTGCTGGGACATGCCGTGAAACACGTTTTCAATTCGGGCTTGTTCATCATCCTGCCGGAGCTGCAGATTCACCTGGGATTGAGCAACACGGCGGTTGGCACACTCTCCGCAATCAGGAATACGGGCAGCGGACTGGCAACCCTGCCGGCAGGGTACATGGCGGACCGCTTCAGCGGCAAATGGAGGGCGATACTCGCCGGAGCCATAACGCTGGTGGGTGTGTTCCACATGCTCATGGGCTTGGTAAGCGCCTACTGGCTGCTGGTGGTGACCGCCACGGTGGCGGGAGTGGCCATATCATTCTGGCATCCTCCGGCCATTGCGGCGCTTTCGCAGAGGTTCCCCAAAAGAAGAGGCTTTGCAATCTCTCTGCACGGCATGGGAGGCAGCATAGGGGAGGCGCTTGGCCCGCTGCTAGTGGGGTCTCTCCTCACTGTAATGCTCTGGCGCACCGTGTTGCAGGGTGGAGTGGTTCCCGCCGTAATCACCGGAGTAGTTGTCTGGTTCGTTCTGCGGGGCCTGCAAGGAAGCAATAGGACTGCGCTGCCGTTCCGCACTTACCTGCAATCACTACTGGGTATGCTGCGCCAGAGAGCATTGCTCACCGTACTGGTGGTCACCGCGGGATTCAGCGCCGCTCAGGGAGTAACAATGACCTTCCTGCCCGTATACCTGCGAGTTGAGCTGGAGTTCTCGTCATTCTTGACCGCGGTGTTCATCTCCGGGTCGCAGGTGGTGGGTATCGGCACGCAGCCCGTCCTGGGATTCCTTTCGGACAAGTACTCGCGGAAGCTGGTGATCGTACCGGGCCTGGCGACGCTGGGGCTGGTAACCTTGACCATTCCCTTCGCGGGTTCGGGAGCGCTGCTGTTCCTGGCAGTGCTTCTCATGGGCGCATTCTCCTTCTCGCTGATGTCCGTTCTGATAGCGGCGGCCATGGACCTGGTTGGTGGAGAGATGCCTGCGACCACAGTTTCGCTGGTATTCAGCTCATCGGTGATATTTTCTGCGCTGTCTCCGGCAATGGCGGGCATACTGGCCGACGAGGTAGGCCTGACGTGGGTGTTCTTCCTGGCTTCCACCATGGTGCTAATCGTGGCCGGATTTGCCACGGTACGCAACTGGTCGAGATAATCAAAGTTTTTTTGAAATTCGCTGAAAAAGGGGTTGACAGCCTCGTTTGGCATGGTGATAGGATGCAGTTGTCCTGAGTGATCGAAGCGAGTGTGAGGCAAAGGCTGGACAGTTCTCGTCGGGCAACCGAGAGGCCGATTGGCCGGAGCCAAAACGAGCTTAAGTCACTCAGGACTCCTCTTTTTTAGTCCCACCGCCTCTCACCCGCACGCTGTGGCTCATATCGGCAGCCTCCATGCGGCATAGGCCAGGGATTGGTCGATGTCCTCCCGTTCAAGATACGGATAGGCTTTGAGGATCTCGACTGGTGAACGGCCAGCCGCCAACAGGCCGATCACTGTTCCAACCGTTACACGCATTCCACGTATGCACGCCTTACCGCCCATGACGTCGGGGTTAATAGTAATCCTGTCGAGCGATTTCATCGCTATCTCCTCTCCATGCCATTTTACTACAATCGAGCCGCTTCCTCATAACCACGGGCGTGGTCTATCCATTTCCGATGCGCCTGTTATAATGTGGCTCTAAACGGCGGCGACATCTGCGGCGACCGATATGTTACTGACAATAGACATTGGCAATACGAACATAACCCTGGGCGCGTTCCAGGGCAACGAACTCAAGGCCACCTGGCGTCTTGCCACAGACCCGCGTCGAATGCCGGATGAGTACGGGCTGACCATCCTCAATCTCCTCTCGGTTCAGGGTATCTCGGCAAGGGACGTTCAGGCGGTTGCCGCATGCAGCGTGGTGCCGCCTCTGACCCAGATATTCACGGAACTCTGCGAACGGTATTTCAACGTCAGCCCCCTGTTTGTAGGCGCGGGCGTGCGTACCGGCGTCAAGATCCTCTACGACAACCCGCGCGACGTGGGCGCGGATCGGATTGTGGACGCCGCGGCGGCGTTCCGGTTGTACGGCGGGCCGTGCATCATTGTTGACTGCGGCACCGCCACCGTGCTGGATGCGATCTCTAACAAAGCGGAGTACCTGGGCGGCGCAATAGCACCCGGGCTGCGGCTGTCCGCTGAGACGCTTTTCTCCAACACCTCACAGTTGAGGCGCGTGGAGCTGGAAGCGCCCAGGACGGCCATCGGCAAGAACACCACTCACGCCCTGCAAGCCGGCCTGGTGCTGGGCAACGTGGACCTCATAGACGGAATGGTGAGGCGGTTCAAGCGTGAGCTGAACAGCGTGAGCTGCAAAGTGATCGGCACGGGGGGCCAGGCCCCTCTCATAGCGGCGGAATCCGGCGTGTTTGACCACGTCAACCTGGACCTGACGCTCATAGGCCTGCAGCTAATCTACGAAATTAACAACGACCGGCAGGGAGAGTCCCAATGAAGTCTCCGTTTCAAGACAAGGCCGTAGTGCTGGGCGTCACGGGGAGCATAGCCTGCTACAAGGCGGTGGATCTGTGCAGCAAGCTGGTACAGGCGGGGGCAAAGGTCGACGTCATCCTGACCAGGTCGGCGCAGGAGTTCGTCAGCCCGCTGACCTTCCGCAGCATCAGTCATAGAGCGGTGGTCACGGACCTGTTCGACGCGGAATCGGAGCTGAGCGTGGAGCACGTGGCGCTGGCGGAGCGCGCCGAAGTGGTCGTGGTGGCGCCCGCCACGGCGAACACAATCGCAAAAATGGCCCTTGGCCTGGCCGACGACGCTCTTTCAGCCACGATCCTTGCCACCAGGGCGCCGCTAGTGGTCGCGCCGGCAATGGACGCCAACATGTTCCACAGCCCTGCTTTGCAGGAGAACCTGTCCAAGCTGAAGGAGCGTGGAGCCGCCATTGTAGGCCCCGGCGAAGGGAGACTGGCTTCCGGATTGATAGGGAAGGGGCGCTTGGCGGAAGCGCCGGAGCTTCTGGGCCGCATAGCGGCTGTCCTCGGTGGGAAAGGCGACCTGGCGGGAAGGCGAGTCGTAGTCACCGCAGGCGGCACCCAGGAAGCCATAGACCCGGTGCGAGTGCTGACCAACCGCTCGTCGGGGAAAATGGGCTACGCCATTGCAGAGGCCGCCCGCGATAGAGGCGCGCTTCCTCTGCTCATAACCGCTCCCACAGGGCTGCCAGATCCGGCGGCTGTGGAAGTGCAGCACGTGGAGAGCGCCCGGGATATGTGCGACGCCGTAGTCAACGCCTGCGGAAGTTCGGACGTTGTCATCATGGCTGCCGCCGTGGCCGACTTCCGCGCCGCTTCGCCTGCCGAACAGAAGATCAAGAAAGGCGCGGCGGAGAGTTCGTCCATTGAACTGGCGCGGAACCCGGACATCCTGGCCGAGGTGAGCGGCGTCAAGGTGAAGGTGGGTTTTGCCGCCGAGACCGAGGACCTGCTCAACAACGCCAGGAGCAAGCTGCAGTCCAAGGGAGCCGATCTCTTCGTGGCCAACGACGTCTCGGAAGGGCAGGGCATCTTCGGTTCGGATACCAACAAGGTCACGATTCTGGATGCGGCCGGTGGTGTGGAAGACCTGCCCAGGATGACCAAGTACGAGGTTGCGCACCGTATTCTGGATAGAGTAGCGGAGTTGCTCAAAGAGTAGGATAGGCCGCAGGCGAGTTACCCCGCGTTCCGTTGACTTCGGGAGTAAGGTTCTGCTAGTTTTCTACGGAGACCCCGAATCTCAAGTGGAGCACCACATTGAAGACTCCGTTCATCATCTTGATTGCTGTGGTTCTGGTTATCGTAGTGGTGTGGTTGGCGCTAGCAGTGTTTGGGATAGCTGTGTAGCTACACCGGAGGCACCGAACCGTCTCGTCAGCATAGGTGCGTCGGTTGGCCCAGGAACGTCTCTGAGTTCCTCCCGATTGAATCGGGTATCCATGCCGCGTAACGCGGCGCACTAAGAGTCAGTAAGTCTGAGGTTGGCCGCTTCCATGGCCTTCACCTTGTTGAGCCGCCGCTCGTGGCGCTCTTCCCCTGAGTACCTGGCGTTGAGAAAAGCGTCCAAGAGTTCCCTGGCCAGTTCCATGCCCACAATTCGGGAGCCTATGGCCAGCACGTTCATATCGTCGTGCTCCACGCCCTGGTGTGCGGAATAGGTATCGTGGCAGACCGCGGCGCGCACCCCGAACACCTTGTTCGCCGTAATGCAAGCGCCCACGCCGCTGCCGCACACCACGATGCCTCGTTCAGCCTCGCCTGAGGCCACGGCGCGGGCCACCGGCTCTACGTAGTCGGGGTAGTCATCGTTGGGGTCGTGGTGGTATGCGCCCATATCCACCACTTCATGTCCACCCTTCTGGAGATGAGCTATGATCTCCTCTTTCCAGAGGAATCCCCAGTGGTCCATGCCTACGGCGACACGCATAATTCTCTCCCGTCGCTTGCAACGTTGCTAGCATTCTGTGCCACTTACCGCCGCTAGTCAACCGCGTTGACTGGACTGCGGCCTTCCTATAATCTCACCAACACGTACAGCCGGGAGGCCCTGATGAAAGGCGTTACAGCCATTGCCAATATCCTGAAGATGGAAGGGGTGGAATACCTGTTCTGCTTCCCATCGAACCCGCTCATCGATGAAGCAGCGCGAGCGGGCATAAGGCCCATCCTGGCCAGAACGGAGCGCGGCGCGGTCAACATGGCCGACGGCTATTCCCGGATTGCGGGCGGAGGAGCTATTGGGGTGGTGGCCACTCAGTACGGCCCTGGAATAGAGAACGCCTTTGGCGGCATTGCCCACGCCTATGCGGACTCAATACCCATCCTGGTGCTGCCCAGCGGCTCGGATCGCGGGCGGGCCAGCGTAAACCCCACATTCAGCGCGGTGTCCAACTACCAGGGCGTCACCAAGTGGACGGCCGAGCTCAACATGACCAAGCGCATCCCTGAGATGATGCGGTACGCCTTCAAGTACCTGCGAACGGGACGATCCGGCCCGGTAGTGTTGGAGGTGCCCACGGACGTTTATGCCGAGGAGATAAGCGAAGAGCAGTTCGACTACAGGCCGGTCGGGGGCCACCAAAGCGCCGGCGATCCCAAGGACGTGGCGGACGTGGTTCGGGCGCTGCTCAAAGCGGAAGCGCCGGTGATACACGTGGGGCAAGGCGTAGTGGAAACGGGGGCATGGGATGAGCTGCGTGAGTTCGCCGAGCTGGTCACGGCGCCGGTAATGACCATAACCACGGGCAAGAGCGCCTTCCCGGAGGATCATCCACTATCGATTGGCAACGGATCCACTACGGCAACCGGCATGGTGGACGCCTTCCTGGGGAAAGCAGACCTTGTGCTGGGAATAGGCTCAACGTTCTATACGTCGCTCATGGCCTGCCCGGTGCCTGAAGGCAAAGTTATGATCCAGTGCACCGACGACCAGCGCGACCTCAACAACGAGTATGCGCTAGACTACGCCATCCTGGGCAGTCCCAAGCTGGTGCTTGGCCAGTTGATCGAAGAGGTGAAGAGGCAGGCTAAGCCGGGCAGTGGAAGCGATCGAAGCAAGGTCTACGACGAAATCAAAGCGGCAAAGGAACGCTGGCTCAACGAGTGGATGCCCAAGCTCACCTCGGAAGAGACGCCTATGAACCCATACCGCGTCATCTGGGAGTTGGACCAGACCCTGGACAAGGCCAGTACCATCATGACCCACGATTCGGGGAATCCCCGCGACCAGATAACGCCGTTCTACCAGGCCACGCATCCCAAGGGGTACATAGGCTGGGGCAACTCCACCCAGCTTGGCTACTCCCTGGGCATATCGATAGGCGCAAAGCTGGCCGCGCCGGAAAAGACAGTGGTGCATCTGATGGGCGACGCCGCCATAGGTATGGCCGGCCTTGATTTCGAAAGCGCGGTGAGAGCCAACGCGCCCGTGATCACCGTTGTGCTGAACAACGGCCTCATGGGAGGCTACGGAGATAGGATGCCCGCCGCCAGGGACAGGTACGGCACGCACCTGCTGGGCGGCGACTATACCAAGTTCGCCGAGTCCATGGGCCTGTACTCCGAACGGGTGGATAGGCCCGAAGAGATCAGGCCCGCCATCCAACGGGCATTGAACGCTACCGGGCAGGGCCAGCCCGCTCTACTGGAGATGATGACCAGGGAGGAACCGGCGTTCTCCAAAGTAAGCTGGGCTTAGCTCACAAGGCTATCCGGTTGCTTCATCCGGCGCCGTATCGAACAGGGAAAGCTGATCGATTTCGGTGAAGTTGGACACGCCAACTCCCAGCAGGCGGAACTTCCTATCGGGCGCCAGCTCTTTTTCCAGCAGATGCATGGCCGCTTGCCTGACATCCCCCGGCTCGTTCACTGGCGAGGGCAGGGTCAGCGACCTGGTGAAGGTGGTGAAGTCGGCCAAGCGCAGCTTCACGGTTACCGTCTTGCCCCTGAGGTCCGACTTCTGCAAACGGTGAGCAACGCGCCGGCAGATGTCCCCGACGCGTTCCGCAAGCTCCTCCGGGTCGGATATGTCTTCGCCGAAGGTGCTCTCAGCGCTGACAGATTTGACGTCGTGCTCGGTGACGACGGGGAAGAGGTCTTCGCCCCTGGCCATGGTCAGCAGCGCCGGCCCTCTTTTGCCAAATACCTCCCTGGCCCACGCTTCCGTTTGCCCGGCCAGGTCTCCTATGGTGGCTATGCCTTTTTCAATCAGACGGCGTTCGCTGCTGGGGCCTATGCCCGGAAGCTTCAGCACCGGCAGGGGCGCCAAGAGCTCGCGCTCCCGGCCCGGCTCCACTACCACCAAGCCGTCGGGCTTTTCCAAGTCAGAGGCTATCTTGGACACCGTCTTGGAAGTGGAGCAGCCGACGGAAACGATGAGGCCCGTCTTGCCCTTGACCTGTATCTTCAGCAAGCGCGCTATCTCCGACGGTGGAATGCCGTGTTCCACAACATGGCTGACATCCAGGTAGGCCTCGTCCAGGGACATCGGTTCCACGAGGGGTGTAACCGCGTGGAATACGGCCATCACTTCGCGGGAAACTTCGCCGTATCTATCGAAACGGGGCGAGACGCGGATGGCCTGCGGGCACAGACGCAAAGCCCTTCCCATCGGCATGGCGGACCGAACTCCGTACTTCCTTGCCTCATAAGAACAGGAAGCGACTACGCCGCGGCCTGTGGGGCTTCCACCCACGACTACCGGCTTGCCCCGCAGCTCCGGGCGGTCCATCTGCTCCACGGAGGCGTAGAAAGCGTCCAGATCAGCGTGAATGATGCATCTCATTGGCGATACCCACCGTCATACCCGTGCAGCCTGTCTCCGACCCCGATCGGTGAACGGGTATCCAGGATTGGCTATATGTGGACTCCCGCCTACGCGGGAGTGACGAAAGAACGTACCCTTGCGTGGACACCACGAGGCCATAGCAATTCCGAGGTTATTTCCTTTCATCATAGGCATGCTCATTGCATACGGCGCACCGAAGGGACGAACACGTAGTAGACGAGCGTCACAGGCAATAGCAGCAGCGCGGAGCCGGCCACCGCCCATTGAATGCCGATGGTCTCCGCCAGCGCCGCTACGGCGAACACAACAACGTTGCTCACTCCGATCTCCATCATGTAGAAGGACATGACGCGCCCTCTGTGCTCGTCGTCTACGTTGTATTGCACCAGCCCGTTGCTCAGCGCCATGCGCGCCGATTGCCCCAGTCCGATGCCTATGCATACCAGCAAGGCAAGCTCGAACGAGCTTGTGAAAGCGTATAGAGCAAGCAGCAATCCCAAAGAGGGCGTGCTCCAAAGGAAAATGGCGCCGCGGTTTCTGTTGCGCATGGATGCTACCAGCAGCGAGCCGACAAGCGAACCCACACCGGAGATGCTCATCAACATTCCAAGCCGGAAGCTGGACTCGGTGAGCAGCTGGGGCAGGCTACTCAGCAGTCCGCCAATGAGCGGCAGAGATACAACCCAATCGTAGCTGCCCGGCGCAACTATCTGGATGTCTTTGGCAAAGGCGGGCATCAACGGCATTATGGGCATGGAAAGTGAGACGCTGAGCATGGTCAAGGTGAGCAGTGCAAGCACCAAATTGTTGCTCTTCACATACCGCAGCCCTTCCACCAAGTCTGCCCAGGCGCTTCTACGGCCTGCAATGGGGGTAGTGGAGGGTAGCATGGCTATGAGCGCGATAGCTATAACGTACATTCCGGTCATGGAGAAGTAGACGGTTTGCACGCCAAACAGAGCTATTAGCAACCCCGCCGCTCCGGGGGCGGCCAGTCTGTTGATGTTCATACCTGCCGCGTTCAACGCCACAGCGTTCATCAAGCGCCGCGTGCCCACAAGCTCAGGGATGATGGCCTGCCGGGAGGGCATCATGAAGCCCATGACCAGTCCATGCACGGCAGAGGTCGCTATAAGAAAGCCTACCCCGGTCCCTCTTTCCAGGCTGATTATCCCCACGACCATGGCTATGGCTACGCTGAGCGCTACGCCCGCCGAAGCCGCTTGGCCCACTAGCAGTATTATCTTCTTCTGCATCCTGTCCGCTATGACGCCCCCAAACAGGGAGAGCAGAAGCATGGGCCCGGCGTTGGCCAGCATCATCAAGCCAAGCATTACGTACTGGTCGGTCAGTTCGTATACCAGCCAGGCGCGAGCCACCATCTGCATGTTCATGGCGGCCATCTGGCCCATCATTCCGCCCCAGTACCAGCGGTAGGCGGATACCTGGAACGATTCGAAGGTACGTCTGCGCCAGTGCTGCTCTTTGGGCGGAGCAGGTGCGTTCAAGGGCTCGGGTTTTGTTGTTCTACCTGGAATCAAGCTCATGGATAGGGCCGGCCGGGTCGAATCGGTTAGAATGCCGATACGAACGCCTGGAAGGCAACCGGCTAAAGGGCATTCTAGTCCCAATCAGGAAGCATCACAACAAGGAGTCGTCATATGGAGTTGCCAGAGTACAGTTTGGAAGGTAAAAGAGCCCTTTTGGTAGGGGCGGGAAGGGGAATCGGCAAAGGAATAGCCCTGGTGCTGGCGGAGGCCGGAGTAGACGTGGCTGTGGCTTCTTTGACTGCGAATAGCTCCACCACGGTGGCGGAACAGGTCAAGGCTATGGGCAGAAAAGCCCTGGCTCTCACAGGAGACGCCACCAGGCTGGCGGATATGAACGACGTAATCGGCCAGGCCATTGAAGGACTTGGCGGCATCGACATACTGGTGAACTGCGTAGGCGACTCCATCCGCATGCCGGTAGCCGATCTGCCGGACGGCGCAAGCGGAATGAGCGAGGACGACTGGCGCCACATCCTGGACGTGAACCTGACATCCGCCTTCACATGTTGCAGCGCCGTGGGCCCGCACTTCATTGAGAAGCGCAGTGGAGTGGTCATCAACATCTCCAGCTTTGCCTCCTTCCGAGCCGCGGCGCTTCGTTCGGCTTATGATGCAGGGAAGGCCGGGCTGATGCGGTTCACGGAATCGCTTGCGCTGGAATGGGCGCCGCACGGTATACGGGTCAACTCCATTGCGCCGGGCATGTTCCCCGACCCCGAGCAACTGACAGTCGAAGAACTCAAGCGCAGAGAGGATGCGGGAGGTAGTCAGGTGCCTCTAGGCCGTGTGGGGCGGCTCCGTGAGGTTGGCTTGCTGGCCGTCTACCTGGCATCCGATGCGGCCGCGTATGTCACCGGGCAGACTTGGGCAATAGACGGGGGGCAGTCCATTGCCTGAGCATACACTGGCCCAATGGACTACCTGTCCAGAGACGCGCCCCTCAAGTCCAGCATGCCGAACGGAGTGAAGAGCAGGTCATTTACGTAGGGCTTGACCAGCATCTGGTTCCGTCCATGGTATAGCGGGATGGCCGCGGCGTCTTCTACTAGCATGGCTTCAGCCTGGCGGTACAACTCCGTCCTCTGCTTGGGGTCCTGCTCCACCCTGGCCTGCTCCAGCAGGGAATCGACTTCCGCGTTGTTGTATCCGCCCTGGTTGTTCTCCGTAGAGGAATGGAACAGGACATCCAGGAAGTTTTGTGGGTCGGGGTAATCCGCTATCCAGCCGTAGTTGAACAGGTTCTTATCAATTTGATCCAGTGCGTAAAAATAGACGTCGGGATCCACTAGCCGGACGTCCACCTCCACGCCCAGGTTGATCCTCCACATCTGAATGAGTTGCGAAACAATTGTGGACGGCCGCGTTACTCCGGAGGCGGAATAGACTATGTCGGGCAGAGATTCCACGCCGCCGTAGGACGACTGTTCCAAGAGTCGTTGCGCCTCATCTGGGTCGAATGGGATGGCGGCTATGTCCGGGTTGTAGCCGGGCAGGCCGGGCGGCAGGAACCCGTTCGCCAGCTCCACCGCTCCACCTGATATGTCCTCCAATAGAGTCTCCCTGTCAACACTCAGCAGGAACGCCTTGCGTACAAGTGGATCATCGAATGGGGGTTCGCCAGAGTTAATGGCGACGTAGTTGACGCTAAGCTCAGAAGTTTCAACCAGCTCACCGGCCAGTGGATAATCGGGGCTCTTCACCTGCGGCAACTCATCCCCAAAGACACGGGCAACGTCTATTTCACCGGATTCGTACATCAGGCGCGGCACACCGCCGTACAGTCTGTAGACCAAGTAAGGTACCGGAGGCGCCCCTCCGTAGAACTCGTCATTGGCCTGCAGCGCCATCACTTTGCGGGGTTCCCAGCTGATCAGCTTGAAAGGCCCCGTGCCGTTGGGCTCCGCCCACCAGGGTATACCGCTCCCCTGGCTGGCTGCTATCTGGTTCTGATCCACCACAAACGCCACGGGATGGGACAGCTTGGCGAGAAAATATGACTTGGCGTCGTCTATTGTCACCTGGAGAGTGGCGTCGTCGATTACTTGGACGCCACTGATCTCTTCGGCATCGCCGCTTGTGAATTCCTCTATTCCCACTACGTCATCCAGGTATGTGCCCACCGTGGTGGAGGGTAGACCAGGAGAGTCGGCCAGTTCCCAGGCCCGTTCCCAGGAAAACTTGACGTCAGCGGCGGTGACCGGCCTCCCGTCATGGAACTTTGCTCCATCTTGCAGAGTGAAAGTGTAGACCGTGCCGTCTTCAGAGATAGACCATTCGCTGGCCAGTTCAGGCACTAGCACCAGATCCTTGTTGAAAGAGACCAAGCCGGAGAACACCTGCATGATGTACTGGATGGACTGGCTTTCTTGGGCAATGGCGGGGTCCAGCAACAGCGGGCCGTCGTCAAAGTAGAGGGTGAGCGCTTCCCGGCGCGGGATGTCCAAGGGTCGCGGCTCGTTCAGTTGAAAGCTGGCTATGAACGCTTGCAGGTCATCCATACTGGCTTCGAAGTCGTCCTTGGGACCCTCGGCTCGTATAAAGAATTTCTGAGTGCCTCGCACAGTGGCAAAAAGGACGCCCTGCTCCTCTCCCTGGTCGCTGCGCCACTGGTAGGTGGTCTGAAAACCGGTAGAGCCGTCGTTGAGATTGACTACAGTGTCGTCCAGAGTGCGGAACCCTGTGCGGCTGAACAGCTCGGGCAACAAATTATCCACGGCGGCGTCCGGCGTGACTATGGCCGTGTCATAGAACAGGCTCACCTGGACCAACGATGGAGCGCCGCCGGGGTTACCCATTAGCACCATGGTAGGGGGATTTACCCGGGTCACCACGTTCCAATCCGGCGGATACCTGAGTTGGAATCCAAAGTTCCTGTTTATCAGGGTCTGGAAAGAGTCGGGGATGGTGATCTCGTCCACAGGCGTCGGTGTAGCCGTGGGCGTCGCTGGCGATGGCTGGCTGGTTGGCGTAGGCGTCTGGCTTGGCGTAGGAGTGGGACTCGGCCGGGGTGTTGGTGTTGCCGATGGTATAGGAGTAGGCGTGGGTGTGGGTATCGGCGACGCTTCAGGTGTCTGCGTGGGCATTTCCGTGGGGCTGGGCTCCTCGGAAGTGCAGGCCAAGGCCGCAAGCAGGAGCAGCGCCGCAACAATAAGGTAAACTCTCAACCTATCCTCCGGGGGATTTTTTAATACAACGCAGCAGGGATTATAAGTGTCAGCAATACTTCAATGACAAACAACGGCAAAATTCGTTATTCGTAATATGCCGCATCTTTATAGCTAAAGGTTATGATACCATATATCCTTGACCGTGTTGATGGCTGAGAAGATGCACCCAACTAATACGGAGCCGAAAAGGGAGTGCCGCTCTTGATCACTAGACTGAAGCTTGGCCTAGTTTTTATCTCAGTGTTAGCTTTGTTAGCTTTGATGCCTCTGACCTCCGGCGCCGATGAAGGCGTGATAGACCTGACCCAGATAAATCCCGATGAGTTGATGATGCCGTTACCCAGCATCCGCGACCGCCTTTCGGGGCGCAGCTGGCTGGTCACCACGGGACAAGACCCGGCGATGGGCATCGGGTTGGACGGCGGTCTGTCCATACCGTCCACGTCGATTGGAGGGTCTCCACAACAGCAGGCCGGCGGCGGCGCTGCGCTGGTGCCGTTCCGAGACCCATCGGCGAAGTTCAGCCGCAACATATTGATCCCCAGTGACTACTCACAGTTCACCTTCCAAACCGAACCGAGCATTGCGGTCGACCCCAATGACCCTGACCACCTTCTGGTGGGCATGATCGATTACAACTTCCCCAACATGGTGACCTACTCAAGCATAGACGGAGGGGCTACTTGGGAAGGGCCCAATAGAGCCAAGTATCCCAGGGAGAGCCTTGGTTCCGCAGGCGACCCCATTGTGGCCTTCGATCAGAATGGCACCGCCTACCTTGCTTCCATTTCGCTGGACATAGAGGAGTTCACCATCGGCCCTCTGGTGGGCACCGCGATAGTCTCAGCCATCTCAGTGGCCCGTTCTGACGACGGCGGCTTTACCTGGGTAGACCCGCTGGAAACATCCAGGGGCCGTTTCGCCTCTAGGTTGCTGCCCAGCACCGACGGCCGGATTCGCGGGGAGATAGAGATAGGATTTCTGGACAAGCCCTGGATGGCAATTGGACCAAGCCCGGACGACCCGTCCAAGGACAACATCTACGTTGTCTACACCAACTTCATACAGACCGCCAGCGTCCTCTGGATCGATGAATTGCCCACGCTGGGCCCCGGCACTCTGGAAACGGTGATAGAGATGGTCCGCTCAGAGGACGGCGGCGTGACCTGGACTGATCCCATTGAAGTAAGCCCCAGGGCGCTTTTCAACATACTGGTCAACCCTCCGGAAGCCGCGGAGTCGGAGCCAATTAACGCTCCTCCGGGACAGGAAGAGACCGGGCAAGCTGTAAGCAGCCGGCAGATTGTGCAGGGACCGGACGTTGCCGTCGCTCCGGACGGCACGGTCTACGTTGCCTGGATGGACTCCACCAATGACGACTCGTTTGAAGGCCTTGGCGAAATACACGTCGCCAGGTCAGACAACGGCGGCAGGTCTTTCCAAACGCCCAGAAGGGCCAGCGGATACTTGGAACCCAAGTTCCGCTCCAGAGACCACGTTTTCCGTTCCTGGGCCTCCGCTTTCCCCAAGCTGGCCTTGGGAAGCAACGACGAGGTCTACGTGCTCTGGGTGGCGGTACCCTCCGACAACCCGAACGACGACGGAGACGTGTTCTTTGTGAAGTCCACCGACCAAGGGAGAAACTGGAGCCGCCGCATCAGAGTCAACGATGATGAGACGAACGCATTCCAGTTCTTCCCGGAGATGGCGATAGACCCGGAGGGCAACCTGCACGCTATGTGGGGCGACTTCAGAGACGACCCTCAAAACGTGAGCTATCACATCTACTACGCCACGTCGGAGGACGGAGGCGAGTCCTGGGGGTTGAACAGCAGGGTAACCGACTTTCCTTCCAACCCCAACCAGGCGTTTCCCAGCGGGCAGTTCATTGGAGACTACTTTGCCATAGAGGCCACTGAAGACGACGTGTACATGGTCTGGGCGGACAGCCGCCTGGGAGAGTTCGGCGGGTTGAACCAGAAGATAGGTTTCGCCAGGCAGGAGTTGATGCCGTCGCCGTCCATCTTCATCTCACCGCCCTCCGGACCCGGCGGAAAGGACGTGGTCATACAGGGGTTCAACTTCCAGCCTGACCGCAACGTGTTCATAGAGGTGGCGGGCGTGATAGTTTCCACCACCCGCACCAATGACGAAGGCAGGTTCACCTCGCAGATCTTCGTACCCATATCGGGCGAAGGGGCGCACACGGTACGCGCCATAGAGGAGTCGGGCAATTTAGCCTCGTCATCGTTCTTCATGGACTTCGGATTCGACAATATCCAAGAGGCAACTCAGGGAATAGAGGAGCTGTCGCAGCTCCTGGAAGGCTTGGACGGCGGCGATGATGAGGGCAGCACCCTCAGCGAAGACATTCGGAACCTGTTTACCGCCGTTGAAGAGCTGAAAGCGATACAAGACGACGTAGAGGACGACGGCGGTGTGTCGCCGCTGCTGATAGGTCTGCTGTTCGCTGCCGGGCTGATCCCAATAATCGGCGGAGGGGCGCTGCTTGTCATCATGCTGAGGCGTTCCAAGCCTGCTCCTACTTCCACTTGACGGACGGAACATGCGCATAAATAACCGCTTGAAAATAGCTCTGGTTGTGATAGGGCTTCTCATTGGCCTGGAATTGGCCCCGGGCGTCCTGGCTCAAAGCCCTGACGACTATCAGCCGCCGCATGATAGACCGGGCCCCGCATCTGAGCGCATCCAGTTCCAGTCGTTCCACGTTGACCTGGCAGGCCAGTCCCTGCAGAACGGGGACATGGACTTCTACCTGTTCAGCCTGAAGACGGAGGCGGCCCGCCAGCTGCAAGATTCCACCGACATCACTATGTACCAGGCGCCGGCCACCTCCATATCGCTTATCCTGAATCCGGCCCCCGCCGCGGAGGGAGAGCTCAACCCGTTCTCCATCCGCGAGGTGCGCCAAGCCTTGCAATACGCCGTGGACAGGCGGTTCATTGCGGAGGAGATTTACAAGGGCCTGGCAGAGCCTATGCTGGCCCACGTGGGCCCCTTTGACTACGACTACCTGACGGTGTACGACGAGCTCAAGGAGCAGGACATCACCTATGACCCCGAATTCGCGCGCGACCTTGTGGAGCAGGCCATGACGGGCGCCGGAGCCACGTTGCAGGGCGATAAGTGGCACTACAACGACAGACCGGTGCAGGTCAAGTTCATCGTCCGCGTGGAAGACGAACGGCGCGAGGTGGGAGACCTCATCCGCGCCGAACTGGACAAATTGGGCTTCACCGTTGTGCCCACCTACCTCAACTTTGCCCCGGCCATACTTTCCGTATACGGCACCGACCCTCAGGTGTTCCAGTGGCACCTCTACACGGAGGGTTGGGGACGCGGCGCTGCGGAACGGTTCGACTACGGGACGGCGAACAGCATGACCGCTCCCTGGCTGGGCAATATGCCGGGCTGGCAGGAAGTGGGGTACTGGCAATACGAGAACGAGCGCCTGGACGAGCTGGGGCAGAATCTCTTCCAGGGGAACTTCCGCAGCGTGGAAGAGCGCAATCAGATATACGAGGAGATTACTGAGATCTCTCTCCAGGAATCGGTGCGCGTCTGGCTGGCTACCATAGTGAACAGCCTGCCCACGGACAACAACCTGCAGGGGGTAACGCAGGATATATCGGCGGGGCCCAAGTCCATCTGGACACTGCGTGAGGCGCACATACCCGGCGAGGACACGTTGACGGTAGGAAACCTCTGGGTGTGGACGGAGCGCACCACCTGGAATCCGGTGGGCGGCTTTGGCGACCTGTACAGCGTGGACATCTGGAACAACGTCCACGACCCGCCGCTGTGGCGCGACCCGTTCACCGGTGTCCCCATACCGTTCCGCGCCGAATACGAAGTGAGCACCGCCGGGCCGGAGGGCAAGCTGGACGTGCCCAGCGATGCAAAGCTATGGGATGCGGAGAATGACGAGTTCGTCGACGTGGGCGGCGGCATAAAGGCCACGAGCAAGGTGATCTTCGACTACTCCAAGTTCTTCCAGTCCAAGTGGCATCACGGCCAGCCAATCACAATGGCCGACGTCGTCTACACCATATCCCAGGGCTTCGACCGCGCTCTGGACGAGGACAAGTCCAAGATAGAGTTCGCTCTTGCGGTGACAAGCAAGCCGTTCCTGGAAACGGTGCGCGGCATCAAGGTGCTGGACGAAAACAGACTGGAAGTCTACGTGGACTACTGGCACTTTGTGGAAGACTACATAGCGGAGTACGCCAACATGTCGGGGCTGAGTATGCCCTGGGAGGTAATAGCCGCCCTGGACAAGCTGGTCTTCGAAGATAGAAGAGCAGCCTACAGCGATACCGCCGCCCAGCGCTTCAGCGTTCCCTGGATCAACCTTGTAATGCCCAATGACGTGCGTCTGTTGCGCCGCGCCCTCATAGACCTGCACGACAACAACAGCTATCCGCAGAGCATTTTCGAAAGCAGCGGCGTCTCCGTGTCGGAGGAGGAAGCCGGCCAGCGATATCAAGCTGTCCTGGACTGGATAGAGGAGCACGACCTGGCGATCATCAGCAACGGCCCGTTCCAGCTGGTGCGCTACGACCCGCCTTCCCAGTTCGCCGAGCTGGTGGCGTTCCGTGACCCCAGCTATCCATTCAAGCCCGGCGACTGGTACAGAGGCGCGCCTCCCGCCATCCGGTTCAACAACATCGAAGCGCCCGACATAGGCATCGGTTCCGCCGCTACGGTCGAGGTGACCGTGGAAGGGCCGGGGCTCGTGGAGCTGCGATACCTGCTGCTCGACCCGGCCAGCGGTGAAGTGGTCACCCTGGGAGACGCCCAGCGCGCCAGCGGCAATCAGTACAGCTTGGAGATACCGGCCGACGTAACCGGCCAGCTGAGGGACGGCTTGTACCAGCTGTTCCTGGTTGCTTCCAGCGACCTGGTGTCGTCGCTGGCCGAGCGCCGGGTTGACCTGGAGGCCTTCTCCGGCGAAGTACCCACACAGGCCACCGTAGTCTCCACACCTACGGCGGCGGCTCCAACGCCAACACCTGCAGAGGGAGGCGGAGGGTTCTCCTGCTCAGGCCCGCCGCTGCAATCCGGGTAGTCTAGCGCTCAAAGCGTCATGTTTTTAGGACTAACGCTGGCACTCAGGGCGCTCTCCCTATTAGGAGTGCTCATCGTGGTGCTGGTGATGCTGGTGGTCGCCCTGGGCGCCACCGGTTTCTCCGACCGCATTCTCAACGCCATAGTAAACGAAGAGATGCGCGGCATACGAGAAGGTCTGGCGCGCACCATACGAGACCCGGAGCAGCTGGAACAGGTGCTCCGCACACAGCGTGAAGAGCGCGAGAAGTTCTACAGCCTGGACAGACCGTGGTACCAGCGTCTTCCCGATATGGTCAGGCGTCTCATCCTCCTAGACCTGGGCGAGGCGCGCACCCTGCGCAGTTTCCAAGGCAGTCCCAAGGTGCTCACCATGGTGCTGGAACGCCTGCCTTATACCATGCTGCTCATCACCACGGCATCGGCGATTACGGCGGTGCTTGGCCTGGCTATCGGGGTCAAGCTGGCGACGCGCATCGGCAGCAAGCTGGATAGAAGCGTGTCCTACGCCTCCGCCATTTCATACGCTTTGCCCGCATGGTGGACAGGCATCCTGCTCATCCTGCTTTTGGCCTTTCAACTGCGTATCTTGCCGTCCGGCGGGCTTCACAGTACGCCGCCTCCGGAAGGAGGCATAACCCGCTTGCTGGACCTGCTGTACCACGCCATCCTGCCCGTGATAACCCTTGTGCTGGTGTCGCTGGGGGCATGGGCCTACACGGTGCGGACCATGGTGCTGAACACGGCGCAGGAGTTCTTTGTCACCGTAGCGCGGGCCAAGGGCCTGCCGGAAGGCAGGGTGATGCGCCGCTACATCCTACGGGTAGCCGCGCCGCCCATTGTGACCAACCTTGTGCTCGGACTTGCCGCATCGCTGGGCGGGGCCATACTCACCGAGACCGTATTCAACTGGCCGGGCATGGGACGGCTCTACTACGACGCCATCCTGGCGGCGGATGAGGCGGTGATCGTCGCGCTGACGTTCATGTTCACCCTACTCTACGTGCTGGCGCGTTTCATACTGGAGGTCCTGTATCTGATCCTTGACCCGCGCATCAGGTACACCTAGCTATGAAGGCAAAGGAAATAGTAAACATACTGTTGAGCAGCGGCTCCGGCAGGGCAGGGGTGGTGTTCCTGGCCACCATAGTGCTGGCGTCCCTGTTTGTAGTGGTGCGGTTCCCATTGGACTTCGGTTCACAGAGATGGAACAACCCGGCGGAATGGTCGGACAACCCCAGGGCGGTGCCGCCGGCCTGGACGAGCCTGTTCCAGGGCAGTGACGCCCTGCCGCACGCCGTCTTCCAGGCTTCACAGCCCGACGCGGACGGCGGCTTGAGACGCAGCTACTCGTTCGACTACCGGTACGACAGCAGCAGTCCTCCGACCTTCTCCGCCTTCTCCGTATCGGACGTCCGGTTCAGCGACCGGCCGCCGGTGATTACGCTCAACGTGACCCGTCCCGACGGCCGCCGTATAACGCTGCATCAGCAGGTGGTGCGAGGTCCCAGGCTCGGCGAGACGTCACCGTACCTTCGCTTCCAGGACACGCCCCTGCGGGTCTTCCTCAGCGGCGACGGCGATATTCTGGTGCGACTGACCTCGTTCCTGAGGGAGGAGTTCGCTCTGGACGTATCGCCCGGTGACCTGGAAGGGAAGGTGGAGCAGGTGGTCTTCGGTACGCCCGTTGCCGGAGAAACGCTTAGCTTCGAGCCTCTGCCCGGCTCGTACAAGTTCGACGCCCAGGCCGTCATGGGAGAAACGGGCGACTCCGTGGGCCAGGTCAAGCTCGTGCTTGGCGGCAACGTCTTCGGCGTGATGGGAACGGACTCCCTGGGACGGGACCTGGCGCTGGGGCTGCTCTTCGGGTTTCCGGTGGCCCTGATCATCGGCTTTGTCACCTCCGTATTCGCCACGGTTATAGGGGCGTTCCTCGGCATTCTGAGCGGGTTCATGGGAGGCAAGACGGACGTGGCGGTGCAAAGGTTCTCCGATATCTGGAGCAACGTGCCGCTGCTCCCCATACTGATCTTCCTCATATTCATCCTGGGCCAGAAGCTATGGCTGGTGGTGCTGATCATGATACTGTTCGGCTGGCCCGGACTGACCATAGTGGTGCGATCGATGGTGCTGCAGATACGCAGCGGGCAGCTTGTGGAGTCCACGCGGGCTTTGGGAGCGTCCAGGATGCGCATAATGCTGCGGCACATCCTGTTCCAGATAGCGCCGTTCGTCTTTGCCCAGATGATCTTCTTCACGCCCGCCGCCATTCTGGCCGAGGCCGGACTGAGCTTCCTCGGACTGGGCGACCCGTCCATACCGACGTGGGGGCAGATACTGGAGAACGGGTTCCGCACCGGGGCGGTATACGTCGGCTACTGGTGGTGGATACTGCCGCCTGGTCTGCTCATTGTGGCCACGGCGATGACCTTTGTGCTGATAACCCTGGGACTGGAGCCGGTGGTGAACCCGCGGCTGCAGACTGCGAGACAATCATGACCACGTCCGCGCCGCTGTTGCGCGTCAGCAATCTGAGCCTGCTATACAGAACGCGAGAGGGAACCCTCACCGCGGTGGATGAGGTCTCGTTCACCGTCCACGCAGGTGAGGCGGTGGGACTGGTTGGCGAATCCGGGGCGGGAAAGAGCAGCCTTGCCCTATCGCTGGTGCGAGTGCTGCCGGGAAACGCCTTGCTCAAGGACGGAACGGTGGAACTGGAAGGAACTAACGTCTCCACGCTTAGAGAAGAGCTGTTCCGCAGGGAGATACGCTGGCAGAAGATGGCGATGGTGTTCCAAGGAGCGGTGGAATCGCTGAACCCGGTGGTCAAGGTGGGCCAGCAAGTCATAGAGCCCGCGCTGGTGCACGACGGCACCTCCAAGAAGGCGGCGGAGGCCGAGGCTCACCGTCTCTTCGATCTGGTGAACCTGCCCGCAGACGTCTTCGACAGATACCCGCACGAGCTGAGCGGCGGCATGAAGCAGCGCGTCTCCATTGCCATGTCGCTGATACTGAAGCCCAAGCTGCTCATACTCGACGAGCCGACGTCGGCGCTGGACGTTACCATACAGGCGCAGATCATGGATCAGCTAAAGGACCTGAAGGAGGAGCTTGGCCTGGGCATCATCTTCATCACCCACGATTTGGCCCTGGCCAGCGACATCTGCGAGACCATAGGCGTGATGTACGCGGGCAGAATCGCGGAGATGGGCCCGGCGGAGTCGATTCTGGAGAAGCCGAGACACCCGTACACACAGATGCTGCTGGCAAGCATGCCTCGCGTCCACCAGGAAGACCGACCCCGGTTCATTCCTGGCAGTCCCCCGGACATGCGGGAACCGCCGGCGGGGTGCCGCTTCAATCCCAGGTGCCCGTACACCTTTGAACGGTGTACGGCGGAAGAGCCGCGCCTGATAGGGGCGGGCCCTTCCCACCGGGCGCGCTGCTGGCTGGTGGAGGACGAAGCATGAGCCTGCTGCAAGCCCACGACGTGTCGGTGGAGTTCCGCGCCAAGAAGGGGTTCCTTGGCTCGGTGGCGGTGCGGGCGCTGGACGGCGTCTCCATCAGCCTGGAACAAGGGGAGTCGCTGGCCATTGTCGGCGAGTCGGGGAGCGGCAAGACCACGCTGGCGCGGGCCTGCCTGCGATTGATCAAGCTGAGCGGCGGCACGGTCGTATTCGACGGAGAGGACATCTCCGGGAGAAGCGAGACGGAGCTGAAGCCGTTTCGACGGCGCGCCCAGGCCATCTTCCAAGACCCTTACTCCAGCCTGGACCCGTACATGACGGTGGGGCAGATTGTGGAAGAACCCCTCATCATTCACGGCACGGACGTCCGGTCCAGGAAGGGAGCGGTGCACGAGGCCCTGGAAGAGGTGAGGCTGCGTCCCGGGCACGAGTTCGCCGACATGTTTCCGCACATGCTGTCGGGAGGGCAGCGACAGAGGGTGGCTATAGCCAGGGCTCTGGTGCTGGAACCGGAGCTCATAGTGGCCGACGAGCCGGTGTCGATGGTCGACGCATCAAGCCGGGCGGAGATCCTATACCTGATGCGCGATCTCCAGGAGAAGCACGGCACGGCCTTCCTGTACATCACCCACGACATCGCCACGGCCTATCACTTCTCGGAGCGGATTGCCGTCATGTACCTGGGACGCGTCGTGGAGACAGGCCCCAGCAAATCGGTCATCTCCAACCCTCTCCACCCGTACACGCAGGCGCTGGTGAAGGCGGTGCCTGAACCCGATCCCTCCAACCGGTTCCGACGCAGAGCGTCGGTGAGCGGGGACCCGCCCACTCCGGCCAATCCGCCGCCGGGCTGCCACTTCCATCCGCGGTGTCCCTACGCCTTCGAGCGATGCTCCGTGGACGACCCGCGCCTCCAGGAGGTGCGCCCCAGCCAGGAGGCGGCGTGCCACCTGTGGCAGGGACTTGACCCTGAGGCGCGATTGCCGGTGAAGGCAGGGTAGGGGTTGCCTTTAAGTTGACCGGAGAGCACATGGGTGCGGTGTTGAGGATAATAGGTGCCGGGGTCATGACTCGATTTCCGCAGTCAACTCAATATTAGCCAGACTATCAAGGTGGCCGGTAGCTATGAGTGTGGCGATCCAAACTACAGCCGACTCGGCTCTATTGTCGGGGTCGTTCTTGTATTCCAGTTCTTCCGGTGATTGAAGGGGCCTGATGCTAGTCGGAGGAGGAGTCGATAATTGGGCAGGGCCAGGGCCTTACCGCACACGTCGTAGACCCCGGTAATTCCCATCGTGAGAACGATGATCCAGGCGATGCACCAGACCGCGAATACAGGAATCACTATGTTGAGATGAGTGTCCACCCAGTGATCGACGGATTCCCTTATAGCATTGCACTTAGCTATCATAACGCTGGTATTTCTATGACGTTGGGCTCACCAACTCCTGAGATTTCCGTGGTGAACTCCCCTGTCCACTCAGGTTCACCTGCAAAGGTATAGATCACTTTGGTTTTCAGCAGCAAGCCGTTATCGGCGTCTACCCAGTAGTCCTGCACTGTATCGAACCCAGGCCATGAGAATGTACCATCTACGTTACCTACGGGACCCGTGGCCCCCACTGCATCTTCTTCGATTCTAAGGTGATGCACTCCTGGCTCTACCTCCTCGTCAACTACTCCCACCGCCCCTATTGTGTCCGTGCACAGCGTGCTTCCAGGAGATTCGGGGTCGCGATCGTCGGAACCCAACAAACCTAGCAGAGTTGTTAGGTAGTCCCTTGCATTGAAGCCGTCCTCGTCCTCATCGAGTTCCCACTGCATATTTGTCGAGTCGTCTCGGATGTAGACAACACCGTTTACAGCAATGGCCTCACCCATGAAATCCCCGCTCTCGGTGTAGGTTACGTGAAAGTCCTCTCCCGATATACGCACATCAGATCCAACAACTATGGTCGACTTTCCACCCCATTCTTCAGGGCGCTCTACCGGCATCGTTCTTACCGACGTGAAATCAAAGTTCTGTTGATCTGCTATCTGTTCACAAGCATTGTCTAGAATCGCCTGGGCGCTGACGTTAGGGCTGTCGGTCCCGTACCACAGCCACCATACGGCTCCCAAAGCTGCTCCCAAAGCTAACAGTGAAACTAACACAATGTTGCGAGTTTTAGTCATCATCGCTCCCTCCTCCATAATCCGGCCTGGGTGTCGGTGTTGGTGTTGGCCAAACAAATGTTGGTATAGGTGCCAACGTGGGGACTACCCTTGGCGGCCCACAAGGGTCTGAATTATCAGTGGCTGCTGACGCTTCTCTGGAGTCTGAATTATCAGCGGCTGCTGACGCCGCTCCGCTCTCTTCGGCATCCCGCGTAATTTTCTCAGGGTCACGCCCCTGTTGATCTTCACTTGTGCCGTCTCCGGGACATGGGTTTCTATATGGTGGAGGTACAGGCGTAGGTGTATCCTTAAAAACCTCCTGAGTTCCTAAAGTCCACGGTAGTTTCTATCTCTTATTTGTATAGATCACATTCACGTATCTAGAACCCGCTCTTCCTAACATGACACAAATCCCTCCAGAGAAGCCTCGCTACGGATGAAAGTCAGAGGCTAATATATCACAGTGTGCGAAATTTGGTGTAACTTTAGTGTAATGTTAAGGGTCGAGTTAATATTATTATTTATAACTTTTCACCGAAACTGCCGCAATTGCGTGGCTCCCTGACAACTACGTTAGGACTATTGCCGCCCCTGGATAACCCGTCGCCACGGGCATGACGGAGGGCACAATTGGCCTAGCCCACTTATTGCTGTACAATAGATTTCTCCTATGCTTGGCATAGAAGGTACCTATAACCCGGGAGCGGCGGCATGGAAATCGGTCAGTTGGAAGCCTTTATCAACGTGGTGCAGTACAAGAGCTTCAGCCGCGCCGCTGAAGCCATGGGCCTGACACAGCCCTCCCTCAGCGCGCGCATCCTCTCTCTTGAGCGCGACACCGGCGGGCCTCTCTTCCACCGGATGGGCCGCGGCGTCCGTCTCACCGATGCCGGCCAGGCCTTCCTGCCCTACGTTTCGCGCGCCCTGGAATCCCTCAGGGACGCCCGCGACGCCCTGGACGCCAGCCAGCGCGCCTCCAGCGGCAAGCTGCACATCGGATCTGCCAGGGCCATCTGCGCCTACGTCCTGCCCGACATAGTTGAGCGGTTCCACATCCTCTATCCCGGCATAGACGTGGCCATCAAGACGGGGCGCTCATCGGAGGTGCTGGAGATGCTCCTCTCCGACGAGGTGCAGGTCGGCCTCTCTCGCACCATCGTTCACCCGGATATAGAGGCGCGCCACATCTACGACGAACACGTTGTCCTGGTGACCCATCCGTCCCATCCCTTCGCTCAATCCGGCGAGGCCAGCATCTACGACGTAGCCCACGAACCCCTCATCCTCTACGACCGCGAGTCCAGCTACTTCGTGCTGATCAACCGCGTCGTCCGCGAGGCCGGTATCGTGCCCAACGTCCAGATGGACCTGGACAGCATAGACGCCACCAAGCGCATGATAGAGCGCGGCCTTGGCATATCCTTCCTGCCCCGCAACTCGCTGCGCCGCGAGCTGGAAGCTCAGACCCTGGCCACCGTGCGCATAATAGAGGGTCACGACGTCGTGCTCCCCACGTCGGTCATGGTGAGACGGGAAGCCGCCCACGGTGCGATAGTGCAGACGTTCCTGGACCTCCTTTTCGGCATTTTCGAGGTGGACGAAGCCGAGGAGAAGGCAGCCGCAGCCGCGTCTCCAACCCCGTCCTAGCCCAGCTCAAGCGGCCCCTGACGTCATCTGAACCTCTTTTCGTCATTCTGAGCGCAGCGAAGAATCCAAGGCGGTTCATTCCAGGACAACCCTAGTTTTGCGTGCCACGGCCTTGGGTTCTTCGCTCCGCGGCGCTCCTCTCAGAACGACAGTTGTTGCGAGCCTGCCCTCTTGCCCGCCTTGCCTGTTTGCTTGTCCGTCCGCTAACATGCAGCCAACTTCACGGGGGAGGGTTCTGCAATGCTCCACATCATGCCGCCGCCAGAAGACAAGCTGCCCTACGTAATGGGGCCGTATCAGGAGCCGATAGCCACCGTTCAGGCGGGCCAGACCTTCCAGATCACCACCAAGGACGCTTTTGGCGACAAGCTCCACTCCGCCGACGTCAACCTCGGCGACGTGATACAGATGCCTTACGTCAACCCCTGCACCGGGCCCATCTACGTCGACGGCGCGGAGCCGGGAGATACGCTGGCCGTTCGCATCGACGATATCAAGATTCCCCGCGACTACGGAGCGAGCATCATAGCGCCCGAATTCGGCGGCGTTTGCGGCACGGTCTGGACGCGCGTGCTCAACCAGCCTTTGGAGCCTCGCATCCTGATTCACCGCATCACTGAAGAGGGCGTAATCCACGACGATAACCTGGACATACCCCTCATACCCATCGAACCGTTCTACGGCACCATCGGCACCGCCCCCCTCGTCGAAGCCATCTCAACGCTGTCTCCGGGCTTCCACGGCGGCAACATGGACGCCGCCGACGTCTGTCCCGGCAACACCGTGTACC
This sequence comes from Dehalococcoidia bacterium, assembly GCA_034422935.1. Classification (GTDB taxonomy): domain Bacteria; phylum Chloroflexota; class Dehalococcoidia; order Lucifugimonadales; family QGNO01; genus DAOUJH01. The sequence goes on along the minus strand of DAOUJH010000004.1, from coordinate 51,207 downwards.
TGCCCGTACACCACAAGGGCGCGCTGCTTTACCTGGGCGACGGCCACGCCGCCCAGGGAGACGCCGAGGTCTGCGGCTCGGCGGTGGAGATTCCCACCACCGGCACGCTGACCGTGGACGTGGTCAAGGGCAAGGCCACTCCCACGCCACGCGTGGAAAACGACGAATACCTGATGTCGATAGGCAGCGCCAGGCCCATGGAAGACGCCGCCCGCATCGCCTTCTACGACCTCGTCACCTGGCTGTCAGCGGACTACGGCTTCGACCGCATTGCCGTATACCAGCTGTGCTCCCAGGTAGCCAGGGTGCGCTTGGCCAACATGGTCGACACCCTCTATTCGGTAGTGGCCAAGTTCCCCAAGCGGTACCTGCTGAGGAGCTAGGAAGACTCTGACAAGTCGCAACATGACCATCTCGCCTGATACCGCCCGCCGTCATTCCCGTGCAGACGGGAATCCAAGCGGTCCGGGTGTGGACTCCCGACTTCTCGGGAGTGACATTTGACTTCTTCAGACCACTCTTAGGGGAACACGAATCTTGAAGGCTAGGCCAAGCAAGCAGAGTAGGGGAGTGGTTACCGCGCTGGGATATGAGACGCACGTCGGCAAAGTGCGGAGCTCCAACCAGGACTCCTTCTGCGCTCTGCTGGCGCCCGATGCCCCGCTGGGAAGCGACGCCTTGCTCGCCGTGGCCGACGGCATGGGAGGGCGTCCCGCGGGCGACGTGGCCTCTGCCTTGGCCATAGAGAGGCTGCTAAGCCACCTGCAAGAGGCGGACAAGCAACAAGCCTTGGATGACGGGCAGCGCGCCGGCCTGCTGGGTGAAGCGATGCACGCCCTGAACCTCGACGTGTTTCACGCCGCTATCAAGCCGGAAACACGAGGCATGGGGACCACGCTCACGGTCGCAATGGTGGCCGGGTCTTCCCTTGTCATCGGTCACGTGGGAGACAGCAGGGTATACCTGCTGCGCGGGGGTCAGCTCCACCAGCCAAGCTCCGATCACAACTGGGCCGAGGAAGAGATACGGAGAGGCCACCTTACGCGTGACGCGGCGCGTACTCACCCCGGAAGGAACATGCTGACCAGGGCCATAGGCACGACGCCGCAGGTGAATGTCGACGTGCTGGCACTGCCGGTGCAGGAAGGGGACACCGTCCTGATCTGCTCGGACGGCCTCCACGGTCTCGTGGCCGACGAGGAGATATCCGGGGTTCTGCAGACACAACCGCCGCCGGAAGCGGCCAAAACGCTGGTGGACATGGCAAACGAGCACGGAGGCTCCGACAACGTAACCGTAGTGATCGCCAGGATAGGCAATGCCGCCAAGGGCGGCGCTTTGATCGACAGGCTAAAGCGCATGTTCAGGGGATGAATCATGAAGATTGCCGTATCAGCCTTAATAATCGCCGTGGTCTTATCCCTGGCCATTGTCGTCACATGCGGAATAGTCCCCAAGAGAGGGAATGACTCTACAGACTCCGGTTCAAGTTCCACAAAACTTCTACATAGTTCAGCGGCCACAGGCTCGCCGCAGGAGGTCGAGGAACTGATGAGAGAAGGAGCTGACATAAATGCCAAAGATGAGGACGGCGCCACCCCGTTGCACTTGGTAGCGGCCCAGAATAAAGATCCGGCAGTAGCAGTGTTGTTAATCGAGCAGGGGGCGGACGTGACTCTAAGCGCCCAAAATGGTGCTACTCCGTTGCATTTGGCAGCGGCCCGGAACGTCAACCCGGCGATGGTGGAAGTGCTGCTTGATGGAGGCGCAGACGTTAACGCCGACGATTGGCTCAACGCTACACCCTTGCATTTGGCGGCGGCCCAGAATCCCAATGCAACGGTAGTGCAGGCGCTGCTCGAGGGCGGGGCCGATGTCAATGAAAGGAATTCCATGGATGCCACGCCGTTGCATTCCGCGGCAGCGGAGAATCCCAATCCGGCAGTGGTAGAGGCTCTGCTTGATGGAGGCGCAGATATCGATGCTGCCAGGTTTGGGGGCGAAACACCTCTACACGAAGCCGCAAGGTCCAATGAGCGGGAAGTAGTCATGGCCCTCCTAGATCGTGGTGCGAACACTGAGGCCGAGTTTCAACGGAGGACTCCCCTGTATTGGACGGTATTCAATAATGACTTGGCGATGGCCGAGTTGTTCCTTGACCGAGGCGCGAATCCCAACGTTGGGATCGAACATGGAGACACGCCCCTGTATTGGGCTATAGTCGACAAGAACGCAGCAATAGTGGAGGTGTTGCTCGAAGCCGGGGCTGACGCCAATGTCAGCAATGAGAACGGCTGGACTCTTCTGCATGATGCCGCTTATGGCGACGGGTTTGATATCACGGCCTCGCTAATAGACCGGGGGGCTGAAATCAATGTCGAGGACAGTCAGATGCAAACACCTCTTCACGCAGCGGCTTGGAATGCCCGCCCGGAACTGGTAGCGCTATTGGTGCGCCACGGCGCGGACACCGAAGCCGTTGATCAGTACAATCGCACACCTTTGCTGATTGCCATACATCAGAGTCGCCTGGAAGTAGTAGAGGCATTGCTGGACGGAGGTGCCGACCCCAACTCTGAAGTATACGGTGACAACACCCCGTGCATACGAGCGCGGGGGAACGAGGCGTTCAACGAAAGTCATCTTTTGCAGCGTCTCTGCCAGGGTTAGGTTCAGCGTCAAACCGGCATGGCAGCGGCCGATGAGAACTATTTGAAATATAACCGCTCGTCCAAATCGAATCCATCCTTAACCCACCCTTAAACCGTCATTAACCTTGTTCCTCTACGATGTAATTGTAGTCCTATCAGCAGAGGATTCTAAAACCGAATATGGCTAAATGGATGAAAAAACTGGCTCTTCATTACGACAATATGAGGAGTCGCTACCCAGAGGATAAGCTCCTTATCCTCTTTGACATAGACGGCACTATTCTGGATATGCGGCACATGATATTCCACGTGCTCAAGTCCTACGACCAACACCACTCCTCCGAATACCTTGAGGACCTGCGCTTTTCTGATATCAGAAACCACGAGAACCAGGTGGCCCCTTTGCTTGAAAAGCTGGGCATCCCATCGGGCAAAGCGGAGGAGATAAACCGGTGGTATCTTGATACTCGCTGGACGTCAAACGCAATACTGGAGTCGCACCGTCCGTTCTCCGGGGTGATTGAGGTGATGCGGTGGTTCCAGATCCAGCCCAACACGTACGTGGGTCTGAATACGGGGAGGCCTGAGGAGATACGTTCCGAGACGCTATGCTCTCTAAACCGGCTCGGTGAAGAGTACAAAGTCTCCTTCAGCAACGATCTGCTCTATATGAATTCCGCCGGCTGGAACCAGTTGATAGAGGAGTCCAAGGTCAATGGCGTGAGGCGTTTCCAAGAGGCCGGGTACCGCGTATTTGCCTTCGTGGACAACGAGCCTGCCAACCTGGATGCGGTTTCACGGGAGTGCGGAGACGACGATATCCTGCTTCTTCACGCCGACACCATCTTTCATTCCAAGCGCAACCGCCTGCCGCGGCGTTCGGTTAGCGGCAAGACCTACGACCTTACGGAGCTGGCCCACGAACCGGCCTTGCCCCAGCACATCCAGTTTGTCTGGCACGGAGTCAACGACGAGGCCAACCTGCGCCAGTTCCTCGCCTCCAACGTGGTCTGGGGCGAGATGGACGTGCGGTCCGACCCATCTCAAAAGGACGCCATTCTGCGCCACGATTCTTTCGATACCACGCCGGCCTCGGAAGGGGAGCGGTTCATTCACCTGGAGGAAGCCTTAGAGGCTATGGACCGGTTCGGCAAGTCCATCAAGCTGGACTTGAAGGAGAATGGCGGCACTTTGGCCGGAGTCCTGGAGATAGTGAAAGCCATGGACATTGACGATTCCCGTCTATGGATCAACAGTGAAATAGAAGCGCTCGGGGAAGAGGGGTTCCGTGCCGCAGCGGCGGCTTTCCCCAACGCCATCCTGCAATGCTCCATAGACTTCATAGCTCCTCTGATAGTTGCCCTGCCAGAGAAGGCCAAGGAGCTGTTGCAGACCTTTGCCGGATGGGGCATCAACAGGTTCTCGCTGGACTGGCACGCGGCCAAGAAGAGGAAGATACTCGATCAGCTGGACGTGTGGGGCTACGAGGTGAACATCTACAACGTGCCGGACTTGGAATCGTTCCTCAGGGCTGTCCTGCTACTGCCCAGGTCGATCACCTCCGACTTCAACTTCCCGCTATGGCGCTACTACGGACGCGGTTCAGGCGCCAGCGGTGAGCACCACGAATACTCGCTGCGCAGACAGCTGACCCGTCTTTCTCGCTGATTGCGGGCTGAACCCAACACTGTCATTGCTGCCAATATGCACACATCGTGCGATAATGGAACTGTCATGACTAACGACAAACTGAGTACAGAAGAACGGGATCTTCTCGATAAGTTCGAGCGAGGCGAATTGCGATCTGCCCCCGGTGGTGAACAAGAGATGGAAGCGGCCCGCCAGGCGGCGCGCAACACGTTCAACAAAACCAAACGGGTGAACCTGCGGGTCACGGAGCGGGACTTCATGCTAGCTCACTCTCGGGCCAGGGAAGAGGGGATACCCTATCAGACCTTGCTGTCCAGCGTCATCCACAAGTACCTGTCCGGTCGCCTGACCGAGAAAAGATGAGGCCGACACACTGTCATCCTGAGCGCCCAACTGTCTTTCTGAACGTAACGCAGTGCAGTGAAGAATCCAAAGCCGTTGCCCTCTAACCACCACCATCATACTTGGACTAAACTCAGCCGTAAGGTCACAAGTCCCTATAGGTGATGAAGCGATTACTCGGTAGCCTTGATGCTTCTCTAAGAATAGTCTCCGCATCACTCAGAACCTTCTCGTCTGAAGACGCTAGAATGAAGTTTGCGTGAGAGGAGTACACAAGGCCGTATATGCCGTGCTCCCTGAGAAGAGTCAGCTTTTCCTTGATTCTAAGAATTTTGTCGTCTACGCTGCTATATGAAAAGCTCTGGTCGTAGACCAGTGCAAGCTTGCCACGGCGTCCGTTGACGATTTTCGCCAGTTCTTCGGCTTTAAGATGCTTTTTTGTGGTTGTGCTTCCTGGTAAGGAGACCCCTGTGTCAGGATCAAAAAACAGGTGGTCTGTGGAACGCCAGGCTATGGCGCATTCAAAGTAACTTTCCCTATCTGATTGCGCGGGGACAGGTGCGGTTGTTACAAGCGACAACCCCAGAAAGGATGAAAACTCCTCTGCGAAGGCCGGGCATACAGAGTTGCTGAACATGGGATGAACGGCCCAAGTTCCACACTCAGAGAGCCACTGAAGCAAACTCCGCTTTACGATGTCGTAGGAGTCACCAAACCAATTAGGGTCCAACCCCCCTAAAACTCCGTTATCACGCCGCGCCCCACGTCGCCTTGCTCAAGGTCATCATAGGCCTTGTTGATATCGTCCAGCTTGTATTGGCGGGTGGCGATGGAATCGACGTCTATCTTGCCCGAGCGGTACAGCTCCACCATGGTCGGCATGTCTATGTAGGGGCGTGAGCCGCCGTAATAGCTGCCCTTGATGGTCTTCTCCTGCCGCACAATGGACATCGCCTCTATGCCGGAGAGCTCCCCGATAGGGGCCAACCCGACGATTACGGCGGTGCCGCCCTTGCGAACGGCGTTATAGGCCTGCGACGTTGTTTCCGTGGAACCGAACGCTTCAAAGACGAAGTCCGCGCCCAGTCCTTCCGTGATTTCGCGGATGCGCTCCACGGGGTCTTGCATGGTGGGGTTGACCGTGTGAGTAGCGCCAAAGCGGGCGGCGAACTCCAGCTTCCCTTCATTGATGTCCACAGCGATGATCTTGGATGCGTTCAGCAGGCGCGCTCCCTGCACCACGTTGAGCCCCACGCCGCCCACGCCAATCACGGCCACCGTTTGGCCCGGCGATATCTTGGCGGTGTACATGGCGGCTCCGACCCCTGTGGTTACGCAGCACCCGATGAATGCGGCTACCGGCAATGGAACGTCGTCTCCAACCGGTATGCAGCCGGTCTCAGGGACAACGGTTTCCTGGGCAAAGCAGGCCACCTTGCCCATGTGCATGATGCGCTGGTCGCCCTTGTGAAGACGCGTGGTGCCGTCGTAGAGAAAAGCGCCGGCGGCGGCGTGAGCGTCGCATAGGTTGGCTCTCCCGGAGAGGCAGAAGAAGCAGCGTCCGCAGTTGGGGACAAAGGAGAGGATGACGCGCTGGCCTGGCTTTACGGAGGTGACACCTTCTCCCACATCGATGACGGTGCCTGCGCCTTCGTGGCCAAGTACTACCGGCAATCTGGCGGCGGCAGCGCCGTGCATTACGTGAAGGTCGCTGCGGCATATGCCGGCGGCGCCTACTTTGACGTGGACTTCGCCAGCCTTTGGCGGGTCCAACTCGACCTCTTCTACGGACAGGGGCTGTCCTACTTCCCAGAGAACTGCGGCTTTCATGCGTTTCACCTCGCTGAAAGAGATGGGCGGATTCTACCAGACCACTACGGATCGTGCCGGGTAGAGGAGGGGAGGGAGCGCAATTCGCCGCAGGTTCAGAGAGCGCGAAGGACTACGAACGGGTAGATGCCGGTGTCGTGGAGGTCGCTCCAGAGGAAGCGTATGGCGTAGCGACCAATCTGCATCCAGTCCAGCGCCACCACGTCACTGCGTATATCCGCGATGGTGATGAGCCTCTGTCCGGTCATCTCATTTACGCAAACGGCGCATCCGCACTGGGAACGCAGGTAGCGGTACTCAAGAACGGTGTCGTGGCCATCCTCCCAGTGGATGTGGACGCCGTCCGCTAGAAGCTTAACGTCTACGGGTTGGGGTATGGGGCCGGTCATGGACGGCCGGGCTACTCGCGGGGCTTGAGATCGTCCACCATGGCTCTAGCCGCCGCGACATCCTTGAAGTAGTCGTAGTTTACGGGTGTCCAGCCTGCCCAATGCTCAGGAACGTCGTCCTCGGCAAAGATGGCGTTGACCGGGCAGACGGGCTCGCAGGCGGCGCAGTCTATGCACTCGTCAGGGTGGATGTACAGCATCCGGTCGTCAGGGTCGTCGGCGCCGTAGATACAGTCGACGGGACAGACGTCCACGCAGGACAGGTCTTTTACGTCAACGCACGGCTCTGCGATGATATAGGTCATTACGACGACTCCTTAGTTAGCTAGTTGCTATTAAGTATCAGTTGGGAAGCAATTATATGGAAATTGGGCAAGACTGGCAATGGGGTAGTGCCCTTGCGCCGCAGCGTCATCCTCGCCGCCTCTGGGGCAAGGTTCTGGTGTTGGCGGCGGTGGCGGGGTATAGCTTTGGGGGGAATTATATACGATCCTGCCCACTCCTCACCCTAAACACGTAGACTAGCGCGAGAACAATGGCTAGGGACACTGCGACAACAATACCGGTCTCGTCTGGCCTCAAAAACGCCCTGGTCCCCAGACCCGTAAACATAACTACTGGTAGCAGGATGATGATATTCCTTTGCCACCTTTCCCCACGTTGGTTGAAACTGCCAAGTATCCACACCTCCACCAACGACACTACTAACGTAACAAAGGTGGACAATAACGACAGATAGCTTACAACCACCAGAGGGTTAGACACCCAGCTGTACGAGAAGTAGTCATGGATAGAACCTAGGGAGAAGGAGGCGAATACCACTAAAAAGAGTCCATGCCTAAGACTGACCCTGGTTAGTTGTCGAGCAAACCACACAAGCACAAAAGTTTGAATGAGAGCGGCGATAGCCCTAACTATCAGTGCAAATGGTGAAGTAAACGGAAAATCTCTATATATTGAATCTGGATTCATGGCCGCGTCGCCAAGCAAAATTGCCTCTGCAATAAGCCATGTGCCTCCTGAAATCATGGAGTAGCTCCAAAATGCTTGAAGCAGTTCCTTCCCGGACAGATGCCGCCCAAACCAATAGTAGGAAGCTACAAGGAGAATGAATCTAGGGATGAGGCTCACAAAAGTCGCAAAAGAGTAATAGGCCGAAAACAGGTTCCATGCGAGTAGGGTATTTATCACATAGGCAACAGAGGGAACGCCTATGATTAGCCACGCTTCCCACCTGTACTGCCAGAGTCTACTCTTCACACGCTGCATCCTATCTGAAGGTTATGCTTTCGAAGTCAATTGGAGGGGAGTATATAGTTCCTCCTTATCATCAGGACTGTATCACATTGGGCGTAACTTAGGCATTGCTTTAGGGGATATTCCCTATGACCTTGTGTTACTTTTTGATGCTAGGCAATCCACGCCGCCGTACCCAGGGTAATATGCACTGCCCTAAGATTTCGAACGCGGGTAACGTCCAGAGGGGCATGGCGTTCCTTGCCCAGCGCTTGCCAAAATGTGGTAGAAAGATGGCTGAGGAGCAAGAGTGATGTCCAACCTTACCTCAAGTGAAATCCGCAGCCTGGCTTCCTGGCTCGATGTCCCCATCGACGATGAGGAGATAGACGAGGTCACTGCAAAGTACAACGCAGCGTCGGAAGCCATTGCCCGGCTTGACGAGTCGCTCTGGCAAGACGTCGATCCTATCCCTTGGGTAGCGGACGTCGACTGGTCTGACGAGGATGCAGTCCCGGGGAAGCGCTCACCAGCACAACAGCAGCCAATCAGCGTCGCACGGCCCATTGATGTGACCGCGCCGCTAACCGCCGCTGATTTGAGCAGCGCCGTTAGGAAGAAAGAGATATCCCCGGTAGAGGTTGCGCAGGCCTATCTGGATCGGATAGACGCCGTTGACAGCAAGGTGCACGGTTTCATAACCGTAACCGGGGAGGAAGCGCTCAGCGCAGCCAGGAAAGCGGAAGCCGAAATCCTGAAAGGGAACTACCGGGGCCCTCTGCACGGCATTCCCATTGGCATCAAAGACCAGATTTACACAAAGGGGATAAAGACCACCACGGCACAGCCATATGGAGAGAACTTTGTCCCTGACTACGATGCCACAATAGTCGCCAGGCTCAAGGAAGCGGGCGCTGTTCTGATGGGCAAGTTGAACCTGACGGTCATTGGAGGAGGCGGCCGGACTTATTACCCGTACGGCATTCCCACCAACCCGTGGAACTTGGACTACTCCGCCGGAGGGTCGAGCGGCGGTTCCGCTATAGCCGTGGCCGCCTGCGAGCTTCCCGTCACAATAGGCGAAGACAGCCTCGGTTCCATAAGAGGCCCGGCGAGCTACTGCGGGGTCGTTGGTTTGAAGACCACCTACGGGCGGGTAAGCCGCCACGGTATGACCGAGTTCGACTGGTCTTTGGACACCATCGGGCCGATGGGACGGACCGTGCTGGATTGCGCCTGGCTGCTGGAGGCCATCGCGGGCCACGATCCTTCGGATATCACCACAAGCAGAAGACCCGTTCCTCACTACGAAGCGTTCCTAACCGGCGACATCGCAGGGATGCGAGTCGGGGTAGTAAAGCAGCTCCTGTATCACGACGATATACATCCGGAGATGCGTGACGCCGTTCTTGCAGCTGTCAAGGCGCTGAACGACCAGGGAACAAGGGTGGAAGAGGTCTCGCTGCCCAACATTCAATACGTCGGCGTTGCCAGTGGTGTCGCGGATCAGGTCAATAACGCGAACCTCCATCTTGCCCGGTTCAAGCAGCATCCCGAACTGTACGACTACGCGACAAGGACGCGTTTCCTCACCGCTGCATTGATGCCCGCTTCCGTCGTGAGTGTGGCTTACAGATTGAGGAACCTGATCCGAAGGGACGTGCTCGACCTCCTGTCTAAGTTCGATGTGTTGGTCTACCCCGGCGCGACCGGCCCTGCGCCCAAGATCGCACCGCCATCCAAGTCCACTAACAAGGACGATGTCCTGGACCGGATGTTGAACTCTCCCAACTTGACGTCCGCTTCAAATCTCGTGGGAGTGCCCTCCATAGCGCTGCCTTGCGGTTTCAGCTCAACCGGCTTGCCCTTGGGGCTGCAAATCACAGGGAGCATGTTCCAAGAGGCTACCGTCCTCAGGGTTGCGCATGCGTACCAGGCCGTAACTGACTGGCATCTCCGAGTTGCTGAACTCTAACGGGCGTGAAGTCCCTTCCTAGCCGTTCTCCAAAACCGACACCGCCTTGCCTAGCCGCTTCATCACCCGGTCCTTGCCCAGCACGGCCAGGGTGTCGAAAAGGGGTGGAGCGGCGGTACTGCCGGTCACAGCCAGGCGCACGGCCCCGAAAAGTGGCCCCGTCTTCACGCCGAGCCGCTCCGCCAGTGAGCGCAGCACGCCTTCCAGAGTGGATACATCGAACTCCGCGATGGGGTGCAGCTCCTGGACAACGGCCTGCAGAGCGCTGAGAGCGCCGTCCTTGTCCAGCCCCTTGGGAGTCAGAGGAACGGTGTACTCCAGGTCTTCTACAAGGAAGAAGGAGGTAAGTCCCCAGACCTCCTCCGGCGACAGCTTCTTGAATCGCTCATGGAGCAGGGGGACGATGCGCATCAGGTAGTCCTGATCGAGATGGATGGTCCCGGGCGGATCGTGCTCCGCTATATAGGCCTGCAGCGCCTGGCGCAGATGCTCCGCCAGCTCTTCCGTGGACATGCCGCGGATGTAGACGCCGTTCATCCACTCCAGCTTGTCGATGTTGAAGATGGCGGGCGACTTGCCGATGCGCTCCAGGGCAAAGTGCCGGACAAGCTCCTCGCGGGAGAAGAGCTCCGTCCTATCGTCCAGTGACCATCCAAGCAGGACAAGAAAGTTGAGCATGGCGTCCGGCAGATACCCCAGATCGCGAAATTCGAGCAGAGAGGCTGCGCCGTGACGCTTGGATAGCTTGGCGCGGTCCGAGCCCAAGATCATGGGCAGATGGGCGAATGCGGGGGGCTGGTAGCCCAGCGCATCGTAGAGCAGGACGTGGCGAGGCGTGCTGGGAAGCCACTCCTCGGCGCGCATGACGTGGCTGATGCGCATCTCGTGGTCGTCTACCACGTTGGCCAGGTGGTAGGTGGGGAATTCGTCCGACTTGAGGATGACGAAGTCGTCGATGACGGGCAGCTCAACGGTAACCTCACCGCGAATCAGGTCGTGGACGGTCACCGGCGGCCCCTCCAGCGGCGTGGCGAACCTGACGACGCAAGGCAGGCCTTGCTCGGCCCTGGGCTTGGCATACTCGGGATCCCGGCAGCGTCTGTCGTAGCGTGGAGGCAGGCCCTGTTTCTGCTGCTCCTTGCGCATCCGGTCCAGCTCTTCCGGAGTGCAGTAGCAGTAGTAGGCCTGATCCCGTTCCACCATCTCCCGCACGGCGCGATGATACAGGTCTAGGCGCTGCGACTGCAGATAGGGGCCGTAAGACCCGCCGACCTCCGGCCCTTCGTCCCAGTCCAGGCCGAGCCAGTTCAGCGATTCTAGGATGTTCTGCAGCGCGCCCTCTATGCTCCTGGCCTGATCGGTATCTTCAATCCGCACAATGAAAGAGCCGCCGGTATGGCGTGCGTATAGCCAGTTGAAAAGGGCGGTGCGGATATTGCCCACGTGCGGGTAGCCGGTGGGGCTGGGGGCATAGCGGACACGGACAGGATGATTGTTCATTCTACATAGAATACAGCATGCGGCAATTGATATGGCAGGACTTGTTCTTTAGAATAGGCCTGCCAGCTCTTTAGGATACAAGGATATGACGGAACAAAATACAGCCACAATCAAACATCGTAACGTAATACTCATCTTCATTCTCTTCCACGTCACGCTGGGAGTCTACGGCCTGTACTGGCTTTATGCGACTTCAAGCGAGTTGATGGCGTACAACAAGCGGGACGGCAACCCGCTGGCCTGGCTGATCATGGCGTTGATACCGGTGCTGAACGTATTCGCCGTTTGGTTCCACGCGCAAGAGGTCGAGAAGTTCTCCAAGCATGGCGGACATGAAGGGTATGGAGCAACGTTTATCTTCGTTCTCTGGCTTGCGCCGCCGCTGGCGATGATGTTCATCCAAGCCGAGTTGAACACCAGGTCGGCAAGGAGGAGCAGAGCCCGGCAGCAGGCGGCGGCTTAGCGGCTCCGCGCGGAATCAGGCTTCAGGCAGTCCAGCGCCTCTTGCAGGTCTGGCGGCAGCTCAGAGGTGAACTCCACGGGCTCTCCCGTGGAGGGCAGGAAGAAGCCCAGCTTGCAGGCGTGGAGGAACTGTCGCCTGAGGAACTTTACCCTTCCCCCGTACTTGGAGTCGCCCGCCACGGGGTGACCGATGGCCGCCATGTGGACTCGTATCTGGTGCGTCCTTCCCGTCTTTGGCCGTACTTCCAGCAGGGTGAAGCCGTCCAGCGTTTCAATGGTGCGGTACTCGGTTAGGGAAGCGCGCCCGCCCTCGACTATGCCCATCTTCTGCCGCGAGCGCGGGTTGCGGGCTATCGGCGCATCTATTGCGCCTTCCGCGGGCTGAGGGCGGCCTTTCACCAGCGCCAGGTATACCTTGGTGAAGGAGTGCTCCTTCATCCGGCGCGCCAACTCCGCATAGGAGTGCGCCGACCTGGCGACTACCATTAGCCCCGATGTGTCGGCGTCAAGGCGGTGTACCAGGCCGGGGCGCGACGCGTCTCCCACTGCTTCCAACTCAGGATAGCGGGCAAGCAGCGCGTTTACCAGCGTGCCCCGCGGATGTCCGGGCCCGGGGTGAACGGTGAGTCCGGCCGGTTTGTCAACCACGATCACGTCCTGGTCCTCATGAACGATTCTCAGGGGCAGCTCTTCAGGAAGCGGCTTCTCTTCCAAGCTCTGCGGCACGGTCTCTATGTGAACGGAGTCGCCGCGCTTGATTCTGGCCGACGGTCGGGCAGGGGAGCCGTTGACCCGCACCAGCCCGTCCTGGATCAAACGCTGCACCTGGGAGCGAGACAACCGGCTGAGAAGGCCGGCTACGTAGGTATCCAGTCGCTGTCCTTCATCGGAATCGACCAGATGGTTGGAGACGCGGGTCACGGATGGGTCTCTGACTCGGCCTGTTTCGGTGCTGGTGGTGACGGCTCCGCGACGGATCCGGGTTCCGATTCCACCGCTGATTCTGCTGGCGTCGATGTCTCTGGGACGGGCTCAGCTTCCACCGCATCTTGCGGCTGCGACGGCTCCATGGCGGGTTCGGGTTCCGCCTCCAACGCATCCTCCACTTCCGCCGCTTCTTCCGCCGCCTGTGTGTCCTTGGGAGCACGAAAGAGGAGCCAGGCCAGTATGACTATGCCGGTGACGATGGAGGCGTCGGCCAGGTTGAACACGGGCCATGCGCCAACGTCGATGAAGTCGGTGACTTTGCCCATGGTGATGCGGTCGACAAGGTTGCCCGTCGCGCCGCCGAGCTGTAGCCCAAGGCTGGTGCGCACCATGAAACCCCGGCCCGCTTGCTTTCGGAAGAAGACGAGCAATACCGCTATGCCCACAAGAGAGGCAATGAGAAGGAACATGGTCTGGTTGGGGAACAGGCCGAAGGCGCTGCCCGTGTTGCTGACGTGGGTGATTCTCAGGAACCCTTCGCTTGGCCTTGATGAGCCTTCGATGAGGCTGGCCCTTACCCACGACTTTGTCATCTGGTCGGTGATGAATACGGCCAGGATCAAGGCGGCAAGGAGCAGGTCCGCGCGCCAGGCGCTGAACGAGGACGTCTCCTCAGCGACGTCGGCGCTTTGTTCCGCCTCCGTTTCCACGGAGACGGTGGAAGCATCGTCCTGGGGAGTGTCCTGTTGCTCTGGATCTTGTGAAAGCTGCATTGCGTTGTGACCCGGTCCTATCCAAGTCTAGCATACAGCCCACGTTGCATGGCAAATTCTAGGGTGGGAAGGGTTGAGTGTCTGTTAGAAACTGCGCCTTTTGATGCACGGGACCAGTGGACGTCCATTTGACTACGCGCCCTACCAAGTGATACTGTTGCTACCACGAGTTGGGCTGGTACAATGTACGAGAGGATACATCGCGGCTTATGAGACTCAACTTGGCTAGTCAAAATTGTGTTTCCTTCAGAATACATGGGAAGGCAACTCTGCCCAGTGCCAACGGCCCAGAGATTCAGGCGCTCATAGACCGGACAGCGTCTTATGAAAATAAGCAATCCGTAGTCTTTGCGTTCTTTGGCTCTAGATACAGGTTTAGGGGAGCCACCCACCAAGCTGTGGGCAGGCTGTCAAAGTCAGTCGATGCGGACGACACTCTGTCTATCGGCCTGTGGCTTGATAGCATCGCTGCCGCCGATAACCTACGACGTCCCCCTAAAGCCATAAGACCAGTTTCCGCTCTGATGGAGATTTCTGAGCGTCTGTTTGGAACTATAAAGGTTACCTGCTACGCTGAATTTGAATACGATGTACAACGCTATCAGTCAAGGACTCGTTTCCCAATTCCGCTAATCATGGGCGATCCCAACGGAGCTACCCATATCGAGGAGGCGCAGTTCAGCCGTAGGGTGGATAGCCGAATCGAGTATCGCATCACAATAAGCGAGGACGCTGATTCGGTTTCGCACTTAGTAGAGTTGGAGCCTGTAGTTCGAATAGGCAGTAAGTCAGTATCGCAGTTGTTTAGTTATGTCCAAACGATCTCGTCGCAATTCGTACTTCGCTTAGGAGGTGAGGAAGGTGCCAGCAGTTGATGTATCTCAACCACCCGAGGCTACAATTATTTGGTTCGGCGACGCACGCCAACAGCCAGCTTGGCCATTAGATTCGTCGTCTCCCAGCTATGGCCCTCCAAGTCACTTAAAAGCGTCCCTCCGGCATTGGCTACACAGCCTTCAACAGGATACGGCTTGGGGCGTTGTAGGCTTCAGTGATAAGCCCAAGAGACTGCTTGACGATCTAGGCACTCGTTTAAACAATGCCAACAACCACTTTCGGCGTAAGGCCGCCGAGGTTCTTGGGGATGAGAACGCTACTTTGCTCTTGGCAAGATTATATCAGGAAACCAGCATTAGGCTCGCGGAATTCAACCCCTGTCAAAGTGGCATCCCACTGGCAAGGCTGACAGCCGCAAACTTTTGCGCGATTGGAGCCAATGTAATCTACATCACGGAAGCTGGGCAAGCCTTTATCGAATCTATCGTCAATAATGACCGATAGACTTGGTGCCTTTGAACAACTGCTCGCTGAACAGTGGGCAGAAATTGATGCTCAAGTGAAGGCAATCCGACTTAGTATAGCCGTTCTTGGCCCACACCTAGACGATGAAGGTAACAGAGGTAGCCAAAAGCGGCACCAAATTGCGCGCGCGCTACAGGAAACTGGCCACGAAACGTTTTTCCCAGAGGATCGTGTAGAAGATATCCCCTTTCTGCCTGTGGTAGTGCAGGAACGGCAGTTGCTCAGCAATACTGCCGTTGATCTTGTAATAGTATTGAACGTGGAGAATGCTACCGGAGCTATAGTTGAGCTTGGTCACTTTGTCAGCATACCCGAGATTATTTTCAAGACAGGAGTGCTATTCCCTGCCGAACATTATAAGCCAGGGGAAAACCTAATCAGCAACACAGTTCAAGCGTATCATGACCTTTACCTATACAAGGAAGAGGATTTGGAAACGTGCGAGTTGGTCGCCGAGTGTATACGCTGGGCAAGCACTCGCCAAAGAACTGTGTGGCAGGGGCTTAGCTCCGAGAGCTTCTAAGAGAGGCCGCTATCTCTCGTTTGCCGATAGTGCTTGTCTCACCAACTACCTACCCAATCCCTGCCTGCTTCAGCGCCACCAGGAACTCCTCTTGGGTCTTGGTTCCCTTCATGGAGTTGCAGGCGTTACATAGCAGTTGAAGGTTGTCTATATGGTCGGTGCCGCCCTTTGACTGCGACACGATGTGATCAACGGTGAAGTTGCGAAACGGGAAGTCGTGCTTGCACCCGGCACAGTGCCCCTCCTGTTTTCCAAACAGCGTGTGCTTGTGCGTCTTGTAATGGGGCAACTCGCCAAGGTCAGTACGCATCGGAACGTCGTCACGGTAGACCGTTCCGATGCTGAACAGGCCAAGCTCCTTCCCCATACGGACTTTGACGAGATCCCTAGCCTTGGACGATATGTCAATGCCCACCCACTCGCGTTCCAGTTTCTCCGCCGCTACAAGAGCCGTGGCACAACCGCAGAACGGATCAAGCACTACATCTCCCTCGTTGCTGCTGGCCTTGATGATGCGCTCCAAGAGCGCCAGGGGCTTCTGGGTAGGGTAGCCTATTCGCTCTTTAGCTTGGGCGTTGACAACATCAATGTCCGTCCACAAGTCGCCAGGAAGGCGACCTGCATCTGGCGGCAGGTAACGCTTTAGCGCTGGCATGCCACCTCTTGAGGAATAGTGAATCATCCCCGCCTCATCCAGTGAGTCAAGTCGTTCGTGGACGCCGTTAATACTGAGATAGCCAGGCAACAGCTTATCGAGATACCGAGCGTATGCGCCTGTTTTTGGAACCGCCCAATGGCGTCCAATAGCGCTTGGGTCGAAACCGCGCCATGCTGAACCCGATTCCCCTTCACTCGTGCCTGCGCCAGTTAGGTCACCAGTCCGGTATCTCCCATTGTCATCCTCGTACCGGTACTTTGACGCAAGGTTTTTTTCGGTATGTGGTACCAGCACGGCGTCGCGATTCTGTTTACTACCGCCGTACATGAGAATAGTGTCAGACTCGGAACCAAAGAGTCTGTCGTTGTGCGCCGAAGTGCGTTTCCAAGTGATATTCGCCCAAAACTGTCTTGCTCCAAACACCGTATCCATTAGCAGTTTCAGATAGTGGCTCGCCGTCGGGTCACAGTGTAGGTAAATGCTGCCTGTAGACTTCAACAATCGCTTCATCTCTAAAAGCCGGACGGCCATCATAATGAGATAGGACTGCATCCCCTTGCCATGCGCCTCCCGTACCGCATCTATCACGCGGTATAGGGCAGGGTTGGCCTCCGCTATCTCCCCGTGCCACGCTAGGTCTACGTCGGAAAGTGTCCAGGTGTCCTTGAAGGCCGCGCCTGCAGCCGCTGAACCTATCGGCGCTGCGTAGTCCCGGTTGGAGTTGAACGGCGGGTCCAGGTAGATCAGGTCAACGGTCTCAGAGTTGAGACCCCGCATGATGTCCAGGTTGTCGCCCGTCCAAAGAGTGCGGTTCTTGAAGTTGGGTTTCGTCATAGAGGCGTCACAGGATCACGGCAAGCACCAGGGCGATGATGGCCGTTGCCAGGATTATCACAGGCAGCTTCCTGCCCGTATCCTTCACCGCGTATTTCAACGCTTCCTTGAACTGTTGGTGCTGTTCCGGGCTGCGCTTTGTCCAGTAGTAGGATATCAGTACTAGCGCCACTACCATCAGAGTCGCCACGGCCGCCAGGCGGTACAGAAATCCCGCAATATCCATGGGGCCACCATCCTTTCATCCCGTCGGTCTGCTAGCTTGGGCTGCCGCCGGTGTGAGTATTCTCGCCTTTAGGCTCTACTTTACCACAGCGCATAAACCGGCATGGAGCAGGAGTGAGGTTCCCGTCTCCACCGAAACGACGTCGCCGCTAGTCGGTCACACCCCTTTCGTCTTTGCGAGCGCAGCGAAGCAATCTGGCGGTGGGGGGCTGTCACTTTGAGCGTAGCGAAGAATCCCAAACCTCCGACCACAAAACCACGAACGCCCTTCCGTCGTACCCGCGCAGGCTTGTCCTCGTGCCCCGACACGGGGGCGGGTACCCAGGGGCGGCGCGGCGGCGAGCAAAGCCATGCTCTTGCCACTTCCTCCTTCCCCATACCCGCCTTATCGCGCTATCCTCTGTCCATGTACAGCAAGCCATCTGCAGCCGCCACAAAAGCCAACCCCTCCTTCACGGTATCTCGTCCTAAGCTTAGTCGAAGGAGATTCGTTTCTCACCTCAAAAAAATATTTGGTTCGCGTTTAGCCTTGCTACTTGACATAACGTCTGAAACGAATCACTCAAAAGACCCTGGCAAAAGCGCCCCCTATACAGGGTCTTTAAGTGGGGCAGTCCCGTGCACCGTACGGCGCTGCCTGATAGAATACGACCGACAACAAACCCGTTCTTGTACAAGGAGCCGCCATGCGAATCATAGACCTGCGAAGCGATACCGTAACCCATCCCACCGTGGAGATGCGCAAGGCCATGGCCGAGGCTGAGGTGGGTGACGACGTCTTTGGAGAGGACCCCACCGTGAACAGGCTGGAGGCAATGGCCGCGGAACGGTTGGGCAAAGAGGCCGCGGTCTACGTGGCAAGCGGGTCGATGGCCAACCTGGTCGCGGGGTTGACCCATTGCCAGCGCGGAGACGAGGCCATAATGGGCACAGAGGCTCACATATTCCACAACGAGGTGGGCAGCTTCTCAGCATTGGGCGGAATCAACGTGCGGACGGTACCCAACGATTCGGGAGGAATGTTGGCGCCGGAGGCGGTGGAGGCGGCAATACGACCGGACAACATTCACCAGCCAAGGACGGCCTTGGTCTGCCTGGAGAATACGCAAAACAGGTGCAGCGGCGCAGTGCTGGACGTTGAGTACACGGAGGCCATTGGAGCCATAGCGCACGCCAACGATGCCGCCCTTCACATAGACGGAGCGCGCATATTCAACGCGGCGGTATCGCTGGGCGTACCCGTAGCCGACCTGGCTCGTCCCGCCGATACGGTGAGCTTCTGCTTGTCCAAGGGGCTGAGCTGTCCCGTAGGCTCGCTGGTGTGCGGCAGTGAAGAGACGATTGCGCGTGTCAGGAAGAGCCGCAAGGTTCTCGGCGGGGGAATGCGGCAGGCGGGGATCATCGCTGCGGCGGGCGTGGTTGCGCTGGAAACCATGGTCGATAGATTAGCGGAGGACCACGAAAACGCCCGGCGACTGGCCAAAGGTCTGGCCGGGTTGCCCGGACTTTCCCTGGACCCCGAGTCTATACAGTCGAACATCGTCATATTCGGCGTGGAGAACGGGAACGCCATGGAGTTCATGGGAGCGTTGAAGGAGCGTGGAGTGCTTGCCTCCTACACGGTAGGACTCGGAGTGAGGATGGTGACGCACTACGGCATAACGGCGGAAGACGTGGACGAAACGTTGAACGTGCTGGACTCTGTGACCGGAGAGTTTGGCCGTGCCGGATGACCAGCCAAGCGTAGAGCCTCCGGCAGAACAGGCGAGGGTTCCTCGCCTGTTTGCTGCTATGGCCAACCGCAACTATAGGTGGTACTGGCTGTGCGCCGGCTTCTCCTCGATAAGCATGTCCATTGGGATGCTTACGCAGGGATGGCTGGTCCTAGATATCACCAACTCCCCTTTCTGGGTAGGGATGATAGCGGGGTTGATGGGAATGGGCCACGTGGGGTTTGGCCTGATTGGCGGCGTGGTGGTGGACCGCTGGGACAAACGCAAGGTGCTGATAGCTGTGCAGGCGCTGACTGGGCTGGTGGCAATGGCGGTGGCGTTGCTCATCTTCGCTGGCAGGTTGGAGTTGTGGCACCTGGCGGTCGCCGCGGTATTGCAGGGAATCCTCATGGCCGTGCGGCTGCCATCCGGCAACTCAATGGTTTACCTCATAGTGGGGCGCAAAGTGATACTGAACGCCCTTGCGTCCCAGCACATAGCCTTGAACCTATCTAGGATTGTAGGGTCGGTGTTGGCCGGAACATCTATCGAGAGACTGGGCGTGGAATACACCTACCTATTCATGGCCCTTAGCGCCTGGCTGGGCGGTTTGATGGTGGTCATGGTCAAGGGGGACTACAGGTCGCTGGGCAACCTGGAGCCGTTCTGGCGGTCAGCCGTTGAAGGGTTGAGATACGCCTGGGGCAGCGCACCGATACGCTCTCTACTGCTGATGAGCGTTCTCATGGAAATGTTTGGGTTTTCCTTCCTAGTGATGCTGCCGGTCATGGCGCGGGACGTGCTGGGAGTGGGCGCAATCGGGCTGGGGTATCTATCGGCGGCGAATGCGGTTGGAGCAACGGTAAGCACGATCATAGTCGCCGCTCTGGGCGATTTCAGGAACAAGCAGGCGCTCTTGATATTCACAGCTATGGGCGCCGGTCTTTCCATACTCCTCTTTGCGCTATCGCCCTGGTTTGCCGTATCGCTGGCGCTTTCAGCTCTAGTGGGCGCTACTTTGATGTCGTACGACGCAGCCATGGGCACGATGCTGCAACTGCTGACCACGGATGCGGTGAGGGGGAGGGTGCTGGGACTGTATGGACTCACCTTTGGGTTCACCCCGCTGGGAGGGTTCATACAGGGGATAGTTGCTAGCCTTTACTCTGCGCCGCTGGCATTGGGAATGGCGGGCACAGTCATAGTAGGCTACGTGATTGGCATGCGACGATTCCTGAACCGGAGGATAAGCGAGGCGTTGGAGTGAGAGTTCCGGGGTTTGAGTTGACGGAGGACGGCAGCTTACGATTACCGGAGTAAACAAAAGAACAGGCCCGAGTATCCACCCGGGCCTGTGCCGCCTTATCAGCTAATCACCTTGGACTCTGCGCTTCCGGTATTCACGACCGGAGAGGCCATCCAACTTAGGATTTGGGCCGCGTCGCCATGACATGCAGAGCCGCCGGCTTCCGTATGTCCTCGCTGAGTTTGATTCCCCCTCCTTCAGACCAACTCACCGGACTCAGCGAGGAGTGGACAAGGGAAATGCCAGGAATGATACAGCTCGTAGAGCATAATCTGGACCTCCCGGTTCCTAAGATTAAGGCTGTATTTCAAGCCTCATCTTCATTAACGCAGATGCAGAACGAGTTGTCAAGTAGTTTGTATGGGTTAATTCCGTACTATAGGCAAATTCTATAGCTGCTGCGAATGGTCGTCATCAGATACTGGCCGTCCCCCTCTGTTTCCGCGGTCTCCCCACCAGCGCTTGATGCGTTCGGCAACTACTTTTTCGTACCCCTGAGTGGAGGGCTGGTAGTAGACCCGTCCCTCCAGGTTGGCCGGTAGATTCTTCTGGCCGGCAAAGTGTTCGGGGAACTCATGGGCGTATCTATAGTCTTTGCCGTAGCCCATACCCTTCATCATAGACGTAACGGCATTGCGTAAGTGCAAGGGAACCGGCTCGTTGCGGCTCATGCTCACGTCCTCCATCGCCTTGTTGAGGGCCATATAGGCAGTGTTGCTCTTGGGCGCCGTGGCCAGGTATACGGTCGCTTCGGCTAGGGGGATGCGCCCCTCCGGCATACCGATGAAGTGGACAGCCTGCTGGGCAGCGACGGCGACGGTGAGCGCCTGGGGATCAGCCATGCCCACGTCCTCGGAGGCGAGAATTACGAGCCTCCGGGCGATGAACAGGGGGTCTTCGCCCGCTTCGACCATGCGGCCCAGCCAGTAGATGGCGGCGTCGGGGTCGGAGGCGCGGACCGACTTGATAAAGGCGGAGATTGTGTCGTAATGCTGGTCTCCGGCCCTATCGTAGAGCAGGGCACGCTGCTGTAGGGCGTCTTCCATAGTGGTCAGGGTGATGGTACGTTCGCCCCTGTCGTCCGGTGCGGTGGCGGTGGCCGCCAGTTCGATGGCGTTGAGGGCGATTCGAGCGTCGCCATTAGAGACGGTCATCAGAAGGCTGCGAGCATCGGGCTCGAGGGAAGGGCGCATTTCCGCTATACCTCGGTCGGGATCATTCAAGGCACGGTCGACGATAAGGCCGATGTGCTCTTCAGTGAGGGCCTGGGTTGGGAAAACACGGGAACGGGATAGCAACGGAGAGATGACTTCAAAGGAAGGATTTTCGGTGGTGGCGCCAATGAAGGTGACGGTGCCGGACTCCACGTGGGGCAGTATGACATCCTGCTGCGCCTTGTTAAAGCGGTGAATTTCATCCACGAATAGTATGGTGCGCTGGCCAGTCATGCCGAGACGGTCCCTGGCTTCCCCAACGATGCGCCGTAGGTCGGCAACGCCGGAAGTAACGGCGGAAGCCTGCTCGAAGTGGGACTGGGTAACGGAGGCGATTATCAGGGCAAGGGTGGTCTTGCCTGAACCGGGCGGCCCCCAGAGAACCATGGAGGGCACCCGGTCGGCTTCAATGCTGCGTCGGAGCACTTTGTCAGATCCAACAATGTGCTCCTGGCCGACAAGCTCATCGAAATTGCGCGGGCGCATGCGCGCGGCCAGGGGGGCGTTACGTCTCTCTGCTTGCTGTCGTTGATGTTCAAAGAGGGCCATGGGTAATCCCTACAGGCTATTAGCGGCTTACACCTACGAATCATATCAGGGTTTACTGCGGAGGGTTGAGCTGGCGGCTTTCCATTTCAACCACGGTTACTCCATAGTCGCCCTCGCCGTAGTCGGCGAAACCGAAACTCTTGACCAATGGGTGGGCTTCCAGGTGTTGCCAGACGGCGTTTCGCACGGCGCCGGTGCCTTTGCCATGGACAATGTGTACCCTAAGCAGCTCGGCCATGAACGCCTGGTCCAGGTACTTGTCCAGCCTGCTCATGGCCTCTTCTACAGGCAGACGGCGGAGGTGAAGCTGGGAAGGGATCATAAACTTTAGTATAGCAAGCCTAGAAGAATTCCAAGCGATACATGACTACTGCATCTAAACACTAAAAAACAAGTATAGCTGTTCTGAGACAAACTAATGACAAGCTCAAGAGATAGGTATACGACTCCCTAACAGCTTTCCCAGAACCATGCTGCCTGTACTGTCTTTACCGCCCGTAGTAGTGTCCCCGTATCACGTTCACTATTTGATTCTTGTATTCGTTGACTATCTGGCAGAGTTCACATTCGCAAATCCCGCCTATCGCTGTTATCTGATTATAATGGACGCCATGCTGTAGTATGTCGCGTATGTCCTCACAGGCTTCGGAATATCCTTCTTTATATCCCTTTTTATGGTCCTCCCACCTCTCCGACTTGATTCTCATACAATGGGGATTTTCACAGTAGCGGGTATCTGATGCCAGGTTCGCCCACTCAGCCCAACCTTCCTGATACCCCTTGGACTTCCCCTTTCGGTAGACTTCCTCTAGCTTACCTGCAATCAGCCAATCAAACATGCCCCCTCCGATTCGTGAGGTACTTTACATACTTGAGCGCCGTCAAGCTGTTCGGAACAGTACGGTTTCGGACTCCATCTCCGCCGTGGATACCATCCAGCCTGCATGTAACCAAGCCCAGGATTGACGCCCAAAGTAGTCATTGTTTGACCACCACTCTCGGTATTTTCGCGCTGAAGGTGGTAGAGAAGCATCAATGATAGTTTCCACTTCTTCGAAGGAAGTATGCCAAAATGTATATCCATTTTGGAGTTTCTTTATAAGATAGTCGTAGAGAGGCTTGTATTTACTCGTCATATGCTTACTCCTTCGCAAGCGTCGATTACTTAGAGATATACTATTATAGCTCCCGTAGATCAATCTATTGGCTACCGACATGCGCAGGAAGACATGGCTAGCAAGAGTAACCAAGTACTGGCTAAGCACTACTGGCGAGGAGCTAGACTTCATCATTAACTAGATATTGACCGATGACAAAGTATGGCATTCACAACTGGACGGACTTGTCTGGAGATAACCCCGAATTTCTGGCGCTCCGCGAAGAAGTGTTACGGCAACTCGCCAGAGTTCCAGAGCCGCACAGGTCAATCTGGGAGGGTAGGCTCAAGAGTAAGTTAGAGCACTCGCACTCGTCTGCTCGACTTGAAATCTGCCTCTTCGATTTCTTCAAGAAGTGGGGGTGGGAAATAGAAATAGAACCTGAGTTGCCCAGTACTCTGAATAAGCCGGACTTCCGTCTAACCAGTGGGAACCGTACGGTGATAGTCGAAGCTAGAACGGTGCTTGGCGTCGAGTCCGAAACACAGCAAGACCGTCGCCTTATGCAACTGATGTCTGACCTTAGAGGCAAGCTCAAACGTACGGTCCTGATTCATCCTATGTCCGATTTGTTACCTAGTCTACCGAATAATCGAATTGGAAGAGAGATAGAGATCAGGGCTTCAGAATCTGAAATGCTTCAGGAGTTTTTGGTTGAGGGGGAACATCAAGGCCAAATCTATTCATTGGAAGTGACGGTGCTATTGGACACCAAGCCAAACCCATCTGCGGATGTGGGTGCCACTGTCAGCCAGGCTATCGAAGTGGACATCGGTAATCCGGTTCGTAAAGCAATCATAGAGAAAGCTCACAAGTACGGTGAAATGTTCACCCCTTACGTGATTGCGGTATGGCCCAAGCTGCCATATCACGTTTCGTTCGCAAGCGATGATGATGATCTTGTGGCTTTATACGGTGACAGGGATTGGCAAGACCCGGATAATGGAATATTTACAATCAGAGAGAAGGATGGCACCCACCGATATTCCGACGTTTCTGCGGTGCTCTTCTGCCACCCATACAATACTGACTCCTCCAATATCTATATCCATCACAACCCCTTTGCCAAGCGACCGATCGGTATAGATATGTTCAAAGGGATCCCGCAGTGCTCTATTAACCTGGTCACAGGAAAGGAACACTGGTTAGAACAGTGAAGGAGAATTAGCAGGGGCTCACGCTATTTTCGAATATGCCTCAGACCAGGGACGCTTCCACGCTGAGCTCGACGTTGCCCTGCATGGCTCCGGAGATGGGACAGCCGTTCTTGGCGTCCTCCGCTGCCTGCCGGAAGTCGTCCTCGCTTATGTCCGGCACTTCGCCGACGACCTTTAGAGCGCTGGAGGCGACTTTGGCGCCGCCTTCGAATAGCTCGAAGGTCACGGTGGCTTCGGCCTCTAGCCTGGTTGCGACCTTGCCGTCGCGTCCCAGCCGGGCCGACAACGCCATGCAGAAGCAGCTTGCGTGCGCCGCGGCAACCAGCTCTTCGGGGCTCGTGTTGGGTCCTGCGGTCTCGTCGCTGCGTGCTTTCCAGGATACGGGAAGCTCATTATACGCGCCTGAGGACGATGCGGTGACCGTCCCGGTCCCGGATGCCAGGTCGCCGCTCCAAACGGCGTGCGCGGATCGGGTGATTGCCATGACTCCTCCTTGGGGATGAATCTGAGTGTAGGCCGCAAGTATAAGTGGGCGCGCGCTGGCGGGTCAACGCCGGGGCGCCAGTAAATTGGGAGGTCTAAGTACACCAGTCAAGCGCCCCCTTGACAAGTCCGTACAATTGGGAAGGCGGCACATCCTCTGAGAAACGCACCTAATGCGTGAATAGGACCAACTATGGCTGCTGCAATCGTCAACGAGCACGTCCGCTACGAACCGGACGAGAAACCGCCGCCGCTGATAGCGCTCGGAGCGGGCGCACAGGCGGCGATGCTCATTGTCGCGCCGGTGGTGCTCACCGTGGTTATCGTAGTTCGCATCGCGGAGGCGTCCGAGAGCTACTTGGTATGGGGCGTGTTCGCCGCCTTGGTCGTCTGCGGCCTGACCACCGTGCTCCAGGCCGCGCGATGGGGTCGATTCGGCTCCGGACACGTGCTGATCATGGGCACGTCCGGGGCTTTCATTGCTGTCTGTGTAGCAGCCTTGAAGCTGGCCGGTCCAGCGACGCTGGCCAGCCTTGTGGTCATTTCGTCCCTGTTCCAGTTCATGCTGGCGGCCAGGCTATCGCTGCTGCGGCGCATCTTCACGCCGACTGTGACGGGCACGGTGATAATGTTGATTGCCGCCACGGTAGCTCCGGTGCTCTACAACTCGCTGGACAACGTTCCAGAGGGAACAGACCCCATCGCTGCACCTTTAGCCGCCGGGGTCACCCTGGCTGTAGTGGTGATCATGGTGCTCCGTGCGCCGCCTTCTCTGCGACTGTGGTCTCCAATCGCCGGTATCGCCGCGGGGTGTGCCGTTGGCGCTCCCTTCGGCCTGTACGATGTCGGGACTGTTGTTGACGCCGCCTGGTTTGGTGTGCCGTTCCGCGACTGGCCCGGCTTCAACCTGGTGCCCGGCACCGAATTCTGGGCGCTGCTACCTGCCTTCATAGTTGTGACGATGGTGGGCGCTATTGAGACGATCGGCGACGGCGTGGCCATTCAGCGCATCTCACGCCGCCGCCCGCGCGCTACCGACTTCCGGGTAGTGCAGGGCGCACTCAATGCCGACGGCATGGGGAACCTTCTCTCCGGGCTGAGCGCGACCCTGCCGAACACCACCTACTCCACCAGCATCTCGCTTGCCGAAGTCACAGGCATCGGCGCAAGGCGGGTAGGCGTCATCATCGGAGTCACCATATTCGCGCTGGCCTTCTTCCCCAAGTTTGCCGCGCTGCTCATAGCCATACCCGAGCCTGTAGCCGCCGCCTACATCTTGGTACTCATTGCCCTGCTATTCGTGCAGGGTATGAAGATCGTCATACAGGACGGCATTGACCACCGCAAAGCAACGGTAACTGGGCTGGCCTTCTGGATTGGGGTGGGGTTTCAGAACGGATGGGTGTTCTCGGACCGGCTGGGCGATGGATTCCTTGGCATTCTGCTGGGCAACGGCATGACCTCCGGGGCGATTGTGGCAGTCTTGATGATGGTGTTCCTAGAGCTGACCGGGCCCCGGCGCAAACGGTTGCGCATAGACATGGATGAAGAGACGCTTCCCAAACTCGGTGACTTCCTCAGAGAGTTCGCGAAGGACGCCGGGGGGAGCGACGCCTCAGCTGAACGGCTGGTCTTGGTGGGAGAAGAGACGCTGCACAGCATGGCGTCTGGCGATGACGACCCTGAGGTTGCAAGTGGACGCCGGCTGATAGTCACCGCCCGCTCCGTGAGCGGCGGCACCGAGTTGGAGTTCGTCTCCGCAACGGAGGGGGAGAATCTGGAGGATAGGCTTGCCTACATGGGCGAGAACCCGGAGATTTCAGATGGCCGCGACATCTCGTTCCACCTGCTGCGTCACCTCTCCTCATCCGTGACTCATCAGAAGTACCATGGCGTAGACATAGTATCCGTCAACGTCAGGGACTCCTGAACCCGTGGGAGAGAGACGTGGAGAACGTCGCTGCAGAACGGTCTCAGGCTAGGATAAAGACCCAGCGGGACTTAGCCAAAGCCTGGTCCACCCGCAAACTGCACTCCACACTGAGCCACCGCTCCAAACAGCGCCATGAATGAGGCTTCGTCCCCTGCAGCCAGCGTCTCGGCGAAGCCATCAGGCCCACCCAGTTCTTCCACAACGCACTGCAGGTTTTCCCTCTCTTCCGGGGCAGCGCCCAGAACGGGCGCAGCGGCCTGCCACTCATCCTCGTTCAGGCAGGTCAATGCCAGGATGAAGGTAGAGGTACCCGCCATAGCCCCTGCTTCGTCACCCGTGGCCCCAGCCAGCATGACGGCACTCAGGTCAACTCCTTCCATCCCCGCGCGGATGCACTGAGAGGTCTCAACGCTCAATGGGCCGGTGCCCACCAAGATTCCAGTGAGATACAAGCGCAACACTGTTTCGTCCTCAAAACAGCCAAACACCTGCGCCTGCTCTTCGGGTGATGCCATTTCCGGAGCGGCGAATATCTGCATCAGGCTCGCCACATCCGCCACTCCTGTAATACAGGCCAACTCGGCCTCTGACAACTCTGACGCAATCGCCATGGGGTCATCCAGGGACAGAGGCGCTATTCCACCTGAACCGGCGACTTGTTCGGGTGCCTGCGTCGGCTCTGGCATAGGTGTAGGCGTTGGTGTAGGCACCGGCGTGGTGTAGCCGTAGGCGTAGGCGTCGGTGTGGGTGTGGGAGTCGGCGTGGGCGTAGGCTCGCTTCCACATGCCAGGAGAGTCAGAAGCGCAACCACCACTGCAATAAAGCTCAGTTTAGTTATCAATTTGGTCTCTTCCTTTGAATATCTGCGTCTTATCAGGATACCGCAATTGCGGACGGTCTGTCACGATTCGACTACTCACGCTGGCTGACTTTTCTTGGGCTTTCCTTCCATGTCGCCGCCTGCTCCAGCATCTCTAGGGCATTGCTTCGGGCTACACCGCTGTCGGAACCGAGCATCTGACTGAGCTCCCTCACCCTGGCCTCATCGGTTAGAGTCTCCACCGCGGTCACAGTCCTATCATCCGAGGCAAGCTTGGTAACCCTGGCATGAAGGTCCGCGTAGCAGGCTATCTGCGGGAGATGGGTTACGCACAGCACCTGGTGGTTCTTGGACAGTTCCCATAGCTTCTGACCCAAGACACCTCCAACTCTACCTCCTACGCCTGCATCTACCTCGTCGAAAACCAGGATTGGAATCCTGTCGGCGGTCGACAGGATAGTCTTTATAGCGAGCATGAGCCTGGCGGCTTCTCCCCCGGAGGCGACTCTGGCCAGGGGCCGTGGCGGGTCGCCCAGGTTCAGCGAGACCAAGAATTCCACGGAGTCTATACCCGTGCCGTCAAAGGAGAGGCGCCTGACACCGTCTCCATCTAAATGCGGAGATTGCGGGCCCGATTCGCCGGTCTGAACCGGCACACCGTCCTCCGAGTCTGATTGACGGATGTCCACCTGCACCTCTGTATGTGCCAGGGCCAGATCAGCGACCTCCTCCTCGATGGCGCAGGCCAGCCGCTTGGCGACGTGTCGCCGGGCCTCGGAGAGCTGGCCTGCCAGTCCGCCCACCTGCACTTGAAGCTCCACCTCTTGGGAGTTCAACTCCTCCGTACGCTCTTCACTCTGATGCAGCCTCTCCAAGTCCTGGGAGGCCTTTTCACCGAAAGCCAATATTTCTTCTATCGTACTGCCGTACTTCCTCTTGAGGCCCCTGATCAATTCCAAACGCTCCTCAAGCTCTTGAAGACGTTCCGGGCTGTACTCGATGCTGTCACGATAGCTCCGGAGCGTACGCGCCAATTCGTCCATCTGGTGAGTCAAGGCATCCAGCGAAGGGAGGTCCCGGCTCAAAGAGGGGTCCAACTGCTCCAGCTGAGCAATGTCCCTGGCCACCTGTCCCACAAGGTCCATGACCGATTCTTGCCGGTCGAAGCCATCGTATAGCACACGATAAGCGTGGTCGGACAGTTCGATAATTCGCTCCGCGTTGGCGGCCCGGTCCCGCTCAAGGGACAGTTCTTCATCTTCAGCCGGGCGAAGATTGGCAGCGCCGATCTCAGCCACCTGATACCTCAGGAAATCCATCCGTTGGGCAATGTCCTGAGCTTCCCTGGCAAGCATGTCCAGCTCTCGGCGCACCTCCAAAAGCTGGCGGACTTGCCCTGCTACCTGTGTCCGGAGTTGCCATAGCCCACCATACCTGTCCAGTATGTCCATGTGCTCACGTACACGGAACAGGGATAGGTGCTGATTCTGGCCATGGATGTCTACCAGATGTTCGGCTAGGGAGTTCAACAGCCGGAGAGGTATGATTCGCCCGTTTATACGACACGTATTGCGTCCATCCAGATTGACTTCGCGGGCGAGAATCAGTTCCTCTTCGCTACTGTCAATCTCGTACTCATCCAGGGCAACCTTGATTTTCTGAGCGATATCTCCGTTGAGCAGGAAGATGCCCTCTACTCTGGACTGGCGCGCCCCAGAGCGAACCATGCCGCCGTCGGCGCGTCCTCCCAGGAGAAGACTCAGCGCATCCACGATGATCGACTTGCCGGCACCGGTCTCTCCTGTCAACACGTTAAGACCGGGCGCCAACTCCATTTCAATCCGCTCTATGGTGGCAAAGTTGGTGACGCTAAGAAGTCTGAGCATGACGTTATCCACACAACCTGGCTATAGCCAGGGCAGGTATGCATCTATGCACTGGCGCTAGGCCTGGGAAAGCTCACGGAATACCCGCTGCCATGTCTCCTCAGACTCTACGCTGTATCCTCCACGGAACACTATTACCCCATCGCCATCTATGGCTAACTTGGCTGGCTGCCCCAAGACATTGTATTCCGGCAGCATGGCGGCAGGCGCCTTGGCAACCGGCCAGGGGTAGTCCTGTCCGTCTCTGTACCCGACCAGGGTGCCCAGACCCTCGGTCGGATCAATGCCCAGCGCGTAGAAATCTACAGACTCCTGGTGGTCCGGGTAAACATCCTTTAGCAACCGTAACTCGGTGCGACAAGTCGGTCACCATGTGGTGAAGAAGTATAGGACTACGGGACGTCCCTGTCCCGTCAGTTCGGCCAACTGTACGGGCTGATCCGTGGACACCTCGGTCAGGGTGAAGTCAGGCGCTAAGTCGCCAACCCGATTCCCCGTTGCGAGGGTAGGGGGATCGGTTGCAGCAGGCGTCGTAGCATTCGGAGTCGGTACCGGTTCATTGGTAGGAGTCGCTGTTTCGCTAGTGCAAGCTAGGCTAAACAGCAAGGGAAGAGCTGCAAGGACAACGGTTCGCCGTTTAATTGAGGAAGAGAACATCTACGCCATTATATCACTAATACATCTTCACTCGTTACGCCTCGGGCTCAGATTGCATAACCTGGCACGGTAACCACTAGCGGCTTACTCTAGGCTATCACTATACTAGACACGGAGCATTCCCTGAACCGTTTATGGAGTGCTTGCAAACGCCTAACTACGGAGGTCGACCGCGGTAATTGATGCGTTTTCTGAAGCTTCTTAACGCCAAACGAATCCTCCTAGTCATCGGGATTGCCGTCGTTGTTCTGCTGGTGCAGCCGGATCACAGACCGGGAGGGCAAGCATTGCCCGTAGTCAGGCTGATTAGCGTCGAGCCGTCCTCACAGGTTCTGGAAGGGAATTCCGTACACGTCACACTAGGAATCTCCCCACCTGTCAGTGTAGGCGATCCAGGTCTCACAGGAGGGAGACTCATAGGCGGCATCATAGTATGGGACTCTTCGAAGGGTGAGGACGCCGATGTGTTAATCGCCTTTGCCTTCCATCCGGGTGACACGACCGACGTTGTGAGCTACCAGGTAGATGTGGCGAATGACGACGGAGTGGTGAACACAAATCGAACCGTCCGAATCGCCATCAACTCCACATTTGCGGAGTACACCGTAGGAAGCCCCTCAGGGAGAACGGTGCGGGTGCTGGATAGGGATGGTTCCACGCCACAACCGCCACAACCACCACCACCTCCTCCTCCTCCTCCCGTCAATACACCCACTTTCACGCCTACTCCAACCCCAACAAACACGCCGACTCCTATCCCAACTCTGTCTCCGAACACGCCAACTCCGCCTCCAAACACGCCAACTCCATCACCACCTCCGCCTCCGCCCGACACGCCCACACCCACGGCTACGGCTACACCAACTCTCACTCCAACCCCAACTCCCACTCCCACGTCCACTCCAACCCCAACTCCTACGCCGACCCCCACGGCGACGCCAACACCAACTCCAACGCTGGTGCCGCTACCCACAAATACGCCTGAACCGACGCCCACGCCCACGCCCACACCTACCGTGGAGCCCACGCTTGGTGCTCTCGCAACAACGCCTCAGCCGTCAGGCACAGCGTCTGTGCCGCAACTGGTACAGCCAGAACTGGACCAGCCATCCGCTCCGGTGATCAGTATGGCGATACCGCGTGTCCGCGATGCTCTGGGGGGCATCGCTTCGTCACCCCGTAGGCGCACTACGCTCATCATCATCCAGGGGCTTGCAAGCGTCTTTGCTGCTGCAGTGTTCGCACGCCTGATACTGCGGCGTGAGTGAAGCCGTTCCTGACTAAACGGTGTACCAGAACTGTCCGTTAAGCAGTCTCCGCGGCTTCTGGCAAGTGCTCAGAAGCAGTTTGAGGAATGGTCATAATGAACTCCGCGTACTCCCCATGCACCGTATCCACGGACAACTCGCCTCCCGACCGCCGCGCGACATCGGCTGCAATGGGGAGCCCCAACCCGGAGCCAGAAGCCCCCTCCCGTGTCGAGAAGAACGGGTTGAAGATGTTGCCTACCACATCATCCGGAATACCGGTGCCGTTATCCCGAATTCGTATCTCAACATTTCCATCCACCAAGCGTGTTGATACTACAAGCTCCGGCTGGTAATCCTCGTCTACAAGGTCTCGTTTCTGCCTCATAGCAAAGCAAGCATTGGAGACCAGATTCAGAATAGCCTCTCCGAAGTCCTTCTCTACCAGTGAGACCTCGCCAATCGCCTGATCCATATCAAACGTGGGCTGAATTGAGAAATCTTGCCATTCAGCGGTGAAGATGTTGCACCCTGACCGCACAGACGTCCACAGCATCTCGTTAAGGTCCACCTCTGCCGGTTCACCTCCACCGACTCCTAAGCCGCGCATCCTTTCGACTATTGCCAGCGCGCGCCCTCCATTAGTAAGGACCCGGTTAAGGCTATCGGTGAGCTCCTGGCTAATGTCATCCAGCAGCTCCGTATCAGCCTCAGACATTTTGTCCTTATAGGTATCCAGCATCTCCGACAGCTCGTTGTACAGCTCAAGCGACCCTTCTGAAAAGTTGTGGACAAAATTCAGTGGATTGCTGATCTCGTGAGCCACGCCGGACACCAATTGCCCCAAGGCGGCCAGCTTCTGTTGCGCTACAAGGCGGTCCTGTGTCCGTTGCAACTCCGCATTTGTCTGGCGCAACTCCTCGTAGAGTTGCTCCACCAAGTTCAGTCGCTGTACCTCCAGCGCTTGCTGACGGAATGTCTCAAGGGCGCCGGCCAACTCACCTATTTCATCACGACCCACCTCCGGCACCGGCGTCTCCAGGTCTCCTCCCGCCATGCCACGCATCCGTTGCGACATGCGCGATAGACGACGAACCATGCCGTTGCCCACCCATAGCCACGCAGCCAGGGTCGCCACGATGACGCTGATGACGCTGATGGCCGTGAGGAGAGTCCTACCTTCGTCGAAGCTGCTCACCGCCAGTTCCAACGACTCCGCCGAGTACTGCTCCGCGGCCGTCGTGAGGTTCGATACATCATCCGTCAAGGCAGCGCTGGCCGTATCGAAAGATGCCGCCAGGCTACCGATGCCATCTTCAAGCGCGAGCTGCTGACCGCGGACGTAGAACACTCCCTCACCCTCTCCCAAGTCGGTCACACGCTGGTCTATACCCTGCGCGTGGAGACTTGAGAACTGCTCCCACAGACCATCCAAAGCTGCTTCATCTTGAGCTTGCAAGGCCTGTCGCAACACTGTCAGCGCCTCTTCCGACTTGCCGACATCGGATATCGAGGTTGCCAAGCGCAACCGGTACTCCGCGGCGTTGGCGTTGGCATTTCGCAGGTCATTCCCGTTTCTAGCAAGGTTATCTATGACTTCTACAAGGTCATACGCAGCGTCGCTGACGGCTTCCGTCAATGGCATCAATTCCGGCACGGTATTCGCCTCACTCAACGCGGCCTCCAAACGATCAAGAGAGCGGTCGACAGCGTCAGCTTCCGTACTCTGCCAGGCAACGTCCGCCGCGAACAAGTTCTGCCCAAGACCGCGCAAGCGCTCCGCTTCTCTAGCGGCAGTCCAGGAGGCCTCCAAAGCTGGCACGGACTCCGAACTAACCTGGTAGTTGTGATTTCCGCTCTGTTCGAAGTAGTAGACCCCGACCGCACCTGACACCAGGGTCAGGGCTACAGCGATGCCCAAAGCCAGGTACAACCTGGTGCCAATACGACTCCATTTGTCAACGATAAAGCGCATCAAAAATACCGGTGTCCCGTGGGCCACATGACGAGAAGAGTTCCCCGGATAGTTGTATCATCCATTTAGCCGTATCGACAAGCTATTTGCGGGTGTGGGAAACGGACTGCGTGCGGTGAAAAGGGAGCCTGTGGATGACACCTGGAATCAGCAGTGGAGAACTCCGGATTAGACCTCAATGAGCTCGCGCTTCCCCTTCACCCAGGACAATGTTTCGCACCTCTGTGACGAAGTCGATAACGTGATCTGGGGGTTCGAGACCGACTGGATATTCCATACCTCGCCGGATCCAGGCGGCCTTCATTCCGAAGCGCTTGGCTCCATCGATGTCGGCAACAGGATTATCCCCGATGAACATGATCTGGTCGGGACTCGTGAGTCCTGTTGCTTTCAGGGCATCACGGAATATCCTAGGGTCAGGTTTGGCATAACCGGCCTCTTCGGAAACAATGATGAATGGGGCGAGTTGATCCAAGCCCGCCGCCCGGCATTTGCTGTGCTGGTTCTTTGATCCGTTTGTGACGATGCCCCACGGCACCTGTTGGTCATTGAGGTCGGTAAGGAACTGATTAACTTCTATGTCCGGCTGCACTTGCCGAGCCATTGCGGAGCGGTACCATCCTGTCAGAGACCTCAAATCCAGACCTGCCTCTGGCCACTCGTTGAACCAACGCGTAAGCATCTCTTCCCTGTTGGAGTAGCCGTCAGCATCCCACCGAACCATCATCGCCACCGCATCATCACGATTGACGGACGTGGTAGCGCATAGGTGCTCTTCGTAGAAGTTGCCAGCAACCCTTACAAAAGTGGCCTGCCTATCGAGCAGGGTGTTGTCCAAGTCGAATACCAACCCGTCGACGACAGTGTCCAAAGTTTTCCTATTCTTCATCCCGTTCCCGCCGCCAGCCTGACCGCTTCCACCACAGCGTCCTCTTCATTTGCCATTACGGTGCGCGGATCCAGCACCAGCCTGTCGTCTTCTATGCGGGCAACTACGGGCGGATCGGCTTGGCGGAGAGCGTCCGCCATCGCGTCCGGGTTGCCGTCGAGCGCGACAAGCCAGGTGGGCAGGGTTTCTCCGGGGAGGCTGCCCCCGCCAATGGCCGAGCGTCCCGGAGCGATAGAGGCTATAGCGCCAATGGCGCTCTGCAACGCCTGGGCGCGCTCCTTCAGATGGGACTCGGAGGCGGAGATCATGCGCCACACGGGGATCTCCGTGACCGCTTCCTCTTTGAGGTAGTGCAGAAGCGTGGCGGCCAGCGCGGCCAAGCTGAGCTTGTCTATTCGCACGGCGCGGGCCAGCGGATGTGCGGACAGCTTTTGCACAAGGTCCTTGCTGCCGGCGATTATGCCAGCCTGCGGCCCGCCGAGGAGTTTATCGCCGGAGAAGAAGGACAGCCCGCATCCCGCGGAGATGCTGTCCTGCACGGTGGGTTCATAGGCCAGGCCGAACATGGACACGTCCAGCAGGCAGCCGGAACCGAGGTCGTGGAGGACGGGCAGATTACGCTCCCTGCCCAGGGCCACCAGCTCGGCGATCTCCACCGAGTGCGTGAAGCCAGTGACGCGGAAGTTGCTGGCGTGCACCTTGAGAATGGCGCCGGTCTCTTCACCGATGGCGGATTCGTAGTCGGATAGGTAGGTGCGGTTGGTGGCGCCCACTTCGACAAGCCGCGCCCCGCTCTGAGCAAGTACGCCGGGAATGCGGAAGCCGCCGCCTATCTCCACCGCTTCACCGCGAGACACTATGACCTCTTTTCCCCGGGCCAGGGCGGCAAGGCCAAGCATTACGGCGGAGGCGTTGTTGTTCACCACCAGCGCCGCCTCCGCTCCGCTGACCTGGGTTATCAGCGAACTGACGTGGGCCTGTCTTGATCCACGCTGCCCTCGCCGGAGTTCGAACTCCAGGTCGGAGTAGCCGCTAGCAGCGTCGTTCATGGCCTGGAGGGCCGGTTTGCTCAGTGGAGCGCGGCCCAGGTTGGTGTGCAGGACGACCCCGGTGGCGTTGATGACTCGACGGGGGCCGGTCGTCCAACGGCGGGACGCTTCCAGGCACACGCCTTCCACTATACGGTCGAGGTCGGGAACGGGTTCACCGCCTGAAGGGGAGTTGCGAATCGCGTCCAGATGACGACGGATAACGGTGACGACGGCTTCATGGGAGTAGACCGCAACCAGTTGCCGCACCTGCTCTTGCTGCAAGACGGCGTCAATGCTGGGGAGGCTGCGTAATCTACTGGTCAAACCGGCCTCTCAAAAGGGAGGATGCGGGAATTGTAGCACAGGAGGGCAGGGGAGCCGCCCATCGTCTCAGTCCGATGATTCGTTTCAGACGTTATGTCAAGCTGCAAGGCTAAAGCGAACCAAATATTTTTTTGAGGTGAGAAACGAATCTCCTTCGACTGGCTCAGGACAGGCTCCTCCGGCGGGCTCAGGACAGGTTCCTCCGGCGGGCTCAGGGCAAGATATAGCAAAGTTTTGGTGGCGACACGGATGGGGTTGCTGTACATGGATTGAGGATAGCGCGAGACAGTGGGCATGGGGAAGTGGGAAGTGGCGGGGATTCAAGTGCGGAGTGAGAGGATACCAAAGCCCCCGCTCGGGGGGATGGATTCCCGATCGGGGTCGGGAATGACGGGAGGGAACGGGAGCATGTGTCCGTTCGTCTTGCCCGCGCAGGCGGGTATCCAGGGGTGGAAACGGGTATCCGTTCGTGGTGAGCTCGTCGAACCACGCCGGGGGGGCGCCCTTCGATAAACTCAGGGCGAACGGTGTTGTGTGGGCGGGGCCAGCGGACTCCAAAGTCCGCTCGTGGTGAGCCCTTCGGCTAGGCTCAGGACAGGCCTGTCGAACCACGCCGGGGTGGGGCGGGTCATTCTGAGCGCAGCGGAGCGGAGTCGAAGAATCCAAAACCGTTGAACGCCACCCCATCCGTCGTGCCCGCGAAGGCGGGTACCCAGGGGTGGCGGGACGGCCACTCGTTCGTGGTGAGCTCGTCGAACCACGCCGGGGTGGGGACGGGTCATTCTGATGAGTGAAGCGAAGAAGAATCCAAGGCGGTTTGTTTAAGACGGCGCGACTTTGCGGGCATAAGCTTTTGGATTCTTCACTCCGTTCAGAATGACAGTTGGCGGGGATATTACCCGCCCACACCCGTTCGTGGTGAGCTCGTCGAACCACGCCGGGGGGATGGATTCCCGATCGGGGTCGGGAATGACGGTGGAGGCTGTCCTGGATGCCGTCCGGGCTTTTCCTTGACCCTATGCAAAGCCGATTGCTACAATGGCCTTTACGTTTTCGCCAGGGACGGGAGGAGAATGATAACCATAGGCCTGAGCGGCGGCATCGGTTCTGGCAAAACAGAGGCAAGCCGCATCCTCCAGGAGATGGGCGCGGAAGTCATAATCGCCGACCAGGTGGGCCATCAGGCATATGAACCCCACACCGATGCTTGGAAACAGGTTGTAGAGACCTTTGGCGAGGATATCCTGCAGCCGGACGGCCAGATAGACCGCAGAAAGCTGGGAGCGATTGTCTTTTCCAATCCCGATGAGATGGCCAAGCTGAACGCCATCATGCATCCCAGGATGCACGCGATGATGGAGGAGCGTCTCAGGGAGCTGGAGGCCAAAGGCGCACAGGTTGTCGTCCTGGAAGCGGCCATTCTGATAGAGGCCGGTTGGATATCCCTGGTCGACGAGGCGTGGATGCTGGAGGTACCCGAAGAGGTGGCGGTGGATCGCATTCAGCAGAGAAACGGGCTGGCTGAAGAGGAGATCAGGAAACGTCTGCGGTCTCAGTTGTCGAATGAAGAGAGGGCCA
Source organism: Dehalococcoidia bacterium (assembly GCA_034422935.1). Lineage (GTDB taxonomy): Bacteria > Chloroflexota > Dehalococcoidia > Lucifugimonadales > QGNO01 > DAOUJH01. The sequence continues at coordinate 13,952 of DAOUJH010000004.1, read as the reverse complement.
AACACGCCAGCGAGGTCATAGAGAATACAGGCGACCTTGAGGCTTTGAGGCTTCGCCTCGAAGAACTCTGGAACAGCCGATTGCAAGGGAGGCATAGTTGACACTAGCAAAAGGGACAAGAAGCGTTTACAGAGAGTTCCTCATAGAGGAATACGTGGTGGAAGAGGAACCGTACTACGTCTCCGTAGCAGATGAGATAGAGCTATTTGAAGCCGCCTACGAATCCAAGATTCCCGTGCTGCTGAAGGGGCCAACGGGGTGCGGCAAGACCCGATTCATCGAGCACATGGCCTGGCGCCTGGGGCGTCCCCTTACCGCCGTGAAGGGCAACAAAGGCCAGGGGAACGAAGACGGCGCCATACCGCTGGTAACCATAGCGTGCCACGAGGACCTGACCGCCAGCGACCTGGTCGGCAGATACCTCTTAGAAGGCGAGGAGACGAAGTGGATAGACGGCCCCTTGACCAGAGCGGTAAAAGCGGGGGGCATCTGCTACCTGGATGAGATAGTGGAGGCGCGCAAGGACACCACCGTGCTGATTCACCCTCTCACCGACCACAGGCGCTTCCTGCCCATTGAGAAGCGCGGCCAGGTGATAGAGGCCGCGGACGGCTTCCTGCTCTGCATTTCGTACAACCCCGGTTATCAGAGCGCTTTGAAAGACCTGAAACACAGCACAAGACAGAGATTCGTCTCCCTGGAGTTCAACTACCCAACCAAGGAAGTTGAAGCCCAGGTTGTGCAACATGAGAGCGGTGTATCGCCTGAGATGGCGGACTCCCTAGCCAAGCTGGGGGAAAAGGTGCGCAACCTCAAGGACCACGGCCTGCAGGAAGGCGCCAGCACCAGGCTGCTGATCTACGCCGGCAAGCTGATCAACCAGGGCATAACGCCGAGAAGGGCTTGCCAGATTGCGGTGGTCTGGGGCGTGACCGATGACTTTGAAGTCCAAGAGAGCATTGAAGAGGTTGTCAATTCCATCTTCGAATAGAGTAGCGGAGACCACTATACCCCCAGTCGGCAGGGAGCTTGAACGGGTGCGCCTGGCGCTGTCCGGCGCAGAGGCGCGGAAGATATCGGAGCAGGGTCTAAGGCGTTCGGCGGTGCTCCTGCTCCTGTACTGCAAGGACGGCGAATACGCGGTCCTGTTCAACAAACGGACTAACAAGGTCGAGTTCAACAAGGGAGAGATATGCTTCCCCGGCGGCGGTATGGATGACGGGGACTCCGGTCTCCTGGAAACGGCGCTCAGGGAAACGCACGAGGAGATGGGAATAAGCCCTGCGTCGGTGACGGTGCTGGGAGAACTCGACGAGACAACCACGCGAGCGGGATTCGTAATCAGGCCGTTCGTGGGAACAATTCCGTATCCGTACGAGTTTAGCCCAAACGAAGACGAGGTTGCGGAGGTGTTGGAGGCGCCGGTGTCGTCGCTGCTGGACAGGCGAAACGTGGCGGATGCAGACTGGGCGCACTCCAAGGTCTACTCCTTTGGAGAGCACAAAATCTTTGGAGCCACGGCACGGATACTGGAGCAGTTCCTGGATGCGGTGGGCGACCTGGGACTAGCCAAGAAGGTGGAGAACGGATGACTCCGAGGCTACAGCAAATAGAAGAGGAGTTGACTCGCTTCCAGCCTTCAGTGCGTGAAGAGTTTCGCCGCGCCGTTGACGCAATATCGCCCGATCTCACGGAGACGGAGTTGTTGACCTGGGCGCAGCACGGATTGGACATAGCCCAGCAGAGCGTGAGGTCTTGGGAGACCGCTTCCGAGTACTACAGGGCAACTCCCCAGGTAAGGCCTCATTTGAACCCGTCCCAACTCTCCGATTGGGGAAGAAGCGGCGCCGCCCTGTGCCTGGACTCTCCCACCCTGGGGTCCGCGTTCTTCAGGGCCAGCACAAAGAGCGCCGGGATATTGAAGCCGGAATACGTTCAAGAATGGGCAAATCTTGGCCGGGGATTGTACAGGGGGACCTGGAAGTCCGGGGCCTTGGCCGCCAAGTTCTTTGAAGTCAGCTCCGAGATGCTGGAATACATGACATTCCAGGAGCTGGGCAAATTTGCGCAGCTGATAAATTCACTTTCGCAGAAGTCAACCGAAGTAGCGGCGGACTGCCTTGTCCTGGGACAGCAGGTGTTGCCGCAATTCGGCGACGGCATGATGTCGTTGATCAACTTGTCGCAGGTGGTAGCCGAAAGCAACTGGCGGGAAGTGAAGAGCAGCTTCGAATCGGCCTCCAAGATAGTAGCGCCGCTGCACAAGGACCACCGGGGCCGCTTCTTGGATATATCGGCGGCTATGGTGCGCGGCGGGATATCCAACATCAGCCTGTTCATCAATGAGACGGTTGGGCCAATGTCGCGGGTAGACGGCCCCGGGCAGAGCCGTCTGCTAAGCATGGCGGAAGTGCTGTTGCCCATGTCGCACGACGCTGTGGCGGCGTTCCTAAAGAGCGCCCCCGAACTGCTGGAAAGGATGAGCCAGGACCAGGTTAGAGCATGGTTCGATAGGGGAGTGACCATCCTTAGCGAGAACCCTGACGGGGGGCTGGCCTACTTCAAAATCGAGTCCAACACATCGGAGGCGGTACTGGAGAGCCTGTCCACGGCAATTGAGCTGGACAAGATCAAAGGGCTGCTTGGCATGTACTGCCGGGCGCTGGCCGGGGCCGGAGTGGAGATTGCTCCCGCCAGAGAGCTGCTGTCCAAGAATATCGGGTGGGTCTCTGAGTACCACGCAACCACAGAAGGAAGCGTCGTCTACCTGCCGGGCGAAATGGACAAGTACGACAGCAAGGAGAGTAACTTCTCGCTGTTCAAGGTCGTGTGCACGCACCAGGTGGCTCACATAGAGTTTGGCAGCTTTGACTTCGTCTTCGATAGGCCGTCGTCGCTGTTTGCCGACAACCGCCGGGAAAGAGCCGGGCAGACGAACGGCAAGGAGGCCCCCGTTCCGGCGCAACTGCCACTGATTGGCGAGGATTCCGGCGCGGTCGAGCGGGCGTTTCTCACCGACATGGAGCGTTTCTTCAACCTTTTCGACAATCGCCGTTTGGCGCTGGACATATTCACCGTAGTCGAAGACGGCAGGCTTGACCACAGGATCCGCAGCGAGTATCCCGGCCTTGCCCCAGCCTACACGCAGGTGCAGCAGGACGCCCTGCAGACTAGGCCGGAGATAGAGGAGATGCCGCTGCAAGAAGCCATGGTGGAGTTCCTGGTGCGGCTGAGCCTGCAGCAGAACAAGGGACTGCCCGCGCCGAAGCAGTACCTGGACCGAGCCAAGGCGGCGGCAAAGATTTTCAAACGGATCCTTGTCAAGGACGCCTCCGTCGAGGACTCCACAGAGGCAACCATACGCATATACGACCTCATCGCGGAGATGCCGAACGTGGAGCTGCCGGAGGAGGAGTGGACTGAGCTTGACCTAGAGGACAATGAGATGACGGAAGAGGAGTTGGAGAGCATCTTGGAGGAGATCCAAGGCTCCGACGAGGCTTCCACGCCCAGCGAACTGCAGACGGGGGACGACGAGGAGGAGTACGAATCGCCGCCGCAGGTGGACTACCGAGGCGACTTCAAACCTGAGCTGAGCCAGCTGCTGTCGGCGCTGCGAATGCAGCAAGGGCAAACACAGGGCCAGGAAGGCGCTTCCAACCTATCCAAGGAGGAGTTGGAGCAACTACTGGCCAACAGCGCGGAACTGGACATGGTGGAAGGGTCGGAGGAGGCTTCACCCGAAAACCTGGGCGCGTTGATTCAGAACATCGTGCAGGAGATAGGCAGCGGACAGACCCCCGATTCGGGGAAAGGGCAGGGGATGATTCCCCACGTGGACGAAGAGGGGTACCCCATCGAGATTGGGGAGCCGCAGACCTACCTGTACGACGAATGGGACTTCCGCGCCGATGATTACAAGCCGCGGTGGTGCGTGGTGCGCGAGAAGTGGGTGCCAGAGGGAGATTCGCAGTTCTTTACGGATACCCTGCGCACTCATTCAAGCCTGGTGAGCCGGATCCGGCGGCAGTTCGAGATGCTGGCCCCAGAGGTGTACCGCAAGACCAAACATTTGCCCGACGGCGAAGACTTCGATCTGGATGCGGTCATAGAGTCGATCATAGACAAGTGGGCCGGGGAGTCGCCGTCCGATAAGGTGCACTGGCGCCGCAACAAGGTGGAGCGAGACGTTTCGGTGGTGTTCCTGCTGGACATGAGCGCATCCACGGCGGAGTCGATAGACGATACAAGGCGAGACAGCTGGGATGCGCCGGACGATCCGGTGGAGTACATGGCCTGGCTGCGCAGCAGAAGGCTAGAGGGCCACAAACGCAGCTACAAGCGGATAATAGACCTTGAGAAAGAGGGACTGGTGCTGCTCATCAACGCCCTGGAAACAATAGGGGACGTGTACGGCATATACGGCTTCTCCGGCTACGGGCGGGAGAACGTTGAGTTCTACACCATCAAGGACATAGACGAAAAACTATCGGAGCGGGTCAAGAAGAGAATCGACCGCGTTACGCCGCTGCACGCCACGCGCATGGGCCCCGCTATAAGGCACGCCGTTACCAAGCTGGACAAGCAGGACTCCCGCACCAAGCTGCTGTTCCTGATCAGCGACGGCCGACCGCAGGACAGGGGATACAGCCGCGAGGGCGTGGAAAAGGAGTACGCGGTCCACGACACCAAGATGGCGCTGACGGAGGCCAGGAGAAAGAACATCACGCCGTTCTGCTTGACCGTGGACAAGGCCGGACACGATTACCTGGCGACCATGTGCCAAGACATGGGCTATGAGGTGCTGGACGACATCAGCGCCCTTCCGGCCCGGTTGCCCACGCTGTATCGAAAGCTGACGGTGTAAGGCATCTGGCCCCAAGTGTTCGCAAGGTTTGTCGCCAACGCTAGAGTGTCCGGTAGTAGTCCCGTATCTTGGCACTCATGAGCATTCTCCGTTCTTTTAGGAATTCGTCGTAATCTTCTACGACTTTAGCCTCCATCTCACGTGGGATACAGTGGGCAGTAAAGTTAGCTTGCAACTGGTCGGCATCAGTTATTCCACCATAACGGGGTTTCTTATTGCTGCACTGTTCCCATAACTCGGTGAAGTACCTCTTTGGAGGTTTATCTCCTATGGCGATGTTGATCTCGCTCTGCATTACCACATAATTGGCGATCTGGTTGTATCTACTCCTCGACAGTCCCTCTTTTTGTAGATAATTACGAGGGAATACATGATGTACGTGCCCCTGACCTTCAATGAGGTTCTGCACCGTAATGTCCTTTGACAGGAATCCGTTGTCGTTACTCTTTACCTGGCTCGCCAGAAAAACGTTGAAATAGGGACTACTGGCGACCGAGGTGTCCATCTGCTGAGGAAGTCCGACACTCCAGAATGCATCCGAAAGCTCCGCTTGTTCAATAGTGTCCAGATACGCGCTTGCGCCCTGTGTGTCAATGTTGCGGACATCTAAACCGAATGCGGTTTCTGGAGCGCCTGTGTATCTACCGGTAAGGACTGACATTACAAACCACCGGCGTACTAAGGTCTCGATTTGTTCCGGAACCACGTGTTGCTCACGCAGTATCAAGAAAAGGATATAGGCAAAATTCACGGTATTCTGGGACCTGATCAATGAAGCATCTATGAACCCTGCCGATCGCAATATCATTAGGAACCTTTTGAAGTTGGTTTCATTCATATAGCTCAGAATCCCATCTTCGAGCTTATGGAAGGACTCCTCTGCAATCGCTTCCTCAAAGGTGCGTTTCTCAAAATTGCGCCCTGAGAGCAGAGCAACCAGGTCTTCTAAACGTCCACGCTTAAACTTTGATGTGGAGGCTACCCTAAGCATGTCAGTATATGAGGGGTCATAGAGGTCGCTCTTTTCGTGTTTAAGCCAGTCCATTGCATGGAAGTATTTCGTAGATGCGAAGTCATAATCCTTGGCCAAGTCGCTGTAATCTTCCGGCGCGACCGACAAGTGGCAAAAGTAGTCGATACACTTTCGGAGCAGATGGCCACCGTACTGTTCGCTGGCGGCCATCTTGGACATGGCGAAGTCCGCTGCGTTCAGCGTGACAATTTCTGCGACTGTCTCTACGTCTAGTTCGGCGTTTAACTCAATAAGGCCCAAGGAGTTATTGCGGATACCTCTAAGGCTCTCCATGCACTCGTATACGTTGTCTCTGTTGAAGCCTGGGTTCGCGTTGCAGTACTCGTCCAATAGCTGAAGTATCTTCGTGTCAGGAGCAAAGCAAGTGGAGATATCAGCAATCCATCCCCGATCCCGACGGATGGCGGCGTTGGTCACCTCAAAGCGTTCTTCCCCAGGATGAAAGGCTATAGAGATATTCGTCCGCTTGTAGTCTTTGGTAACTACCTGCTCCCCTAGCAAAGCAGCCAGTAGGGCAGTCACACGCTGCTGACCGTCAATCAAGATGCGCTTACCGGTTGATTGAGTCCCGTCCTTCAGGCGGACTCCAGGATTTCGCCAAGCAATGAGATATCCGACGGGATAGCCGTTATAAAGCGAGTCGATAAAGTCACGCACCTTTGCCGCATTCCAGACGAAAGGGCGCTGAATCTCAGGAATAGCGATCTCTTCAGATTTGATCCAAGTTAATAGTGTTTCGATAGGGTGCTGGTTTACCGAGTAACGCTGAACAGACATCTCACTCCTTTTCATTGAGGGTCATTATGTTTAATCAGTGGACTAGGGATTGCTCCAGGCTATACCTGATCGCCGGTTATGGTGTTCCTCAATGTGAGCAGAGCCATGATAACGGCGCGGTTCTTGACCAGGGACCGGCTGGTGGAAGGGAAGCGGTGGTAGGCGGCCTCCTTGCTCCCAGACCGGGCTAACCCTATGTAGACGGTTCCAGGCGGTTTGTCTTCCAGGGGATCGGGGCCGGCAACGCCAGTAATACCCAGGCCGTAGTCCGCGCCAAGCTCTGTGCGGACAGCCTCGGCCATGGTCTCGGCGACTTGGGCGCTAACCGCACCGTACTCTTCGATGAGGCGTGAGGGCACACCGTGAGCGACTTTCAGCTCGTTGGTGTAGGAGACTATACCTCCCTTGAAATAACCGGAGCTGCCGGCAACGTTGGTGATGGAGTCGGCGAGCAGGCCACCGGTACAGGACTCCATGGTAGCCAAGGTGAGACCGCGACGTCTCAGTAGCTCGCCGACGCTGTTTTCCGCAGTCTCCTCGTCTATTCCCCAGATGCTATCGGTGAAAATATGACGCAAGCGGTTCTCCACGGAGAGGAGCAGCTTGTTGGCTTCGGTGTGGTCGGGGCCGCGTGAGATGATGCGCAGGTGTATGCCGTCGGGCTTGGCGTAGACTCCAACGTACGGATTTTCGCTGGCCAGAACGGGTGCAGCCATTTCGTCGACCGCGCCTTCGGATAGGCCGATTGTCTTGAGGGTCTTGGTAAGCACCACGTTGCCCTCTATCCTCTGGCGCAGCCTGGGAGCCACCTCCCGTTCCCAGATGTCCCTGAGCTCACGGGGAGGTCCCGGCATAGCTACGATGACCCTGTCGTCTTTCTCAGCCCACCAACCCGGCGCAGTGCCCATGCGATTGGGAATAGAGCTGGCGGATGGGATGAGCCAGGCCTGCTTGATGTTGCTGGCCGGCATCTCACTACCGCGAGACCTGAATATGGAAGTGAGATGCTCCAACTGCTGCGGGTCTACATAGGCCTGTTCACTGAAGACCTGTGCTATGGCTTCACGGGTGACGTCGTCACTGGTGGGGCCAAGGCCTCCGGTGGTGAACGTGTACTGGTTCCGTTGCCAAGAGCGCCACAGGACTTCTACGTAACGCTCGGGATCATCGCCGACCAGGGTTGCCTGGCGTACTTCCAGACCGAACTGGGGCAACTGTGACGCCAGCCACGAGGAGTTCGTGTCCTGAATCTCCCCCATGAGCAACTCCGTTCCACTGGCGATGATCTCAGCATACAACAGGAGCGTTACCTCTCAACGGTCGCACTGCAAGGATGCAAGGCGAAACTTAGCATAGTGTCGCACAATTGTTCAATCATCCTCTGCCAGGGCTGAGGCTACTGCTCCTCCATTGCCTTCAGGCGCTGTTTCACCTGATCCAGCAGGGGTGTTGCCGACGGGTCTATGCCGTAGAGTATGGCCAGGTAGTAGCTAACAAAGTCTCCTATTAAGGTGGCGCTGAGAACCTGGGCCAGGGGTGACTTCCCAATTGCTTCAACCTGATAATTGAACAAGGAATGGCTGTCGAGTAGCTCCCTGGTCAGACGGTAGTGCGAGGAGACCCGGGGATGGAGTAGGTTGGAGTGCAAAAGGATGACGGCGATGCCATTGGAATCCAGACCGGTATTGACAAAGCTCACAATGGAGTTGTGGTTGACTTCAGGCAACTCCTCGGCGAAGGCCCAGGCTTTGCTGTTTTCGTTGATAAGCACCTTCCAACGTCGCGCCACCCCGGAGAGGAGGCCTGCTCCATAAACTACAACGAGCCTGTTGAATAGGTCCACCGCAAGCTGCTTGGCCGGGTTTTGGGATGTTGGGACGTTGGAGGTAAGGGACGCGCGCAGCTCTCTGAGAACAAGTCCAGCTTCCTCCATGTCCGCCGATCTATCCTGAACCAGGCCGAGCCGGCAGAGGATGGCCATGGGCGCGGCGAAAGAGTACCCCAAAGCGGCCCTGGGCTCTCCGGCGAACTGCACATGAAGGACGGGGACTCCATCGTTGCCCGCCTCCCGGCCCAGCTCACCGCCGCTGGTGATGACGACTATCCTGGCGCCGGCTTCTTTTGCCTGCCGGTACATGGATAGGGTCTCCTCCGTGTTGCCGGAGTAGCTGGAGACTATGGCTAGCGTACCGGCGTCTATCCACTCCGGCAAGCTATAGTCTCGAATCACGGAAAGCGGCACGGTCTTCTCCCGGTTGGTCAGACCAGCGAGAATATCGCCGCCGATGGCAGAGCCACCGACGCCGAGTACAGCCACAGACCCGCTACCGGCGTAGGAACCGGGCAGTTCCAGGGACAGGGCTTCTCGCCAGGCCTGGTCGCATTGGTCGGGCAGGTCGGCGATCCTGTCGTGCAAGCCGGATGGATCATGGCGCGCAAAGCTGGCCGGGTCGTCGATGGATATGGCGGTATCGGTTCTAGAGTCCATGATTTCGATGGTAGTCAACGGTGAGCTTCAACCCCTCCGCCAAGTCCACCCGCGGAGACCATCCGAGTAGATGTTCCGCCTTCCGGCTATCCAGGGAGATTTTGAATACGTCGCCCTCACGCGGCGGACCGTAAACGGGCCACTCCTTGTAACCGGTCGCTTCCGCCAGCATGTCAAATATCTGGTTTACGGTTGTGCCGTAGCCTGCGCCTATGTTGTACTCTGCGTTGGTCTCTTGCTCAAGAGCCTTCAGGTTGGCTTCTATCACGTCCCCAACGTAGACGAAGTCGCGTTCCTGTTCGCCGCTGCCAAAGATGGTCACCTCTTTGTTCTCCAGCATACGCTGAGTAAAGATAGCGATGACACCGGCTTCGCCGTAAGGGTCCTGGCGGGGGCCGTAGATGTTGCTGGGGCGCAATATGGTGTACTTGAACCCCGCCGATGCTCCATAAGCATGGACGTAGCTTTCCGCGGCGTGCTTGCTGGCGCCGTAAGGAGAGATGGGCCTGACGGGATGGGTCTCCGTGCAGGGGATCTGCGTTGGATTGCCGTAAAGGGCACCGCCCGTCGAGCTGTACACGAATCTGTCTATACCGAACCTGTCGCACATGCGGAGAAGGTTCAGCGTGCCCGCTACGTTTACCCTGGCGTCTTCCTCCGGGTCGGCAACGGACCTGGAAACGCTTGATTGGGCAGCCATGTGAAACACAACCTGGGGCTTTTCCTTCCGGAAGACGTCGGCCAGGTCGGCGGCTACTATGTCCACCTGATGAAGGGAGACCTTGGGGCCCAGATGCTCCCTGCGACCGCTGCTGAGGTTGTCCACCACGGCCACGTGGAAGCCGTGTTCGAGCAAACGGTCGGCGAGGTGAGAGCCAACGAAGCCCGCGCCGCCTGTGACGAGTACGCTGGAGTAGTTCACAACCGGTTCCCAGGGGTAAGCAGGATGGCTTCTTCGGCTTCTCGGAGGTCTTTGTGGTTGTCCACAGCCTTCCAGAAGGACCTGGAGCAGTAGGCAAACAGCTTGCCTTCGTCCGCCAGGCGGGGGAAGGTCGTCGTTTCATGGTCGCCCAAGTCGGGCAATTCCGGTCTGATTGCGGTCTCCAAGAGATAGATGCCGGCGTTGATCCACATCGGCAGCTCGCCCTTTTCTCTGAATGCCGTGATGCGGTTGGAGCCGTCTATCTCCACCACGCCATAAGCGCTGGGGTAGGGGGTCAGCATGACGGTGGCCAGCGCGCCGGTTTCTCTGTGCGGTTCGATCATAAGCTTCAAGTCTTCGCTGGTGAGTATGTCCCCATTGCAGGCCAGGACGGTCGACTCGGAGTCGGGAACGCAGGCCAGTCCCTGTTTGAGTGCTCCTCCTCTGCCAAGAGGAGATTCTTCCACGGAGTATTGAATGTTGACCCCCAGCCGGGAGCCGTCGCCAAAGTAGTCTCTTATGCTCTGCCACCTGTATCCGCAGAGGATTATGAAATTGGTGATGCCGAGCTCCTTATATTTGGTCACCTGATGCCAGAGGATGGGCTTGCCGTTGACCTCCACCATGGGCTTGGCCACAGTATCGGTCAGCGGCCGCAACCGCTCGCCCTTTCCGCCGGCAAGGATGAGTGCATACATAGCTGTGGACATGATATTCCGTGAAGTAGCAAGGCTTCAAGAGGGAATGCACAGGCATAAGAGCAAACGGGCAAGAGGTTTTGGATTCTTCACTCCGCTACGCTGCGCTCAGAATGACGAAAAAGGGGGCTCCGCTCATCTGGTTCCCTTCGGCTGCGCTCAGGGTAAAACGGACGCATTGTTCCGCCCTTGGATGCCCGTCGTCACGGGCATGACGGAAGGGGGTTTGCCGTGATGAACCGAGTGTGTTATATTCGTTGGTGACAAGAATAGCGAAGGTATAAAGTAATAGAGCGGATGCTAGGAACGGAAAGTAAGCAAGCGATCTTCAAGGATTTCGGCGGACACGAAAAGGACACAGGGTCAACGGAAGTTCAGGTAGCTCTACTCACGGAGCGTATCAAGCAGTTGACCAGCCACCTGAGGTCTCATCACAAGGACTTCCAGTGTAGACGCGGACTGATGCGACTGGTGGGACGTAGACGCCGTTTGTTGTCTTACCTAAGCCGCGAAGACGTGGGACGTTACGCAAATATCCTAGCAAGATTAGGACTACGACGGTAACACCCCTTCCCCAGGGGTGTTTTCTCTTTCCTGGACGCCCGCTCCTGATATAAAGGAGTCTTTTTTCTTATGGTTGAAACTTTTACACGTGAAATTGGTGGACGTACGCTTATTGTTGAGATAGGTAGATACGCAGAACAGGCCAACGGGGCAGCTCTGATCCGGTACGGGGACTCCATAGTCCTCAGCACCGTGAACAGCGCCCAAGCAAGGGAAGGAATAGATTTCTTCCCGCTGACCGTAGACTACGAGGAAAGGCTGTACGCGGCGGGGAAGATTCCCGGAAGCTTCTTCCGCAGGGAAGGCCGACCCACTCAAGACGCCATCCTGGCGGCCCGCTTGACGGATCGCTCAATACGGCCGCTGTTCCCCAAGGATTACCGCAGCGAGGTACAGGTCATCAACACCGTACTGTCGGTGGACCACGAGAACCCTCCGGAAACGCTCTCGATAATAGGAGCGTCTATTGTGCTGACCATATCGGACATTCCGTTCGAGGGCCCCATAGGCGCTTGCCGACTGGGGTACATGGACGGAGAGCTTCTGGTCAACCCCACCTACAAGCAGATAAGCGATGGAAACTTGGATCTGGTGGTGGCAGGCACCCGCGACGCCGTGATAATGGTTGAGGCGGGCGCCGGAGAGGTATCCGAAGAACAGCTCTTGGAGGCCATGGCCCTGGGCCAGGAAGTCAACGCGGAGCTGGCATCGCTTCAAGATGAGATCGCCCAGAGGGTGGGCAAGCAGAAAGTCCACTATATTCCGATTTCCCAACCTTCCGCCGCTCTGCAGTCGGAGGTGGAATCCATGCTGCAGGGACGGGTGAAGGAGCTGTTCGACGAAGGAGCGGCAAAGGGAGAGCGAAACGCTGCGCTGGACGAGCTGGAGAAGGAGGCCGTGGCGCGTTTCGAAGAGGAACACGGCGCGGGCCTTGTATCGGAGGCGTTTGAAAAGCTCCTGAAGAAAACAATGCGCGACAACGTCATACACAACGGCAAACGCCCCGACGGTCGAAGTCCCGAGGAGATACGTCCGATCAGCACGGAAGTTGGCGTGCTGCCCAGGACTCACGGTACGGGCATGTTCAAACGGGGTCAGACCCAGGCGCTCTCCATAGCTACCCTGGGCTCCTTGAGCATGACGCAGAACCTTGACACCCTGAGCCCGGAGGAGACCAAGCGGTACATGCATCACTACAACTTCCCGCCTTACTCGGTGGGAGAGGTGCGACGCATGGGCGGCGCGGGTCGGCGCGAGATAGGACACGGCGCGCTTGCCGAGAGGGCGCTTCTTCCCGTGATCCCGGACGAGGCGGAATTCCCATATACCATCCGAGTGGTGTCGGAGATTCTGAGCTCCAACGGGAGCACCTCCATGGCCAGCGTCTGCGGAAGCACTCTGGCGCTCATGGACGCCGGCGTTCCCATAAAGAAGCCGGTAGCCGGTGTGGCCATGGGCCTCATCATGGGTGAGACCGGAGAGTACGCTGTGCTCACGGACATCCAGGGCATAGAGGACTTCCAGGGAGATATGGACTTCAAGGTTGCCGGAACGGACGACGGCGTGACGGCGCTACAGATGGACGTCAAGGTGAAGGGGATCAACTTCGAAATAATGAGCAAGGCGCTGGAGCAGGCTCGTCGAGGGCGTCTGTTCATCCTGGGCAAGATGAAGGAAACAATGCCGGGGGTGAGGCAGGAGTTGAGCCCTTACGCTCCTCGTATGCAGAAGATGAGCATCCCCGTGGACAAGATAGGCGCGGTCATTGGTCCAGGAGGCAGGACTATCAAGGCCATAATCCAGGAGACCAAGGCCACCATAGACATAGAGAACGACGGCACCGTGACCATAGGTTCCACCAGTGAAGAGTCGGCCAATGCAGCCATAGAGGCGTTGCAGGGGTTGATCCGAGAGCCGGAAATAGGCGAGATCTACACCGGCAAGGTGACCAGGATCATGGAGTTCGGCGCTTTTGTGGAGATCATGCCCGGCAAAGAGGGTTTGGTGCACATCAGCCAGCTGGCCGAGAATCACGTGGAAAGGGTTGAAGACGAGGTAACGGTGGGCGACGAAATAACCGTTATGCTGGTAGAGGTGGACAGGATGGGGAGGATCAACCTTTCTCGCCGCGCCGTCTATGCCGACTCAGACTCTGAGCAGGGAGAAGGGAGGCCCCCCAGAGGGGAAGGCCGTTCCGACGGCGATCGCTCCCAGCGCGACGGCAACGGCCGCGGCGGCTACGGCCAACGGCGAGGCGGTTACTCCCAAGGCGGCGGCAGAAGGCCAAGCGGGCGCGGGCCAAGGCCGGGCCCGGGCGGCCAGAGTCGCGGACCAAGACGCTATTAGAAGAGAGGTTTAAGGAGTGGCGCTGCGAGTAGTAGTGCATGGAGCGCTGGGACGGATGGGCCAGCAGGCGCTGGCCGCTCTTTGCGCGGACGGTGAAGTTGAGCCGGTGGGCGGCGTCGACCTAGAGACGGGCATAGACACCATCGACCTGCCGAACGGCTCGGGCGCAATCCCCTATGCAAATAGCGTAACTGACCTGCTCACACGCGTGGAAGCAGACGTCCTCTTAGACTTCTCCATAGCCACGGCAAGCGTGG
>DAOUJH010000003.1:0-13789 GCA_034422935.1 Dehalococcoidia bacterium | reverse complement strand
ACGTTGGGGGGGGGGGGGTAGAGGGCATGACCGCTTTCAACAGGCGGCGCGCCCTACTGCTGTTGCTGCTTTCGTCGAACATGGCTATGGTACCTCCTACCAGCAACGGTCTGCTTGATCGGTCGTGATGGCTCGCGCCGTCCCCCTTGTAGCGGGAACGCACGGACCCTGCAGAAACTATACCCGACAAGCCATATCGTGTGCGTATCGTTTGATGTCTCTTTTGTATAGCTTTGTGTATAGTTTCGTCCGTTTCCCATTGCGCCCCGTCATTCTTGTAGATGACAGAGGGGGCGCGCTCCTCGGGATGATTATGGCCTTGCCGGGTACTGCAGTGAAAATTGACACCCGTTGCAATGAGTGGCATTCTGTGAAGCCGTAATCATTTCATACCGGTCAACTTTGAGGATAAACAGTATGTCACTTATGCTGATGCGCCGTATCATTCTTGCCGTTTTCGTGGTCTCTTCCCTGCTCGTGCTGGCAGCCTGCACGGACGAGGCCGAACCCACAGCCACGCCGCAGCCCGCTGCCACGCCGCAGCCCACTGCCACGCCACAGCCTACGCCCACGGCCACACCCATACCCACGGCCACGCCCGTCGCTCAACCCGACGTGGTGGAGCGGTTAAGGCAGAACGCCGAGGAGTTCGAATACACAACCGGCACGCACGGGGGAACACGGACATTCGCCACCGTCTCCGAGCCGCTCACCCTCAACCTGGCCATCTCCACAGACGCGGGAACGTCAGGCGTGCTGGGGTACCTCTTCGACGGGCTGACCGAGACCTCGTGGCTGACGGACGAAGTTGAGCCGTCGCTGGCGGAGTCGTGGGAGCACTCCGAGGACGGGCTGACCTGGACATTCCACATTCGCCGGGGCGTTACCTGGCACGACGGGCAGCCGTTCACCGCCCACGACGTGGACTTCACGTTCAACCGCATCATCTACAATCATGACATTCCGGCCAGCAGCCGTCCGACGTTCCACTTCCGCTACCTGAACGAGGCGACCGGCGAGTGGGAGGAGTCGCCCATGACCGTCACGGCGCTGGACGATTACACGGTGCAGTGCGTGCTGCCCGTCCCCTTCGCCCCGTTCCTGCGCTCCATGGGCACCGCCATCTACCCCAAGCACGTCCTGGAGTCGCACGTTGACGACGGCACATTCACGTCCACGTGGGACATCGACACGGACCCGTCGGAGGTGATAGGCACCGGGCCGTTCACCATCGGGAGCTACGCGCCGGGCGAGCGGGTGGTGTTGCAGCGCAACCCCAACTACTGGCTCAAGGACGACGCGGGCAACAGCCTGCCCTACCTTGACCAGGTAGTCCAGATCATTGTCGAGGACTTCGATGCAGAGCTTGCCAGCTTCCTGGACGGGGAATCGGACACATACGGGGTGCTGGGAGAGGACCTGCCACGACTGGAGCCGCTGCAGGATGAGGGGAACTTCACCATACACAGGCGCGGCCCCGCCTTTGGGACTACGTTCCTTGGCTTCAACATGAACCCCGGGGAGGCGGAACCGGGCGCGCCGTACGTGGCGCCGGAGAAGCTGGAGTGGTTCAGCAACACGCGGTTCCGCCAGGCCGTCGCCCACAGCATAGACAAGGACGCCATCATAAACGACGTGCAGCACGGAGAGGCCTATCCCCAGTGGTCGTCCGTGAGCCCGGCGGCGGGCGATTTCCACAACCCGAACGTCCGGCGGTACGAATACGACCCGGACAGGGCCAACGAAATCCTGGACGGACTTGGCTGGACGGACACGGACGGCGACGGGGTCCGTGAAGACGGCGAAGGCAACGCCATCCGGTTCAAGCTCATCACCAACGAGGGCAACAGCGTGCGCGAGAGGGTCGGCGAGATAGTCAGCAAGGGGATGACGGATATCGGCCTGGGCGTGGACTACGAGCTGGTGGAGTTTGGAGACCTGGTCTCCAGCCTGACCGCATCGTATGACTGGGAGGCCATGCTAATAGGCTTCACCGGAGGCACAGACCCGTACAGCGGCATCAACTTCTGGCACAGCAGCGAGAACCTGCACCTGTGGCACCCCAACCAGCCGGAACCGGCAACGGAATGGGAAGCGGAAATAGACGATCTGTACATCAGGGCCAGCCAGGAGCTTGACCACGACAAGCGGGTGGAGTACTACCACCGCGCCCAGGAGATAGCCGCCGAGAACGCGCCCGTGATATATACGACACTGTCGGAAAGGCTGACCGCAGTTCGCAACGTGTTCGGCAATAGTACGCCGACCCTGTACGGGTTGTGGGACATTCGCTACCTGTACCGGACGGACGTTTAGCGCGTCGGGCTGTGTAGGATACATCCAGCAAGCAGCCTTGGATGCCCGCCTCCGCGGGTACGACCCTTCGACAGGCTCAGGGCAGGCTCCTTCGCCCCTGGGTACCCGCCTCCGCGGGTACGACGGATGGGGCAGGCTCAGGGCAGGCTCCTTCGGCCCCGGCGTGGTTCCCTTCGGCTGCGCTCAGGATAAACTCTAGGCTCACCACGAACGGGGTGTGCTCACCACGAACGGGTGGCGGTCCCCGCCCCTGGGTACCCGCCTCCGCGGGTACGACCCTTCGACAGGCTCAGGGCAGGCTCCCCCGCCCCGCAGGCGTGCGCGTGCGAGGGTACGACGGTGGTGAGTGAGGGGCGTCCGCTTGTCCGTGCGTCCGTCCTACTGCTACCCTGAGGCTCACCTTGGCAGAGACAAACAAAGCAAGACGCCGCATGACGGCTCTGCGCGCCTTTCAGTACAGGGACTTCCGCATCCTGGGCCTGAGCTCGCTGTTCAGCGCATTCGGCATGCTGGGAGAGAACGTGGCCGTGGGCTGGATAGTCCTGGAGATGACCGATTCGCCGCTGATGGTAGGCGTGGCAATGGGTCTGAGAAGGGCGCCTCAGTTTGTGCTGGGCATCTTTGCCGGGGCGGTGGTGGATATGGTGGAGCGACGCCTGTTCATGCCGTTCATCAATGCCATAGTGGCCCTGCCCAACATAGCAATTGCATTGCTGCTTATGGCGGGGCGTTTGGAGATATGGCACGTGATGGCCCTGGTGCTGCTATCCGGGATTATGGTCCCCTTTATTCATACGGCAAGGCAGAGCTTTACCTACGACATTGTGGGGCCGTCACTGGCGATGCAGGGTCTGGCCGCGGTGGTGCTGGTATCCAGGGCGGGCGGGCTGGTGGGCGCGGTGCTGGTCGGGGTGATCATTGGGCGTGTCGGGTTGGAGCCGGCCTTCTTTGCAATAGGCGCCGGTCAGGTGTTGGGCGGCCTGGTGATGCTACTGGTCAGGTCGGCGGGGCAGGCCGCGCCGCTGGTGCGAGAGTCGGTGATATCGAATCTGAGGGGGTTCCTCAGAGAGGTGCGCCACAACCGGGTGCTGCTTCAGCTTGTGTTCTTCACCGGCGCGGTGGAGATGCTGGGATTCTCGCACATGACGCTGCTGCCCAGCCTGGCGCGAGACGTGCTGAACGTGGGAGCGGCGGGCCTGGGAGTTATGAACGGGATACAGTCGGCGGGGGGCATACTGGGAGCGATAGCGCTGGCCTCCATGGGCGACGTGCGGCGGAAGGGGCTGCTGTTCCTGGTAGTGGTCCACGTATTCGGGGTGGCGCTGGTGCTGCTAGGCATGTCCAATACGCTGACGCTGGCGTTGGTACTACTGACCTTGGTCAGCGCCATGACGGCGCTTACGGACGTGCTTTCACAGACGCTGATGCAGCTGCACGTTCCCAACGAACTGAGAGGACGCGCCATGGGCTCCTGGGTGCTGGCCATAGGCACCTCCCCCGTGGGGCATTTGCAGATTGGCGCGCTGGCGTCCCTGGTCAGCGTGGGGTTTGCGCTGTCGTTCAGCGGACTGGCGCTTGTGGCGCTGGCGGCGGGGTTGACGCTGTTTTCGGCGAGGCTGCGCAGGCTGTAGGGGGCAGACGGGGTTGGTCTAAGGTCAAACCGTCTCGAATTGCAGGGCGGATAGGTTCAGAGTGGAGGAGCGTTTCGATAGGCGCAGTATCTCCACTCCCACCACTTCGTTTGACTCGTTGTAGTCCAGCACCACACCAGACGAGACCTCCTCGGACTCGACGATGGGGGAGTCGTCGAGGCGCAGGTAGAGGGCGTCGGCTTCCTTGTCCACGTTCAGTTTCATAGCTCACCTCTCATATTTCGATCAAAGAATACACTCACCACGCGCCAGGGAGCAACGCGGGTATTGACGGCAACTCGCTCCTGCGAGAATCCAAGGCTTTATTCAGAACTGCGTTGGAAACTCCTGCCGCTTGTACGCCTGTCCAACCTACTGCTACCCTGAGGCTCACCCGAACTGTAGGCTGGGATGAAAGGTTATATGGCAGGCTCTGTACTACTAAGCTCTTTCAAGCAGCGCAACTTCCGTTTCTTTCTTACGGCGGAGTCGCTGACGCGCGTGGGAGACCAGATAGAGACGGTTGTGCTGGCCTGGGTGATCCTGGTGGAGACGGAGCAGCCGTTTCTGCTGGGCATATTCGCCGCGTTGAGGTTCCTGGGCACCCTGGTAGCGCCGCTTTACGGCGTGATGATGGACAGGTACGACAGGCGGCTGTTGCTGGTGGGAGGCCGCTTGGTTTCGGCGGCGATGGCGGCGGCCATCCTCCTCCTGGCCGCGGTGGATTCGTTGCAGGTCTGGCACATCTTCGTGCTGTCGACCATCTCCGGGCTGGCGCGGACGTTCAGCAACGTGATGCGGGAGGTGTTGACGGCGGACGTTGTGGAGCGGCGTCAATTCGCCAACGCCATTGGCCTGACCAGGTCTGCGACGGACATCATGCAGATGATAGGGCCGCTCATTGGGGGAATCATGTTGAAGTGGTACGGCATAGCTCCGGCGTACGTGCCGGTGGTGATTGCGTACCTGGGCTCGGCGGCGGCGGGATACATGCTGAGGCTGCCGCAACGGGACCGCGCGGCGGTGAAGGCGTCGGTCTGGCGGAACCTGATGGAGGCGGGAGGCTACATACGCCGCAGCGAGGTGGTGCTGGCGCTTCTGCTCATGGCGTGCCTGGTCAACTACACGGCGCTTTCGGTGAAGGACGTGCTGCTTCCCGTATTCGCGCGCGAGGTGCTGGAGATTGGGCCGGACGGCCTGGGCAGGCTGATGTCGTCGCTGTTTGCGGGGGCGTTCGTCGGTTCTCTAGGGGTTGCCGGAGTGACCTGGCTGCAGCGCGGCGGTCGGTTCATTGTGGTGTCGTCGCTTGCCTGGCACGGCGTGTTTCTCATCTTTGCCTACTCCACGTGGGTCAGCCTGTCGATGGGGTCGCTGTTCGTGGTCGGCATATTTCAATCGTTCACGATGGTGACCATGGCCACTCTGCTGATCAGGGTGACCCCCGAGGAGATGCGGGGGCGGGTGATGGGGGCAAGGTCGCTGGCGGTATACGGCCTGCCCATGGGTCTGCTGGTGGCGGGAGCAGTCTCAGGGACGCTGGGCGCTCCCATTGCTATGGCGTTCAACGTGATAGTGGGCGTGGCGGCGACGCTGTTGATAGTGGGCTGGCTGAGGAGGCTGTGGTGGGCGCGGTGAGGGGGTGCCTCAGGCCACACAGGGCGTGATGTACAATTAGTCGGGCAATGTAATTCTCGTAGAATCGTCGGACGCCATGGATACCATTTACAAATATGTCACCTCGAAGAGAGCCCTCACCTGCATCCCAGAAGTTGGTGACGGGACTCTTCGCGCCACTCAACCCTTAGCCCTCAACGACCCTTTCGAATGTGCTGTTAGGGCCTTGTACGTCTTTCCAAACGAAGCGGAAGAGGATCAAGAATTAGCAAGGGTTCTCACCGAAATCAACAAAAGCAAACCCATCGTTGCGGAAGATGTGCAGCGTGCCAGACGAGAGTACGGCAGCCTGTTTACGCGTCAGTTGTTCGTTGAGCAGGTTTCAACCAGATTCGGTATTGTCTCATTTACAATGCATCCCCACCACCCCCTAATGTGGTCGCACTACACCGTTGATGGTTCTGGCTTCGTCATCGGTTACAATGTTGAGATGCTCAGTAAACTTACCGGCCCGAAGGGCTGTCTGCGAGATGTGACGTACAGCGATCAGCCACCCCCGATTCTAGGACCGAATGTCCTAGTTTCACCGGCCTCCAATCTTCCGAAACTCCTGTCCTGTAAAAGCTCCTATTGGTCTTACGAAAACGAATGGCGCTTGATAGTAGAGTTGAACGGGACCGTTGGCACAGGAGAAACTGACGACCGCGGCCAATCCATAAATCTGGTTCGGATACCAAATGAAGCAGTAGTAAGTGTGTACTACACTGAGAGAACACCCCATGAAACAGTCAGGTTGATAGAAGATCGCTTGGCCGATAAGAACAATCGATACCATGCGGATATTCCACGCAAGCTAATCTTGTCCTCTAACTCGTACGGCTACGAAGAAGCTCCAGATGACTTCCAGCTCTAAAGGCAAAGAGTGAAGTGGGTCTATGCGGCCTAATCCGAATAAAGATAGGAGCGCCCAACTCAGGGCGCTCCTATCTGCTTGGCGCTTCCTAGATCCTAGTACCAGTCGCGGTAGAAGGTTTCGTAGGGGACGAAGGGTGGCCGCGGCGGATGGGGAATGGGCAGCTCCACGGGGCCCGCTTCCCTGGATGGCAGATACACGGTGCCGGTGCCGATGACCTGGGCTTCGCCGACCTGGTTGAGGCCCTGGTACTTGATGCCGACGGCGTAGTACTGCTTCTTGCCGGGCACGGCGCCGGGGGAGTCATCGCCCTCCTGCACTTCCTTGAACTTCTTCACCACTTCACCGGTATAGATGGTGGTGTCGGAGTAGTAGACGGGCTTGCGGAACGCCATCTGGAGGCGTCGGATGAAGCCATCGTCGCCCATCCAGTCGGTGAACATCTTCTGCGGTATCTGGGAACGCTGCACACCGAAGTCGAAGGGGCCGGGCTGGCCGCGGAACACGGCTAGCAGGGCGTCCTCGTGCTCGGTGTTCATTGTCCAGGGCCATCGCATCAGGGGATGGGTGATGGAGCCGAAGATGGAGCCCTGGCGCAGACGGTGGTACATAGGCTCGAAGGCGAGGACGTCGCCTGCGTTGTCCTGGCCGGAGATGGTGCCCCAAGCCACCGAGTGATAGACCACCTGGTCAATAAGGGTCCATGGGGGCAGCACCAGCGGCCCGATGCTCTCGCCCTCGTTGACGTCTTCCCAGTAGAGCGTATCGGCGCCGCGACGCTTCATGTTCGCCACGTCCTGAAGGGTTTTCTCGATGTCTTCCTGGGAGTAGCTGGTGGCCTTGCGCTCGTAGAGCATGTGCTCGCCGACGCGGTCGGCGGACATGACGCGCCCGGTGCCCATGCTGGGCATGGGGACGTATATCTGGGTGCCGTAGCACTTGGCGATGAGGTCTCCGTGGAAGTCCCAGTAGTGGTTGTTGGAGATCATGAAGACGAGGTTGCCCCTGGAGCCGGGCTTTTCGAAGATCTCCTTGGTCTCCTTGGATGAGCGGAACTTTGCGCCGGCATGGATGACGTTGTAAAACTCCCATGCGGCGCCGGAGATGAAGTTGGCAAGGGGGTAGCCTCCCGGCCTGGTTGCGCCGTGCACCGAGGGGTACCGCACGAGGGCCAGGATGGGGCCGGGCGCAAGCTGAGAGCCGTACTTGGTGTGCTTGCCGTAATCGGGGTCGGTGTAGAGAGGGTTATCGTCGGCTATGGTAAGGGCGTACTTTCTGATGAACTCCGGGGTGAACCGCTGTGAGAACTCGTAGGGAGGGCCGTCCTGGTCGTAGGGCGTCGGCGGCCAAGGGGGGAGGTTCTCGTCCGACTCGGTGTCGATGAGGTCCTTGGAGCGTGAGATGAATTCTGCTACTGCTTCTTCAAAGGTTTCCTGAGTTGCCATCTGTGCCTCCTCTGTGGCTTAGAGTCGAGATTATCGCATGGCGTGATGCTGGTCAAGATGAGGGACACGCGGCCTCTTGCAGTTCACGGACGTGGTCTCTCCAGTGATTTGTAATGGTTTCGACGCGGATGCGAGTGGAGAAGGTCTGGCCGCTGACTCGAATAAAGACGGTGTCGTCAATGTTGGGCACAAGCCGGACCGCAGCAGACAGCCGTTTCTGGAGGTCCCTGAGCTCTTCCGCCATTGAAGAAACGGAAGTCTCGGAGAGTTCATCGACTATTTCGTCGTTGATCACATCGGATGTGTCCGGCACTTGGAACGGAGGCCCGCCGTTAGATACCGATTCGATGCCCTGCAGGGAGGCGCGGTGCCAGTAGACCATGTGGGCCAGCACTTCCTTGGCGGTCCAGCGGTCTACCTGCGGGCTTGTGCCGCCGCCGGTGTCCTCAAGGTAGGCCAGGCCTTCCTCGACGGCTTGCTCCATTTCAGCAATCATCTTTTCAAGGTTGGTTTGCGTCATTGTTTCCTCCTATGGACGGGCAGACAGGCAAGTCTGCGGTTGGATTGTATCACTAGAGGCGGGCAAACGGGCACACGGGCAAGCGCTGTGCTGCCGCTGCTTGACTATATGAGTACCATAGTACACAATTTAAGTTGGAGAAGATGAGAAATGGCTGAAACTTTCACCAAGTGGGACGCGACAGACCGTCTACGCACCAAAGAAGACGTATGCTTGTATCTTGAAGCGTGTGCCGAGGAGGACCCGGGCGATGGAAGCCTGATCCGTGCGGCACTGAACGATATTGTGCGGGCCCAAAACATGAGTCGCTTAGCCATGGACATTGGCATATCCCGGAAGGGGCTTTATAAAGCTCTGTCTGAGGATGGCAACCCCTCGTTTGCTACGGTGATGGGCATAGTCCGTGGCCTGGGGATGCAACTGCGGATCACCGCGTAGAGATGGCACCTAACAGCAATAGCGTGATGATTAAAGCTACAGCATACAAAATGGGCATCAGGATGATGAGCGCCACCACCGCATAGAACACAATCTGGAACACTCCGGCGAACGTAACGTGTAGATAAACCCGTTGCCGCGCGGGGATATCCCCTTCTTCCAGTTTGCGGTTTCTCATCACCATTTCGCTCTCCTCAAATTATCAACTTCCTTTGTGCCGTCAGCTTTGTCCTATGGAAGAACTTGCGGTAGGCAGCAGCAGACCCACGAATCAGTAACTATGGAACGATTCGGGTATTTATTCCAGCCCTTCCGCCTTGTACACCTGGGCTTGCCTGACCAGGCCAAGGGCGTTGCCCCTTATCATCTGCTCGTGCCGGTCCAGAATCTGCATCTGAAGCGTGGCGGGGACGCCCGCCATGAAGCTGCGCGGCGGCACCTTTTCATTGGGCAGGACGACGGCGCCGGCGGCGATGATGGAAAGTTCCCCGACCTCGACGCGGCTGTTAACCGTAGCGCCGTTGCCCACCAGGCAGTTGTCGCCGAGGCTGGTGCCGTGCCAGGTGACGTTGTGGCCGATGGTCACGCCGTCGCCTATGGAGCCGGAGTGGACCACGCTGTTGTCCTGGACGTTGGTGTTCTTGCCGATGGTGATTGTGCCGCCGTCGCCGCGGACCACGGTTCCGGGCCAGATGCTGGAGTTTTCGCCGATCTCCACGTCGCCGACGACGTAGGCGAACTCGCTAACGAAAGCGGTTGGATGTACCCTGGGTGTCTTTCCGTTCAAGCTGCGTATCAAGGCGACCTCCTCTAGAAAAAAGCTCTCAAAGAAAGAGGCACTCCCTGGGAAGCGCCTCCTCTTTATCGTCGAATTGTCCTGCTTGCCGTGTCAGAGGCCGCCGCCAATGGCGGGTAGGAAGTGCACTTCGCTGGCCTCTTCCAGCCGCTCCAACAGGCCAAGCTGGCTCTGCTGACCGTCCACGATGACGGATATGCCTGGCATGAGGCGTCCGTCCTCGATCAGCCTCTCCTTCATGCCGGGGAACCGTCTGTCCAGATTTTCTATGACCTGCCGCACGTTGGCGCCCTCCACCGCTACCCTGTCCCTGCCCGCTGAGAGGTTGCGCATGAGCGTAGGTATCCAGACCTCCGGCATGGCCTTATGAACGGCCGTTTCCGCCGTTCTTCACGGCTGCCAGCACCCTGTCCGGCGACATCGGCAGCTCGTTGATGCGATGGCCGGTGGCGGCGCATATGGCGTTGGCCATTGCGGCCAGGGGCGGCACTATGGGCACCTCGCCGACACCGCGCGCGCCGTAGGGGTGGCCTTCATTGGGCACCTCCACGATCACCGTATCGATCATGGGGAGGTCAAGCGACGTGGGCATGCGGTAGTCCAGGTAGGTGGGGTTCATCATGTGGCCATCGCCGGTGAAGTAGTAGGCTTCGTTCAACGCCCAGCCGACGCCCTGAGCGACGCCGCCCTGAATCTGGCCCTCCACGTAGGTGGGATGGATAGCCTTGCCGGCGTCCTGGATGGCGGTGTAGCGGAGAACGGTCACCTTACCCGTGTCCGGGTCCACCTCTACGTCCACAATGTGAGCGGCGAAAGCGCCGCCTGCGCCCCTGGGGTTGAGGCTGGCGCTGCCCACGATGGGACCGCCGGTGGAGTTGAGCTGAGCCGCCATCTCTTTCAAGCTGATGCTGAGCGCGGTATCCGACTTGTGGTAGAGATTGGCATCGTTGTACTCCACGTCGTCTTCGTCCACCTCCCAGAGCATGGCGGCGCGCCGGATCAGCTGGCGTTTAACATCCTGGGCGGCCTCGTAGCAGGCCCAGCCCGTCTTGAACGCCACGCTGCTGCCGCCGGTGGAGGAGGTGTATCCCACGGAGTCGGTGTCTCCGACCTGCGGCTTGATGTCCGAGGGGGGGATGCCCAGCACCTCGGCGACGTGCATGGCGGCTACGGTGCGGGTGCCTCCGATGTCGGGAGAACCCTCCACCAGGCTGATGGTGCCGTCCGGGTTGACGCTGGCCATGGCGCTGGCCGGGCCAGTGCCGTTGCTCCAGAAGCCCACAGCCACGCCGCGGCCGCGATTGGGGCCCTCCAGAGGCGTGTTGTAGTGGTCGTGGTCACTGGCGGCTTGGAGCACCTCCATGAAGCCTATCCTGGGGAAGAGAGGGCCTGTAACGCGCCTTGTTCCCTCTTTTGCGCCGTTGATGCGGCGGAACTCTATGGGGTCCATGTCCAGCTTCCTGCATATCTCATCCACCACTACTTCCGCGGCCAGCTCCGCGGGGGGAGCGCCCGGTGCGCGGTAGGCCTGCACCTTGGGCGCGTTGATCACTACGTCGAATCCTTCGATGTGGGCGTTGGGGATATTGTAGGGCGCCAGTATGCACTGGCATCCCGGGCTCAGCGGGGAGCCGGGGTAGGCTCCGGCCTCGTAGACCAGGGTGGCGTCGGCGGCTGTGATCATGCCGTCCTTGGTGACGCCCATCTTGACCTTGACGTGGGTGCCGGAGGTCGGCCCGGTGGCCTCGAAGACCTCTGTGCGGGACATGGTCATCTTTACGGGAACGCCGGACCTCTTGGAGAGCAGAGCGGCCAGGGGCTCCAGGTATACGCCGAGCTTGCCGCCGAAACCGCCGCCAATCTCCATCTGGATGACCTTTATCTTGGAGACGGGGACGTCCAGCACGAGGGCGCTTTGCTCCCTGATCTGGAACTGGCCCTGGCTGCTGCACCAGATGGTGATTTCGCCGTTGGGCAGCCACTCCGCGGTGGCGGAATGGGGCTCTATGTATCCCTGGTGCACCGCCATGGTGTGGGTCTCTTCTTCCACCACAAGGTAGGCTTCGGCGAACCCTTTGTCCAAGTTGCCGGTGGAGTATTCGTAGTGGGCGGCCACGTTGGTCGGTTCGCCCTCTTCGTCGTCGCTGAGGGTGCCCGCCGCGCCGGGGCCTCCCTTGGTGGTGAGGCGTTCGTGGAGAATGGGAGCGTTGGGCTTCATTGCCTCCCGACCATCCATGACGTTTGGGAGAACTTCGTAGTCCACTTCGATCAGATCGAGGGCTTGGTCGGCGATGTCCTGGCTAGTGGCGGCCACCGCGGCCAGGGCGTGGCCTTTGTACAACACCTTGTCCCTGGCTATGCAGTTCTCGCTCATGAAGGCGCGGTTGCTGAGCGCGCCCTCTCCCACGTCGATGAGCCTTGTGGAGAGGCGGGGGAAGTCTGCGCCGGTCACCACTGCCTTGACGCCGGGGAGTGCAAGCGCCTTGCTGGCATCGATGGACTTGATCCTGGCGTGAGCGTGAGGGCTGCGCACGACCCGCCCGTAGAGCATGCCGGGCAGGTGTACGTCCGCGCCGTATTTGGCGGACCCGGTCACCTTTTCCAGGGCGTCGTGACGCTCCGGCCTGGTGCCTACAACGTTGTATTCCTTGGTGGAAAGCACCGCGTTTGGTTGGTAATCAGCCACGTTTTGACCTCCAAAGTAGTGTTGGATAGTAGAAGCTGTAGTTTGTCTGAGAGCTTATCACAAAACCTGTGGCCGACAAAGGTTGGCGTATGCTCGGTATTCTCGACACGTGTTGGCAACGCCAAGGCCTGTTGGAATACGCCGGGGGATGCGCCCTTCGACAGGCTCATCTATGAAATGAGTGGCCCTGTCAAGGCCCTGAATCCAGTAAGCTGTGTTTGAGAGTTCGGTCCTGCATCTATGGGCGCTGGCATAAGCTGCGCAGGTTGGTAGCGGACCTGAATCCCTGGTCAACGGGCGCTCAATCAGGATAGGGCCTCGCCGGCTCCATGGGAGCCGAACGGGCCGGAGCCTGCCAGGAGCTACCCGCTGCCGTGAGGGGAAGAGAGTGCCTTTAGAGTATGAAAGGCCTGTGTAGCCAGCTTCCGGGCCACAGCTATCCGAGCCACCTGGGACCCGTGTCGCTCCTTGGTTCTGTCGTACACTTGCCGCAGCTCCGGGCTCTTCCGAATAGCGGGATAAGCAGCCTGTACCAGGACGTTCCTCAGCAAGGGCGGCCCCTCTTTGGTGAGCCGTCCGAAGCGAGTCTTGCCCCCGGAGGAGTGGACTCTGGGTACGATCCCCAGGTAGGACAGCAGGTGACGGGCCCTCTTGAAGCGCCACACGTCTCCCACCTCTGCCAGAAAGGTGGCGCTGGTTAGGGGACCGAAGCCTGGAAGGCTCAGCAGGGCCTGGTACCCTGGAGAAGCCCCCAGTTGCCTCACCAACTCCCTGTCCAACTCTCGCACCGTCTCCGAGGTGTGGTCGACCTCCCCCAGCAGGGTTTCCACGACCACTCTGTCCCCAGGAGATAGATCCAGCTCCGCCATCCACTCCCTGCCGGCTCTCCCGAAGGCGTCCGTCACACTGGGTATGTACCCCGCTTGGGTCAGCACCCCGTGCACCTGGTTCTTGAACCTGGTGCGTGTCTCTACCAAGGACGCACGAGTTCGAACCAGACGACGCAATGCTTGTATCTGCGGAGGCGCCAAGTATGCCTGTGGCAATAGCCCTCCCCTCAACAGGTCTGCAAGTGTACGAGCGTCTATAGCATCCGTCTTCACTTTGGCCGATGCAATAGCTCGCGTACGCCGAGGGTGGGAGGGCACCACCTGAGCTCCCTGCGACGCAAGCATCGCCGCTACGTGCTGCCAACTCCCTGTTGCCTCCAAGGCCACACAGGCATCTGTCTGCCCACCGATCAGCTCCCTGACGGCCTCCACCCTGTGTGACAACTGCCCGGCTCCGATTACCCTGCCGTTCTCGTCCTGGCAACAATAGACACTTCCCTTTTTGTGTACATCCAGTCCAATATATAGTGTCACCTGGTCCCTCCTTTGCTGTTGGTCTTCTCCCATACAGCATGCAGGAATCAGGTGACTCTTTCATAC
>DAOUJH010000002.1:0-211593 GCA_034422935.1 Dehalococcoidia bacterium | reverse complement strand
CCCTTTTTGTGTACATCCAGTCCAATATATAGTGTCACCTGGTCCCTCCTTTGCTGTTGGTCTTCTCCCATACAGCATGCAGGAATCAGGTGACTCTTTCATACCATCAGGGTAAACTCCCATCCGCCACCTCCGGATTGCTTCGGTTTCCCTAGCAGTGACTAGGGGAACACCTTCCCCTGCGCCCCGCTCTATGCGACAATGGATTGCTCCATCATGTCAAACCGCTTAATCAACGAAACAAGCCCATACCTCCTCCAGCACGCCGACAACCCGGTCGACTGGTATCCCTGGAGCGAGGAGGCCTTCGCTCGCGCCAGAGAGGAAGACAAACCCGTCTTTCTCAGCGTGGGGTACTCCGCCTGCCACTGGTGCCACGTTATGGCGCACGAGTCCTTTGAGAACGAGGAGACCGCCCGTCTGATGAACAGCGGCTTCATCAATATCAAGGTCGACCGTGAAGAGCGCCCGGACGTGGATTCCATATATATGCGGGCAGTGCAGGCGCAAACCGGTCGCGGCGGCTGGCCCATGTCCGTGTTCCTCACCCCGGAAGGCAAACCGTTCTTCGGCGGCACATACTTTCCGCCGGTGGACAGCCACGCCATGCCCGGCTTTCCACGGGTGCTGCAAGCCATCATAGAGGCGTACCGCGACCGGCGTAGTGACGTGGCTAACTCCGCTGATGAGCTTGTGGCGCATCTGAGGAGCGGCCTGATGACCTCCCAGGGACAGGAACCGCTGACCTCCGAGGTACTGTCCCGCGCCTTTGACGGCCTTGATTCCGAAATGGACAAGCAGCATGGCGGCATAGGCACCGCGCCCAAGTTCCCCCAGCCCATGACACTGGAGTTCCTGCTCCGCTACTACGCCCGCAGCGGCCGTACCGAGGCGCTGGCCATGGTGGACATTACCCTGGAGAAGATGGCCCACGGCGGCATCTACGACCAGCTTGGCGGCGGGTTCCACCGCTATTCCATCGACCCGTTCTGGCTGGTGCCTCACTTTGAGAAGATGCTGTACGACAATGCACTGCTGAGCAGGCTCTATCTCCATGCCTACCAAATCACAGGCAGCCGGCTGTACAGGCGCATTGTGGAGGAGACCCTGGACTACGTTCTCCGTGAGATGACCAGCCCGGAAGGCGGTTTCTATTCCAGCCAGGACGCCGACAGCGAGGGAGAAGAGGGCAAGTACTTCGTCTGGACACCCCGGGAGATCGAGGAGGCGCTGGGGAAGGAGCAAGCCGCAATCTTCAACCGCTACTACGGGGTCACTCACCAGGGCAACTTCGAGGGGAGGAACATCCTCCACATCCACGATTCCGCAGAAGCGGCGGCGTCCGAGTTGGGCGTCAGTGAAGAGCAGCTAGCGGAGGCTGTGGATAACGCCCGCGCCAAGCTGCTGGAGCAGCGCCAAGAACGTGTTCCTCCAGGCCGCGATGATAAGGCGCTCACCTGTTGGAACGGCATGATGCTGCGCAGCTTTGCCGAAGCCGCCGCCGTTCTGGGCCGCGACGACTATTTGCAGGCGGCGCTGGCGAATGCCGAGTTCCTACTCGACGCTCTCCGTTCCCCTCAGGGCCGCGTCCTGCGCAGCTTCAAGGACGGCAAGGCTGTCCTGAACGGCTATTTGGACGATTACGCCAACCTTATCGATGGCTTGATTGCGCTGCACGAGGCCACCTTGGACCTGCGATGGCTTGACGAGGCGCGTTCCCTGGCGGACGGCATGCTGGAACTCTTTTGGGACCCCAAAGAAGCCACCTTCTACGATACGGGCAGCGACCATGAGAAGCTCATTATCCGTCCCAGCCACCTGTTCGATAACGCGGAGCCCAGCGGCGCCGCCTTAGCCAGCGACGTCCTCCTCCGGCTGGCCGTTCTAACCGGCAACACCGAATACCGGGATCGCGCTGTCACCATGCTGCGCTCTCTCCGTATGGTCATGGCACGGGCGCCCATGGGCTTTGGGCACTGGCTGTGCGCCCTAGACTTCTACCTCTCCACACCAAAGGAGATAGCCGTGGTCGGGCCTCCGGAAGACCCAGGCACCCGAGCGCTTCTGGACGAGGTGTTTGGACGCTACATGCCCAACAGGGTTATCACCGGATTCCATCCCAACGGGGCCGACGGGTACGAAGGTTATCCCCTGCTAGAGGACAAGTACATGATAAACGATCTGCCCTCCGCCTTCGTCTGCGAGAACTACGTCTGCATGATGCCCGCCACCGACCCGGCTACGCTGGCCGAACAGCTCTCCGCTCCGTGACGCCTCAGCCAACCGCGCCCGCGGCAAGGATCATCACCCGCAGGCATTGAAACGCCTCCGGAAAGCTGTCAGACGTATAGGCAACCGTCACGGCATCCGGCCGCACTGCGCCGGGCACCCACTCCGCCACGTCGGCCATGGCTGAATTGGCGAATCGCAGCGTAAGCGTCACCGGCAACGAGTAATCAACAGGAGCAATCTCGGCACAACGTTCCACACCGAGCCGCGCCTTCTCCTTAATGAGGGCCTGCGCCATTGTGGGCGATAGTCCCTTTGCCGCGTACCTGGTCAGGGACGATTTCACCTCCGCAGTCTCTATGCCGGGTATCAGTTCCCTGGCCTGCTCACAGCAGGCCGTGTCGCCCGACACCATTACAATGGGCACGCCGTGATGCGCGGCGATGCCAGCATTGAGGCCAAGCTCCCCTTGCGGCTGACCGTTGACCAGTATCTCCTGAACCGCTCGACCCGAAATAGTGTGGTCCAGTATCCCCTGGGAGCCCGCCCTGGCGTGATAACCCACGCACAACGCGGCATCGAATGTGGCGTCCAAACCGGCCATCATCGTCTGCGGCTTTGGCGAGCCGGTGATGAGCTGCACCCTCTGATCCAGCAACTCCGGCAGCAGGTTGCGCTGTGTGCCGTGGCTGTCGTTGACCACTACATCGTCCGCCCCTGCCTCAATAGCGCCCTCTATAGCGGCATTGGCCTCCAGGGTCATCAAACGCCTTCCGATATCGTAATCCTTGCCATCCCTGCCCGTGTGGTCGGCGTGCACCACTCCGCTGACCCCCTCCATATCGACTGAAATCAACACCTTGGCCGGCATACTCCCCTCCTTAATACTGGCTGGTCGATATCGTATACTATCGCGCGCTATCGAGGCTCTACAGGCGTCACGCGTTCCGTGGCGGCGTCATAGACGTATATAGCATTGTCTGCCCACAGCGTCATCTTGATCTCTCTGCGGGACTCGCTATGTTCAGCCACCTCAAGGTCAGCGATTTTCACCTGCGCGGAATTCAGTCCATAGCGAAGCCTCGTGTCTCGCAGGGCTTTGTAGAAAGCGCTCTGGTACTCCTGAACCTGAAATTTCTCAGGCATTTGACCGCTGACGAACCATGCCCCGAGATCAGGCTCATAAGTGCACTCGTCTGTAGACCCCAAGGATGTAACGTACCCGCCGTCGTCCGTTTTTGCCGCCGCCAGCGACGACGCCATCCCTCTTCCTGCGGCGGGACCGTCCAACCCGGCACCAACGGGCTGCGACCAGGCCAAAATAGCCGACGTGGATAACGCTCCCAGCAGCATGGAAGCCGTCAGTATGGCCGCGGTTCTCTTCATGAACATTCCAATACAGCCCTACCCTATTTAGACTCTCCTCCGCAACGGCCTATCAAGTCCTATCCGTGTGAGAGGTATCGTTCCACAGATGGATGACCGTGTGCTCCGTGCCCACGTCCAGCACTGAAAGACTGGTATTACCCAAGGTAAAGTTGTTTCTATAGGAAAGGGGTAGATCCAGAAGGTGCACCACCAGCACCAGGAGTGAGGCGCCATGTCCCACCACGACTATCGAGTCATCGTTGGAGTGTTGCTCCTCTATGTACTCGACGGCGCGTGAAGCCCTGGCCAGCACATCCTCCAATCTCTCCCCTCCGGGCGGCGTGTAGGTATCAGGCGACCTCTTCCAATGAGCGAAACCTTCGGGGTCCGTAGCTTGCCACTCTTCCTGTGTGACCCCTTCCCATCTTCCGTAGTTCCGTTCCCGCAGGTCGGAGAGCTCCCGCACCTCTATTCCACGGCCTTCAACAATGACCTCAGCGGTCTTGCGCGTGCGTGACACGTCGCTTGTGTAGATGGCGTCTATCCGTGTGCCCGCAAGCCTGGACGCCAGGCGCCTCGCCTGCTCTACGCCGGTGGCATTGAGTGGCGCGTCGGCGTGACCTTGGATTCTGTGCTCTTTGTTCCAGTCGGTCTCACCGTGGCGCACCAGCATCCATACCGTCATTCGCTATCTCCTTTAGTAGAATTTACGTGTTAGCTAAGGGGTATTCGTTTCAAACGTTATGTCAAGTCCAAAGCTAAAACGAACCACTTTTTTCTGGAAATATGAAGAAACGAATCCGAATCCCTTCGACAGGCTCAGGACAGGTCCCGCAGCGATATGGGCGGGTTTCGTCAGGGCGTTTAGCTTCATCCGGCTCATGTAGATAGTATAGGGGACGGACGCAGATACGGGGAAGCGGGAAAAGTCGGATGCACTTCCTTCCGCCATTGCCGTAGTGCCGCATCTTCGCCTCCCTTTACCCCATGCCGTATCAACATACTATCACGCACGCTCAGGCGCAGGTGGGGCGCCTGAGCGTGCGTCCTGTATGCACTCATGCATACGTTGAGCTATAGAATTTTTCAATATCTTGTTATTGACGAATTAAAGGGTTGACAGCTTCAATACCGCTGTGTTATTGGTATCAGTCAATCCGAGAAAGGTGGAAAACGCCTAAAAAGCGCCTTGCTCGGATTGATTTGTTTTTAGGAGGGTGCATAATGAGCTTAGGTAGATATACCAAACGGCTCCTTGGAGTGACTGTAGGCATAGCCTTGCTAGCCATCCTTGCCTGCGGCCCATCCGAAGAGGCCGACCCAACGGCTATACCGACGGCAACCCCAATACCGGCAATGCCAACCTTTGACGTTGGGCAGCCGACACCGACACCAGCGCCGGTTGCGCCCGGGGAGCCAACTCCGACACCAGTGACTTCCGTACCTGCGCCTGCAAACACACCGACACCTGTGCCAGCGCCTGGTGAGGAGCCCCAGTACGGCGGAGTAGTCAACCTGCCCCTAACGGGCAATGCCAATTATTGGGACCAGCTCCACGGCAGCACCGGATACGGATGGGGCACGCTTGCCAACACAGGCAATATATTCGGGCAGTTCATTCGACCGAACCTTCAAGACCGCGTAACCATTGAGGGAGACCTTGCGGAGTCGTGGGAGATCACTGACGGTGGTAAGACCTGGGTTCTAACCATCCGAGACGGAGTTATAGACCACGAGGGCAATCCCTTCACCGTGGAAGATGCTTACTACTCCGTGTACAGGCTCATAGAACAACCGAACGGGGTGGTGGCCCGCAGGTGGGGCTGCATGCGTGAATTCCTCAACCCCATAGAAGACGATAACATGATGGCCGTAGAGAACCCGGGAGCGGAGATAACAGGGCCCAGGGAGCTCACTCTCCGCCAGCCGGTGGCAAAGGGCGCTTTCGTCGCCTGCTTCCTCAGCGGGTTCGGTGCAATTACACCTGACACCTACGCCAAAGTGATAGATGAAGACACCGCGACCGGATACCGCGACTTCGATTTCGAAAAAGGAGAGGTGGTCGGGACGGGTCCGTTCAAGATCGTTGAAGGCGAGATGGGGAATGTCTGGCGCGCCGAGCGCCACGATGGTTATTTCCGCGACGGTCTACCGTACTTGGACGGCTATAACATGTTCTCCATCCCCGACGGAACGACTCGCGTTGCCAACTTCAGGGTAGGCCGCATAGACGCCGCTGAGATCTTCACCGGCACAGCAAGCTTTGGCCTGAGAGCAGTCCATGATCTGCAGAACGCTATCGGGGAGGAAGCAGCCTTCCCAATCGTCGCAGCTCCCGGCTGGCGCGGCTTCGAGTTGAACGTGACCAGACCTCCGTTCGGTCCACATGACGACCCAACGGCGAGAAAGGTTAGGCAGGCGATTCAGTACGTGATGAATCGCGGGGACATGAACACGCTATGCCACGACGGCATCGGTTTCTTCTCAACTCCGTACTTCGTCGGGACCGACTGGGTCTACACGCAGCAGGAGTGGTTCGACAACATGATTGGCCTGGACCCCGACCCCATGAAGAAGGAAGAGGACTTTGCCAAAGCTACAGCGTTGATGGAAGAGGCGGGTTACAGCGATTCGAACAGGATCTCAGCTTCCATGCTCACCGGGCGAGGCACCAATTGCCGCGCTGACTTAATTATCAACGCTCTTTCAAAGATCTACATAGACGTGGTAAACGATAACGTAACTGAAGGCCCGGCTAATCGTGAAAAAGCCGTAGCCAAAGAGTTCGATCTGCGCTTGGAGAGCAAAGGCGCATCCTTCGTTGACCCGGACGCCTTCACAATCTCCATACACCCGGCCTTCGAGAAGGGCGGCTTCACCTTCGGCGGATGGGAAAATTCCAGGTGGCTAGAGCTCCAAGAGGAGCAGGTCCTACTGACCGATCCCGCAGAGCGCGCACCGCTTCTACGGGAGATGGCCGATATCCTTTGGAACCAGGACGCCGCTTGGATTGGTATGGTGAGGCCAGGACTGTTGCAGGGCCACCGCGGCAACTGGCGCGGCTGGACGCCTGTGCGGTTCCACGCATCCAACTACTCCCTTGAGAACGTGTGGTTGGCAGACGAGGCAGAGAACCCCTATCCACCGCTACCGAGCATTTAAGCCTCATTGAAATGTAGGACAGTGCTGGCGCGGCTTGTTACAGCCGCGCCAGCACTGTCCTAATAAACGTCATGCGCAAGTACATACTAAGAAGGCTCCTGATGTTCATCCCGACACTGATCGGGGTGTCGCTGGTCATCTTCATCCTGCTGAGGGTGCTTCCCGGCGACGTAGCAGTCGCCATACTGGCCGGGCCGACCGGTGAGGGAATCTTTACCGAAGAGGACGTTGCCCGCTTGACCGATGAACTCGGTCTAGACAGGCCAATCTACATACAGTACTTGGACTGGATGTGGGGCTTGATCCGCGGCGACCTGGGCACTTCCTTTTCGGCAAATACACCGATCTTCGAACAAATGAAGCGGCAGTTCCCCGTGACACTGCAACTGGGCGTCTTAACGTTCGGCACCATTGTGATTTCGGCCATCCCGGTTGGGATCATTGCAGCGGTGAAGCAGGACGGCTGGGCCGACTACTTCCTGCGCGGCTTCGCCATATTCGCGCTGGCCGTACCCAACTTCTTCTTTGGCCTGTTGGTGGTGTTGTCCCTATCCAGAGGGTTTGACTGGCTTCCCCCCCTGGGCTTCGATCATTTCTGGGAAACTCCCTTCAAGACCGTGCAACAGCTAGTGCCCCCGGCCGTGGCCCTAGGACTGAGTAGCAGCGGCCTGCTCATGCGCCTCACTCGCACCCAGCTTCTGGAGGTCCTGAGGGAGGACTACATTCGCACGGCAAGGGCCAAAGGGTTGGCGGAAAGGGTGGTCATAATCAAACATGGCGTACGCAACGCTCTGCTGCCCGTGGTTACCTACGCCGGTTTTCAATTCGGCATACTGTTCTCAGGCACCGTTGTCATAGAACTGATCTTCAACCTTCCCGGAATCGGGCGCGGACTGATCGAAGCCCTGTTCCTGCGCGACCTGCCCACCATCCAAGCGTACATCATGTACTTCGCCTTGGTGTCACTGGCAATCAACTTGGTAGTGGACCTGACCTATGCCTGGCTGGACCCAAGGATCAGATACGAATGATACGAATGAGGGGATGTTGGGAACCATTGGACGTACGGAGGAGTTTAGATGAACGCCAGGGATGAACTCGTCCTAGCTCAGCCAACCCGGGAGATTTCACCGTGGGAGCGCCGTATAAGGGCGGTCACTACTTTCCTGCGCCGCAAGCCGTTGGGGACCACCGGCCTTGCCATAGTAG
Source organism: Dehalococcoidia bacterium (assembly GCA_034422935.1). Taxonomy (GTDB): domain Bacteria; phylum Chloroflexota; class Dehalococcoidia; order Lucifugimonadales; family QGNO01; genus DAOUJH01. The sequence continues at coordinate 203,625 of DAOUJH010000002.1, read as the reverse complement.
TGTTTGCCTCAGTTATTGCCGTGGCCGCGCCGTACATTGCGCCGTATGATCCGTACGATATCAGCACCAGTAGGGTCTTGAAAGCTCCGTCTTTTGAGAACTGGTTCGGCACCGACAGGCTGGGCAGAGATATCATGAGCCGCACAATGTTCGGCTCCGGGGTCTCCATCTACGTGGGAATAATCGCCATGACAGCCGCCAGTGTGGTGGGGAGCTTCATCGCGGTGACCAGCGCCTTCTACAGCGGCAAGTTCGACCTCATTGTTCAAAGAGTGATCGATTCACTATCCGCCTTTCCCAGCCTACTGCTTGCGCTGGCGCTGATGGCTGCTCTTGGCTCTTCCCTGAACAACGTGATCCTGGCCATAAGCATAGTGTTCCTGCCCAGGATAGTCCGTATTGTTCGTTCCGTGGCTCTCAGTGTGAAGGAGATGCCGTACGTTGAGGCTTCCAGGGCCATAGGAGGGTCCGACCTCAGGATCATGCTCCGGCACATACTTCCCAATACGTTTGCCTCCCTGGTTGTAGTAGCGACCTCTTTGGTGGGCAGCGCAATCATCATTGAAGCTTCTCTGAGTTTCCTTGGCCTTAGCGGCGCGGGGAACACCATCACCTGGGGAGCCATGCTCAGCCAGGAGCAACTTCTTGACTTCTCGGGCGCTCCCTGGATAGGGCTGTTCCCAGGGTTTGCACTCTCCTTTGTGGTCTTCGGGATTAACGTGTTCGGAGACGCGCTGCGCGACGTGCTAGACCCCAAGCTGCGCGGCAGATAACCCTCCAAACAGAGCACCAAGAGCCTGGGCAATAGTCCAGGCTCTTTTCATTTGGCAGGTTTGGTTGTAAGGTCAATTCTGCCCTTCAAACCGCGATCAATTTCAGACCTCGGGAGGTTTCGTGTGACTGATACCAACTCCACCGTGCATCCAAGCTATCTTAACGCCCTTGAGTACCGGCTGGCAGGCCCGTTCCGCGGAGGCCGCTCCGTTGCCGTGGCCGGAGATTCCCAGAATCCCCTGGTCTTCTATAACGGCTCCACCGCCGGAGGCGTCTGGAAGACCACCGACGCCGGTATGTACTGGGAAAACGTCTCGGACGGCTTCTTCAACACCGCCGCGGTTGGCGCAATCGCCGTGTCCGACTCCGACCCCAACGTGGTCTACGCCGGCACCGGCGAGGGGGTCTTTCGCGCCGACGCCACTCACGGGGACGGCGTGTACAAGACCACCGACGGCGGCAAGACGTGGCAGAACGTGGGGCTACGCGAATCGCGGCACATAGCGCGCATCCGCATCCACCCCACGAACCCCGACATCGTCTACGTTGCCGCCATCGGCCACGAATGGGGCAGCAACCCGGAACGCGGCGTATACCGCACCAAGGACGGAGGCAAGACGTGGGAACACGTCCTGTTCAAGAGCGACAAAGCGGGCGCGGTAGACCTGTCCATGGACCCCAGCAACCCACGCATCATCTACGCGTCCATCTTCCAGGTGCTACGCCAGCCCTGGACCATGACCTCCGGCGGGCCGGACAGCGGCCTGTACAAATCCACGGACGGCGGCGACACCTGGGTGGAGATAACCGGAAACCCCGGCTTGCCGCAGGGCCTGAAGGGCAAGATCGGCGTGGCCATATCGCCGCCCAAGCCGGAACGGGTCTGGGTTTTGATGGAGGTGGAGAACTCGCGGGGCGGCCTGTTCCGTTCGGACGATGGCGGAGCCACCTGGGAAATGGTGACGAACAAGCCGGAGCTGTACAGGCGCCCGTGGTACTACACCCACGTCTTCGCCGACACCCAGGACCCGGACACCTGCTATTGCCTTGACGTGCAGTTCTGGAAGTCCAACGACGGCGGCCGCAACTTCTTCGAGATGCGCCTGCCGCACGGCGACCACCATGACGTCTGGCTCGACCCGCGCAACAACCAGCGTTTGATCAGCGGCAGCGACGGAGGAGCATCGGTGAGCCTGGACGGGGGCGCTTCCTGGTCGACGCTGTACAACCAGCCCACGGCCAGCCTGTTCAAGATGGACGTGGACAACCAGTTCCCCTACAACCTGTACGCCACGCAGATGGACAACACCGCCATCAAAGTCCCCAGCCGCGGCGACGAAGGCGCGATTCCCTGGAAGGACTGCGACGTGGTGGGCAACTCCGAAAGCGGATACATAGCGGTGAAGCCGAACAATAACAACATCATCTTCTCCGGCGCCAACGGCTCGGCGCCGGGTGGAGGCGGCACGCAGCTCTGCTACCACATGGGCACCAGGCAGACACGCATCGTCCACGTCTGGCCCCACGACCAGTCGGGCTCGCCTGTCAAGGACATCATCAACCGCTTCTACTTCACCTACCCTACCGTCTTCTCCCCCCACGACCCCGACCTACTGTACTGCTGCAGCCAGTACGTCTATAAAAGCAGGGACGACGGTGGAAGCTGGGAGCGCATCAGCCCGGATCTTTCGCGGAACGACCAGTCGAAGATGCAGGTCATCTCCGGCGGCCTGAGCACCGATTCGGGCGGCACCGCCGACTACTCCGGCGTTATCTTCGCCTTTGCCGCATCGCCGCACGAGCCCGGCGTTCTCTGGGCAGGGTCGGACGACGGCCTGGTACACGTAACCCACGACGGCGGGGGCTCCTGGGAGAACGTTACGCCGCCGGACCTGCCGGAGTGGACGCTGGTCTACACCATCGAGCCGTCCCGGCACGACCCGGCCACCGCTTACGTGGCGGCTACTCGCTACAAGCTGCACGACCACGCGCCCTACGTGTTCAAGACCGGCGACTACGGCAAGACCTGGCGCAAGATCACCGACGGCATCCCCGACGACCACTTCACCCGCGTAGTGCGCGAGGACCCGGCCAAGCAGGGCCTGCTCTACCTGGGCACCGAGCTTGGCATGTTCGTATCGTTCGACGACGGTGAAAACTGGCAACCGATTCAAGCCAACCTGCCGGTGGTCCCCATCCACGATATGGCGGTGAAGAACAACGACCTGATAGCCGCCACGCATGGCCGCTCTTTCTGGATCCTGGACGACCTCACGCCTCTGCAACAGATAGCGGAGGGGGTTGCGGGCGACGTCCACCTGTTCAAGCCCAGGGACACGCACCGCACCGCTCAGCCGCTGGGCTTCGGACGCGGTGGAGGCATCCCCGGCAAGGACTACCAGCGTATCAACGGCGAGACCGTAACCTTCTATGAGAAACGCAATGAAGACGGCGAGTTGAAGCGGGTCTACCTCAACGCGGGACAGAACCCTCCCGACGGCGTTCCCATCAACTACTACCTGAAGAACGCCTCGGAGGACGGCGCTACCATAGCCATCTTGGACTCCAACGACAACGTCATAAACACCTTCAAGCGGAGTCCAAAGGCGGGCATGAACAAGCTGATCTGGAACATGCGCTACCCACCCACCGCCGGACCCGACGCCCGCGGCAGGCCGGCCGGCATATCGCCGCTGGCGCCGCCGGGAACATACCAGGTCCGGTTGACGGTGGGCAGCCAGACCTTCACGGAGTCGTTCGAACTGCTCAAAGACCCGCGTGTCTCGGCGACGGAAGCGGACCTGAAGGCGCAGTTTGACCTGCTGGTCCAGGTCCGTGACAAGCTGGTGGATAACAACACGGGGCTGCACCGCTTACGCAGTGTACGCGGCCAGATAGACGAGTGGGTGGGCCGTGCCGGAGACGCGGGGCCCCGGGATGTTTTGTCCGTTGCCGCCCAAGCCATCAAGGACAAGCTATGGCCCATTGAAGACCAGCTTGTATCCGTTCACGAGCCACACGCCCAGGTTATGCCTCCCGTGCGCCTTGACGCCAAGCTAATGGCGTTGTCACAGGTGGTGGCCTCCGGCGATTTCGCGCCGACACAGGGACAGCTAGGCGTATACGATGAGCTTTCGGCATTGGTAGACGGTCATCTGGAAGAGCTTCAGAAGATCATCGACGAGGATGTTGCCGGCTTCGTGGAACAGCTCAACGAGCTGGGCTTGCCGGCAATTGCGCCCTAGCTGCACACAGTAGGGCAGCGGCACATGAGCCGCTGCCCTACTGTGAACCTTTCTCCCCGCGCCAAGCCATGATTTGATCGCGGTGCAGGCGGTAGTGGCCGTACGTATCAATCCGCAAGCGTCGCCTGATGCGGGTCTCCGTAGCCCAGTGCTCTTCGGCCATTTCGGCTACTACTGACATCAGCCGGTGGTGCGTCTCCATGAGCCGGCTCCGCAGATCTTCCAGCGAAAGGCCCGCCTTCTTTTTTGATTCCCCGGCGTTGAAACCGTCTATCCCGCCGTATTTCATGTAGCGCGGCTGAGGTTGGCCTCTCGCCATCAAGTCCATGGCCTTGATGGCCTCCTCCTCCCAAGTGGTGAGGTGGCCCAACAAGTCCTTAACCGACCATCCGCCGTCAAAGACGGGCTCCTCCATATCCTTCTGAGAAAGCCCGTCCAGGGACTCGTGAAGCTCCCGCCATCCCTTTTCCAATCGCTGTAGGATTTGTGGTCTGTTCATAGTTCGGTAGCTCCTCAATTTGCCTGAGGCGGATAGGGCTGTATGCCTATACTACTGGCTATTCGAGCAGCCTCGTAATTTGCTCCACAACAGCCTCGACATCCCGCGGCACGTGCTCTTCGGGCTCGCCCGCGAAACGTACGTGTACCTTCCCGTCACGGATGAGAAACTTGCCGCCAAGCGGGTCCGGCATCGTGAACTCGCGACTGCCAAGAGGCGGTTCATCCCAGTCGCGGTTCAGGAACAGCAGGACGCGCTCACCCGTCGCAAGCGTCGGCATCTTGACAGGCATCCGGTTGCCCGCCGAGTCCGTAGCGCCCGTGAATGTGCGAACCACGAGCCGGTCGTACGACAGCGGTGCCGTTACGTACTGTTCCACACGCACTTCCCAGTCCCGGTAGAAGCTCCGGCCTGCCAAGACCTCCGGCTCGCCATCCTCGACCACCCCTACCACGATGACCGTTGCATGCTCAATGTAGGTCTCGATCGGCGCTATTCCTGCTGGGCGCGAAGGCGCGGGGGTTGGGGTCGCTTCCGGCGCTATTCCTGCTGGGAACGAAGGCGCGGGAGTTGGGGTCGCTTCCGGCGTAGCGCAAGCGGCCAGCACGACCAGTAACATCATGGCATACGCGAGCTTCATAGTCCCACGGTAGAGGCCGCAAACGGACAATGGCAAGCCGTAAACTGAGACACTACCCAAAGTTCCCTACTACACACTCATCCTGTTGAGCACTGCCCGGCCTGGATTCGAACCAGGGATTTCAGCTCCAAAGGCTGACGTGCTACCGCTACACTACCGGGCATTGCGATACCAGCCTTATAATGCTAAGCGCACAGGCAGCTTTAGGCAAGCGCTCCTAAACATCCGCTTGCCATCTGCCGTATACTCTCCTAACCATGAACACAAATCACCACGTCACCGTAATCGGCGGGGGCATCCTTGGACTGGCCACCGCACTGGAGCTATCGACCAGATATCCCAACTACTCCATAGCCGTACTGGAAAAAGAGCAACGAGTCGCCACGCACCAGACCGGGCACAACAGCGGCGTCATCCACTCCGGCCTCTACTACAGGCCGGGGTCGTACAAAGCGGAGCTTTGCGTGGCGGGGAGCCGGGCCCTGCGCGACTACTGCGACAATCGCGGCATCTCCTACAACCTCATCGGCAAAGTTGTCGTGGCCACCCATGAAGAGGAGCTGCCACGCCTGCAGACTCTCTATGAGCGAGGCACCGCCAACGGCGTCGAGGGTTTGGAGATGATAGGTCCCGAACGGCTCAAGGAGCTTGAACCGCACGCCTACGGCATCAAAGCCCTGCATTCGCCCAAGACCGGCATTGTCGATTTCAAGGAAGTCGCCGCCGCCTACGCCGAGGACGCGCAGGGAAACGGCGTCGAAATTGTGCTCGGCGCCAAGGTGAACGGTATCACCGCAGCCGGTGGCTCGATCAACCTGGAGACCAGCAAGGGAGAGTTCCAGACCAGCTATCTGATCAACTGCGCCGGCCTTCAAGCCGATGCCATAGTAGCGAAAATGGGGCTTCGTTCCGAGGTGCGCATCATCCCATTTCGCGGGGAGTACTTCACCCTAAAGCCTGAGAAGCACCACCTTGTGAAGAGCCTCATCTATCCCGTACCCAACCCCCAGTTTCCCTTCCTAGGGGTGCACTTTACCCGCATGATCCACGGCGGCGTGGAAGCCGGACCGAATGCCGTTCTGGCTTTCGCCAGGGAGGGCTACACCATGTCCAGCGTCAATGTCCCTGAGTTTATGGGCACAGCCACCTACCCCGGATTCTGGATGATGGCCTGGAAATACTGGCGCACCGGCCTGGGCGAGTTCTACCGCTCGCTGAGCAAGTCGGCCTTCACCAAGGCCCTACAGCGGCTTCTACCTGAGATCAGAAAGGAAGACCTGGCACCCGCAGGCGCAGGCGTCAGGGCCCAGGCCGTGGACCGCAAAGGTTCGCTCCTGGATGATTTTAGCATTGTGGAGACGCAAAACGCCCTACACGTACTGAACGCTCCCTCACCGGCGGCAACGTCGTCCCTGGCACTGGGGAAGTATATAGTCGATCGAGCCGCCAAATCGTTCGGCCTGCAGGCTAAGTAGAGAGCGCGTGGGCAGCCGAAATGATTGCCCCCCCATCCTAACCTTCCCCCACAGAGGGGGGAAGGAAGGTTATGCAAAGGTTTCTGTCCGCGGCTACCTGCCGCGCAACCTGGGGTCAAGGACATCGCGGAGGGCATCGCCAAATATGTTGACCCCGAACACGGCCAGCGTTAGAGCAAAGCCCGGGAATATGGCGATGTGCGGCGCAACCGTGAAGTATCGCAGCACCTGGCCGCTGAGCTGTGCGCCCCAGGTGATGGTGCCCACCGGCATTCCAACACCCAGGAAGCTGAGCGAGGCCTCTATCAAGATGGCGCTGCCCACCAAGCTGGTGGAGTACACCATAAGCGAAGCAAAGGTGTTGGGTAGAACGTGTCGCAGCATGATACGGGCGTCACTGGCCCCTATGGCCCGCGAGGCCTCTATATAAGGTATCTCTTTGATACTCAACGCCACGGAACGTATGACCCTGGTCAGCCTGGGTGTAAACACTATGGTGATGGCGATGATGATGTTGGTCAACGACGCAGTGAATAGCGCGACGAGGGCCAGGGCCAGCACCAGCGAGGGGAAGGCTATCAGCGCGTCTACAAAGCGCTGCACCAGAAGGTCAAGCTTGCCGCCAAAATAGGCGCTGGTGACTCCTATGGCGGAGCCCACCACTGCCGCGATGAGCATTGAGGTAATTCCTACGAAAATAGAAATCCTCGCTCCGAATATGACCCGGCTGAGAACATCTCTACCCGCGAAGTCCGTACCAAAGAGGTGATTTGCACTGGGCCCTTCCAAGAGCCTGCTTGAGTCAAAAGCTCTTGGATCCTGTGGAGCGAATACGTCTGGGAATGCGGCCAAAAAAGCAAATAGAATCACGATGACAAGCCCCGTTGTTCCCAGTGGTTTAGACCGCAGGAACCGAGTAAAGCCTCGCCACCGTCTACTCCATGCAGAGGGAGCTTGGGGGGCTAGCGCCCCGGCGCTTTCAATTGAGTTTCTCGTAGCCATAACCGACCTTCTCTAACAGACTATGCGTAGCGGATACGCGGATCAAGCCAAGCATACGTTAGGTCTACTATCAAGTTAGCCACCAGAGCCACCAGCGCAAAGTACATGATGTATATTTGGATCACCGGCAGGTCCCTAGTGTTGAGGGCATTGATCAGCCCTCTGCCCAGGCCAGGGATGTTGAACAGTGTTTCTATGACAATGGTGCCGGAGAACAGAAAACCTATCTGTGTCCCCCCTACCGTCACCACAGGCAGCAGAGCGTTTCTCACCGCGTGTTTCATGATGACTACCCGCTCCGCCAGTCCCTTTGCCCTTGCCGTCCTCACATAGTCCTCACGCAGCACCTCTAAGAGCTGTGTCCGGGTAATGCGCAACAACAACCCGTTGCTGCTGAAACCCAGAGCTACGGCAGGCAACATAAGCTGCTGGATGCTCTTTACCGGGTCATCCCAAAGGCTAGTGAACCCGACGGGAGGCAGCCACCCTATGTAGACCGACAGTCCCAGTATGACCAGTAAACCTACAAAGAAACTAGGCATAGCCAGTCCCACGATGGCAAACGTCCGCAGGATGAAGTCCAGCCACCCATCCTGCCTGACCGCGGCAATAATACCAATGGGTATAGCGATGACACTGACCACAATTCCCGTCAGGACAGCAAGCTGGAGAGTAATGGGGAACTGTCGCTTTAGTTCACCCCATACCGGGCGGTTGGTGGCGAACGAATGGCCCAGGTCTCCCCTGGCGAAATCCCATACCCAATTCACAAACTGAATATGGAGTGGCTCGTTCAGGCCAAGTCTTTCTCTGAGGTTATCCACGTCCTCCTGGGTATACTCGGCCTCTCCATTGGGACCGGCCAGTATCTGCACGGCAACGTCTCCCGGCAGGATGCGCAGGAGTATGAAGATGACCAGGGCAACGCCAAGCAGAGTTGGCACAAAAAGCAACACACGCCTCAGAATGTACTTCTTCATAGTCCCTCTAGTTTACTCTACTTAGGACGGTAGAATCACAGTCTCCAAAACGAAGTCTGCGATCATCAGATGATCGCAGACTTCGTTTATTATCAGGTAGCTCTACGCTACTCGGCCAGCCAGACGTGCTCCAGCGTCATATTGGAGGCGTGGATGATAGGAGCCACGTAGCCCCTCCAGTTGCCACGCCAGCCGTGTACCAGAGCCGGCCTGTTGTTACCTACCAGAGCAGCATCGGCGTAGAGGATCTTAGCCATTTCAAACAGCACCGGACCTCTCTCAGCCGGGTCGTTCAGCACCAACTGTTGTTCGTGCAGGGCGCGCCAATCATCGTTCACCCAGCTGGTGAAGTTCCTACCACCTTCTTCATCGGTGAAGAACACACCCAGGTTGAATGCGTCAGGGTCAGCGAAGGAAGCGCCAACACTCTCGACCGCTATCATCTGGAAATCTCCGGGGCTGGTGCGCGCCCGCAGGCCGGAGGTGTTCCCCATATTGGTGGTTGTGACGTCAAGGTACAGGTTCTCTCTCAGCCACTGGCCCTGTATCTCCGCTTCATTTTGGCCACCGGAAGTAGTCAGGGCTTCAACGGGAAGCATATTATCCGGGCCGTAGCCAGCCTCCTGCATAAGAGCTTGCGCTGCGGCAAGCTGCTCAGACCTTACCATCTCGTCAGGGTTGAACCCGGGCAATGCCTCATACCACTGGTCTGGCGTGGCAATCCAGTCCCAGTAGAAGAAGTAAGGCGTAGCCAACGTACCAATGCCATCGTAGTTCAGGCGGCTCATCTCTTGACGGTCAAAGCCCATCTGGATGGCGGTACGGATCTTGTCCGCAGTGGGGTCGCCTATGGGACCAAAGGGCGCATTGGCTACGTTCAACTGTATGCCGCGCCAGCCCATGGCGTTGATCAGCGGGGCAACCAATTGGTCACCCACCGCCCTCTGCAACTCCTCGGCATCCGACTTGCTCGGCTGGTTGTCGAAGACGCCCAGGGCATCGATTCTGCCTGCACGGAAGTTAGCGACGCGAACTGCCGCATCAGGAATGAACACTGATGTGTAGCCATCAAGGTAGGGGAATCCATCACGGAAGAACTGGTCGTGTCGCTCGAGTTCCGTGATGTTGTCAATCTCGTGGTTGACGACCTTGAACGGGCCCGTGCCAATGGCTTCACCCCTTGTAAAGTCAAGGTCCCTGTAGCCATCCGGCGTGACCATGGGGTCGTCAATCTGGCTGGTGTATGTATCCGGCAGGAACGCGCTCCATGCGCCGGAGATACAGGAGACAAACGCAGCGCGAGGAGCATCCAGCCTTATGACCAAGGTGGAGGAATCGATGGCCTCGGCACCGGGGTTGGCAACAGGATTACCGTTGTCGTCAAGTATATCGGCTACATAAGCACCGATGCATCCCTGGCGGCGGGGGTTGATGCCGTTCGGCCGCTCCTCATAGCGTATCAACTGATAAGCAGCGTCTTCGGCCGTGTAAGGGTTGCCTTCATGGTCCACCACTCCAGGCCTGATATTGAAGGTGTACTCTGTGCCGTCGCCGCTGACGCTCCAGGTCTCGGCCAGATCGCCTTCAACAGTAACGCGGTCGACGGGGTTCACCCTTATCAGTCCGTTGTAGATGTTCCCAATCCATCCCAAGCCGTTCCAGCAGAAACCAGTCTGGCTATGGTTGGCGTCTAGCGGTCCGCAGTTACCCGGCACCGTCACGCTGCCGCCGTACTGGGGCTCTTCGCCGGGCGCCGGCTCCGGTGTGGGGGTATTGGTGGCGGTAGGCTCCGCCGTTACGCCTGGCTGCGGCGGCACAGGTGTATCCGTTGCCGTTGGCACCACAAGCGTAGGTACCGCCACAGACGTGGGCGTATCGACCGGTCGCTGCGTTGGCGTCGGGTCTTCCTCAGCCGAACCGCACGCCAGCACAAACAAAAGGCCTATGCCTACGGCAGCCCCCAAGAATTTACGAGGCGAGAAAACTGTTCGCATAATGCGCACCCTCCTAACTTAGTTCCAAAACTCTAATCGGTTTGGTCAGTTGAACGTTGATCTTGTCAGAAAAACACAACCGTCCCTTTGTGACTAAAGCAACGATTGCATCCAAGAAACATTACAGTAAAATATTGACCTCTGTCAATTCCGCGCTGACCAGTTTACTTTACTCAATTATACGTTGGAATGCCAGCGCCGGATTTCTTCTGCTGGCCAAACGAGTGACATTGTGGTGCCGAAGCCCGGATTCGAACCGGGACGGGGTTGCCCCCAATGGTTTTTGAGACCATCGCGTCTACCGTTCCGCCACTTCGGCCTACCCACATTGTAGTGACCCATTTCTTACCCCGCAATCTCCTCTCTCCTATGCGACACTTTCTGTTGACCCTATTCTACTTGGGGTGCTAAACTGGCAGCCAAGAAAAGTCGCGTTTCACCCTTAACTACTGAGGGAGCGAAAGGAGACCGCAATTGGAGGAGATCACAGTCACCGAACTGGCGGCAACGAAGCTGAAGGAGATCATAGACGAGGAAGGCGAAGCTGGGACGGCGTTGAGAATCGCGATAACGGCGAGTCCGCACGGCGGGCCGGGGTATTCGCTTACGCTGGACGGCCAGACCGACCAGGCCGACATGCTGATGCACTCCAACGGCGTGCAGATTGTGGTGGACCAGGATAGCCTTCCGTTGCTGCAAGGCTCCGAAATAGATTACATGGAAGGGCTGATGCGCAGCGGCTTTGTAATCAATAATCCGAATATAGAGTCCGGCGGGTGCGCCTGCGGCGGCACCGGCGGCGGGTGCGGTGGCGGCGCCTGCGGCTGCGGCGGTCACCACTAGCTGCCACAGAGTTCGATAAATGCGAGAGGGAGTTGGATGTCCAACTCCCTCTCTTGCTTTCTGAGACCTTTGCTTTCTACGGGGCGGCGTCGGCCTGCTCTTCAATGTAGTGGTAGGCGCTGAGGGCGGCGGTTATGCCATCGCCGACAGCGGTGCCGAGCTGCCGGTCGGAGTTGGCCCTCACGTCGCCGGCTCCATAAACTCCCGGCACGTTGGTTTCCATCGCCATGTTGGCAATGATATGGCCGCCGCCATCGAGCTCTACGGAGCTTTCCCTGAGAAACTCGGTGTTGGGATGGAAGCCTATGAAGATGAACAAACCGGGCACGTCCAAGGTCGAGGCCTCACCAGAGTGCGTGTCCTTCAACAGCAAGGACTCCATCTGCCCGTTGCCCTGGACCCTCTCTACAACCGTGTTCCATTTGAACTCTATCTTGGGATGCTTCATTGCCCTGTCTTGCAGTATCTTGCTGGCGCGGAGCTTGTCACGGCGGTGTAAAACGGTCACTTTCTCCGTCATCTGCGTCAGATACAGGCTTTCCTGCATTGCCGAATCGCCTCCGCCGACAACGGCAACCGGCATATCTCGGAAGAAGTTGCCGTCGCAGGTGGCGCAATAGGAAACGCCCTTGCCGGAGTACTCATCTTCGCCGGGCACTTCCAGTTTGTTGTGGTCTCCACCGGAAGAGATGATGATGACCTTGGCGCTGTACTCACCTTCGTCGCCTACAACGGTCTTCACCGCGCCGTCCAGGTTCTTCAGTCCAATGGCTGAATCGTAGAGAATCTCAGCGCCGTACTTGACGGCCTGCCGTTCGTACAACTGGGATAGCTCTGGGCCGGTAATGCCGTCGGGGAATCCCGGGTAGTTCTCTATGACGTCGGTGAGCAGGATTTGTCCTCCCGGCGCAAGTCTTTCGACTATGGCTGTTTTGAGCATGGCGCGAGACGTGTATAGAGCCGCGCTCAGCCCCGTTGCTCCTCCACCCACTATGATTACGTCGAAGTCAGCTTTACTAGTCAATTAGTATCCCTCCCTCTGTCTCTGAACATACAGGTCTGCTATCTAATCATCCTGGGGCCCTTGTTGGCCTCTATTGCCTGAAGGCGCCGGACGCGCTCTTCAATAGGGGGATGGGTTGAGAAGAGGCGGGCCATTCCATCACCGCTCAAGCTGCTCAACGGATTTACAATGAACAGGTGAGATACAGGCTCAAGGCGCTCTTTGGGTATGTCCATACTCCGTGCATTGCTGCCCCGCTGAAGCTTTGCCAGTGCGCTGGCCAGGGCCAGCGGTTTGCCGGACGTAGCCGCGCCCGTCTGGTCGGCCTGGTACTCCCTGGTGCGGGATATGGCCATGCGCACAAGGGTTGCAGCCAGGGGCATGACGATTACTACAACCAGCAAACCTATCAATCCTATAGCGCTGCCACCGCCTCCACCGCGCCGTCCGCTCATTCCTCCAAAGATAAGCGACCACTGCGCTATCCAAGCGATCATGGTGATGGCTCCGGCCACGGCGGCCACCATGGTCATAATCAGCGTATCCCGGTTGCCTACGTGCGCCAACTCATGGGCTATCACGCCGCCAAGCTCGTCTCGATTGAGTATGCGCATGATGCCGGTGGTCACCGCAATTGAGGCGTTCTTCTTGCTGCGGCCGGTGGCGAAGGCATTGGGAGAATCGGAATCCATGATGAACACCTTGGGCTTGGGGATTCCGGCAAAGTACACCTGCTCGTCGACCACGCTATGCAGTTCAGGCGCTTCATCTTGAGAGACCTGTTTTGCACGCGACATGGATAGCACCAGCTTGTCGCTGAACCAGAAGCCGAAGAAGTTCATTGCCAGAGCTATGAAGAAGAAGATCATTATCACGGAGGGGTCGCCGCCGCCTATCAGCGCTCCGGTGATAAGCAACAGAAAGGTCAGAAAAATGAACAGCACACCCGTCTTTATTAGGTTCATGAGCCTTGGGTCACCCTCCCGATATAACTAACCTAGGTATCCATATTATACACGGCAAGGCATTTTGAGGGGCAATAGTTACGTCTTGAATCCAATGCCTCCTAACGCTTAAAGACTGGGTTTCTTAACCAGCAGAGTGAGTGGTACGGCGGGGATCATCAGCAAACCCATTGTTATGAACGCCGGCCTGTAGCTATCGGTGATGTCAAAGACAAGGCCTGCAAATACAGGCCCCACGATGCCGAATATCGCTGTCAAGGTCATGGTCAACCCCACCAGCGCTCCGTATGATTTCCTGCCGAAGTAGTCGGCGAGGAGGGCAAAACGCACGGGCACGGTGCCCCCGTGCGCCAGCGAATACAGCGGGACGAAGATTGCTATGTGCCACACTTCCGTTACAAGAGCAAAGGCAAGAGCGCCCAGGGCGAACATCACGTAGGTGAAGGCCAGCACGTTGCGTTTGTTCAGTGTGTCGGCAAGAAACCCCAGAACCAAGCGACCCGTTATGTTGCCAGCAGCCAAAGCCATAACAGCAAAGCCGGCTGTGGTGGTGGCTATGCCAAAGCTCTCCAAGCCGGGGATAATCATCACCACAGTTGTAGACATCACCATGTTGGACAACCCCATCCCGATTACCAAGAGCCATAAAGCGGGCGTCCTCAGCATCTGTCTTACGGTGAAGTTGACCTCGTTCAACTCAGACGGGGCCGTTGTGTCTCCTCCTTCTTGCGGTTCTTTGCTTTGGGATGGATGGACACCGTCCGGCAGATAGCCGTACTGCTCTGGCCGGTGGCGCATGATGAACGAGACCGGTATCCCCACCAGGAGCGTACCTATTCCGATCCAGTCGAGAACGTCACGCCAGCCGTAGGCGCCGATTGCCCAAACAAGAACCGGCGCGCCCAAGCCGCCCGATGCGCCACCGGCGAAGGCGAAGGTGAGCGCCCTACTTCTCTTGCGAATGAACCAGTTACTGATTACGGGAGTAGTGGTTATCATGGTGGCCATGGCTATGCCCAGCGCCAGCAGTCCAAAGGAGAGGTAGAAGGTCAGCAGGGACGTTATTCGGGCCAGTGCAAAGAAACCGAGCGCCGTAACTACGGTGCCCACCATCATCACGCCGCGCGCGCCGTATCGATCCACCAGGAACCCGACGAACGGCCCGGCAATTCCCGATTCGGTGCGCTGAAGAGATAGGGCGGTAGCGGTTGCCGCCCGGCTGAAGCCGAATTCGTTGGCTATGGGGTTGAAGAAAGCGGTAAATCCGAAGAAGAAGGTAGCCGACGTGAAGAATGCTTGCAGCGCTGCCCCCGCCACTATATACCAGCCAAAGAAGATCCTGTTCCTCTTCTTACCTACGGTTGTTTCGGGGGATGTTGGTTCCATCAAGCGGACACTTCCAGCATCACTAAATCATATCTCTACCGTCAAATGAGGGCGGGCAAGCAGGCATACGGGCATGAGGAGCGCCGCCGGCCGAAGAATCCACAGCCTCGGCATGCAGAACACCCAAACGATTTGCTCCAGTCAACGGCCTGGGATTCTTCGCTCCGCTCAGAATGACAGTTGTGCCCGTGAGTGGCGGAGATGCTCTGCCTTTACCCTCCAACAGGCCGGTGATATATTGCGGTCGACCCCTGTCTGAGAGGTGGCTTTATGCAATTTTCTAAGCCTGAATACGGCGTGATGGTACTGGAGGACGTCAGGGTGCCCATGCGTGATGGCGTTGGGCTGGCAACGGACGTCTACTTCCCCACTGAGGGCGGTAAGCCTTTGGACGGGCCCCTGCCGGTAATCCTGGAGCGCACGCCATACAACAAACGCGCCCCTGACAGAGTGGAAAAGAACTGCCGCTATTTTGCCAAGAGGGGCTACATCTTCGTCATGCAGGACTGCCGCGCCTGCTACCAGTCGGAAGGCGAATTCGGCTTTTTCTGGCAGGAAGGACCGGACGGCTACGACACCATGAAATGGCTGGTCGAGCAGCCGTGGTGCAACGGCAAGATAGGCACCACGGGAACGTCCTACGCCGGTTGGACGCAGAACTCGCTGGCGGTGCTAGACCCGCCGGGGCTGACCTGTATGTGGGTCAACGAGGGCGCTTCCAACGGCTATACCAGCACGCTACGACAGGGAGGCGCGCTGGAGCTGCGTTTTCTAACCTGGCTATACTGGCACGCCGGAACCAACTCCAACGCTCTGCTCAAGAGCGACCCCGCGGCGGCCATGGCGCTGGACAGGTCCGATACACGGGAGATCCTGAAGCGACTGCCCATTAAAAAGGGACAGACCTCACTGGCGCACGCCCCGGCTTACGAGCGGCTTGCGATTCAACTGCTCACTCGCGGGGACTACGATGATCTGTGGAAGGACCCCAGCGTCAACTTTGAGCTTTACTGGGACCAGTTTGCGGACGTGCCCACGGTTTTTTCCAGCGCCTGGTACGACTCCTATACCAGGGCCAACCTGGAGAACTTTGTCGGGCTGTCTCAGAAAAAGAGAGGCCCCTACCGTCTGCTCATGGGCCCGTGGACACACGGGGACGGCACGATGGCTGTCACTCATTCCGGCGGCATCGACCTGGGGAGCGAGGCACCCATCGACTATAACGAGGAGCGACTGCGCTGGTTCGATCACTGGCTGAAAGGGCTGGACAACGGCGTTGAGGCTGACCCCACCGTACGTATCTTCGTCATGGGGGGCGGTAACGGCCGGATGAACAGGGAAGGCCGCCTCAATCATGGAGGCAGCTGGCGGGACGAGCAGGAGTGGCCGCTTTCCCGCGCCGCAAGCGTAAGCTACCACCTCCACAGCGACGGCTCTTTGTGCACGGACGCTCCTGAAGAGCAGAGCTCTTCCACCACTTACCAGTTCGACCCAACGGACCCGGTACCTTCCGTGGGAGGCAACATATCGTCGCTGGCGACGCTGCGCCCTGTCCCGGACTTCATTGCGGACTCGTCGCTGCTGCCGCAGGGGTCCCGCGTGGAGCAGATAGTGACGGCCGGCGGCTGGGACCAGCGGGAACGCGAGGGCCTCTACGGGGCCAACCCTCCCTTCAACGCGCCACTGAGCACCCGCCAAGACGTGCTGGTGTTTCAGACGGAGCGCCTGGAACGCGACATCGAGGTCACCGGGTCAATCGAGGTGAAGCTCTGGGTATCGTCCGATGCGCCCGACACCGATTTCACGGCGAAGCTGATAGACGTCTACCCGCCAAACGAGGACTACCCTGACGGGTTCGCACTGAATATATCGGACAGCATTTTCAGGATGCGCTATCGAGACTCGTGGGAGAAGCCGTCGCCAATGAGCCCAGGCGAGGTCTACCCGGTGACGATAGTGCTATACCCAACATCGAACGTGTTTGCCAAGGGGCACCGCATAAGACTGGACGTGTCCAGCTCCAACTTCCCACGCTTCGACGTTAACCCCAACACGGGAGAGCCCCTGGGGCGCAACACGCATACCCGCGTGGCGTTGAACACTGTCCACCATGACGCCGATCATCCGTCTCACGTTGTGCTCAGCGTTGTGGGGTAGAGACTCCGGAGCAGGCAGCCATCGTTGAGGAGGTAGTGGCGCGGAGGTACGGCTAGTCCTATCAAGAACCCCAGGAAGGATT
The DNA here is from genome assembly GCA_034422935.1 of Dehalococcoidia bacterium. Taxonomy (GTDB): domain Bacteria; phylum Chloroflexota; class Dehalococcoidia; order Lucifugimonadales; family QGNO01; genus DAOUJH01. The sequence continues at coordinate 186,580 of DAOUJH010000002.1, read as the reverse complement.
ATCGTCGTCACCCAGAAACGTCTGACTGAACATGGAATTTAGGACGCGATAAATGCGAAAGGTTGCCGCAATAAGCAGTGTGACTATCCCAGCTACTATCAAGAGTGAAAGCGGAACGCTGAAGCTGCCCAGGGCCAGCAACCTAGAGACAAGCGGAATGCTCCAAATCCCAGGCACAACCAGGATGGGAAGCATGGCAGTATCGCGGAACGCCATACGCAGATTGCCGCGAGTCCATTTGTCCGCGACTCCCAGATAGCCCGGGAGCCTGAACTCCACCAAGCTATCGGCGAGGCTTCGCAGGGCTTTCCAAATGGCAAGGCCCGGGGGAATGCAAAGAGCCAAAACCGCACTTCCAATGATCAGCCCAATCACACCCTCGCTCAGGTGGGTAAGCGCAGATAGTTGAGCGGTGAAACCCAGGATGCCGACGCCAAGCACCAGAAAGATTGCAATGATCCCCACGTCAAGCATGATGATTCGGGCGCTCCTCTGGATCTGCTTAGCCCTAGGGCCGCTGAACTGAAAGGCCCTACGGAGCGTGGTCAGCAGAATGCCCATGTATTCGACGTACCTCTTCAATAGCCGGGGCGACCGTTGCTCCAGGAAGTTCGCTACGGTGTCCGTGGAGCGGAAGAGGAATGGATATACCAGCGCCGTTAAGGCCGTGGCCCCGGTGACAACCGGGAACATGAAGCTCCCAACTGCCCCGTAATCGGCTCCCGTCTTGACCATTGCCAAAGAGAACTCGCCGGGCTGAGGCATGCCCAAACCCACACTCAGTGAAACGCGACCGCTCTCTCCGGAAAGAAACGTCCCCAATGTATCGGAGACTATTTTGCCTATCACAAAGACCGCCGATACCACCAGGATAGGGATGATGAAGTCCGCCGCCAAAGAGAGGTCTATAAGCATCCCGATAGAGACGAAGAATAGAGCGGAGAAGAGAGTCCGCACCGGGCGAATTATTCGCTCTATCTGCCCGGCGTGTTGAGAATCGCCCAGCACCGCGCCAATGATAAACGCCCCGGCTGCTCCGGATAGACCCACCTGCTCCGCGGCAAAAGCCAGGCCAAAGCAGAGCGTAAGCCCGGTAATCAGCAGGGTTTCCTCAGAGTGGAAGCGGTCCACAAAGTTAACCAGTTTGTTGGCAAAGAACGCACCAAGAACCAAAGCCAGGACGGCAAAGACCAGCAATTTCACAACCAGCAGGCCGATTCCTTGAAAGTCGGCCTGTCCCGTGCTAGCGACTCCCGCCAGTACAGTGAGCAGAATAACGGCGGCAAAGTCCTCCACCACCAGGATTCCTATGATCAGCCTCCCGCGCCTCTGCAGCAGTTGTCCAGAATCCCGCAGCATAGTCATGAGAATTGCCGAACTGCTGATGGACATAGCCGCCGCCAGGAACACCGCATCTACGTCGCTCCACCCTAACAGCTGGCCAATCTGGAACCCGATGGTGAACATAATGGCCATCTCTACGGATGCGATGAGGACAACCCTGGTGCCGACCTCGCGAATTCGCCGCCACCCGCACTCAAGACCGATGCCGAAGAGGAGCAGCACTATTCCCAGGTCCGCCATCAAGCGGATGGTCTCCGCGTTTTCCACGGCCCTCAACACCGACGGGCCAATAAGAACACCGGCCCCAAGATAACCCAGGACAGGCGGCATTTTGATCAGGCGCAACAGTAGCGCGACCCCTCCACCTCCTGCGGTAATGACGGCTAAGTCACGCAGAAGGTGAGGTTCGCTCCCCGTGGCGGCGGTTGAGGCGCTTAAAATGACGCTATCTATCATTTCATACAGTATAAGTGAAGGCCGGGCAGGCCACTAACTTGAGGCAAGGTCAGACCTGTTGGGCCCTCACACCGCGTACAGCGGGTTGTCTCTTGTGATGAGGCGTTTTTCTTCGGCGAGGCCGCGGCGGAGGTATTTGGGCAGGGTGAACATGCCGGAGTGGGCGGCGCCGTCGTAGTAGCGGAGGTCGCGGGTTACCCGCTGTTGGATGCGCCGGTCTATCTCCTGGGCCGGTAGGGTTTCTATGTTGTCTCCCGCGATGATGAAGCCCCAGAGCAGTCCAAAGGACGGTATGTGGGCTTGGCAGGGAGCAGTGGCCGGGAAGACCGAGCCAAGGGTGTGATGGATAGCGGTGAACACCTCGGCATAGTTGAGCGGGCCGGAGGGCCCGGACTGGGTCACGATCAGTCCGCCGGGGTTAAGGCGCTGTCTGATCAGAGTGTAGAACTCCCGGGTATAGAGGAGATAGGCCGGCCCTCCTTCCAGGGGGTCGGGCACGTCTATGATGATGAAATCGTACTTATCGTCGTTGTCTTCCAGGTAGCGGTACGCGTCGTCGTGGACCAGGGTGAGCCGGGGGTCGTCGAAAGCGCCCTGGTGATGTTTGGGCAGATGCTGCTTGCATAGCTCCACGACCTCCTGGTCGAGGTCAACCATGGTGACTCGCTCAACCGTGCTGTGAGCCAGCACCTCGCGGAGGGTTGCGCCTTCGCCGCCGCCGGCAATGAACACTGACCTTGGGCTGGGAATGGAGATGAGGCCAGGGTGGACAAGGGCCTCATGATAGACGAACTCGTCGGCTTCCGAAGACTGGGTACGTCCGTCCAGGACAAGGGTCTTTCCGAAAGGTACGGTGTCGAGGATCTCGACGCGCTGATACTTGGTCTTGCCTGAGTAGACTATCTTCGAGAGGTTGGACGCCAGGAAAAGGTCTGGCGTTATGTACTCGTAATACCACTTGGAGGGTGGATCGGGTACGGTTGGCACTGTGCTATCCGGCGACGACGAGCTCGGTGAGAACGCCGCGGGCCAATTCCGTAGTGGACGATTCAGCGGCGCGGAACTTGTCTTTGAGGAAAAGGGCTGCTTTTTGTGGCTGGAACCGTTCGCTACAGGAGAAGATGTCTACTGCGGCGTAGGAGTACTCCGGCCAGGTGTGGATTGTCAAATGGGACTCCGCAATAGCCACCACGCCGGTGACTCCCACGGGGCTGAACTGGTGGAACGTCTCGTCGATTATGGTTGCTCCGACGACTTGTGCGGCTTGAATCATGGAGTCTCTTACGTAATTGAGGTCATTCAGTAGGTTGCTGTCACACTGCTTGAGCTCTTGTATCAGATGTATTCCTAGTGCATTCAATCTCACCCGCCCTCCGATTTGAAATCACAATCGATAATTATACCTAAGTCGGTTGTGTACGCAACCCTTGACCTACTAGGCATGTCGACATGCCCCACACCACCGCGCCTGGATTCCTGCCTGCGCAGGAAAGACGGGAGTAGGGTGTGCTTTGAGTATGTGTCCACTGTCTCCCTGCGACGCAGATTCTTCGCTTCGCTCTAGAATGACAGTTTGGCGCCTCTGGCGGCAGTTCTATCCCTCAAGGCCAATTGCTTGTGCCAGAGCCTCTGAATCGGCGTGGCTCTGAAGCAGGTCCGCGAACGCGTCCGCTTTGTCGGGATAGTGAATCGTGGCTTCGTCGAACAGAGTATCCAACTGCCTGGAGGCTTCCAACGTCCCCTGCTGGACCAGTATCACCGGCACCTCTTCCTCTCTAGCTTCGTGCTCAATGTACTGGATGGGTCTGTGACCGCCGGTGAGGACGAGACAGCGCGTGGGCGTTTGCAGGGCGGCCATCTGTATATCGGGGCGGTCGGCGCGAACCAGAACCGCTTTTGTGTGGCTAATGCCGAAGTATTCCACTCCGTTATCAAGGACGATTCCCCCAATGAGGACGTTGTCAAACAGCTGGTCTTTCTTGTCCTGTCCAAGGAAGTACTCGCCATCGAGGTGCTCGGCTATGCGGTCTACGGTGACGGCTTGGAGCCGCCGGTCCTCGGAGAGGAGCGCCAAGACGGGTACGTCCTGGGAGCGGAGAGCTTCGGCCAGGGCCTGGGCGTCCTGGGTGCGGTACTTGAAGACGCGGTTGATAACCACGCCTGCCAGTCTGCCCGCGAAACCGCTGGCGGCTTCCATGATCCGCTCAGCGGTGAGATCAGGAGAGTAGCGCGCTACCAGTATTACCTGGGCGTCCAGGGCAGAGGCCAGGCTCTGCACCAGGGGAGAAGCGTCTGTTCCCTCATCAAGGAGGGCAGGAGCTTCTATTATCGTGTCGTGGTCTGATATAGAGGCGTTGGAGATTGCTTGGGCGGTGTCTTTAGGCAGGCTGCCGTCCGACACCGTTAAAGGCCAGTCAGCGGGAGGTGCTGCTCCGGTAAGGGAGGCGAGGAAGGCGGAGTCCCTGCCCGCGTCGTCATTGCCGGAGACTCGTAGCGGATTGAAGGCGTGGACGGCACGCCCCTGCCCTATGAGAAGACGGGCGAGGCCGGAGGAGAGGGCTGTCTTGCCCTCACCTTGTGTCAGTGAAGTAACGCATAGCACTGCCATTTGCCCCTCCAGAGCCTTATGAGTCCACAGCCCTACAGAGAAAGCCGCCCCTGAGCGGGGCGACATTGCTTGTCCTGGAGCGGAAGACGGGATTCGAACCCGCGACCCTCTCCTTGGCAAGGAGATGCTCTACCACTGAGCCACTTCCGCCTGCTGTCGACCGCGTGTCCAGTGCCGAGGGGCAGAGTCGAACTGCCGACACGTGGATTTTCAGTCCACTGCTCTACCACTGAGCTACCTCGGCTCAGGGTTCATAGTATGATAGCGGTGAATAGAGTGTCAAGGCAAAATGGCCGCCACACCTCTCGTGTCGTGAACATAGGTGAGGCGCTCAGATGAGGTGTCGTACGGTAGGCAATTGACCACGATTCATTGACAGAGTTGGCAGGACTTACTACGATATCTGATGCTGAATAGCTCCATACTGTAAAAACGAGACGAAAAAAGAGCAAAAATGGACGACTTAGACCGCAAGATCATCGAATTACTGCAAACAAACGGCAGGGCCTCCAATGCACAGATTGCACGCGAGGTGGGGGTCAGCGAGGGAACGGTACGGAGACGCTTACGTCACTTGATTCAGAGCGAAATCATCCGTGTTTCCGCCATCCCGGACCCTGAGAAAATAGGGTACAACACTGTGGCCCTGGTCGGCATACAAGCCGACCCGGACAAGATAGATGAAGTGGCCAACAATCTGGCGAAGCTGCCGGAAACTCAATACGTCTCTCTGACAACCGGCTCCTTTGACATCTTTGTCTGGGCAGCCTTGCCAAGCTCAGAAGAGCTGGGCAACTTCCTGCGGGGCAAGATCGGCGTTACGCCGGGGATTCGCCGCACCGAAACATTCGTCAACCTGGTCATAATAAAGAAGGGGTACGGGATAGCGGTCTAGTGGTGCATGGTTGACAAGGCCAGGCTTGGTGTTACACTAGCCAGCAATATGTCCACAAGCACCTGCACCTGTTCCTGTATGAAATAGGGGCAAGCGTTTGGAAAGCGCTTCAGCCCCTCTCAGTTTATTAGCCAAGCTGGGAGGGTTTTTTATTGCCCGCGTGATAAGACCCGGAAAGAGAGAGGTGATATGGCAACTCAAGCCGTGCAAACAGCTATCATCCCCCCGGTAATAGAAGAGATAGACGAATACGAACATGAAGTCCGCCGCTTCCGCGACGGGGGCTGGGAACCCGACCAGTTCATGGCCTGGCGTCTGCTGAGAGGAGTCTACGGCCAGCGCCAGCCCGATGCACAGATGTTCCGAGTCAAAATCCCCTACGGCGGCCTGACCGCCGACCAGATCGATGCTCTGGGAGTCATCGCCAGAGATCACGCGCCCTTGAAGAAGGGCCACTTCACCACACGCGAAAACATGCAGTTCCACCACATGAGCCTGGAAGGGGCCGCGGAGTCAATGCGTGTCCTTGCAGAGGTGGGATTAACCACTCGTGAGGCGTGCGGCAACACGGTGCGCAACGTAGTGGGATGCCCCATGGCGGGGGTCTGCCCGGATGAGCCCTTTGACATGACCCCTTACGCCGCTGCCTATGCCAGGTACTTTGTGCGCCATCCCGTCACCCAGAAGATGCCGAGAAAGATCAAGAGCGCCTTTTCCGGGTGCGAGAACGACTGCGCCATAACCGCCATCCATGACGTTGGCTTCCTGCCAGCCAAGAAGAACGGCCAGTTGGGCCTGAAAATGGTAATGGGCGGCGGCCTTTCCATTATGCCTCGCATTGCCCCTACCCTCTACGAGTTCCTGCCGTTCGACGAGTACCTGAAGGTTTCAGAGGCGGCGCTGAGGGTCTTCGATAAGTCGGCGGAGCTGCGCAAGAACCGGATGAAGGCCAGGGTCAAGTTCCTCATCGACCGCATTGGCATAGACGAATTCCGCAAGCTGGTAGAGGAAGAACTGAAGGGAGAATGGGCCCAGAAGTCCTATGATCCCACCCCCTTGATGGGCATCCCTGAAGAGGAGTTGGACGCGCCGAATCCCGCCGTCTTCAAGAACGGCGATTCTTCACACGACAGCAAAGACCCGGAATATCAAGAGTGGCTGAGAACCAGCGTAACCACGCAAAGGCAAGCGGGCTACAACACGGTTCTGATCAAAATCCCCATAGGCGACGTATTTCATCACCAGTTCCCCAAGCTGGCCGACATTACAAGAGAGTACGCCGGCAGCAGGGCGCGTGTTACGCAGAGTCAGAACCTGATGTTGCGCTGGGTGCCCGACTCGGCTCTGAGCAGGGTCTGGGAGGACTTGAAGGACGTCGGCTTTGGCGAGTCGGGTGTCGATGAGATCTCGGACGTAACGTCCTGCCCTGGCACCGACAGCTGCAAGCTGGGCATAACCTCTTCAATGGGGCTGGGCTGGGAGCTCCGCCGCACACTGCTGGAAGAGGTCGATACCAGCGACCCCCTGGTTCGCGGCATGCACATCAAGATGAGCGGCTGTCCCAACTCCTGCGGCCAGCATCACATAGCCAACATAGGCTTCCACGGCGGCTCGATGAAGGGGCCGGGCGGACAGCAGGTGCCGTCCTACGAGATGTTCGTTGGCGGCGGCTACGACAACGGGGACACCCGTATTGGGCAAAGGCTGAAAGGGAAAGTCCCAGCCAAACGAGCGCCGGCCATGCTGAAAGAGGTCATCCAGTTCTACAAGGATACCCGCGTGGAGAATGAAACGTTCAACACCTTTGTGGACCGCGTAGGCGTGGAGCCCTTGCAGGAGATAACTGCCAAACACTCACAGCTGGTCGAACTGAACAGAGACACCATCGACCTGTACATGGACTGGGAACGCACCACCCTGTACAAGGTAGAGCGCGGAGAGGGCGAATGCGCCGTCTGATCACGGGCTACGCTGGTTTGAAACCGTTACTCAGTTCCGCCGATGAGCGAACCTGTTCTTGTATGTGCTCCTGTTGTTACCTGGAAGGGGGACGTACAAGGTTTGCCTGACGCCTAAGCACGACAAACGAAGTCTGCCCCCCTCGGGAACAATCCAAGGGGGGCTTTATTTTTGTAGGAGAGGAGACCACTTAATTGGTAATAGAAGCAGAAATCGGAGTTGAAGAAGACCTTCAACTGGAAGCATTGAAGCTGGAATACGCCAGCCCGCAGGAGATCCTAGAGTGGGGATTCGGACGCTACCATCCCGACATCACACTGGCATGCAGCTTTGGCGGCATCACCGGCATGGCATTGCTGGATATGGCGGTCAAGATACAGCCTGAGGTCAACGTATTCTACCTGGACACCGGCTTCCTGTTTTCTGAAACCTACTCACTGCTGGAACAGGTTAAGCAACGCTACGAAATAGAGCCCGTGGCTTACAGGTCTCGATGGTCTCCACGTGACCAAGCTCACGAGTTCGGCGATGAGCTATGGAAGCACAACCCGGACCTCTGCTGCGAGATCCGCAAGGTGGAGCCCAATCTACGCGCCCTGGATGACAAAAGGGCCTGGATTGCCGGTCTGCGCCGTGATCAGGCTTCTACAAGAAGGAGCCTCAAGGTAGTGGAATGGGACGATAGGTTCGGGTTGGTCAAGCTGAACCCGCTCGCGACATGGACAGAAGCGCAAGTGGTCGAATATATCAGTGCAAACGACGTCCCGTACAATCCACTATACGACAGGGGATACCTGAGCATTGGCTGTATACAGTGCACCAGGGCAGTCAAGCCAGGGGAGGACCCGAGGGCCGGACGGTGGGCAGACTCCTCTAAAATCGAATGCGGACTCCACCTGCCTATTAAGGAGATATCATGAACCAAGCAAATTCACGTCTGAACCACGGCGCAACCATATGGCTTACCGGCCTATCCGGCGCCGGCAAGAGCACCATAGCGCAAGAGACATACGGTTACCTGAAGGGGCTGGGCAAACGGGTAGAGATCCTGGACGGCGACGTGATACGGACCAATCTGAGCAAGGGCCTGGGCTTCAGCAAGGAAGACCGGGATACCAATATCAGGAGAATAGGCTTCGTCAGCAAGCTTCTAACCAGAAACGGGGTAACCGTGATAGTGGCGGCCATCTCTCCCTACCGCGAGGTCCGTGACGAGGTCCGCAGCGAGATAGGAGACTTCATAGAGGTGTTCGTAGGCTGCCCATTGGATGAGCTGGTCAAACGAGACGTGAAGGGGCTTTACGCAAAGGCGATTGCCGGTGAACTGCCCAACTTCACAGGCGTCTCCGACCCCTACGAGGAGCCTCTGAATCCTGAGGTCTCACTTAGCACAGACAGCGAGTCGGTGGAGGAGAGCACCAGCAAAGTCCTGAGCAAGCTCCGGGAGCTGGGATATCTTCCCGCGGAAGAGGTCTCATTTCAACTGGCCGGGTTGCCCTCGGACAACTAGCCTCGCTGTTCCTGTATTAGTGCGGAAGAATGGGACTCCTGAACGAGCTAAGCCTGTCTATATGCACTTGACTAAAGATTGCCAGGAAATTGGGAAGGAGAAATTTTGAGTTCGACTACCGTAGCAGCGCCGACAATCGTCTCGCCTCATGGCGGGACGCTAATCAATCGTAAAGTAGCTCCTCATGAAGAAGAGAGCTTTTTGGAACGGGCGAAAGGCCTAGCTTCCATTAGACTCGATCCGCGCCAAGCCTCCGATTTGGAGATGATTGCCATAGGAGCGTTCAGCCCGCTCCAAGGCTTCATGACCCGCGCGGACTATGAAGAGGTGGTCTCTTCCATGCACCTGGCTTCAGGAGAAGCCTGGTCGATGCCGATCACTCTGTCCGTGGACAGCGAAACGGCCAAGGGCATTTCAGACGGCGCCGAGGTCGCGTTGAGGAACGAGGACAGCAGGCTCATAGGCTCGATGATAGTCGAGGAGAAGTACGCCTACGACAAGGAGAAAGAGGCCCGCTTGGTGTACCGCACGACGGACGAGGCCCACCCCGGAGTGGCGAACCTGTACGCTCAAGGCCCTGTCCTTCTGGGTGGCCCGGTACGATACCTGCAACAGCCGCGCCAGCTAGCGCCGTTTCACGAGTACCGGTTTGAACCGGAGGAAACGCGCCAGCGGTTCGTAGACCTGGGGTGGAAGACGGTGGTGGGCTTTCAGACGAGGAATCCCGTGCACAGAGCCCACGAATACCTGCAAAAGTGCGCCATGGAAATCGTCGATGGTCTTCTGCTTCATCCCCTGGTGGGCGCCACCAAGGACGACGACATACCGGCGGATGTGCGGATGCGATGCTACGTGGCCATCCTGGAGAACTACTATCCCAAGGACCGCGTGCTCCTTTCCGTCAATCCTGCCTTCATGCGCTATGCGGGGCCAAGAGAAGCCATATTCCACGCCCTGGTGAGGAAAAACTACGGTTGCTCGCACTTCATAGTAGGCAGAGATCACGCCGGCGTCGGCAGCTACTACGGCACCTACGACGCGCAGTACATATTCAGCGAGTTCCAACCCGGCGAACTGGGCATACAACCCTTCTTCTTTGAAAACTCCTTCTACTGCACGGAGTGCAGAGGTATGTGTACGTCCAAGACCTGCCCGCACGGCGACGACACACATGTCTTCTTGAGCGGGACGCAAGTCAGGGCTATGCTGAGTCGCGGGGAGTTTCCGCCCGAAGAGTTCACCCGACCGGAAGTGGCGTCGATACTGGCGGAAGCGTACAAGGGTAACTAACGGCGCTGTAGTTTTCTGCGCAGCTTTTCCCAGAGGTTGGCGGGCGGCGGTTCGTCGATAGGCTGACCCCGCCATCGCTTCTCGTAGGAGCCGCCGGGATTGATGAAGAACAGCGAATAGCCCAGTATGAAGATGACCACGGCTCCCCAGCCAATCAGAGGCGCCAGAATGCCGGGCATGCTGGAATTGAACAGAAGCGCGATGAGAAGCAAAACCACGCTGGCCAGGATTATCCTTCCTGGCGTGATACTCCAGCCCTTGCCAGCAACGGAACGGAATATTGCCTTGAACGGGCCGCGACTGGACCTTGGCTTCTTGGGCTCAACCGTTTCGTACTGCCCCTCTATTTGACTCAGTAAATCCTCGATCTCGCGTCGATACTTCTCCGGCATACCCCCCTCCTCCCAACGAGTGGAACGCACTTTTTCAACGTTTCATCGAGAAAACTTTTCTTTGAATGGATATGCGGTCCCGTATCTTCCTGGGGTCTCCAAAGTATAGCATTACAGAAATTCAATTCAAGGCTAACCCACCAGCCAGATGCGGGTTATAATATTCTGTAGGAGTACTCTGCAACCCCGTCCAACGGCAACCAAGGAGTTGAATAGTCAATGTTCGATAATCTCCCCATATTCTACGCCTTCTCAGCCGGCATGGTGGCCACCATCAACCCATGCGGATTTGCCATGCTGCCGGCTTACATCGCCTACCACCTTGGACTGGCAGACGAATCGAAGAGCGCGCTGGCCCGTTCCACCTACGGAACGGCCATGGGTCTGGTGGCTACGCTGGGGTTCGTGACGCTGTTTGGCAGTGTGGGACTGATCATTTCGGCGGGGGGAAGGTTCATAATAGAGTTCTTCCCCTACTGGGGCCTGGGAGTAGGAATCATTCTGGTCCTTCTTGGGCTATTCCTTCTCATTAGCGGAAAGCACATCAGTATTCTAGCGGCCAGCCGCTTCCAGGGGCCAAGGACAATCAAGGGCGTGCGGGGATTCTATCTGTTCGGCGTTGGCTACGGTTTGGCCTCTCTCAGCTGTACGCTGCCGATATTTCTAGTGGTGGTAGGCAGCGCGCTGGGCTTGGGAGGGATAATACCCGGCCTGATCCAGTTCGTCAGCTATGGGCTGGGCATGGGCGCAATAATAATCGGCGTTACCCTGAGCGTTGTCTTCTTCAAGACCGCGGTGGCCAACGGGCTCCGGGTCATCATGCCCCACATTGAAACCATAGGCGCAGCGGCTCTGGTGCTGACGGGGGGGTACCTAGTATACTACTGGACTCTTGGCTCGGGGAAGGAGCTTCTGTTTACGTAGACTTGGCTATTCTAGGCATGCCGCATCAACGCTGATGAGGTGTGAACAATGATACGAAACCGAGAAATTAGCTCAGAAAAAGATTGTGACGCCGCATTAACTAGAGTGACTGAGCTTATGGATGCGCTGTCCAGTCCCGAAGGACAGATAGATGATGCAAGCGACCCTAACCGAGTCGAATTAGAAGCTCTTACCAATCTTATTGAGCTTTACGAGGATCAACATCATCCTATCGACCATTCTAATTCAGTCCTCCCCCGGAACCTCTTTGACAGGTTCCAATCCAAAGCGCTAAAGCGAGGACGGGGTAGCAGAAATCCCACCGCATCGAAAAAGCAGCCAACCAAGTCTGCCTAGTGGTTCGGTACTAACGCTCACGCCCATCCTAGCGCATGTAAGCGCGAGTCCCATTTTGGGGTCAAGCTAATTGGCACACAGGGGGGTAATTCCCCCAACCCGTTCTATAAGCTGGGCCGGAATCCATACCCTACTCCCTCAATTAGGCATCGCCGGGCACCAGGTATTCCTTAGGCACCTGCGCAGGCCTTAAGGAGTTCTTCACCAGCCGTAAAGCCTTGTCCGGATATACCGTGGAGAGCAGACCGCCAGCGTACATCATGTAGCCGGTGTCCACCATAAGCTGCGGATGTTTGGGCCGCAGCGAAAACGGATCGTTGCGATCAAACATGCACTCGGCCAGTATGATCTCAGGGTTGCGCCCAAAGGCAAGAACGCCGCCGGTGCCTATCAGCGTCCCCACCTGGGTTAGGTCCTTGCCCCTCTGCACCATAACGGTTGTGCCAAAGTCGGTCCTGGCCGTTTCCAGCCGTCCGGCATGGCGCTCCGCGGCGATGAAAGAGGCGGCGGCGGCCATCTTGGTGTCCATTTCCCACTCATCCGAGACATGGGGCAAAGTGGAGGTGTTGGCGGTGAGGTATTCCATGCGCAGGAGGGCTTCGTTGCTCTCCAGCGCCATTCGAATGTTCCTGGGCATGATGCTGCGACTCACGGCGTCTATCAGAGACCTGGCGCTGACCCGCAACCCAAGGTCGCCTTCCACGGTCCGTTTGGCAAACGGCTCGTCAAGGCCCATCATCCTGACGTCCACCTCCACCGGCAGGCCGCCGGCCGCGGTATGGACGTCCGTGGTCGCGCCGCCCACGTCTACGACCATTGTGTCGCCGATCCCCGGTTCCGTCTCAGTGCCCGAGGCCAATAGATCCGTTATCTTGAGCACGGCCATTGGCGTAGGCATTACCAGGTTGCCCACATAATCAATCGCACGTTCCAGACCCTTGGCCTCCACGATATGCTTGACGAAGACCTCGCGAATCATCTCCCTGGCAGGATCGACGTTGAGGGTATTCATCTCCGGCATAACGTTCTGGCAGAGGTAGGGCTGATTCCCGCCTTGTTTCAATATCCGGCTTACTTCATCGCCTACGTCCACATTGCCGGCGACGACCACGGGAGCCTTCACTTTGGAGGACGCTATTTGCTGGGCATTTTGTAGGATAACCTCTCTATTGCCGCCATCCACACCACCGGCCAGGAGTATGATGTCCGGGTTCATCTCCTCCAACTGCCTGACCTTGCGGAAGTTCAATCCTCTGTCGAAAACGTCGATCACCCTGGCGCCTGCGCCAAGAGCCGCCCGGTTGGCGGCTTCCGAGGTCAGTCTAGCAATGAGGCCCACGGCGACCATGCGCAGGCCACCGGCAGCGCTGGAGGATGCCAGCTTGAGCGAGACGTTGTCCAGGTTTACCTGGGCTTTGAGCACTCCCAGCGCCCGGGAGAGGCCCTGGAGCACGTCCGTGTCCACCGTACTGGGAGCCTGCGCCCGACCCACGGGGCGGTCCGTTTCAAGGTCAACGGCGGTGACTTTAGTGTAGGTACTGCCAAAATCTATGAGGAGAGCCAGAGACATGCGGCGCCTCACACCGGCCTGGCTAGGCCGGTCGCCACCTGAGGTCCGGCTGACGTGCGGCGCGGGCCTCATCCAAGCGGGATACGGGGGTTGTGTGCGGGGCGTCGTGGAGAAGATCGGGGTCTTCCTCAGCCTCACGCGCTATGCTGAGCATTGCGTCTATGAAAGCGTCCAACGTCTCCTTGCTTTCGGCCTCGGTGGGTTCAACCATCAGGGCCTCGTCCACAATGAGCGGGAAGTACATGGTGGGGGCGTGGAAACCGTAGTCCAGCAACCTCTTGGCAATATCTAGGCCTCGCACGCCGTTCTTCTTCTGCCGGGTTGCCGACAACACAACTTCATGCATGCAGAGGCGATCGTAGGAAAGGTCGTAAGCGGACCTCAGCTTGGCCAGTAGATAGTTGGCGTTGATAACCGCATTTTCGCTGATCTGGCGAAGGCCGTCCGCTCCCAATGAGCGGATGTAAGTGTAGGCCCTGACCAGCACACCGAAGTTCCCGTGGAACGCGCCCAGCTTGCCTATGGTATGCGGCGCGGCTGCGAGGACGTACCGTTCGCCCTGAGACGACTCTTCCCTCACCACCACCGGCGCGGGCAAGAAGGGGGCAAGCTTGTCGCCCACCGATACGGGTCCGGCGCCGGGCCCCCCGCCGCCGTGCGGCGTACTGAATGTCTTGTGAAGATTGATGTGAACAACGTCAAACCCCAAGTCGCCCAGCTTGGTCTGGCCCAAGATAGCGTTCATGTTTGCGCCGTCGCCGTAGACAAGGCCTCCGGCTTTGTGCACGGTGTCGCATATCTCCAGAATGTCCGTTTCAAACAGGCCCAAGGTACTGGGCAAAGTGAGCATGATGCCGGCCAGATCTTCGCCTGCCGACTCCTTCAAAGCAGCTATGTCCATGTTGCCGCAGTCGTCGGAAGGAATGGCCTTGACCTCGAATCCGCCCATAGCCGCCGACGCCGGATTCGTGCCGTGCGCGCTATCCGGTATAAGCATGAGCTTTCGTTTATCATCGCTCCTGCTGTCGTGATAGGCGCGTATCATGAGCACACCGGCCAACTCCCCCTGAGCGCCGGCCATGGAGGCCAGGCTGGTGGCTTTCGTCCCTGTTACATCGGTAAGGTACTGCTGCAGTCTGTACATGACCTTCAGAGCACCCTGAGAAAGCTCAGCGGGGTTCATGGGGTGCAGATGGGCCATGCCGGGCAAAGACGCCACCATCTCGTTTATCTTGGGGTTGTACTTCATGGTGCAACTGCCCAGCGGATAGAAGTTGGTGTCGATGGAGTAGTTGAGCTGGCTGAGCCTGGTGAAGTACCGCACCACCTCAGGCTGCGAAACCTCCGGCAACTCCAGGTCATCCCTCAACAAGTCCGCATCCGGGAGGGGCTGCTCGTCAACGTCGAGCGCGGGCATGATTATGCCTCGACGCCCCGCCGCGCTGCGGTCCATCAGCAAATCCGAGTCGGTCATTTCCGTTCTGCTTTCAATTGCCATTCCGTTAAGCGATCTCCGATAAGGCCTGGGCCAAGTCCTCTATCTCTTTCTTTGAGTTGACTTCCGTGACACAGATGAGCAGACCATTGGGCACCTGGTCGCTGACGTCCAAACCTCCTATGATTCCCCGCTCCCAAAGAGCGGCGTTGATCTCGGAAGGCGGTTTGGGACACTGCACCACGAACTCCTGGAAGAACGTACCCTCCAGGGGCAGTGAATAGCCCGGTATTCCCTCTATGAGGGACGCGGCATAGTGTGCCTTGTGATAGCAAAGCCCGGCGACCTCTCCAAGACCCTGCTTGCCAAGTGTGGCGGTGTATACCGTAGTCATGAGGGCAATCAGAGCGGTAGAGGTGCATATGTTGGACGTGGCGCGCTCCCGGCGTATGTGCTGCTCTCTTGCCTGGAGAGTCAGTACATACGCGGTACGTCCTTGCGTATCCACCGTCCTCCCCACAATCCGCCCCGGCATCTGTCGGATAAACTCATTCCGGCAGGTGAACAGGCCCACGTAAGGCCCGCCAAAGCTGACGGGAACGCCAAGGGGCTGACCCTCCGCGGTAACTATATCGGCGCCATAGCTGCCGGGCGGCTTGAACATGGCTGCGGCTATCGGATCCGTGGAGGCTACGGCCAGAGCGTCCGCGTCATGGGCGGTACTCACGATGCTCTCAAGGTCCTCAACATAGCCGAAGAAGTTGGGACTCTGCACAACGATACACGCCGTATCCGGTTCCAAGCTGGGCGAATCCTGCTTCACCGGATATATGGCAACGCCCTGGGGACGGGTGTACGTCCTCAACACCTCAATATAAGAAGGGGATACGGTGTCGAGATACGCCACCTTGTAGCGCCGCTTCACCCTGCAGGCCATTAGAGCGCCCTCCGCTAGGCTGCTGGCGCCGTCGTACATGCCGGCGTTGGCCACGTCCATATCCAAGAGCTGGCTGACCATGGTCTGAAACTCGTAGGCGGCTTTCAAGGTGCCCTGGCTTACCTCCGGCTGATAGGGGGTGTACGCGGTGAGGAACTCTCCCCGGCTGACAATGGCCTGTACGGTCGCAGGTATGAAGTGACGATAAGCTCCTGCGCCCAGGAAACAGGGGCCCTGGAATGCATGGCTGTTCTCGGCGGCAAGCGCTTGCAGCTCTTGACCAAGCTCCAACTCCGACAAAGCGGGCGGAATGTTCAGCGAAGGCTGTCGGTAGCCCTCCGGTATGTCTTGGAACAGCTCACGAACAGAGGAAACGCCGATTGCCTTGAGCATCTCCTGGCGATCGGCGACGGTGTTGGGAATGTACGGGTGTTGAAGGGAGACTTTCTCCATCCGGGCTACTACTCTAACTCCGAAAGGTAGCTTTCGTACTCTTCAGCACTGAGGAGGTTGTCCAGCTGGGCCTGGTCTATGCCAGCCATGCGAACCATCCAGCCACCGGAGTACGGGTCCTCATTGACGAGTTCAGGCTTATTTTCAAGCTCTTTGTTGGCTTCCACTACCTCTCCGGACAGCGGGCTGAACAGGTCCGACACGGCTTTTACGGACTCTATCTCTCCCAGTTTCTGAAACTGCTCAACGGTGGCGCCTGCATCGGGCAAGTCCACGTATACAACGTCGCCAAGCTGGTCTTGGGCATACTGAGTAATGCCCACTAAAGCATGGCCTTCGCTTTCAATCAGGACCCACTCGTGCTCCTTGGAATAGCGTCTATCAGTGGGGTTCATCAGGTCCTCCTACGGGAATAGAACGGAAGGTCAACAACCTTGGCCTCCACCACCCTGCCGCGCACGTCCACGTCAAGCCTTGCGCCCGGAGAAGCCATATCGGTTTGAACATATCCCAAGCCAATATAGCTGTCAAGCGAAGGGGAATAGCCCCCGCTGGTCACCTCGCCAACTGCAGACCCATCCCTGAGTATTTGGTACCCGTGCCTAGGCACTCCCCTGCCGACCATGGTAATGCCCACCAGCTTTCGCTTTAAGCCTTCTTTCAGGCTGCGCTGCAAAGCCGCCGAATATATGGCTTCTTTATCCATGTGGACGAATCTGTCCAGTCCAGCCTCCAACGGGTTGACCGCGGCGTCCATGTCAGACCCGTGCAAGAGCAGGCCCGCTTCCAGCCGCAATACGTCCCTGGAGCCCAAGCCGCAGGGGGCAGCGCCCATCTCCATCAGCCGCTGCCACAAAGCGGCGCTTTGCGCGGCGTCAGGCATTATCTCGAAGCCATCCTCTCCGGTATATCCTGTCCTGGCTACGTAGGCTGATATGCCGTCGACGTCAGCCCTGGCGATGCGGAACGGCCTCAGCGATTCGGACAGGCCCGGCGCAAGCTGATCCATGGTTTTCGCGGCCAGCGGGCCCTGGTAGGCGATCATGCCGATCTCAAAGGTGCGGTCATCCAGCGCGACATCCTTGAACTTGGTGTCGCGCCAGGTCTCCAAGGCGCTCCACACGGCCTCTCGGTTGGCCGCATTGCATATCAGCATGTACTCCTCGTCACCCAACCGGTAGATGATGCCATCGTCCAAGATGCCGGCGTTCTCGGTGCAAACCAGGGTGTAGCGGGCCCGGTTATGCCGCAAGACGGGCACATTGGCAGTGGTCAACCAGTTCAAGAGATGAGCCGTATCGGAGCCCTGCAACATGATGCGGCCCATGTGCGACACATCGAACAGGCCGGAGCCTGAGCGAACGGCCCGCGCTTCGGCCAGAATACCTCCGAATTGGATAGGCATCTCCCATCCGGCAAAATCAACCATCTTGCCGTTCAGAGAGACGTGCGTATCAAACAGCGCAGTGCGAAGAAGCGTCTCAGTCAATTGCGTTCTCCATATGAAAATGGTACTTGGCCGTTCAATGCAGTGTCAACGCCACTGGCCTATAAGCCGGCAGCTCTTACGCGTTGGGCGTGAGGCTCACCGGCATCTCCATGAAGTAGATGCCGTACCACAGCGTTGTGAACGGCTCCGCCGGCAACTCCGCCGGCTTGCCATGCCGTGGCGGCGAGAAGTAGATAGCACCCTCCCGAACCGCGTTTTGCTTCACCTCTACTCCATGCAGGCAGTCATCCGGTATGCCGTCTTCCCCTTCGAAATCGCGCGGTTCCCACAGGTGCTGGATGACCCCGAACTCATCCGGTGTAGTGCCGATTTGCAGCATACTTTCGATGAATGGCCGGGTGTCACGAAACCTTGAGACAACGCGAACCGGCAGCCGTACTACTTCATCCGTGACGCGTTCCGGCGGGCTAAGCACAGTCAGATCCCACCACCCATCGCCGGAAGGCGCCTCCTTCAGCTTCAGCACATCACCGATACCCGCGTCCGGAGCCTCGCCCAGACCCGCCCACTGGCTGCCCAGCTTCCGTAGCCACGCATCGAATGCGCTCTTGTCCAGCCTGCGATCCGGTACACCGCCATGGAACCGGATACGATTTGCTGGCTCAACGCGCTTGCTCATATCCACCACAATCTCGGTCTCGCTGTCGTCAAGCCAATGCAACTCAACAAACCGACGCCTTGGAACCGTCCGCTGCCCCTCGCCTTCTCCCGCTCGGAAGTAGATGTGCCGGTCGTATGTCCCGCCTTTGATCAGAACGAATTCCTCAAAGTCGGAACCCCATGGGTTCTCATACTCGCTCTCCCATGCCACCTGCTCGCCGTCCGCATTCTCCGTGGTATAAAGAAAGGCAGTATGCGCGCCGACACTGGAGTGTGACCAGCGGTGGATGATGCCCGTGTACCGGACCGGCACTCGTACCCGTTCGAGGTCAACCCGTTCAGGGCGATCCAGTACCGTCACAGCGAAGGGCGGCTCCTTCCAACTGGTCTGCAGAACCACCGGCTCACCGATGAGCACAAACTGGCCTTCCTCAGCATCACTCTCGCTCGCCTCATTCTTGAAGCTCCAGTAACCATCCTGAAATACGCAGTTCACCGACGACGGCCCAATGGGCCTGTAGCCGGGCACCCGGATGGTCACAAAAGCGGTCACGCTCCCGTTGTCATGGCGTTCCACCGAATAGACGTCCACCGAGGAACGTCTAGTGGCCTCTAACTCCCTGCGTAACTCACGGAACGCCTCATCCTCTTCTTCCGCCGGGCTAATTGCCCTTACGTGTAACTGATATTGCTCCTCGCACACGTTCCTCCAGTAAGCCTTCATGCTGCGGATGATCTGAGAGTCCGTGTGATAGGCGGAGTCACTCGTGAGAGGTCCCATTGCTGCACTGTCTCCTTTCCGAGCGGCCAGAATCCTGTAAGCGACATAGAGGGCAAGGGCTATGGCGGCAATGATCAGCAGCGGCATGGACAACTCCATCGGGCTATCGGACGCTCCAGCCCATGTTAGATACAAGGCATCTCCCACCCGGCAAAATCAACCATCTTGCCGTTGAGAGACGTGCGTATCAAACAGTGCAGCGCTATGAAGCGTCTCAGTCAATTGCGCTCTTCATATGAAATGGTACTTGGCCGTTCAATGCAGAGTCAACGGCGTAATGTTTTCAACCATGGGTAACGCTGCAGCAATACGGCAAGAGGGTAGGCGGAGGGATGGATTCCCGCTCGGAGGCGGGAATGACGGGTCGTGGTGGCACTGGCCTACAAGCCCGGCAACTCGTATACTAGCGTTATATGAACAGGTTGCCTATACACCGAATACACCAGCAGCTTGGCGCATCGTTTACAGGCCTGGCAGACTGGGAAGTACCGGCCGCCTACAAAGACGCAGCCAGCGAGTATAGGGCTGCGACGGAAGATGTTGCCCTCATCGATAGGTCGTACTTGGGAAGGTTCCGCGTCCAGGGAAAGGACGCCTTGGACCTGCTAAACAGGCTGTCGACCTACAAGGTGGACGTGCTGCCGGAAGGAACAGGCGCAGCCACGGCGCTTCTCACCAACAAGGGCCGCGTCATAGACCTGCTGCATCTGTTCGCTACAGAAGACGGCATCCTGATGACGACAAGCCCGCACACCAGGCAGCGCGTTGCGGAATGGGTAGAGCTGTACACCTTCCTGGAAGAGGTCTCGCTGGAAGACGCCACGGAGCGAACGGCCATGCTGACGCTGCACGGCCCCGAAGCCGAGGGGCTGCTGCAACGCCTCTTCAGCGTGCACCCGGCACGGCTGGAGCTTTACGGCAGCGCCAAGGCGTCGCTAAACGGCACGGAGGTAACGCTGCTCAGAACAGACCCCCTCGATTCGCCGGGCTACGACGTCGTGGTAGCCGCGGAAGACGCCGAACGTATATGGCAATCGCTGGTAGACGGTGGCGCCACCCCGATTGGCGAAGAAGCGTACAACGCGCTGCGCATCCAGGCCGGAATTCCCAGGTACGGCTGGGAGTTGAGCGAGGCCGTGAACCCCTGGGAGGTCAATCTTGACCGCTACATACACTTCGAAAAGGGGTGCTATACGGGCCAGGAGGTAGTCCTCCGCCTCTACAACTACAACAAAGTGCAACGAAGGCTGGTTTCTCTACGGCTGCCGTCGGGTGACGTAGCCAAAGGAGCAAAGCTCCAGGCTGAGGAAAAGGACGCAGGCTGGGTATCTTCTGCAGCAGTCCATCCCCTGACCGGGCAAGCTATAGGACTGGGAGTGGTGCGTTCCGCCCATATCAAGGAAGGCGCCAGTCTGCAAGTACTCGACACGGCAGGAGCCATCGTAGGTCAAGCCACGGTGGAGGAGCTTCCCAATGTAGAAGCAGTGGCCAGTCGATGAGCACAGGCCAAACGGTTGTATCGCGCCATCGCTACGATGCCTACGTAGACCAATGGAGCCGTGAGAAGCAACGACTAAATACATTTCCCACCAAGCTGGCGCCGAGGCTTGTGGCGTTGCACTATATATGGCGTGGTTTTGACCACGACCACGAGTATTCAGAAGAGGACGTAAATCAGAAGATTGCAGAGCGCAACCTGTTCAGGCTTGACCACGTCCACTTGCGCCGCTATTTAATAGACCACTTGATGCTGGAGCGCAGTCGCGACGGAGCCAGATACAAAGTGTCGCGGGGATACTTGAGCCTGGCCCAGTGGGATTCGGAGATCCCCGGGGTCGTCACAAATTGTGAGTGAGCTTGCTCAGCAAACGGCAACCTGGCTCCGAGACGTACCGCTACAGCACCAGGCCGCCGTCAACGGCAAAGGCCTGGCCCGTGATATAGGAGGCCTCTTCGCCGGCAAGAAAGGCCACGAAGCTGGCCACGTCCTGCGGAGAACCCAGGTGTCCCATGGAGATGCGGCTGGTGACCAGCTCCATCATCTCCTTTGTCATCGTCCTAGCCATGCCGGCCTCAATGAAACCGGGATTAAGCGAGTTGACCGTTATGTTGCGCGAAGCGATTTCCCTTGCCAGGCTCTTGGTCAACCCGACCAAGCCGGCCTTGGAAGCGGCGTAATTGGCCTGACCAACGTTGCCCACCAGACCAACTATGGACGATATGATGATTATCCGGCCCCAGCGTTTCCGCAGCATGGTCTTGGCAGCGGCGCGACAGCAGAGGAAGGCCCCCTTCAGGTTGACCGCTACCACATCGTCCCAGTCCGATTCCGACATGCGAATAAGGAGGCTGTCCTTGTTGATGCCCGCGTTATTGACCAGGATATCCACGCCGCCCCAGTCTTCTTCCAGCCTGTGGAACATATCCTGTACCTGCACCGAGTCCGTAACGTCTGCCGCAAGCGGCATCGCCTCCGAGCCGGTACGGCGTATCTCTTCAGCGACCTCCTCGGCCCGCGCCTTATCCGAGTTGTAGTGCACACCGAGGCGCGCGCCCTGGGAGGCGAGCTTCAAAGCTATGCTGTGGCCAATACCGCCGGATGCGCCCGTAACCAGGGCTACCTTCCCATGTAATGGGCCTTCCCGGGTCATTTTGCCGCCTTGTCCGAGATATCGAGCGCGGCCAACTCATTCATCATCGCCTCAAGCAGGCCGGCGTTGACAATTCGCTCGGCAAGCTTGGCGGCTTCCGCCACGCTAGCGGCGCTGGCGCGTCCGTGTCCAACTATTACCGCGCCGTCCACGCCGAACAGTGGACCACCGCCGCCCACCTCAGCGGGGGCGGTTATGGCGGCAAGCTCCCCCGATATTCCTTCCAAGGCTTGGGAGGGCAGCCATTGACCCAGTGCCTCGGGCAGATACCGGCGCAGCGCCATACCGAGTCCCTCGGCGTATTTCATCAACACGTTGCCGACGAAACCGTCGCAGACCACCACGTCGGCCTTGTCCAAAAAGAGGTCCATGCCCTCCACGTTGCCCACAAAGTTGAGGCCGCTCTCCTTGAACAGAGGATAGGCCTCCTTGGTCTGGCGGTTACCCTTTCCTTCCTCCTCGCCCACGCTCAAAAGGCCGACTCTTGGTGTCTGAACGCCCTGCATGGTGCGCGCAAAGGCGACTCCCAGCGCGCCAAATCCCAGGAGCTGGATGGGCCGGCAGTCCACGTTGCTGCCCAAATCCATGAGCAGCGTTTGGGAAAGCTTGCCAAACAGCGGCCCGCCTATCGCCGGGCGGTCTATGCCTTCCAGCAAGCCCAACACCAGCGTGGCAGAAGCCATAGAGGCGCCGGTAGGGCCCATGGACACCACCGCCTGCGCTTCGCCGGTCTTGAGCAGCTTGGTTGCCGCCACTATGGAGGCGTTGGGTTTCTCCCTGATAGCCCGTACCGGATTGTCCGTCTCTTCTATTGCCCCCTGTGAAGGCACAACCGTGATATCCAAGCCGCCCGCATTTAAGCGAGACAGCTCGGCTTCCAAGGCGTCCTGGTCTCCAACAAGCAAAACGTGATAGCCGTACTCCCCGGCAGCCTGCACAGCGCCGGCCACGGGTTCCATGGGGGCAAAGTCTCCGCCCATGGCATCGATAGCGACTCTGAACTTGCCTGCTTCTGACATTCCGTGTCCTTTCAAGGATTCCTTACTAATAGGGACGCCTCTCCCGTGATGACGTCCTCTCCGTCCACTTTGCGGCATCCAACGGTGCAGTTTACCTTATTGCCGCCCTCGCTGTTAGTGATGCCCTTCACCTCACCAAAAGTAACCACTTGATCGCCGGGATAGACCGGCGCCCGGAAGCGCACCTTCAAACGCCCTGAGTCCAGCCAGTCCCTGCCGAACTCCTTGGTCAGCATCTCTGAAATGAAGGCCAGCACCAGCATGCCGTGAACCACAATGCGGCCAAAAGTGCTATGTGAGGCAAACTCAGCGTCCAAGTGCACCGGGTTGTAATCGCCCGAAACCTCGGCGTAACGGTTGATCTGGTCCTGGGTAACGGACCTGACCAGCTCCGGCAGTGAAGCGCTCTCTTGCAATGGTCTACTCATCTTTTGCAAACACTATTAACGTGCTGCGGCCATCCAGCACAGGCGACGATTGATCGCCGGTAATATTGAACTCCAATACTATGAAGCGACCGCCCTTGCCCCTCTGGCTGGACTGGACGATCCTGGCCTGGCAGGACACGCTTTCCCCCGCCCTGGCGGCACGATGCGATTCCAACTCCTGCGATACGTGTACCGCGCCTTCGGGAAGTCCCATGCCCGCGAGAATAGTCCTGATTCCCAGAGCGGCCAGAGCCGTGGTTGGCACGTAACCCTCTCCGTATACGGGTGATTCCGCTCCCACTATGGAGAGGTATTCGTCCAGCATGGCACTGTCAAGGACTAAGCTTGCCGGCTGCAACTCGCTGCCTGCCGTTAGTTCGTAATCGCTCATGATCTCAATAAACCGTCCACTTCAAAACGGCACAGATTATAAGGGTGAGTATGCTAACATGCTAGTGATTCAAGCGCCATTGAACGAAATCTCGTCCTCATTGCAAATGCCTTTCCCAGCAACAGCCAGCCACAGAGACCTCTTGGAACGCGCCTGGGTAGTCCTGGTGGATACCGCCAGAGCAGGCAAGACCATCTCCTACAGTGAGCTTGCCCTAGCGGTGGGGCTGCCCCACCTGCAGCGCAGCATTCACAGAAGAGTAGTGGGGCCGCTCTGTTCACGCGTCTGCCAGCCCAACGGTTATCCCGACATAGCCAGCCTGGTAGTGCGAAAGGACAGCGGACGCCCCGGCGACGGCTGGTGGAGCGAAGCGGGCGGCCTCAATATGGAGATGTGGCGAGACGAGCTAGCGCGGGTACACGCCTTCCAGTGGCCTGATCATCTGCCTCTTTGATAGAGTGGAGGCATCATTCCAGCGTGGGAGGCATAATGCCCGTACAGTTTATCAACCCAGCCGCAATACACACCCCAACCGGGTACAGCCACGTAGCCAAAACCGGCAACCTGGTCTCCATAGCCGGTCAGCTCTCCATAGACAAGGATGGCAACGTGGTCGGTGAAGGAGACATTCAAGCGCAGACCAAACAAGCCCTGTCCAACCTGGAGGAGGCAGTAAAGGCGTCCGGAGGCACAAAGGAGGACATAGCGGCCATTCGCGTGTACATGACAAACCGCGACGACCTGGAGGGGATGCGACAGGCTCGCGCCGGATTTTGGGGGGACACACCTCCGGCGAGCACCCTGCTCTTCATCAGCGGACTGGTGCGGCCTGAGTTCCTCATCGAGATAGAAGCGCTGGCCGTGGTGGAGGGATGAGCGGACTTTCGGCTTAGCGGATTCACGAGCACCCTTGAAACCCATGCCTCAAGAGACATCGCCTCACACTCTGCACGGGAAGGAAAAGGCCCAATACGTGGCCAGCATGTTTGCTCGCATTTCACGGCGATACGACCTTCTGAACACCGTGATGACTGGAGGCATGCATCACCGATGGCGCAGGCTTACAGCGCGCCTGGCCGTGGAAGGACTGGAAGGCACAGCCCTCGACGTGGCCACTGGCACCGGCGATCTCGCTTTCTCTTTGTCGAGGCGCAGCGAGGTGAGCTACACCGTAGGCGTCGACTTCGTGCCGGAGATGGTGACGCTTGCCGCTCTGAAGGCGAACCGGCTTCGGCTGTCGGGCCAAACTCTTTTTATGCAGGGAGACGCCTTGGCCCTGCCGTTCCAGGACGACACCTTCATTTGCGCCACTTCCGGATTCAGCATGCGCAACGTGGTGGATATCCCGCTGGCGGTGGCTGAAATGACCAGAGTGGTGAAGCCCGGTGGTAGAGTGGCGGTGATGGAGATAACCCAGTTCCAGAAGAACGGCCTTTTCCCCAAGCTGTTCCGGTTCTACTTCCACAGGATCGTGCCGCTGGTCGGAGGGCTGATCGGGGGAGACCGTGAAGCGTACACCTACCTGCCGCGTTCCGTAGACCAGTTCCCTACTGCGGAGACGTTTGCAGCACTGATGGTGCAGGCCGGATTGAAAAACGTGCGCTACTTGAGAGTCGGCATGGGGTCGGTGGCGGTCTACGTTGGAGAAAAGCCGCTCTAGGAAGCCGTTCTGACGCCATTCACTGCATTGGTTTATACTGGAAGTCACCTTAGATGTAACACGGAGGCAAAGATGCCAATAATCCACACGGGAGAAGTACCGCCGGACGAGCTTTCAGGCAATACGCGACAGACTCTAGTCAATGGAGACCTGGGAGCAACGGATCTTACCGTATTCCAACTGGACGTACCGCCGGGAGGAGAGGTGCCTCTGCACATTCACCCCGGTCACGAGGAGTGTATGATCGTTGTGGAGGGGACTCTTGAAGCCGTAGTAGGCGATCACGTGGAGCAGGTAGGCCCAGGCGATACAATACTAGCCCCCAGCGACGCCAAACACTCCCTAACCAACAAGAGCGATAAGCCGGCCCGGTTCATTGCCATCTTCCCCACAACCAACGTGCAGCGTCACTTCTTGGACTCGTAGCGCGGTTGCCCGTCGGGGCAGTGAGTGATAGATTGGCCGTCCATAACGCAAGTGAACCTTTGAAGGAGTAGATATGGAATACCGTCAACTAGGAAATTCAGGTCTCAAGGTTTCAGTAGTGGGCTTGGGTTGCAACAACTTTGGTGGAAGGGTCGACGCCCAGGGCACGGAACGCGTCATCGACCAGTGCATAGAAGAAGACGTCAACCTCCTTGATACCGCCAACATGTACGGCGGCGGCCTATCGGAAGAGTACATGGGCAAAGCCCTCAAGGGTAAGCGCCACCAGGTACTGCTGGCCACCAAGGCAGGTATGGCTGTAGGAGACGGTCCCAACCAGAGCGGGACCTCTCGCAAGCACCTCATGCAAGAGGTGGAGACCAGCCTGCGCAAGCTGCAGACCGACTACATAGACCTGTACCAGATCCATCGCTACGACCCGAACACATCGGCGGAGGAGACCATGCGTACCCTGGACGATATGGTGCGCCAGGGCAAGGTGCGCTACATAGGTTGCTCCAACTACAGTGCGTGGCAGATGGTGGAAGCCGCCGGAGTAACTAGCGCCCTGAATCTGGAGCCTTTCGTCAGCTCACAGCCGGAATACAGCATGATAAAGCGAGCGGTGGAGAAGGAGGATGGGCCCACGGCGGCAAGGCTGGGCATGGGAATCCTTCCCTACTTCCCTCTGGCCAGCGGGTTCCTTACGGGCAAGTACAAGCGGAATCAGCAGGCGCCGGAGGGCACACGCCTGGCGGGCAACGCACAGCGGGCGCAGGAAACACTCACCGACCGCAACTTTGATCTCCTGGAAACGCTGGAAGAGTTCGCCGCCGAGCGTGAGCGAACCATGGTGGAGCTTGCCATTGCCTGGCTTTTGGCTAATCCGGCGGTCAGCAGCGTCATCTCCGGAGCTACCAAGCCGGAGCAGGTTACCGCCAATGCCAAGGCCGCCGACTGGCATCTAACACAGGAAGAGAAAGCTCAACTGGACTGCATTTTAGAAGAGCACGGATTCTAAACAGACTCTACGTTGAAAGCGCAGGTCTGACGCATGGAATCCGGTCTAAGCCATCAGTACGTTAACCTGGGAAGCACAGGCAGCGTACACTACGTCACGGCCGGCCATGGCCCGCCCCTGGTGCTGCTCCACGGACTGGGAGCCTCCGTAGTTGCCTGGCACAACAACTTCTCTGCACTCGCCTCCAGGTACACGGTCTACGCACCGGACCTCCCCGGCCACGGCGATACGGCCAAGCCCGACATCCCCTACGGCCTGGACGTAGGCGTAGAATTCCTCCCCGAGTTCCTGGACGCGCTTGGCTTGGATGAGAACGTTACGCTGATGGGCAACTCGGCTGGGGGAATGGTTGCAATGGCGTCCGTACTGAAGCAACCCGAAAGGTTCAGGGCCATGGTCTTGATTTCGCCGGTGGGCCTTGGACGCGAGCTGGGACTGCCCATCCGCTTGGCATCCTTTCCCCTGATAGGAAAACCGCTCCACAGGCTGGACGGCAAGAGCAAGACAAGATTTGTGCAACGCATCTTCCATGACAAGAGCGCTCTGCATCCAGAGGTCCACCGGGAGCTGATACGAGTCCGCTCCGTCCCCGAAGCGCTCCGTACCGAGCTTTCAGTGATTCGCCGCAGCGTCACCTTCCGCGGTCTGCGGAAGTCGCTGGTCGTCGCTCACCATGACCTGCTGAACCTGCCGGTGCCCACCCTCCTGGTGTGGGGCAAACAAGACAAGATAGTCCCGGTGAAACAGGCGCAGCATGCTGCCGAGCGATATCCCTCCATAGAGGTGCATATATTCCAAGATTGCGGCCACTGGCCGCAAATGGAGCAATCGGAGGGCTTCAATCAAGCCGTCCTCGCTTTTCTAGACCGCGTCTACAGCCCCGACAGGGAGTCCGCCCTACGTGACTCCTGAAACGGGAAGAACACCCCCGGTATGGATGCGATTGTCCTCCGTCGCGGGGCCCTGGATGAGCGTCATGATGCTGGCGCTCAGCGTAGCCATAATCATAGCGGCGTTCTTCCTCAGCGACCGCATACCCGGCGTCGAGTCTCTGGGGTATCCCGCCGTATTTCTCATCTCTCTCTTCGGAAACGCTACGCTGATTGTTCCCGTGCCGGCCTTTGCGGTGGTCTGCACGGGGGGGACCATCCTCAATCCGCTTCTGGTGGGAATACTTGGCGGAACCGGGCAGGCGTTGGGAGAAATGACGGGCTACATTGCCGGTTTTGGCGGGCAGGGCTTCTTTCAAAAGGGCCGGTACTATCAGAGGATCAATAGCTGGGTGGCAAGGCGAGGCTGGGTAGCCATAGTCCTGCTGGGGGTGATACCAAACCCCATCTTCGACTTCGCGGGACTGGCGGCGGGCGCGCTGCGGATGCCTGCCTGGCAGTTCCTCGCCGCCGCCGCAGTGGGGAAGACGATTCGAGCAATCATCATAGCTTACGGTTGCGCTTGGGGAATAGACCTGTTGGGCATCCCCAATCCGGCTTCTTGACGACTCCGTTTTTGACAGGGCAAACGTGGCTTTGCTACACTTTGGCATAGTTATTATTTGATTTTGTCCCGAATGCCTGCGAGTGGATTTGGCGAAGGTTTGCCGGAGATTTCCCCCTATAATTGCCCGGCGAAATCATCAAATCTTGTCGCTGGGAGAGAAAGGGTGGTAGAGGAGGAATTATTTGTCTATTTCCAATCTATTCCCTCGCCTCATTGGAGCTATCCTATTGGGATTGGGGGGATGGCCGCTTGGCGTTGCTGTAGGCGATGCCGTTGACGTTACCAGCAATGTTCCCCTCGGTCTCGTCGGCACGCTGATTGGAGTTGTCGTTGGCGCTATTGCCACGCCGTACGTATCCAAGGCATTCATAGAAAGCACGGTCAACGCATCCCGCAACATCTCCACGGCCAGGCTAGCCGCGGCGTCGCTGGGGCTTGTCGCCGGTCTGGTTATCGCCATATTGATCTCCTTGCCATTCGCAAGAATCCCCGGCTGGCCCGGAGTGTGGCTGCCCATTGTCCTCAACCTGTTGTTCGCCACGGCAGGCGCGGCCATTGCGGTGAGCAGGGAGCGTGATTTCCTACAGCTCTTCCCTCAAGCCGACAACTCTCAGGCCCACTCCGCAGCCTCCAACGGCAAGATAGTGTTGGACACCAGCGCCATCATAGATGGACGCATCGCGGATATATCAGAGAGCGGCTTCATCAACGGAGCGCTGGTGATACCCCGGTTTGTTCTGGATGAACTGCGGCACATCGCCGACTCCAGCGACTCGCTGCGTAGAAACAGAGGACGGCGAGGCTTGGAAATGCTCAACAAGCTGCGCAAGGAGTCCACCACGCCCGTGGAGGTGCTGGACATCGACCACTGGAACGGCTTGGAGGTCGACGCAAAGCTGGTCATGCTTGCGGAGAGCTTGAACGCCCCCATTGTAACCACCGACTTCAACCTGAACCGTGTCGCCGAAATTCAGGGAGTGAACGTTCTCAACGTCAACGAGCTGGCCAATGCCCTCAAATCGGTGGTGTTACCGGGAGAGGAGATGGCCGTACACGTAATCCAGCAGGGCAAAGAGGCCGGACAGGGAGTCGGCTTCTTAGATGACGGCACAATGGTAGTGGTGGAAGGCGGTAGAGTCTTCCTGGACAGCACCGTGGAGGTTTCCGTGACGCGAGTGCTGCAGACGGCGGCTGGCCGCCTCATCTTTGCCCAACCCAGAGCTCACTAGGCATGCCCGAAGACGAAAACAGCTCTGACCTCAGCAACGCCTTGCTTCGCCGGGCGGGAGCCGTGATTGTAGCCGCCGGACAAAGCACGCGAATGGACGGCGTAGACAAGACCTTCATGGATATTCTGGGTCTGCCTCTGCTCACCTATTCCCTGGCTGCATTCGAGGCCGCTCCATCCATAGAAAGCGTTGTGCTGGTGCTCCGCCCTTCCTTTATCGACTTGGGGAAGACACTTGTTGAAGCGCACGGCTTCCGCAAGGTAAGAAGCATTCAAGCCGGAGGCGAACGGCGCCAGGATTCGGTGCGCAACGGCGTGGAATGCCTGGACGACCAGGAATGGGCCGTGGTGCATGACGGCGCGCGTCCCTGCATTGGACCGGACCTCATAGAGCAAGGCATAGATGAGGCAATCCAATGGGGGTCCGCCGTGGCCGCTGTGCCGGTAACGGACACCATCAAGGTACGTGGCTGCGACGGACAGGTGGAGACCACCCTTGACCGCAGCAAGCTATGGGCCGCTCAGACGCCCCAGATATTTCCCCTACAGAGACTGCGCGACGCCTTCAACCAAGTCGCCGCCACCGTAACCGACGAAGCGGCGCTCATGGAGCAGGCCGGTTATCCGGTACATCTCTACTTCGGCTCCTACTCCAACATAAAGGTCACCACCAGGGAGGATGCGGCGATAGTCGAGGCCCTTTTGAAACAACGGCAGGACGTGGGAGTTTGAGAACCGGCGTAGGCTACGACGCTCACCGTCTTGTTCCCCAGCGCCCGCTGGTTCTGGGTGGAGTCTCCATTCCCAGCAGTATGGGGTTGGCCGGGCACAGCGACGGGGACGTATTGCTCCATGCCATCATAGACGCTCTGCTTGGCGCAGCCGCCCTGGGGGATATCGGGAAATACTTCCCGTCTGAAGACC
The DNA here is from genome assembly GCA_034422935.1 of Dehalococcoidia bacterium. Taxonomy (GTDB): domain Bacteria; phylum Chloroflexota; class Dehalococcoidia; order Lucifugimonadales; family QGNO01; genus DAOUJH01. The sequence goes on along the minus strand of DAOUJH010000002.1, from coordinate 156,314 downwards.
CGCGCTACGAAGGCATAAGCAGCCTGGAGATGCTGTCCAAGGCAAACGATATTCTCCGAGAGAATGGTTGGCGTGTCGTGAACGTGGATGCTACAATCGTGGCTCAAAGCCCAAAGCTGGCGCCCTACTTCCAGGCCATGAGGGAATCAATTGCGGTCTGTTTGGGAGTAGAGCCGGCTAGAGTAAGTGTGAAGGCCACTACAACGGACGGCCTGGGATTTACGGGAAGCGGCCAGGGTATAGCCTGCTATAGTGTGGCCTCCATTGAGCCGGAATCATGAATCTGTACGACTCCCTTAGCGAGCAAAAACGAGAACTGACGCCCTCTGACGGGACAGTGAAGATGTACGTCTGCGGCGTCACGCCGTACGCATCCACCCACGTTGGGCATGCCATGAGAGCCGTCATCTTCGATGTCTTGCGTCGCTACCTGGAGTACAAGGGACAACAGGTCAAGCACGTGGAGAACTTCACCGACATCGACGACAAGATGATAGCGGGAGCGGCTGAGATGGGCATATCCGTTCAGGAGCTGGCGGAGCGCAACATCGCAGCCTACCTTGAAGAGATGGACGCCCTCAACGTTCAGCGCGCGCACATCTACCCCAGGGCCACGGAGGAGATAGCCGGGATCCAAGAGATGATCAGCGGCCTGATAGAGAAAGGCATGGCATACGAGTCAAACGGCGACGTCTACTACCGGGTCAGAATGAACAAGGAGTACGGCAAACTCAGCCACCGCACCGTGGACACCATGAGGGCTGGAGCCAGAATCGAAATCGGGGAGTTGAAGGAAGACCCCATGGACTTTGCGCTGTGGAAAGCTGAGAAACCCGGCGAGCCGTCATGGCAGAGCCCTTGGGGTAAAGGCAGACCGGGCTGGCACATAGAGTGCAGCGCCATGTCGCTGGCCTATCTTGGAGAGACCATCGACATACACGGCGGAGGCCGGGACCTGGTCTTTCCCCACCATGAAAACGAGATAGCCCAAACCGAGTCCTACAACGACGGCAAGCCACTGGCGCGGTTCTGGGTGCACAACGGCATGGTCAGGATGGGTGAGGACAAGATGAGCAAATCTCTGGGGAACTTCATCACCATGAGCGAAGCCCTGGACCGTTTTTCCACGGATGCCTTGCGCCTCTTCTTCCTCAATTCCCACTACCGGAGCCCCCTCACCTACAGCGACGAGAACGTCATGGCGCAAGAGCGCGCCGCGGAGCGTTTGCGGGTCGCCCTCCTACCGTCGTCCGAGGGTGGACAGCCGCTGGACGCATCCACCTACAAGCAGCGCTTTGAAGAGGCTATGGACGACGATCTCAACACTCCCAGGGCCATTGCGGTCCTATTCGACCTATGCAGAGAGATCAACCGGGGTCGCGACGAAGGCAAGAGCGTGGTTGAAGCGCAACAGCTCTTGCGCGGGCTTGGCGAACTCCTTGGCCTCACGCTTGCCGCCCCCGAAGCCAAGGACGACGTAGCGGCGCATCCGTTCATAGACATGCTGGTGGAGGTGCGCACCCAGCTGAGGGAGGCCAAGCAGTTTGTCCTGGCCGATTCCATTAGGGATAGACTGGCCGATCTGGGGGTTTCCCTGGAAGACTCGGCGGAAGGCACCCAGTGGCGGGTGCGTTAGGCGAACTCTAAGAAGTTGCGCTTTCAGCAATGAAGCGCCAGTTTAGCCCCGCGATCCATCCCTGCCTGATAGAATGAGAACATGCCTCACGATGCAGTGAACTGTCTACGTCGCTCTCTTGGCAGCCAGTCGGTATTCACCGATCACCAGACCGTTGACTTCCACTCCGCAGATGCATTGAACCCCTCACGGGCTTACCATACCGATCCTTCCGCATGGAGCGCGCCGATGGCAGTGGTCTTCCCTCAATCCACGGAAGAAGTGTCCGAAATCGTGCGGGTAGCAAACCGTCATAAAGCGCCTCTAGTCCCCTACGGAGGCGGCACCGGAGTGATGGGCGGAGCCGTACCTCCGGGAGAGGCCATAGTCGTAAACATGCAGCGCATGAACAAGGTGCGCAGCGTCTCGAAAGAGGACAGGATAGCCTGGGCCGAATCCGGCGTGGTCTTGGAGGACCTGGACGCCATGCTCGCAGATCACGGCCTCATGCTTGGACACGACCCCTACAGCAAGCCCATAGCGACCGTTGGAGGAGCCATCTCCACCGACGGCGTCGGCTACCTTGCCGCGCGTTACGGGTCGATGGGGGCACAGGTGGCCGCTTTGGAAGTCGTACTGCCCACAGGCGACGTGATGACTACCAAGGCCGTGGCCAAACCGGCGTCCGGGCCGGACCTGAACGCACTCTTCATCGGCTCGGAAGGGACTCTGGGAATAATCACGGCGGCCGCCCTGCGCGTCTTCCCGTTACCCGAAGACCGCCGCTTTGCCACAGTCTCGTTCAGTACATTCGACGATGGGTTTCACGCCGTGGCCGAAATGTTCTCCATCGGCCTGCGCCCCGCTCTGACCGATCTCACTGAAGAGCCGGAAGACAGCGTCCTTTTGTACCTGGTCTTCGAAGGGTACAAAGAGGAGGTGGATGCCCAAGAGACGCGTGCGCTGCGCATCTGCAAGGAGCACGGGGGCAGCGATATCGGGCCGGATGAGACGATGGAGTACTGGCAATCACGACACAACAGCGGGGAGGCTTACAAGCGAGAGGCGCTCCACCTGCCGCCCGCTGAACGGTGGTCGAGATGGTGGGCCGACAGGGGTCACTGGGACTATTTGCACCTGGCCCTTCCCGTTTCCTCCGTTCTGGAGTTCCGCCGGAGAGTGGAAGCCATCAGTAGCCGAAACAACGTCGCAGTCAGAGAGTACTCCGTTTGGACCGACCCCGGGCTGTTCTCGTTCATCATGACCGGGGCGCGTGTGGAGGGCAACCAGCAGCAGGACAGTTTCGTGGAAACGGTGGACGAGGTACTCCGCTTGGCGCAAGAGATGGGCGGCGCCATGGAGTACTGCCACGGCGTCGGGCTCAAGCTCTCCCACCTTGTGCAGGAGGAGTGGGGGAACAGGCTGGACACAGTCAAGCGCATCAAACGCGCCCTCGACCCTCACAATCTGATGAATCCTGGTAAACTGGGGCTCTGAACCCTTTCTTGATAACGGGGGTAAGCATAATGCATCAAACGTTGGAGCAAGGAACAGTAGTAGCCGTATGCATGAGGCCGGAAAGCGGCGTGCCCAAGTATCCGCAGCCTGAGATAGCGATTGGAACCCACGGCGTGGAGGGCGACTTCCACTCCGGCCCAATCAACAAGCACAAGAAGACCGGCGACCCTGAGCCGAATACGCGGCACGTTACGATAGTGGCCCAGGAGGCGCTGGAAGCGGTAAGCGACCACCTGCAGGTGGAGCTGGGCCCCGGTTCCATTGGGGAAAACATACAGGTCAGCGGCCTGGGCGATCTGTCTAACCTAGAGGCCGGCGATCTTCTGGAACTGGGGGCGAACGCCGTGGTGCGGGTTACCGGCCAGAACGCTCCCTGCGCCACGCTCAACGTGTACCACGAGGAGATCATCAAGTCATTCCTGGGACGGAGGGGCGTAGCCGCTACAGTGGTGGAAACCGGCGCCCTGAAACCGGGTGACGCCGTCAGGCTGGTGAAGGGCTGAGCCCTCGCACCGATACCCTATCCTGAACCCGGACTCCGAGCTCAAGCGCCGCGTTACCGTTGGGCAGCGCTACCTCCAGGTAGCCCTGCCCGCCGATGAGAGCCGTCAGCTCGCTGGTATCGCCATAGGTGTTTGAGAAGCGACTTAGCTTCCTATTCCCAACCTCTATTTCAATTCCACCAGACATCTCCGCAATGTCCCGCAGCACGATGTTGGTCACTATGTTGCCAAACCTGTCCACGTGCAGCACGTAGCCGGTTAGGGAACCGTCCTCCCACCGCGGCTTCGGCACTGCCAGCCTGACCATCTTCTCCACGCGCTCTCCCATATCACCGGGGGCAGCGCCCAGTAGCAAGTTGGCCGCCGCCGGAGCAAAGATGTCGCGCCCGTGGAAGGTGTTGCTCACCGGGTGCAGCCAGTACGCGGAATTAGTCAAAGCAAACGCTTCGACTCCCGGCGAAATGGCCGCCTGGTAGGCCTGGAAAGGAACAGCCCTAGCGTTGTCGCCGGGCAGGACCAGGCTGAGGAGGCCGTTGTCGGGCGCTAGAAAGAAGTGGTCACGTGCACGTACCAGCAGAGGATTGCGCTCGGTTCCAACGCCAGGGTCGACCACCGCTACGTGTACGGTGCCGGAGGGAAAGAAGCGCCAGGCAGTGCTCAATAGGAAAGCCCCTTGGAGCAAGTCCTGGGGCGGCACTTCGTGGGTTATGTCTACTATGCTGGCCCCGGGGCAGATGCTGTATATCACCCCTTTCATGGCCCCGACGTAAGAATCGGAGAGGCCAAAGTCGCTGAGCAGGGTGATTACCGGACCCGGCATGGCTCCCTAGAACCGTTCCCAGGGCCTCCAAACGCCGACGAGCGACAGCATGACAAAAAGAACTCCGAGCACAATGGTGAATCGGAACAGGGTCTGCTCTACGCCTCGGCGGGTGCGGAACGTGCCTTCAGCAGCGCCGAAAAGACCGGTCCCGCCGCCCCTGACCTGCGCCAGAATCACTACTATGAGGACAACGGAGAGGATTATTGCCGCTATACTTACATAAGTCTGCATTTGTTCTTGTTTCCTCTCATTAACTCTAACAGGGACGGTTCAGGTGTCAAGCTCACCTCAACGTCATCCCTCCTTCAAACTCTCCAGCTTCTGCTGCAAGACATCGTTAGCCAGCGCCGGGTTTGCCTGGCCCCTGGTTGCTTTCATCACCTGGCCGACCAGGAACTTGACCGCGGTCTCCTTGCCGCTCATGTAGTCCTGGACCGCCTTGGGATTATCTTCGATGGCCCGGTCTGCCGCGGCCTGTATGGCGGAAGAATCGGAGATCTGCTCCAGGCCTCTCTCCTTCACGATGTCCGCCGGCGCTTTTTGGGGTGATTCGAACAAGGCGTCGAGCACCTCTGAGGCCATGTTGGTGCTCAGCTTACCCTCCTCCATCATAGCGGCGACTTCAAAAAGGTGCTTGGCATCTATCCTATCGCCGCTTATCTCCTGGCCGATGCTGTTGAACAATCGCGTAACATCGCCGAGAACAAGGTTGCACAATACGTCGGCCCGCTTGCGCCTCGCCGTTTCGCTCATATCGCCAGCGTAGCTCATCGCGGAATCGAAGTAGCTGCTGGCAGCGCTTGTGCCCAGGGTGAGCTGACCTGCTTTGTACTCGCTCAGCCCCAGATCTTCGACATAGCGACGGAGCCTGGCATCCGGCAGTTCGGGCATGTTTGCTCGAACCTCTTCCACCCACTGACGGCTGATCTTCAAAGGCGTCAGGTCAGGCTCCGGGAAATAGCGGTAGTCATGAGCGAACTCCTTGGAGCGCTGCGACGCGGTGACTCCCCTATCTTCCAGCCAGCCTCGCGTCTCCTGTGCAATCTGGCCCCCCTCTTCCAAGACCACAGCCTGGCGTTCCAATTCGTATTGCAGGGCGCGAAACACGGAGCGAAAGCTGTTCATGTTCTTCACCTCCACCTTTGCGCCAAGCTCGACACTGCCCTGGGGGCGGATGCTGACGTTGGCGTCGCAGCGGAAGCTGCCCTCCTCCATGTTGGCGGTGGACACACCGAGGTAGCGCAGGATGGTGCGAAGCTTCACCAGATACTGCCGGGCCTCCTCCGGCGAGCGCAGGTCCGGTTCGCCGACAATCTCCATGAGAGGCACACCGGCGCGGTTCACGTCCAACAGGCTGTAGGCCTCTCCCGTTTCGCCGGTACGGTGGAACAGCTTGGCCACGTCTTCTTCCAGGTGGACGCGGTTGATGCGCACCCTCTTCTCTCCATCGTCCGCCGGGATAGACATCCACCCGCCGCTGGCTATGGGCCGGTCGTACTGAGAGATCTGGTACCCCTTCATCAGGTCGGGATAGGGATAGTTCTTCCTATCGAACTTGGTCTCCTCCGCGATGCCGCAGTTCAGCGCCAGGCCGGTCATCATGACAAACTCCACGGCGCGCTTGTTTATCACGGGGAGGACGCCGGGCATTCCCAGGCAAACAGGGCATACCTCCGAGTTGGGCTCAGCGCCCTGATAACCGGCGCGACAGGCGCAGAACATCTTGCTCTTGGTGAGGAGCTGAACGTGCACCTCTAGCCCAATTACCGCTTCGTATCTGGTCTCAACTGTAGTTGTCATCATGGTTGTGAGGGATTGGCCTCGTGAAGGATTATATCATTTTGCTTTGAGTACACCTTGAACCCGTCGCCGTGATCCTCAAAGAGCGCCTCACTGGGATAACGCATCACCTTACTAAGGATGACAACGTCGCCCGACGACCCCGTGACTCCCAGGAAAAAGGCCCAAAGCGCGGCGGCATGGACAAGGCCTCCCACGGGCGCGAGAAACAGAACAGGCAGCAGCAGCGCCGTCAAGAGCAACAGGGGCGCAAGCCCCGCCACCGCGAATTTCGCTCTGCTCAGATAGCAGCCGGGCGCGCCCACCCAGAAGACCGGGCCGAACCTGGTCCAGAGCTTGAATCCGAAGCGCGGACGCCCGCCGTACGCTAGGAATGCGATGGCATGGGCCAGCTCATGGAGCGTGACCCCAAGTACTGCCCCTAAGGCAATTCCGCCAATGATGGTATCGAGCGATATGGTGAAGCTATCCGCGCCGACGAATACCAACTGGGATACAGCCATGGTCTGGAGGGAAGCATACGCCAGAATCGCAAAGGCGACGAACAGAACAATCCAGTCTCTCCCGGTCAACTTGCTGGGAGTCCATGTGCCTATCTCGACGTAGCCTGGCGGCAGATCTCGCGTACTCACCCGTCGCACCTCCTTTTCCGCTAACCGCTCAGAAACGGCCCCTTAGCATGTATCCCCGACCTCGTGTTCGGTCCACGCTCCGGCCCCCACCAGCGGGACGAAACGACACGAACCGTGGTTCTTCACAGAGTAGCCGTCGTGCGATTTTGTGACGAGCAGAAGATCCTGCTGGCTCCGCGAGCCCACGGGTATAACCAGACGGCCACCTTCGCTCAACTGTTCAAGCAGCGCCCTGGGCAGTCGAGGCGCCGCAGCGGCAACTACGATGGCATCGAACGGTGAGTCCTCGCTCCTTCCCAGGACGTCGCCCGCCTGATGCACCGCGACGTTGTGATAGCCCAGAGAGTGCAGGCGCTCCCTTGCGCTATCGGCAAGGCTCTTGAACCGTTCCGTGGTAAATACCTCTTTGGCGAGGAGAGAGAGCACAGCCGCCTGATACCCCGATCCCGTACCTACCTCCAGAACCTTGTCTCCGGGCTCGATGTTGAGCATAGAAACCATCATGGCCACAATCATCGGTTGAGATATCGTCTGCCCATCGCCTATGGGCAGCGGGATGTCTTCATAGGCAAGGTGTCTGCTGGCCGGGGGTACGAACGCCTCTCTGGGCACCCTTGCCATGGCGTCGACCACTTTGCGGTCGTTGACTTCCTTGCTAATCAGCCGCAGGAGCCGTCTCTTTTCCTTTTCCAGGTCCAAGGGTGACCTTTCCACGTTGTCTCTACCCCACCCCGTCTGACATACGGCCCGCTCAGCCTCGGAGTGTGCTCGTGCTAAGGGACTATCGGCGGCACCTCAATCTCGTGGAGCAGATTGACGAACTCCTCCAGATCCTTGTCCTTGACCTGCTGCAAGCTCTGAAGATGGGGGTCTATGCGACCCGTGATGTCCGTGAAGACGTCGTAAATCTGCCTGGGCGGCTTGAAGTCGGCGGCTGAGATCACGTTCATCAGCTCGGCGAGCTTGCGGTTGAGCTTCACCTGAATGTGGAGGCGGTCTCGCTCGCCCCTGTAGCCGGTCTGCATCAACTCGTTTTCTATGGCGGTGAGCTTATCCTTGAGGCCCTCTGCGGCGGCGGTCACGGTCTCAGCGGCGGGAGAGCCTTCAGCGCGCTTGGCCCACTCTTGAGCCTGGTCCCGGATGCTGCGCAGGTCAAGGATGGCGTCGGTGACCTCCGAGAGCTTGTCGCGCACCTGTATGGCCGCAGTGAACTGCTCATCAAAGTCCTGCTGGCTGGCAGCCACGCGAGGGTCTTTGAGCAGCTGGAAGCTCTGAGTTTGGGATTCGCCGTCCACGGTGAGGGTGACCGAGTACGTCCCAGGCGGGGCCAGTGGGCCGGTGGTCACGGGGTCCATCGCCTTGTCATCGGGAACCTTGCGGGCGTATGGATAGCGCATGTCCCAGACAAAGCAGTTGCCGCCCTGGTTGGCAGGCAAGCGGGGGTCTTCCGGCTGGTATTTGGACGGCTCCGCTAACCTCAAGCTGGAGAAGGTCTTGATCAGACCGCCGCTTGAGTCGTGGAAGGCCAGGGTCGCTTCACTCTCCGGGGCGTCTTTCAGATAGTAGGTGAGGATGACGCCAAAAGGAGGGTTCTCGCCGGAGTCGAGGAATTTCTGAACAACGTTCCCCATCTCGTCCTTGGTCTCGTAGTAGGCTATGGGAGCGCCCAGGGAGAGCATGTAGTTCTTGCCCGCCGAGCCACGCCTGGCTCCAAATGGAGCCGCGGGGCGGTATGTATCGCGGGGCTTGAAGAGATATGCTCTCTTGTCAGCTATATCCTGGCTTATCTGGCGCAGGCGGGTAACGTCGTCCAGTATCCAGAAGGAGCGTCCGTGAGTAGCGGCCACCAGGTCGTCTTCCTTCACGGCAAGGTCATAAACAGGGACGGCGGGCAGGTTGGACTGAAGGGGCTGCCAGGCCGCGCCAGAGTCGAACGATACGTAGGCTCCGGTCTCGGTGCCCGCGTAGAGAAGTCCCGGGTTGACCGTATCTTCACGCACGCAGCGAAGATAATCGCCCTCCCGGATGCCGTCCACTATAGATGTCCAGGTGGTTCCGTAGTCCGCGGTCTTGAACAGCATCGGCCTGGGGTCGTCCGTCTTGTACCGCGTGGCGGCCAAGTAGGCCGTGGCGGCGTCGTGGGGCGACGGTTCGATCATGCTGACCAGCGTCCATTCGCCAAGGTCTGGGGGCGTAACGTCCCGCCAGTTCTCGCCGCCGTCACGGGAGACGTGCGCTAGGCCGTCGTCCGAGCCGGCCCAGAAGAGACCCTTCTCCAGGGGCGACTCCGCGAAAGCGAAGATGGTGGCGTAGGTCTCAGCGCCGGAGGTGTCCTTGGTGATGGGGCCGCCGGAGGGCTCCAGGGTGGAGGGATCGTTGCGGGTGAGGTCGGGGCTTATGGCTTCCCAGCTATCGCCCTGGTCGGTGGAACGGAACACCAGGTTTCCGGTCGCGTAGAGGACGTTGGAGTCATGCGGAGAGAACTTGATGGGATACGTCCATTGGAAGCGGTACTTCATGTCCTTGGCGCCCCAGCCGGTGTAGAACTCCGGCCAAACCGTCACGATGCGAACCTGGCCCGTGCGATGGTCGTAGCGGAGCATATTGCCGCCGCCGCCGGGAGAGCTGCCTATTGCGCCGGAGAAGACGACGTCGGGGTCGTCCGGGTGGACGGCGATGTAGCCGCTCTCAGAGCTGCCGACGGTGTAGCAATCGCCCCAGGGGATGGTTCCCTTGTGGGTGCGGGAGGGTACGCTTATGGCAGAGTTGTCCTGCTGCGTGCCGTAGACGCGGTAGGGGAACCGGTTGTCGGTGTCCACGTGGTAGAACTGGGCGGTGGGCTGATTGTAGATGGTCGACCAGGTGTCGCCGCCGTTGAAGGTGACGGTTGCCCCGCCGTCGTTGCCCTCAATCATGCGCTGGGGATTGCAGGGGTCTACCCAGAGGTCGTGATTGTCGCCGTGCGGCGTGTTCACCTGGCTGAAGGTACGTCCGCCGTCGGTGGACTTCCAGGCGGAGGAGTTGAGTATCCACACCGTTTCGGCGTCTTTGGGGTCGGCGAAGATGTGCTGGTAGTACCAGGGCCGGGCCTGGACGTCCAGGTTATCGCTGACCAGCTGCCAGGTCTCCCCGCCGTCGTCGGAGAGGAACACCCCCGGCGGCTCCGCCTCGATGGTGGTCCAAACGCGTCCGGGGCGCGCGGCGGACGCGGTGATTCCAATGCGTCCCTTGATTCCCTGGGGCAGCCCCGGCCTGCCGCTGAGCTCCTGCCAGGTGTCTCCGCCGTCCGTGGAGCGGAAGATGCCGCTTTCCGGCCCGCCGCTGTTCAGGCTCCACGGGGTGCGATGCGCCTGCCACATGGCGGCGAACAGTATGCGCGGGTTGGTCGGGTCGAAGGTGAGGTCTATGGCTCCGGTGTTTTCACTGCGGAACAGCACGCGTTCCCAGTTCTTGCCGCCGTCGGCGGAGCGGAAGACGCCGCGTTCCGCGTTGGGGCCAAAGGCGTGGCCCAGCGCGGCTACGTAAACAAGATCAGGGTTCTTGGGGTGGACACGGACGCGGGCTATATGGCGGGTGTCTTGCAGTCCCACGTTGGCCCAGGTTGCGCCGCCGTCGGTGGACTTGTAGACGCCATCGCCGTAGGAGACGTTGCCCCTGATGCAGGCCTCGCCCATCCCGGCATAGATGACGTTGGGGTCCGATTCCGCGACGGCGATTGCGCCGACAGCGGATGTCTTGAAGAAACCGTCCGAGACGTTTTCCCAGTACGTGCCGCCGTCGCTGGTCTTCCAGACGCCGCCGGTACAGGCGCCGAAGTAGAAGACCATGTCCTGCGTGGGATGTCCGGCTACGGCAACCACGCGTCCGCCGCGGTGCGGGCCGATGTTACGCCACTTCAGAGAATTGATAACACTAGCGGAGATTTCTTTGTCAACAGGCACGGTTTATGCTCCTTCAGAGGGATTCCATCCAGGGTGTAGGCAACTGCCCAGCCGCCTCCCGGCGCCAATAGAAGATAGAGGCAATTTTAATGACATATACGGCTATGTCAACGTTTTACCAGCTACCGGGATAGAGTATGGGATGACCGCCCGCATCGAGCTCAGGCCAGGTCTGAGACGAGTATTCCGGGTAGGTCTGCCGGTATATCTTGGTCACGGCTTTCAGCTCCGGAATCGGGTTGGCATGGTCATCTATACGGATGTCCAGGTATGGGTTGGCGTCTATGCGCTTCCAGTGGACCTGCACGGCTGCGGATTGCCTGCCCCTGTTGTCGCCGCCGGTGGCCTGAGCCGCCTCCAAGCACATGATGAGTCGCTCTTCCAGGCGCAGGCCGCTGTTTTCGGTCTGTTCAAAGGTGTCTCCCAGCGCCTGCACCACCGCAGGGCCGACCATGGTGTTGGCGCCGCAAGCGTAGTTCTTGCCGGAGCGGCTGCCGTGCCAGGGAGCCAGGGATGGCGAGGAGTAGGCGGCGGAGACGCCGCTTCGGTCAATGAGGCTGTACTGGCCCTGCCCTTTGCTGACCTTGATCAGCGCTTCCAAGACAACGGGAGCGGGGAAGCCAAGCTGAAGCATGGCTATGCCGCGGCGGCGCTGGGTCTCGTTTGAACTGAAGCCGACCATACCCACTTCGCCCAGGCCGCGCAGTACACGCGAGCCTACGGCGGGGTTCTTGGTGGCAACGGCTCCTCCAAACTGACCCGTTTCCGGGTCGTAGCCAACTATGGTCATGGTCATAAGAGGCCTCCTTGATGACGGTGTCTAACGGAGGCATTATATCCGAACAGACGGGCAAACGGGCAGGCGGTGGTGGGGATAGCAACTCCTGATTCACAAGCTTAACCATACTTGCTATGCTCTACTACAATATTGCGGAGCGGAATCAGGCTAGATTATGACATTGTGACCGTGGAGCGGGAGTTCCCGTGTTCATTCTAGAGCAATCTCAGTAGCCGCATTCCGCAAGAACGGTGTAGCTACAAGTCGTGCATTGGTTGGAGGTTTCGTTTGGATACAAGCATTCTCAGCCCCAAAGCTCTCTTCCTGAAGGATGTCCGATATACCATTCCTGAGTTTCAGCGTCCTTACGTCTGGACTCACGATGATCAGTGGGAACCGTTGTGGGACGACGTGCGCAACGTGGCCGAAGAGTACCTGGAGGCATTGGAGCGCCCAGGCAACGACAGTGTAAAGGCCCAACAACAGACAAAGCCACACTTTCTCGGGGCAGTCGTTCTTCAACAAGTCCCAACGGCAGCTAAAGACATAGAGCAGAGGGAAGTCATTGATGGCCAGCAGAGGGTAACTACGCTTCAACTCATGCTTGATGCCATTCAAGTGATCTGTGAGGAACTGGAACTGAGGCAGCCAGCTACACGCCTGTCAAAGCTGGTTACTAACGACAGAGACCTGATAGGAGAAGAGGGACACCACATCTTCAAACTCTGGCCCACTAGGATGGATCGCGACGCGTTCAGGCATGCTATGGACAACGGCCTGGCGGCTGATGACTTTGAAGAATCCTTGATTGTCCAGGCTCACGAGTTTTTCCAAGAACAAGTGCGTAAATGGCTCAACGACTCATCAGACTCGGCATACGAAAGAATAGACGCTCTAGAGACGGCGGTTACCGCACTGCTCCAAATGGTTGTAATAGACCTTGACTCTAGGGATGACCCGAATGTCATATTCGAAACACTGAACGCTCGCGGCACTCCGCTTGAGCAATCAGACCTCATCAAGAACTTCGTTCTAGCGCGGTCTTCCAGAGAACTGAGTAGAAAGGTGGATCTTTGGGAGGGTCTCGACGATGGGTGGTGGCGTCAAGAGGTCAGGCAGGGTCGCCTCTTAAGGCCAAGATTGGACATGCTCTTCAACTATTGGCTTGCTATGCGCACCTGCACGGAAGTCCCGGCGCCTGACATCCCACCTTCTAAGGTGTTCGACGTATTCCGCCGTATTTCTCAAGACCGACAGATTGAAGACGTGATGAGAGAAGTTAGGCAGGACCTTGGAAACTACAGAAGATACGAGACGGAACAGCGCACTCAGGAGGAGGAAAAGTTCTATTATCGGATGGGCGTGATGCAACTTGGCGTTATCACGCCCGTTCTACTTCTATTGTTGTCCACTAGTCACAAAGTGCGCATAGGCGCTTTTGATGCATTGGAAAGCTTCTTGATTCGTCGAATGATATGTAGGAGAACCACTAAAGACTATAACAGGCTCACACTGGATCTTGCCGCTAGACTGCTTGAGAACGGCCTTGAAGAGGCCGATAGAGTTGTAAGCAACTTCTTGAAGGAGCAAAAGGCGGATTCCAGAGAGTGGGTTAACGACGATACCCTGCTCAACTTCCTAAAGTCCTCTCCTATCTATAGACTACTTACGAGGGGCAGGTTGAGACTGGTTCTCGAGGGCATAGAGAGCCAGCGTCGCTCAATGATGTCTGAGCAGCCAGAAGTCCCCAAGAACCTAACTATAGAGCATCTGATGCCCGTCAGTTGGGGTGAACACTGGCCGCTTCCAGCCTGCGAAGATGAAGATAGGGAAGAGGCCAAGCAAACCCGCAATGGCCTTATACACACGATTGGAAATCTTACCCTTGTAACACAGAGGCTTAATTCGTCCCTGTCCAATTCCCCCTGGCAGACCAAGCGCGATGCGCTCTTGGAGCACAGTGTAATGAACATGAACAACGAGTTGAGCCACAAATCCAGTTGGGATGACGCTTCGATTCTTAATCGCAGTGAAGAAATGGCCGCTCTAATTGCAAAGCACTGGCCAGGCCCGGACTCCAGTAAGTGGAGCTAGCGGCAGCAGCTTCATTATGCGGACGGTTGTTTAGACGCGACAAGGCGGGCGTTCAAGGGTATCTTTCCAGCCACCACTTGGCTATATCCGTACGACCTGCAAACCAGACGTCCGGTTTGGACGCGGCGTACTCCAAGAACTGTTGCAAGGCCACGGCGCGGGCGGGGCGGCCCACCATGCGGCAGTGAAGGCCTATCGACATCATCTTGGGATGGGTGGCCCCTTCCTCGTAGAGCCTGTCAAAGGCGCTGCGCATTATCTCGTAGAAATCGCTGGGACGGGCAATGATCTCCTGGAAGAACTGGAAATCGTTCACCTCCTGGGTATAGGGGACAACCAGCCATTTCCTCCCGTTGACGTTGGTGTAGAAAGGCAGGTCATCGGCGTAGGAGTTGCAGTCGTAGAGGAAACCGCCCTCCTCAATCAGCAGCTCGCGGGTGTTCAGGCTGGGGGTTGCACGCGTGTACCAGCCCAGAGGACGCTGGCCGGTGGTCTTGATGAACGACTCGACCGCTTTGTGGATGAGCTCCCTTTCCGTATCGCGGTCCATCTGGTAGTACGTCTCCCACCTGTAGCCGTGCCCAACCAAATCATGGCCACGCTTGATGATTTCGGGGCCAACATAGGGGTTGCGTTCCAAGGCCAGAGCACAGCCGAAGAAGGTGGCTCTGACGTTGTACTCCTGCAGAATGTCGAAGACGCGCCACACTCCGGCCCGGCTTCCGTACTCAAAGTTCGACTCCATGTAGAGGTCGCGCTGGCCGGGGTCGACCAGGGACGGCAGTTCGCCCTGTGGGTCGCCGTCCAGCACGGAGTACTCGGAGCCCTCTTCGTAGTTGACCACGACCGAAACCGCGATACGGGCCCCGTTGGGCCACTCCACCCTGGGCGGGTTTGGGCCGTATCCAATGAAATCGCGTTCCGAGGCCATAGTTCCTCCTGTTTAATCGTTATGCGGACGTTGCACCCCACCCCTGTCTAAGCCTGGGGTGGATATTTGTCCAGCCACCAGCGAGCAATGTCAATCCTGCGGGCAAACCAGACGTCCGGTTTAGACGCGGCGTACTCCAGGAACTGCTTGAGGACGGCGGCCCGCGCCGGCTTTCCCACTATGCGGCAGTGAAGCCCTATGGACATCATCTTGGGGTGCGTTGCCCCTTCCTCGTAGAGGAGATCAAAGGTGTTGCGCATGGCATCGTAGAAGTCGTTGGGATTGGCCATGCCTCCCCGCCAGTACTTGACATCGTTCACCTCCAGCGAATAGGGCACGACCAGCCACGGCTTGCCATCGACGCTGGTGTAGAAGGGCAGGTCGTCCGCATACGAGTTGCAGTCGTATAGAAAGCCGCCCTCCTCCACGACCAGGTCCCTGGTGTTGATGCTGGGACCGTAGCGTGTATACCAGCCCAGGGGCCGCTGACCGGTTGTCCTGGTGATGGAGTCCACCGCCTTGCGGATGGCTTCGCGTTCCGCGTCACGGTCCATATTAAAGTACTCCTCCCACCGGTAGCCGTGCCCCATCACCTCGTGTCCACCTTCCACTATGGCGGGGCCAACCTCAGGGTTGCGCTCCAAGGCCAGGGCGCATACGTAGAACGTGCTCTTGAGGTTGAACTGGTCGAAAATGCGGAGAATTCTCCAGACGCCGGCCCTGCTTCCATATTCATAGAAGGACTCGTTGGCCAGGTCACGCTCTCCGGGAGGAACCGGCGACTGCACCTCCCCCATGCTCTCGCCCTGCGCATCACCGTCCAAAATGGAGTATTCCGCGCCCTCTTCGTAGTTGACCACGACGGATACGGCTATGCGAGCCTTTCCCGGCCATTCCACTTGGGGCGGGTTGGCGCCGTATCCGATTAAATCGCGCTGGTTCATCATTCCTTCCTCCTATGCCATGCCAAAGGCTTTGCTAAAGAACTCCTTGATGTCTTCGGCGACGGGTTTGCCCATAGCGTAAGTGGCGTGACCCACTCCCTCATAGGTGTAGAAGGTATGCCTGGCTCCGCATGTTTTCAGGACAGCGGCCAGCGCTACGGGGTTGCCCTCGTAGAGCATGTTTTCGTCCTCGTCGCCGTGGAAGAACCCCACCTCAGGTAGGAGAGACGCCGCAGCCTCTTCTCCCCGCTCCAATATCAGCATGCGGGTCCTGGTCACGGGGTCGTTACCGGCAAGGGAGGCCACGGCCAGGTCGTCGTCCGCCTCTCTGGGAATACCCCAGGCCTCCAGCAGGTCTCCCTTGAACTTGTGCGCTCGTATGACGCTGTCGAAATTGAGCGTGGCCTGCTGCAATGCGGCGGCGCGGACCTTGCCCAGGAGGGGGCCGGTGACGGCGCTCCACAGAGCGGAGCCTCCCAGGCCGCCGCCAAGCATGCCAATACGCTCCGAATCAACGTTGGCGTCTTCGATCAGCGAGTTGAACAGGGCGGCGTAGGCAGCAGCCGCATCGGGTCTGCCCCAGGCGCTGCCCCTGGCATGCGAACCGGCAACAGCGATTCCCGCGTCGACCAGCGTCCTGATGAAGATGCTGTTCCCCTGGTCGTCCAGGGTGTCGGACGTGGATATAGCGTACTCACCGTCACGGACATAGCCGCTGTTGCCGTGGCATTGGATCACGCAGGGCAAGGGCGGGCCGGACGTAGTGTAAGACGGCGGAGTGCGGAAGAAACACCACTCGCCGCCGGATTTGAAGAAGACGGTCTGCGCGCCGTCTTCCAGTTGGGGAAGGGAGTCTGCCATGCTGCCTCCTTTGATAATGGACTACACGGGCGACATATTAGCAGATGATTGCTTAACAGTCCGAAACGGAGGGACGCGTGCGGGGACTCTTTACAACTATTCTATCATTTATAGATAATAGAAACGCCATGATGAGGAGGTTGGTCGAGATGCGCTTCCAGATAACCGGCAAACGGTATGAGGTGACACGAGAGGACGTGATAAACGCCACGCGTAACAGTACACCCACAACTACCGATGCGCGGCACAAGTATTTCGTCATGCTCCACGAACGACAATACCCCATCAAACAGGTCATCCGACTGGTCACCGGCTTGGCGCTGGCCGAGTTTACATCCCAGTACGCGCATGGGATTCTCAATGCGTTGGGTTTCGATATATCGGATAGGTTGTCGTCAGAGGCGGTGTCCATTGACGCGTCCGATGGCGAAGGTCGAGTCCTGAAACTGTTGGTGGTGTTCGAGACTGACGAGGACGGCTGGCAGGTGGCCAGCTGCCCTACTCTTCCGGGATGTCACAGCCAGGGCCGTACGAGAAGCGAGGCTCTGGCAAACATACGGGAGGCTATCAGGGGTTACCTGGCTAGTATGCGGGAACACGGCGTACCAGCGCCTACTTCGTCCGAGTTCGAAGTCGTGGACGTAACCGCGTAGTGCCTCGCCTGCCTGTCATATCAGGCGACGAGTTCGTCAGGGCGGTCGCCAAGGTTGGATATGCTTGGGACCGCACGGAGGGCAGCCACATGATACTGATAGGACCGAGGGGCAGAAGGCTCTCGGTTCCCAGGCATAGGGAGTTAGGGCGAGGCCTGTTGAGGGCATTAATCCGAGACGCCGGCCTGACTAGAGAGGAGTTCCTGGAGCTGCTTCGGTAGTTCCTCTCATCCGGGTGGACGAAGGTGGTCTCCCTACCCCCGGTAGCGGAACCGGCCTTCCACCCTGTCGCGGTTGAGCCTGCGGTTCAGATGCAGTCCTTCCAGTATGAACTCCGTACCCGACGCAACCAGTTCCGGGGAGCCGTCCGATTCCAACCGCTTCAACGCATCGCTGAGGCCGTCCAGCCTTCTCCCGGCCTTGGCGTACTCCTTGGACGGAATCTCGCTGCCCGTTTCCATGACCGCACCCTCATCGAACATGAGGACCAGCGGCTCCAGGTCCCTAACGTTGAAGTAACGGCTGAACACGTTGAGCACGGCTTTCTTGACCAGGTCTTCTATGATGCGAGGCTCCCTACCCTCCTCCACGGTCTCCAGCTCTATCTTGCCGCTGGAAGAGGGAAGGATGAAGCTTAGGTCGCTGATACGGGGAGCGGCTGACTTTTCGCCGTTCAGCAAGGCGCGGCGCGCCGAGTTGCTCATCGCCGTCTCGAAGTTGGCTATGGAGACGCGTACGCTGACCCCGGAGCGCTGGTCGATGTCCGGGCTGCGCCTGGCCAGGGCGGTGACCTCCGCGATGATCTCCTTCATGTACTGCGGAACGGTGACCATCTCCTCTATCTCTCCAAGGTTTGCCCGCTCCTGCTCAGCTATTTCTATCTCCTCTTCAATGGCTCGCGGGTAGTGGGTACGGATGTGCGAGCCGTAGCGGTCTTTGAGAGGCGTAATGATGCGGCCGCGGTTGGTGTAGTCCTCCGGGTTGGCGGTGGCCACAATGTAAATGTCCAGCGGCAGCCGGATGCGATAGCCCTTGATCTGTATGTCCCGCTCCTCCATGAGGTTGAACAGGCCAACCTGTATGCGCTCCGCCAAATCGGGAAGCTCGTTTATGCAGAATATGCCCCGGTTGGTGCGGGGAATGAGCCCGTAGTGAATGGTAAGCTCGTCCGACAGATAGCGGCCCTCGGCGACGCGGATAGGGTCAGCTTCACCGATGAGGTCGGCTATGGAGATGTCCGGCGTGGCCAGCTTCTCTCCGTAGCGGTCGTCCCTCTGCAGCCAGGATATCTCGACTTCGTCCTCCACGTCGCGGCATTTGTCGCGGCAGGCGCGGCACACGGGCGCGAACGGGTTGCAGTTGATCTCGCATCCCGCTATGACCGGTATCTCGTCGTCCAGCAGAGTGGTCAGGGAGCGGATGATGCGCGACTTGGCCTGGCCGCGCTCACCGAGCAGGACAATGTCCTGACCCGCCAGTATGGCGTTCTGGATCTGAGGCACCACGGTCTCCTCAAATCCCACTATCTTGGGGAAGAGGGTCTCTTTGTTGCGCAGCTTCTTCACCAGGTTGCGCCTCAGCTCTTCCCTGATTGGCAAGACCTGGTATCCGCTCTCACGGAGATCCCGGATTGTCCTTGGCTTCTTCTTGACAGTCATCGGATTCACATCATACTACCGCCACCACCACTGGCGAAAGCGGGCTTAGCGTTGCAAACACACCCGTCTTTCCCGCCCATAGTTTACCCTGAGCTAGCCGAAGGGTCGTACCCGACACGGGGACGGGTACCCAGGGGCGGGGCCAGCGGACTCCAAAGTCCGCTCGTGGTGAGCTTGTCGAACCACGCCGAGGGGATGGATTCCCGATCGGGGTCGGGAATGACGGAAGGGAACGAGAGCCTGTCCCCGTTCGTCTTGCCCGTGACGACGGGCATCCAGGCGCGGGAACGGAGTTCCGTTCGTGGTGAGCTTGTCGAACCACGCCGGGGGGATGCGCCCTTCGACAGGCTCAGGGCGAACGGGCTTTGGGCGGGTAATATCCCCGCCAACTGTCATTCTGAACGAAGTGAGGAATCCAAAACCTCCGCCTCCCAAGCCCCAGTCACTCAAGCACTCCTGGGGTCTCCTTACCTGCATGGAGGAACCTGACCTCCAGCGAATAGTTCGCAATATGGTACACTCCGACCCTCCACACTTTGACAAAATCAAGAACCCTCACGATGAGCTTCTATCTGGCGGTAGCTGGTAGGCACAAGGAAGCGTCGATATGACGGACAGAAATATCAACCTTAAGGCTCTCATACATAAGGCTTGGGAGAATGTGAAGCAGGGAGCCTCTTCCGAGGACTGCTCCGACAAATCTAAGGGTCAAATTCATAAAGAGCTCGCTAAGCTGTGGATAGATTGTTTGGGGAAGGGCTTTCAGGAACATTACAGAAGTAAGGATCAACGTGTTTTCTGGAGAAACAACAATGACAACAATGACTTTGAGTTGAACGAGTTGCTGTTCGACATATCGGTCTGCCAGATTGGATGGGTTAAGTCAATAAGGCAAGAGAAGCTACTTCCATACATTGCAAAGAGCCTGTGGCAAATCGAGTCCGAATTCGACAACAAAAACAGCCGCGAGATCACCAAGGACTTTAGCAAGCTGGTAATGGGACGCTCAAAGAACCAGTTGTTCATTTCCACTTACCAGGGCGATCTCCAGAAAAAAGCCCTGACCATGTGTTCCAGTATAGCTAGATTTTGCAACGGAAACCTGTATCTGTGTTTTGTGGAACATCCGGGCAAGTGGGCAAAGAATCCGAACAATCCTGCATTGTTCAAATGGGAAGAAAATGACTGGAGCAGATGCTAGATGAAGTGGCGAGTATCAGTAGGACGACCTCCCGCTAAAGACGAGGAGGGATGAATGGGGCCTGCACTAGGGTTGATAGGGTTGCTGGGCGGACTAGTTGCACTGATATGGCTTGTAGTTGCGTTGATTCGAAGAAAGCCCAAGCGCATCCTTGGATTAGCGCTGTCAGGTTTCTTCGTATTGTTTGTGTTGGGGCTTGTGCTCACTCCAACGCCTGAACCCACATCGACCACAACACCAAGCTCGACGCCCACTCCAACCGTTACGCGCTCGACACCTGAGATTCTACGTACACTAAGCTCGACACCTTCGCCTATTTTAACTGCTTCAACTCCGTCTATTCCAGTTGGTCGGAATGGAATAGATCGTGAAATCCAGATTGATGGTGATCGAGGCTCCAGCTCAGCTTGGGACGAGTCTACTCCAGCTGGTCGTGACGGTACAGGCATTTCCGATGGAGACCCCGTAGGAGATTCCACAATGTGGAATGTAAATTGGGATATTTTACCTGGAGTGTATTCAGCGCCGGGAGGGCCTGAATGTCGTTGGTTGATTGATCAGGAGTGGGGACGTGAAGTTGGAGAAGGCTATGATCAAGTTGTGCAAATAGATGCTATGGACATTGTATTTGTTGCAAGTCATGGTTGTGGTGAATGGACGCGGGTCAACTTTTATCGTTCTGAAATTTCAGACTTTTTGAGAGATGGAGTTGTTAAAGTTGAGTCTGAATCTGGAAGTGGTAGTGGATTTATTTGGAATGCAGTGGAGGTGGACGATTCCGTATGGGCTTTTATAATTACGAACCAACATGTAATTGAGAATGACGAGTCTCCAAGAGTCTTAATAGTAGATGAAAGTTACGAGGCCATAGTCCTTGGCGCAGATGTTGTTAAGGACGTAGCGTTATTGTTGGTATGTTGCTCAAGTTCATTTGAGTCATTGTCGGTAGTTAATTCTGACTCTATTAGAGGAATTACTAGAGTAGGGTTAAATGTCGCAGCTTTAGGATATCCATATGGTGAATATGAGTCTACTTTAGGTGCGACAGTAGACATACCTTATCTCTTTGAGAGAGATTTAGTACCGCATACTGCACCGTTGAATCCTGGCAATAGCGGCGGACCGCTAATTCGGATATTTGATGGAAGAGTTATAGGTGTAAATACTTATGGCTCTAATAGAGCGGGATATGCAGCACCAATCTACTCTATTGAAGGGTTACTTGGTCAATGGTGTCAAGCGGCGGGTTTGGGTTTACTAGGTAAGTGTAGTGGTTTGAGATGACCACGGACAATGTAGGCCGCAGAATCCTCCAAGTACCTCCGCCGGGAGAGGAGAGCGCACGCACCGGCGCAGGCGGACGCATCCTAAAGGCGATTTCGTTCAACGCCGCAACAGGTAAGCCCGAGGGCGCCTACCCATCAAAAGCAAAATAACCGACCCATTCCAGAACATAGCCTCATAAGGCAACAACACAAGATTACCGCTGCTAGACCTCCGCCATCCCGGACAGCTGTGGCAGTACCCTGACACCTCCTCCTTCCCCATCCCCCGCCTTCCCCTCTATCATTACCTGTATGAATACTTGTCGCCACCCTCAATCGCTGTTCATCAGCCCGGGAATCTCCAAGGCGCATCTTGTCCCCAAACCCGCAACGAAAAACGCGCCGTCTCCGGCGGTATTCTGCCCTGAGCTTGCCGGAGAGCCTGCCCTGAGCTTGCCGAATGGGCCTGCCCTGAGCTTGCCGAAGGGGCCTGCCCTGAGCCAGTCGAAGGAGATTCGTTTCTCACCTCAAAAAAATATTTGGTTCGTTTTAGCCTTGCAGCTTGACATAACGTTGGGAACGAATCCCCTTCTCACCCGGATTGCCCGCTTGCCCGGAGGGCGAGCGGAGCGGGGCAGCCTACACGGGGCTGCGGCGAAGCGGCTGTCCGCTTCGATATGTGGCGACTCGCCAGAGCCACTCCGCGGGTCCGAAGAGGAAGCGGCTCAACCACGCCTGCGACCACCACACCTGCAACGCCCACACCGCAAACACAAACACCAGGACGGCGCTCCTGTTCACATATCCGGCATCGCCCAGCAGGGTTGTCAGGACAAGCACGCCCAGCGCCGTCTGTGTCAGGTAGTTGGTGAGCGCCATCCTCCCCACGGCGCGCAGACGCCGCTTGAGCCAGTTGCCCGCCCGGTTGTTCCAGAGGATGATGAGACTCATGTATCCCAACGACGAGGGAATGGTGCCGATGGTGTTGGGAATCTGGCCGATAAAGGCGACCTCGCGGGAGTAATCGTTCAGTGCGGTGATGACGACCCCGGCCGCGGCAAGCGGCAGGCCGACGGCAAGCCCGAGCATCGCGGTCCGTCGATATGTCCTCGCGGGCAAACCGCCGTTCATAAAGCCCATGCGATACAAGCCCGCGCCGATGAGGATCATCCCCAGCGCGCGCAGGAAGTAGCCCATTAGAACGATGATTTCAATAGCCTCTTCG
Organism: Dehalococcoidia bacterium; assembly: GCA_034422935.1. Classification (GTDB taxonomy): domain Bacteria; phylum Chloroflexota; class Dehalococcoidia; order Lucifugimonadales; family QGNO01; genus DAOUJH01. The sequence continues at coordinate 133,872 of DAOUJH010000002.1, read as the reverse complement.
CCCGAAACCTCACCCACGGTCCAGATCCCGGCCAGCGACGTGTCGGTCGTATCGGCCATGTACTGCGTCAGCAGCCCGGTAGCAACGGACAGTGCGAACACGGCAACGCCAACCGAGATGAGCGCCCGGTCCGGCAGCTTTCGCATGGCGATAAGGAATACAGATGATATTGCATAAACCGTCAGCACATCGCCGCTCCACAAAAGGAGGTGGAGGATCCCGGTCAGCAGCAACAGCCCGTTTCGCCACAGGTTGAGGAGGACGGCGCGCCTTCCCTTCCCGCTGGCGCGGTCTATGAAGAGGATCATCCCAGCGCCGAACAGCAGGGAAAACAACCCCATGAACTTCTGATCAACGAATATTTCGCCGAAGATGCCCACCGTCCAGTCGAGCCACGTCTCCGAGCCGCCTGCGCTGAGGTTGGCGTAAGGCCCACCGCCGAACTTGAAGGAGACGGCGTTCATCAACAGTATGCCCAGCACGGCCACCCCGCGTATCAGGTCCAAGCTGGTTATGCGCGCGGACTCGCGAACGGGGCCGGAATCAGCGATCTGGGAAGGTGTTGCCACTAGGTTGAACTCCTTGAGTCAAGCTGTAACGTGCCATAATGTACCATGATCTAATCTGTAGAATTGAGTGTTTTCTAGTGAAGAAGAAGCAACTGTATTTAGGCACAAAAGTGCTTTTTACGTTGGTTATAACGCTGCTCTTTACACTGAACTGCGGAGAGAGGCTTTCCGAAGTGGAGGGCCTGGTTACCAGTGTGGAGGCACGGTCCGTAGTGGAGGTGGAACGGTTCACCATAGAGGACGAAGAGGGCAACGTGTTCACCTTCACAACGGAGGGGTTCATAGGCTTCACTACCTCGCACTTTAGAGAGCACATGATGCTGGCGGAGCCGGTAAGGGTGCGCTACAGGAAGGACGGCGACACCCTGATAGCGGAATTCATAGAGGACGCGGCCTAGATGACGCGTTGCAAGGCCTGCTCCAACTCCTCGTAAGAAGCAAAGCCGTCGAACTTGGCGGAGACCCGCCCTTGGGTGTCGATTACGAAGACCCACGGCTCGCTGGGCAGACCCCACTCTTCGAACGTAGGCGAGACCACTCCCTTTCTAATGTCGCTCCGCATCTCATGGGGGTTGGCAAAAACCTCCACGTGGATGAAGTTGGCCTGCTCCCGGTATTCCTCCTTCAACTTTTTGACCACATCCACCTGCGGGCCGCAGGTGGCCGAGGTGCAGAAGGCGGGAGTGGCAAAAGCAACGACGAGGGGCTTGCCAGCCTGCAGCGCTTCAGCAATGGTCATGGAGTAAAGCTCCTTATCGGGCTCAACGTCTGAGGTGAGCTCCTCCAGGGAGGCCACGCCGGAAGCGGTACGGTTCAGGCTGGCCGGGGCCGGAGAACCCAGGGCGGGCGTACTGCTCTCCTCGGATACGCGCATAACCATGCGCGCCAACTGGCCTTCCGCAGCGCCGTCGGCGGGAGAGACCTGCGCCAGCCACAGACCGGCTTTGTCGAACTCTATCTGCACTGTGAACACTCCTCCCGGCCCAGCAGGCCAAGAGCGCCAGCCGGCCTCTAGCTCCCCTTTTTGTACGGTCCTCCCATCCTGCTCGTGGGCCAGGGCCAGCGTCGCCGAACCTGCTTTCACCGGCGCGTTGTTCGAATCGATAAGCGCGAAAACCACTCGATTGCTGCCAACCGATAGGTCGGAGGAGGCGAGGACGGTACGCAGGGAGAGGCTCACCACGTTGGAGGGAACGGTTGGCGTTGGCGTGACCGTAGCGGGCGAAGTGCAGCCGGTGAGGAGAAGCAGGCAAGGAGCGGCCAGCAGAACAAACTCTGGTAAAAAGACACGGGATGAAAAGACAAGCGAAAGAAAGCGCATGCTAGCTCTTGGCTCTATATATCTCCACTGAGGCGCCTTTGGAAGTAACTCCAGATATGGGAGGCGATAGCTTTGTCACCCTAGTCCACACTGCCTCTATCGGGAAGGAGGCAAGGACCCTCATCGCAATCGTTTGCGCTACCGCCTCCAACAGGTTATACGTTTCATCCTGGACAACGGCTTTCACCGTCTGATACAAGTCGGTGTAGCTGACGGTGTCGTTTAGACTGTCGGAATCGCCGGGCCTACTGAGGTCAAGGTAGACGCTCAAGTCCACCTGGAACTGCTGGCCTAGGCTCCGTTCCTCCGGTCTCACCCCGTGGAAACCGTAGAAGGAAAGCCCCTCCAGCAGGATGCGGTCTTGCCCTTTACGGTCGGCCATTGCAGGCAGAGTATAACACGTGATGCGAGCTATAATTAGCTGACACTGCATCGACGAGGTACCAAAGTGACTAGAGAGCTTCGCGTTATTGGAATAGATGGCTTGCCTGAGATCACGCCCGGTATGGAGTTGGCCTCCTTGATAGTGGAGGCGGCCCAGGATCAGAAAACGCCCCTAGAGCAGGGCGACGTGCTGGTAGTCACGCAAAAGGTGGTTTCCAAGGCGGAAGGTATGCTGGTGGACCTGGATACCATCACACCATCGCACCTTGCTCAACAGTGGGCCGATCAGCACGGCAGGGATGCCCGGCTGATAGAGGTGGCTTTGATGGAGAGCCGCCGCGTCTCCCGCATGGACAGAGGCGTCCTCATCACGGAGACCGTTCACGGGTTCTACTGCGTGAACGGCGGCGTGGACGCTTCCAACATACCAGGAGAAAGCATGGTCGCCTTGCTCCCCAAAGATCCCGATGCCTCGGCGGCGCGGATAGCAAGTGAAGTCAAGCAGCTTACCGGCTTTGACGCGGCGGTTGTGATCACCGACTCGTGGGGGAGGCCCTGGCGGGACGGTATTACCAACATAGCCATTGGGTCGGCGGGCATAGAGCCGCTACGCGACTACAGAGGCTCTACAGACCCTTACGGATACGATCTCCAAGTAACGGCGATGGCCGTGGTCGACGAGCTGGCAGCGGCAGCCGAGCTGGTCATGGGTAAGGTGGACATGGTACCGGCCGCGATAGTGCGGGGCTACGAGTACGCCGCTTCGACAAGCGGTGTCAAAGAGCTGATACGCCCCCCAGACCGGGATATCTTCAGATAGCTACCCGGTGTTCATCAGGTACCTGTCCAGGAAGTCAGCTATAGCCGTATAGGTCTTTATGCGGTTGTGCTGCTTGACTATGCCGTGCCCTTCATCCTCAAAACGCAGGTACTCCACGGAGCCGTCCCTCTGCTGTATAGCCTCCACCATCTGCTCCGTTTCGCTGATGGGGACACGCGGGTCGTTGGCGCCGTGAATCACTATCAGCGGCGCTTTGATCCTGTCCACGTAGTGTATGGGCGAAATGCGCTTGAGCAGGTCGCTGTCCTTCTCAGGATCGCCGTATTCCGCGGCGCGATGCACGCGCCTCCATGGGCCCGTATTGGCCAGGAAGGTCTGGAAGTTGGCAATGCCGTACAGCTCGGCGGCGGCTCCCCAGGAATCGGGGTAGGCAGTGATCGCGGCCAGGGTCATGAAGCCGCCGTAGCTGCCGCCCATCACCGCTATGCGCTGAGGCCGGGAGTAGCCTGAGTCAACAAGCCATTTAGCGGCGTGGTTCAGGTCGTTTACCGCATCCATCCGCTTCTCCACGTCATCCAGATGCTCATAAGTCCTGCCGTAGCCCGTGCTGCCTCTGACGTTGGGCACAAGCACGCCGTATCCCCTGTAAGTCAGGTACTGCACCACGGGACTGTAGATCGGCCTAGACTGGCTCTCCGGCCCACCATGGACAAAGACCACCACCGGTAGGTCGCCATCTTTAGCGGCATGGGACGGCAGATAGAAGAAAGCCGGTATGTCACGACCGTCGAAGGTTGGATAGTGGATCAGGGACGGTTCGGTGAGCGTTTCGGGAGCAATGCCCGCCCTGGGGCTGTGCGTCAGACGGCGGGCCTGCGCCGTTTGACCGTCCACCAACCAGACGTCCGAGTTGACGGTGGCGCCGACGGCCGTAACGGCCAGGTCTGCACCGTTGGGAGACCACGACATGTCAACAACCTGTCCCTTGGGCAGACCCGTCACTTGCTCCGAACTGCCGTCTTCCAAGGAGAGTATGGTGGCTTCCGAATATCCGTCCGCATTGACGGAGAAAGCGATGCGCTCCGTCTTGGGTGAGTAGGCCATAAGCTCTACGTCCCACTCTTCGGAATGGAGGTAGGTCATCTCCTTTGAATCCAGGTCAATGCGGGCCAAACCCTTCCACTCTCTGTCGTGGTCCGCCAATAGGTATATCCCTTTGCCATCGGAGGACCATACCGGCGAGGAGTAGGTACTGCGCCCCCCGCCCGCGGTTATAAGACGGGGCCTTGCTCTTGAGGCATCCAGGGGCAGGACATAAAGCTCGTTGTAGTGGTTGATCACGGTGCGGTTGATGAGCAGCGAGCTGCCGTCCGGCGATATGGCGCCCGCCAAGTTGGTGCCGTCGTGCTCCAGGAGCATCTGGACTTCGCCCTTGGACAGACGATTCACGTAGATATCAAAGAAAGCGGAGTGTCGGCGGTTGGAAGCGTAGAAGAACGACGTACCATCGGGCGCCCACGCTCCCGGCGTATGAATGGCCTGGGGATTGGCAGTCAGCGCATTGATGGATTCTCCGTTGCCGGAGAGCAGGTATAGCTGCTGGCGTTCGTCGCCTCCCGAGTCCATGCCAAAGACCGTCTGCTCCGAGACCGGGGAGTTGAACAAGGCCATCACCCTTTCCGCGTAGACGGTAAGCTGGTCCGGCCAGCCTCCATCGACGTCCACGGCCCAGAGCTGGGGCACGCCGGTGATATCCCAGAGAAAAAACACCCGCTGGCCGTCGGCGGAGAAAGCGGGAGACGAGGCACTGCGTACGGTTAGGAACCGTTCGAATTCGTAGGACACTGCAGCCTCCTTAGGAGTCTTGTTTGAGTAGAGTATATATCTCCAATGCAAGAGGCGCAGAGCCACGCGACAGGAGAAAAAAGAAGAGGGCCCGGAAATCCGGGCCCTCTTCTTACCTCAATCTGGAGTGGTCTCCAGATGGGTTAATGAGCTGCTGCATAAGGTACTACTCATCGGCATCACCTCCTTGTGTTTCAAACCACACCACCAAGACTGACCCCTAGTATAGGGAGAGATTTTGACCATGTCTAGGGGGGTTCTCCACGTTCTTCTACGGATTGTATTGCGTCTTGCGGAGAGAGTTGCTATCCTATTGACCTGCTCTCTGGTGGTTAGAGCGGGGTGGAACCACCCGTTCCCATCCCGAACACGGAAGTGAAACGCCCCAGCGCTGACGATACTCTGCTTGCAAGGGCACGGGAAAATAAGCCATCGCCAGAGGGCTTATTTTTTGCCCATGGCTAGACGGCTCACCGCCAACGGTTTCACGCGCCTTCCGCTTTCGTGGAGAACCTATATCTGGTACATTTGATGCGTCATTGCTGGGGAATGAACTTATGCAAAGCTAATTCCCTTTACAGCTTGGAAAGCGTCTGGCTATAATGTAAGCCTAGACAAGCAACATTCCTTGTTGAAAATGGTGTGAAATTGTCCTTCTCTGTTGAACAAGCTTCCCAACCCACCCAGCCGGATATGGGGCAACTACTAGAAGAATCTTCCTGGTTCAAAGAGTTGCGCCGCGGCGACGTGGTCACGGGCGAGGTGATGTATGTTAGCCAGGACGGCCTCCTGATTAACATCGGCCATAAGTCGGAGGGCTTCATCCCCGTCCGGGAGATGAAGACGCTCTCGGATGAGGAAGCCGGCAGCTTCAAGGTTGGCGATGAGGTCTACGCCTACGTCCTGCGCCCCGATAGCGAGGAAGGCCAGGCAATCCTGTCCATGGACAGAGCCAGAGGCGAGAGAGGATGGAAGGTGCTGCAGGACCATCTGGACGCCGGTTCCACTATGAAGGGAACAATAAGAGGATTCAACAAGGGCGGCGCTGTTGTGGACGTAGAGGGTGTGCAAGGTTTCGTCCCTCTATCACAGCTCGCGCCGATTGGCAGAGGAACGGACGTAGACCAGGAAGAGGCGCTGGCAAGACGTGTTGGCGAGACAGTAGCCCTACAGCTATTGGAGCTGAACCGCCGTCGCAACCGAGTTGTGCTATCGGAAAAGCAAGCTCTGCAGCAGCAGCGCGACCAGGAGAAAGACCGGCTGCTTCAAGAGTTGAAGGAAGGCGAAGTAAGAACGGGTGTGGTCTCCGGAGTATCCGATTTCGGAGCTTTCGTGGACCTCGGGGGCGCAGATGGCCTGGTGCACATATCGGAAATGTCCTGGGAACAAGTCCAATCGCCTTCGGACATCGTATCAATAGGTAGCCAGATAGAGGTCTACGTACTCAAGGTAGACCAGGAGACTAGGAAAATAGCGCTGAGCCTGCGCAGGCTGGTGCCTGAACCGTGGCAGACCGTGACACAGAACTATGAGACCGGTCAGATTGTGCAGGGAGTGGTCACAAGCTTGACGAACTTTGGCGCATTTGCTCGAATAGAAGGTGCTATAGAGGGGCTGATCCATATTTCGGAGCTATCCGATCGAATGATAAGGCACCCTAGGGAGGTAATAAACGAGGGTGACGAGGTTACCTTAAAGATAATCAAGATGGAGCCTGAAAGGCGCAGACTGGGGCTCAGCTTGAAGCAGGTGGAAGAAGAGTGGGACGGAGTAGAGACCTGGTCTTCCGGTGAATAGCATACTCATATCCCTGCTTATGGAGCTATCTAATGGCGAGTAGATTCGAAAAATTCTCAGAACGAGCGCGGCGAGTCCTCTCACTGGCCCAGGAAGAGGCCCAGCGATTCAATCATAACTACATCGGCACCGAGCACATCTTGCTCGGGCTGGTCAGGGAGACCGACGGGGTAGCGGCCCGTGTGCTTTCCAACCTTTCCGTTGAGCTTAGCAAGGTGCGTTCCGCCGTGGAGTTCATCATTGGCCGCGGTGAGCGTTCCGCCAGTGGAGAGATAGGCCTTACCCCCAGAGCCAAGAAGGTCATAGAGCTTGCAGTGGACGAGGCCCGCCGGCTTAACCATCACTACATAGGCACCGAACATCTACTCATAGGTCTGATGCGTGAGGGAGAGGGCGTGGCTGCCGGAGTGTTGGAGAGCCTGGGGGTCAGCCTGGATAAAGTTCGCGCTGAGACCAGCCGGATACTGAGCCAGAGTGTAACGCAGGGCACACAGTCAGGCGGCCGCACAAGCAGTCGCACGCCCACGCTGGACCAGCTTGGCATAGACCTGACCAACATGGCGCGGCAAGGTAAGCTGGACCCAGTGGTGGGTCGTAGCAAAGAGATCGAGCGCGTGGTGCAGATCCTGAGCCGCCGCAGAAAAAACAACCCCGTCCTGATTGGCGAACCCGGTGTGGGCAAGACGGCCATAGTGGAAGCCCTAGCACAGCAGATAGTAGACGAAGAAGTCCCGGAAAGCCTGCGAAGGCGTCGTGTAGTTACCCTGGACATGGGTGTGCTCGTGGCCGGAACCAAGTACCGTGGGGAGTTCGAGGAGCGGCTCAAGAAGATCATCGAAGAGATCAAGAGCTCCGCGAACTGCGTCCTTTTTATAGATGAAATGCACACAATGGTGGGCGCAGGCGCCGCTGAAGGAGCCGTAGACGCGGCCAACATACTGAAGCCGTCGCTGTCCAGGGGAGAGTTACAGTGCATCGGCGCTACCACCCTGGACGACTACCGTAAGTACGTGGAACGCGACCCCGCCCTGGAGAGGCGCTTCCAGCCGGTGAGCGTGGAAGAACCCACCGAAGAAGAAACGATCGAGATCCTCAAAGGTGTGAAGGGGCGGTACGAGGAGCACCACCACCTCAGCATAACCGACGATGCCCTGGAAGCCGCCGCTCGCCTCTCCGCCCGGTATATTTCGGACCGCTTCCTGCCCGACAAGGCGATAGACCTCATAGACGAAGCCGCCTCACGCGTTCGAATCAACTTCAGCACCCCGCCGCTCGGCATCAAGGAAATGACCATGATGCTAGAGAGCGTACGCAAGGACAAGGACGAGGCCCTGGCCGGTCAGCAGTACGAATACGCCGCGGAACTGCACCAGCGAGAGCAGACGCTTCGCACCAAGCTGGAGGAAAAGGAGAAGGGCTGGCAGGAAGAGACGCAGCAAGAAGGCAACCAGCCCGTGGTTTCGAAAGAAGTAGTGGAGGATGTTACCAGCATGTGGACGGGCATTCCTGTCACCAGGCTGGCAGGGGAAGAGAGCCAGCGCCTGCTTCAGATGGAAGAGGTGCTGCACAAGAAGGTGGTGGGACAGGATGAGGCTATCGTCTCGGTGGCAAAGGCGGTACGCAGGGCACGCGCCGGTATGAAAGACCCGCGCCGGCCCATAGGAGCTTTCCTCTTCCTGGGCCCGACCGGTGTTGGCAAGACCTACCTGGTAAGAGCGCTGGCCGACTTCATGTTCGGCGGCGAAGATACCATGATCAGGTTGGACATGTCGGAGTTCATGGAACGCCATAGCGTGGCGCGCTTGGTGGGCGCTCCTCCGGGATACGTGGGTTACGACGAGGGGGGCCAGTTGACCGAGGCCGTACGCCGAAAGTCTTACTCCGCCATCCTTCTGGACGAAATAGAAAAGGCGCACCCCGACGTGTTCAACATCCTGCTGCAACTGTTCGATGACGGTCACTTGACCGATGCCAAGGGCCGGAAGGTGGACTTCCGCAACACCATAGTTGTCATGACCAGCAACATAGGCTCCGACCTGATCAGGCGTGACAGCCACATGGGTTTCTCCATAAAAAGTGCGGACGAGGAGCAGACTTCCAAGGAAGCCTATACCCGCATGAGAGACAAGGTCATGGATGAAGTCAAGAAGTTCTTCAGGCCTGAGTTCCTCAACCGGATCGACGCCTCGGTTGTGTTCCACGCCCTGGACAAGGGACACATCATCCAGATAGTGGAGCTGATGCTCCGAGACGTTGGCAAACAGCTTCTGGAGAAGGGCGTCTCCATGGAAGTCAGCCAAGAGACCAAGGAGCTTCTTGCCGAGACGGGCTTCGATCCCAACTTTGGAGCGCGTCCTCTGCGCCGCAAGATCCAGGACCTGATAGAGGATCGGCTCTCAGAGGAGTACCTGGCCAGCAAATTTGGCCCCGGCGATACCGTTTACATAGACGTGCAGGGCGACGAAATAGTCCTGCGGGTGGATGCTCCCGTAGCGCCCTCGGTGGAATAGGCCCGGCGGTTCCCGCTGTCACCCCAAGCCCAGCGTCGAAGAATCCCTGGTGCTTGCCTGCTCACAATCGATGACAAGCCGGTCATAACCACTTGACCTAAAGCCGTCACAACCTGCCGTTTACCCATTACGGGAAAGGCCGCACCCTGCTACAATGCGCCACTGACAAAGGGGGCGACTGCTGAACAGGAACAAGCCAAGAAAAGTCTTCGTGTGCGAAGGGTGCGGCGCTCAATCCGCCAAGTGGGAAGGCCGCTGCTCGCAGTGCGGTGAATGGAACACCCTGACCGAGACTTTGCTGCAACAAACCAAGCGCAACTCCTGGATATCCAACGGTCCATCTAGGGTCGAAGAGCTATCCAGTATTAAGCTCGACCTAGAGCAGCGGCTGCAAATGTCGTTTCAAGAGTTCAACCGCGTTCTGGGAGGCGGGCTTGTGCCAGGGGCTATGGTGCTCATGTCCGGTGAGCCTGGCGTAGGTAAATCAACGCTTCTGTTGCAGACCTCCGCGGCGCTGGCAGAGCAAGGCCGTAAGGTCTTGTACGTTTCCGGAGAAGAGTCGTCCAATCAGGTGCGCATGCGTGCCCAGAGGCTCAATCTGCCCGGGAAGGGCGTCTATTTCCTGTCGGAGACGCAGCTGGAAAATGTCATTTTAGAAATGGACGGACAGAAGCCGTCGCTGGTAGTGGTGGATTCCATCCAGACGATGACCACGGGAGAAATAGCGTCCGCGGCGGGAAGCGTGGCCCAGGTGAGGGAATGCGCTCGGCTGATCACGGAATGGGCCAAGGAACACGCCGTACCCGTGCTGCTTGCCGGGCACGTCACAAAGGACGGCACCGTGGCCGGGCCCCGCACCTTGGAACACATGGTGGACGTGGTGCTTAACCTTGAAGGCGACACCATGGGGATATACCGCATTCTGAGGGCTGCCAAGAACAGGTTTGGCCCCACCAATGAAATAGGTGTTTTCCAGATGGGGCAACTCGGCTTGGAAGAGGTTACGGAGCCTTCTCTGCTTTTCCTCTCCAGCAGGCGCACGGACGTCCCAGGTTCCACCGTAACGGTAACCATGGAGGGAAGCAGACCCCTGCTGGTGGAGGTGCAGGCGCTGACCAATCTCACTGTATTCCCGCAGCCAAGGCGTACAACCAGCGGGGTGGATTTCCAAAGGCTGCTCCTCGTAGCGGCAGCCGCGAGCAAGCGATTGGGCATCCCGTTTGGAAACCAGGACATCATAGTTAACATACCGGGTGGACTGAGGGTGAAGGAGCCGGCCGTTGATCTGAGCGTGGCCCTGGCGCTGATATCCAGCTTCCGAAACGTGCCATGCGACCCTTGGACAGTGGCCATCGGAGAGATAGGGCTGGGTGGCGAGTTGAGGGGTGTGCCCCATCTGGCAAGGCGGCTAGCCGAGGCGGAGCGGATGGGCTTTCGCCGCGCCATTGTGCCCTGGGTACAGTCCACGGAGGCAAAGGACGGCGGCATTGAACTGATTGCCGCGGCCACTCTAGGTCAGGCGGTGCGCCAGATGTTGCCCGGCGCGCGCAGAGTTGCAGAGGAGATGCGGGAGCCGGAGGCGGCTGAGGACCTTGGAATAGAAGAGGATGTTGCCTTGTTCCAATAGACGGCGTTAGATGAACGTGCGATTACAGCATATCTATGAGGTGTGGCAATGAATGTATCTCTACTCTACTTAGACGGCTGCCCCAACTGGGAGCAGACGCTGGCGGATGTAAGAGAAGTCCTTGCCGAGTATCACGTGGACGCAGACGTGGAACTGATAAGAATCTCTTCACAGCAGCAGGCGGAAGAGATGGAGTTTCTAGGCTCACCGACAGTGCGTGTGGAAGGCATGGATGTAGAGCCGGACATCCTGGAGTCCGGTTTCACCTTGGAATGCCGGGTCTACTGGATAGAAGACGACCCGCTTGACAGGCCGCCGAAAGAGTGGATAGCGGCAGCCGTAGAGGTGGCCTTGGAATAGGGGCGCATGCCCTGCCCTGCTTTTCTTGACGGCGCTTGGCCATGAAGATATACTCTATGTCTGAGAGTGCTCGGATTTGCAATGTTTGCTTATCAGCGACTCAAGTCAGGGATGGCTTGAGTCGCTGTTGGGTGATGAGGGATGAAGCTACGTGCCCGAGTGGCGCAATGGTAGCGCAACCGATTTGTAATCGGTAGGTTGGTGGGTTCGAATCCCCTCTCGGGCTATAACCTGCGCATTCCCTTTGCGCCCCGCATTGGTGGCATGTTACACTGAGGCGCTTTGGAGGGGTGGGTGAGTGGCTAATACCACCAGACTGTAAATCTGGCGCCCGGAAGGGCTTCGCAGGTTCGAATCCTGCCCCCTCCACCATGAAGTAGTAAGAGTTATAATGGGCAAGGGCCCACATAGCTCAGTAGGCAGAGCACGTTCTTGGTAAGAACGAGGTCATCGGTTCGAATCCGATTGTGGGCTCCACCAGGAGGAAAGGTAAATGGCAAAGCAGAAGTTTCAGCGCACAAAGCCGCACATAAACGTGGGAACAATAGGTCACGTAGACCACGGTAAGACCACGTTGACATCAGCTATCACACAGGTGCTGGCTAAACACAACACCGGTACGGCGTTCCGTGCCTTCGATTCAATAGACAACGCTCCCGAAGAGAAGGCGCGCGGCGTGACCATAGCTATAGCTCACATTGAGTACGAAACTGAGACCCGTCACTACGCGCACGTAGACTGCCCAGGCCACGCCGACTACATCAAGAACATGATCACAGGCGCGGCCCAAATGGACGGCGCTATCCTGGTAGTTAGCGCGCCGGACGGCCCAATGCCGCAGACCAGAGAACACATCCTACTCGCCCGGCAGGTGGAGGTCCCGCGAATCGCCGTCGCCTTGAACAAGGTCGACATGATGGACGACGAGGAGCTCTTGGAGCTTGTTGAGTTGGAGGTCAGGGAGCTGCTCTCCCGCTACGATTTTCCCGGAGACGATATACCGATAGTGCGCGTTTCCGCTTTGAAAGCTCTGGAAGGAGACGATGAAGCGGAGCAGGGTATCCTGGAGTTGATGCAGGCGGTAGACGACTATATTCCACTGCCGGAGCGCCCGCGCGACCAGCCCTTCCTGATGCCTGTGGAAGACGTGTTCGGTATCAAGGGTAGAGGAACCGTGGTCACCGGACGCGTGGAACGCGGTGTGGTGAAACCCGGCGATGACATAGAGATTGTGGGGCTTGTAGATACCCGCAAGACCGTGGTCACAGGCGTGGAGATGTTCCACAAACTGCTTGATGAAGGCGAGCCCGGAGACGCCGTGGGGTGTCTGCTGCGCGGTGTGGACAGGGAAGATGTGGTGCGAGGCCAAGTACTGGCCAAACCAGGCAGCGTAACGCCGCACACAAAAGCCCTGGGCCAGGTCTACGTACTGACCAAGGAAGAAGGCGGACGTCACACCCCGTTCTTCAACGGCTACAAACCTCAGTTCTACATAAGGACTACGGACGTTACGGGAGAGATTGAGTTGCCCAGCGGCGTTGAGATGGTAATGCCGGGCGACAACATTGAAATGACCATCAAGCTAATCTCACCAATAGTGCTGGAGAACGGACTGCGGTTCGCCATACGTGAGGGCGGCAGGACCGTGGGCTCAGGAGTGGTCACCAATATCGTAGAGTAGGGACATGGCCAAGAAGAGAACTGAAGCTAGGATAATCGTCACGCTGGCCTGCTCGGATTGTCGTGAGCGGACGTACACCACGGAAAAAAACCGTCGCAACGACCCCAACAGGATGGAGTTGAACAAGTTTTGCCCGCGCTGTAGAGGCGCGCGCGCCTATAGGGAAGTGAGATAGCATGGCAAGGCCCATCCTGAGGCGGCAGTCTCCCTCAGAGGCGTCGAGAGGCGGGCTTTTCCGCTTCTTCGGCGAGGTCATAAGCGAACTCAAGAAGGTCACCTGGCCTACTCCCCAGGAGACTGTGCGGCTTACCATGCTGGTAATTGCCGTATCTATAGTAATAGGCACGGCTTTGGGCCTGATAGACATTGTATTCACTGAACTACTGGATATAGTCCTGTCCTAGCCCCTGAGAAGAACCGGCATGACATCCAAGACCAAGCAAGCGCAGACCGATACAACACAACCTCGCTGGTATTTTGTCCACACCTATTCAGGACAAGAGGAGCGCGTTAGGAAAAACCTGGAGCAGCGCATTACCACCATGGACGCCCATCACAAAATCGTCCAGGTGATTGTTCCTACCGAAGAGGTGGTGGAAATAAGGGAAGGCAGGCGCGTTCCAAAGCGGGTGCGGCTCTATCCCGGCTATATCATGGTCCAGATGGACATGGACGACGAGAGCTGGCACATAGTGCGCAATACACCCGGCGTCACCGGCTTTGTGTCTTCCGAAGACGAACGTGATAAGCGGCCAAAGCCTGTGCCCCTAGAGCCTTGGGAAGTGGAGAACATTCTCCAGCAGGTGGCATCGGAGACGCCCAAGGCCAGAGTGGGCTTTACTAAGGGGCAGAGCGTTAGGATCACGGACGGCCCCTTTGCCGACTTCATTGGAGTGGTGGACACCATAGACACCGACAAGGGGAAGCTTAACGTCCTGGTGTCGTTCTTCGGCAGGGAGACACCGGTAGAGTTGGACTTTCTGCAGGTGGAAAAGCTTTAGCGTGTTGAAATAATGGCAAAGAAGATAAGAGCAATCATCAAGCTGCAGATACAGGCGGGACAGGCAACGCCCGCCTACCCCGTTGGTCCCGCCTTGGGCCAGCACGGCGTCAATATCATGGGATTCGTGAAGGATTTCAACTCACGAACCGCCAACCAAGCGGGCAGCATAGTCCCGGTTGAGCTAACCGTATTTGAAGACACCTCTTTTACTTTCGTAACCAAGACCTCGCCAGCCTCGGACATGCTTCGCAAGGCGGCAGGCGTAGAGAAGGGCAGCACGCAGGCAGGCAGAGAAAAGGTGGCCGCGGTGCCCCGCTCTGCCATACGTGAAATAGCCGAAACCAAGATGAACGACCTGAATGCGGCTTCGGTAGAAGCCGCCATGAAGATTATAGAGGGCTCAGCGCGTAGCATGGGCATAGAGGTTACCGAGTAATGGCCAAGCTAAAGAAGAGGCTGTCAGAAGCCACAACCAAGGTGGACAAAGATAGGAATTATGAGCCTGAAGAGGCCATAAACCTGGTGAAACGGACCGCCACGGCTAACTTCGACGAAACGGTGGAGATTCACCTCCGCACCGGCGCCGACCCCAGGCATGCCGATCAGCAGCTTCGCGGCGTGGCGCTCTTGCCCAACGGCTTAGGCAGACCGGTAAGGGTGCTGGTATTTGCTCAGGGCGACGCAGCCAGAGCGGCAAGGGAGACGGGCGCCGACTACGTAGGCGACGACGATGTCATCCAACAGATAGACGGCGGCTGGGTTGAGTTCGACATTGCAATAGCCACCCCGGACATGATGGGCAAGATAGGCAGGCTTGGCCGAGTATTGGGCCGCCGCGGGCTTATGCCCAACCCCAGAACGGGAACCGTGGTGCAGCCAGAAGACATTGGCAGGGCCGTGGATGAAGCCAAGAAAGGGCGTGTGGAGGTGCGCATGGACAGGACCGCGATAATCCACGCCCCCATTGGCAAGGCCAGCTTTGAATCGGAGAAGCTCTACGAAAATCTGTCAAGCCTGATGGAAATGGTCTCACGCTCCCGGCCTGCCGCTGTCAAAGGGCAGTTCATCCGCAGCGCCTACATCACCTCCAGCATGGGACCTAGCATTCCGCTTGACCTTGCTTCTTTGACCGCGCTAAGGGTAGAATAGACCCCTAAACTGAATAACTAACGCCGTAGACAGCGGGCGCCGCTAGAGGCTTAATCAAGACCCGCCGAGGCAGGAAAGCAAGCTGATAAGTTAGCTTTACTTCCCCTGTCTTTTACGGCAGGGGATTTTTATTGAGGTAAGGATGCCTACTCAGAAAAAGATAGACGAAGTGCAAATCCTGGCTGAAAAGCTTTCACAGGCTACCGTTGCCGTAGCGGCAGACTTTAGCTCAATGCCGGTCAAGAGCATGACGGGGCTGCGCAAGCATCTACGCGAGGCCGATGTGGAGTTCAGGGTAGTCAAGAATACTCTGACCCTGAGAGCCGCGGATGCGGCGGGTAGACCAGAGTTGAAGGAACTGCTGGAGGGTCCCACGGGCCTGGCGCTGGGCTTTGCCGATCCCCTTACGCCCATAAAGACAATCCACGACTACGTCCGCAACAACAGGCTGCCCATGGTGGTAAGGGCCGCTACCATGATGGACGGCCGCGTCTACAAGGATGCGCAGCTCACTTTGCTGACCACATTGCCTCCAAGAGAGGTGCTGCTGGCCCAGCTACTGGGGCAAATGTCATCGCTGCCCACCCGCTTGGTCAGAGCTATCAACCAGCCTTTGCAGGGGCTGGCGAACGTGATGAACGGCCCTCTGGTCGGCCTGGCAAACGTCCTGCAGGCCAGGGTGGACCAGCAGGAAGGAAAGTAGAACAAAGCTATCAGATTCAAATAGCTCAAATTGCAGAAACCCAATTAGTAAGGAGACGTCAGTGGGAAAAGAAGAGGTTATAGAAGCAATAAAGTCGTTGTCGGTTGTTGAGCTGTCGGAAGTGGTGAAAGCTCTGGAGGAGGAGTTTGGAGTAAGCGCCGCCGCCCCAGTAGCCGTGGCCGCCGCTCCCGTTGCAGCTGCCGGAGCCGCGCCGGAAGCCGCCGCGGAGGAGGAGCAGACCGAATTCAAGGTGATGCTCAGGGAAGCAGGAGCCAACAAGATCAACGTGATCAAGGCCGTGAGGGAAGTGACTACCCTGGGTCTGCGTGAGGCCAAAGAGCTGGTGGAAGGAGCGCCCGTAGCTGTGAAGGAGGGCATTGGCAAAGAAGAAGCCGATGACATGCTCAAGAAGCTACAGGAAGCGGGCGCCACTGTTGCCGTAGAGTAAACCGCTCTATCAGGAGGTGTGCCGACTTTGAGCCGTAGTAAAGACAGGGCACGCTACGAAGCTATGAAGCGGCTCAACCCGGATTACAAAGGTTTCCGGGGTTATTCGGTTGAGCCAAACCGTCCCGGGCAAACTCCCACGGAAGCGGTGACCTGTACGTTGTGCCATCGCAAGCGCAATGTGCCTGTGGGCACGGCGTTGGAGCAGGGCCGGGAATTTGTTTGCCAGAGTTGCCGTGAAGAGAGCGGCGCTTAGAGCCACTGAGGGGCATTATGGCGGAGCAGGATAAGCCACAGTACAGGCTGCTGATACGCGATATGCCGGCCAAAGAGAGGCCCCGCGAGAGATTAAAGAACTCAGGCGCCGCCTACTTGAGCAATGCCGAGCTGATTGCCATTCTACTCCGCACCGGCACCGCATCCGAGAACGTCATAGATCTATCCAACAGGCTGCTGGCGAAGTACGGCGGCTTGGAAGGGATATCCAAAGCCAGCTTCCAAGAGCTGGCTTCCATCCACGGCATGGGAGACGCCAAAACCGCTCAACTCAAGTCCGCTCTTGAGCTGAGCAAACGTTTGCTGGCGGCTAGCGGCGACGCCAGGCCGGAGGTCCATTCACCTGAGGCCATCGTCAATTTGCTAGGAGCGGAAATGTCGCTTCTTGAGCAAGAAGAGTTCAGAGTCGTTGCCCTCAACATCAAGAACCAGGTCATCAACATTTCAACCGTGTACAAGGGCAACGTCAACTCAGCGGTGGTGCGCGCTTCAGAGGTGTTTCAAGACGCCGTCAGATCCAACTGCCCGTCGGTCATCCTTGTGCACAATCATCCATCAGGAGACCCCAACCCCAGCCCTGACGACGTAGCGGTGACCAAGCAGCTAGTGGCCGCCGGCGAACTCCTTGATATAACTGTGCTCGACCATGTAGTAATTGGGCAGAGTTCCTACGGAAGTTATATCAGCATGAAGAAACGCAGGCTTGGGTTTGGATAGCAGCCAAGCCCTGCAACCGGCCCCACCGCGGCTCAAAGCTCCCTGGTCTTACAAATGGACGGCCTTCGGCATTGTCTCTCTGGGCACGCTGATGTCCACCCTGGACGGGAGCATAATCAACATAGCCTATCCGGTCCTTTCGGAAACGTTTGGCACGGACGCTTCCATTGTGGCATGGGTAGGCATAGCCTTCTTTCTCACCAGCACCAGCCTTCTATTGACCATGGGTTGGATTGGCGATTTCCTGGGAAGGGAACGACTGTACATAGCCGGGATTGTGTTTTTCACGGTGGGGCTGGCGCTGGCCGCCCTGGCACAAAACATAGCTCAGCTCATCTTGGTGCGCGCCCTGCAGGGGATCGGCGCGGCCATGGTAGTTTCGGTTGGCTCCGCCATCTTAGCGGCCACGTTCGATGCCAAGGAGCGCGGCCTTGCCTTTGGCCTGCTGGGTGCAACGGTCGGTCTGGGGCTGGCCGGTGGGCCGCTCCTTGGCGGCGTGGTCATCGATCTTCTGGACTGGCGCGCCGTGTTCTACACGCGACTCCCCCTAAGCCTGGTTTCGGTGCCTTTGAGCTGGCTGTTGCTGGCACGTCAGCCACGGACGCCAGGCGCACTGCACCTGGATATCCAGGGGGCGGTGATCCTCTTGGCCCTGCTCAGCGGCTTTCTTCTGGCCGTGAATCAGGCGGGGAGGTTGGGAATCACCTCTCCCCTGGTGCTGGCGGCCATTGCGCTGGCGGTGACGGCACTCCCGCTTTTTGTGTGGTGGGAGTTGCGAGCACAGCGTCCCATTGTGGACGTGCGAGCCTTCCGCAACCCGGCGCTCTCCACCGGCGTTGCTACGCTGTTGGCGCATTTCCAGGCATGGAGCGCCGTGGCTTTTGTCCTACCCTTTGCCATGATAAACGGCCTGGGCTACAGCACGGCCAAAGCGGGTCTCGTGCTGGCTGTCTTCTCAGTGGTGCGGTCTCTAATCTCGCCGATGACGGGCTGGCTGTCCGACCGTATGAGCCACGGGCTGCTGATGGCTTCAGGCCTGATTGTAGTCTCAGTGGCGCTATTCCTGCTGTCCGGGCTGGGAGTAAACGCAACCGTGTGGCAGCTTGCCATGATTCTATCGCTGGCCAGTCTTGGCTCCGCCCTGTTCGATCCTACAAACGCAAGTTCCATCATGAGTACAGTGCCGGCGGAACGTCTGGGAATGGCGGGAGCCTTCATCGCCACGGGCAGGCAGATAGGCCTCTCAGGTGGCGTGGCTCTGTCCGGCGCAATACTGGCTTCCCGCGAAGCCCATCACCTGAGCAACGGCCTGCCACAGAACGAAGCGCTTGTGGCCGGAGCCGGAGACACCTTGGTAATAAGCGCGGTTATTGCCATCATGGGTATAGCGCCCTTTGTGCTGAGCAAGCTTCGCTCTCTAGCCAGACGCTAATTACCAGCCGACCGGTTCATCGTTGTTCCGCCCAGCCAGCTCAGGCCGGTGTGCCAGCTTTCAGGTGATCGCCTGCAGCCAGCGCCTGGTAAGCCTCGGACAACAGAGCATCGGTCTCTTCCCAGCCAACGCATTGGTCTGTAATGGAGACGCCGTACTCCAGCTTGGAAGGATCGCTTTCGTCAAGCTTCTGACTGCCGGCGACTAGATTGCTTTCCAGCATCATGCCCACGATGCCCGTATTTCCCGACAGGCGCTGGTGGAGAACGTCACGGAAGGCAACAGACTCAAGCTCGTAGACTTTGTTAGAGTTAGCGTGGGAGCAGTCCACGATCAGCCTTGCGGGCACCCCGGCCTGCTCTAGCAAAGATGTGGCCCTGTCCACAGAGGCGGCATCGTAGTTTGTCCCGGTAGTGCCGCCGCGCAGGACTATGTGGCTATTGGGATTTCCCTCCGTCATCACTATAGAGGCATAGCCTTCGCCGTCCACTCCGAGAAAAGCGTGCCGGGCGCGGGCGGCGACCACTCCGTCAACGGCGAGTTGGATGCTGCCGCCGGTGCCGTTCTTGAAGCCAACGGGCATGCTCAAACCACTTGCCATCTGGCGATGTGTCTGGCTCTCCGCAGTACGGGCGCCAATGGCGGCCCACGAAACCAGATCCGCTATGTACTGGGGTGTGATGGGGTCCACGAACTCGGTGGCGGAAAGCAGACCTATCTCGGCGATGTTCAGCAGAATTTCCCTCGCCATATACAGCCCGTGCTCCAAGTCGAAGCTGCCGTTCAGATGGGGATCGTATATGAGGCCCTTCCAGCCAACGGTAGTACGGGGCTTTTCAAAGTAGACGCGCATTACAACGAGTATACGGTCGCTGTACTTGTCAGCGATCTGTTTCAGCCTGTGCGCATAATCAAGGCCTGCCTTTGTATCGTGGATGGAGCAGGGCCCGGAGATGAGCAGCAAGCGATCATCCTCTCCCGAAAGGATGGCGGCAATCTCCTCTCTTCCCTTCACAACCAGTTGCCCCACCGAGTCAGGAGTGGGAAGGCGGGTTAGGTACTCCGCCGGTGAGGGCAGCCTTTGTATGCTGGAGACGTTGATGTTTTGCAGTTGACCCATGATGATTCCTCGTTTTTCTTATGTAACCAAAAAAGCCCTCGCGAGGAGGGCTTTTAGATTTGACTCTGCTGCGGATTAAACAGCTACCCTCCCCGTCCGGGCTTTGTACGTAAACTCAAAATAGTAGGGAAGGTACGCTATTGACCTGCTCATGACGGGTCATATTATTGGCCTGTTTCGCCAAGCTGTCAAGGGCATGTCCTCTATCCGTGGGTTATAGGTAGGCACTATTTGATCCTACGGCCTGCCTTCAGCGGCCAGTATCTTATCCAAGCCTTGCCCACGATACGAGAGGCGTGTACAGGCCCAAACGAACGGCTGTCGCGGCTGTCTTGCCTGAAGTCGCCAAGCACCAAGTACTCCTCGTCCCACAGCAACCACTGACCGGGTGACGGCGTGCCCGTAGGAGCCGGTTTGGCAAGGTAAGGCTCGTGGAGCGGGCGGTCATCGATGAGGACTACACCTTTGCTGATCTTGACGTGCTCTCCCGGCAACCCGATTACCCGTTTCACGCAGTTAACCCCCGGCTGGCCAGGGTCCAGCAGGACTACCACGTCTCCTCGCGATGGCAGTGTAGAGCCAAAGGCCAGCCTGTCTACCAGTATCTTCTCGCCATGGGCCAGTCCCGGTTGCATGCTGTCACCTGATATGGAGAAACGACAAAGAGTTGCCAGAGGAAGGCGCAATATGGAGTTCAGGAGGCGTCGCATGTATTCAATTCTAGGCGTCTCATCAAGGGAGAACAACATGGCGAGTCTTGATGCTCGGCGTGTCTCTTGATAACCTAGCTCCGTTGAACGTCCAAATTCTGGAGGGATGAATGTTCTCGTTTTTCGGTCTGTCTACAACGCTTCACAAAATAGCTTCCGCCAAAACAGCTTACGCTCACTGCGATATTCCGTGCGGAATATACGACCCCCACGTGGCCCAGATAGCCGCATTGACCACGGTTCGCATGAACCAGCTCATAGAGGCCCTGGAAGCCCCAGGGGCGGACGCCTCCGCCCAGGAGCGCAACGCCTACGTACACGCAGTCAGCCGCTACACCACTGTCAAGGAGGAGCATGCCGAGGTTTGCAAGAAGGAACTGCGAATCCTCTGGGGCGACTATTTCCGCCCCGAACATGTCGAGGAACACCCCGATCTCCACGAAAAGTTCTTCAACGCGATGAAGGCAGGCTCCAAAGTACGGCAGAACCAGGACATGCAAGCTGCCCATGACCTGCTATCCGCCACGCAGGACATAGCCGAGATCTTCTGGAAGACCAAGGGCGCCACGCCGGTAAGGCAACCTTCCCGCCAGGGTGCGGCAGGCGGCGAGTTGGTCTACCCCAGCTGAGCCGGTAAGGGACTCAGCGGCGCAGAAGCCGTGCGGTCTATTCCTGCCCGCTCAGCCACCGCGAGGCATCCTTGGCGTGATACGTCAGAATGATGTCCGCACCGGCGCGCTTGATAGAGGTTAGGATCTCCAGAGCGATTCGCTTCTCATCCAGCCATCCGGCGGCGGAAGCAGCTTTGACCATGGCGTACTCACCGCTGACGTTGTACGCCGCCAGTGGATGCTGGAACCGTCTCCTGGCTCTATTCAGCACATCCAGGTAAGCCAGAGCAGGCTTCACCATAATCATGTCGGCCCCTTCACTGATGTCCTGCTCTAATTCTCGCAGCGCCATGCGGGCGTTTGCCGGGTCCATCTGGTAACCCCGTCTGTCTCCAAACTGCGGCGCGGAGCCAGCCGCTTCTCGGAACGGGCCGTAGAAGGCAGAGGCGAACTTGGCCGCGTAGGCCAGGATTGGCATCTCTGAATGGCCGCCTTGGTCCAATACATCCCTGATAGCCCTGACTTGGCCGTCCATCATGGCGGAAGGCGCCACCATGTCCGCACCAGCATCTGCGTGGGACAGAGCCGAGCGCGCCAGCAGGTCCAGAGTCCTGTCGTTGTCCACCGTCCCGTCGCCGTCTATGATGCCGCAGTGTCCGTGGTCCGTGTACTCGCAAAGACAAACGTCGGTGATTACAAAGAGCCGCGGAGCCGTATGCTTGATCATCTTCACCGCTTCCTGCACAATTCCCTGCGGGTCGTATGCTTCCGTGCCCGCTTCATCCTTTAAAGCGGGCAGCCCGAACAGCATTACGCCCGATATGCCCAGTTCCGCTACTTCCATGACCTCCGTCAGCAGCTGATCCAACGAAAGCTGGTAGCAACCCGGCATGGACTCTATGGGGGTCTTCACCTCACGACCGTGGCAGACGAAGAGCGGGTATATGAAATCCGACGGTGCCAGAGATGTCTCTCTGACCATTTCACGAACGGTCTCGCTTCTTCGCAGTCTTCTTAGCCTGAGCTGTGGGAATGCAACCATACTTCTCCTCCCTTCTACCCGGACTGAACCCGACTTGAAAAGTGCTCTTTGAGAGCTTCTACCAAACCGGCTATAGTGTACTCCCTGGCTTGGACGGCGACCTTCAAACCCAGTCCGGCGGCGGTTGTCGCGGTAACGGGTCCTATGCAGGCTATGGCAGGCTTCTGCAATAGCGCGATGTCTCCGTCCAGGATGGATACCAAACTCGACACCGTGGAGGAACTGGTAAAGGTAACGGCGTCTATCTCCCCTTGCTTCAACAGGGCAAGCGCTTCATGCTTGGACTCCTCAGAGGCAAGGGTCTTGTAAGTGACAACGTGCTCCACTTCCGCACCAAGCTTTTGCAGTCCCTCCACCAAGGCATTGCGTCCTTCCGCGGCTCTGGGCAGCAAGACGCGGTCGCCCGGCTCTATGTGCTCCTGCAACGACTCCACCACGGACTCCGAGATATATTCCGAAGGCATGCGGTCGGCGTGGATGCCATGCCGGGCCAGCGACTCCGCGGTGGCCGGTCCAATGGCGGCAACCTTGACACCAGCGAAGGCCCGCGAGTCCAGGCCGACTTCCCTGATAGCCTCCCAGAAGGCATCGACGCCGTTGACACTAGTGAAGACGACCCAACTATAGCTTGCCAAGCTCTGTGCGGCACGCTTCACTGGGGTGGCGTCATCGGGGGGTACAATCCTGATGCTGGGCAGCTCTATGACCTCCGCGCCTTCCCTGCTGAGCAGGTCGGCCGTGGCGCTGATCTGCGTCCGCGCCCTGGTGACCATTATCCGCTTTCCCGACAACGGTCTGTTGTCGAACCAGCGTATCTCCGAGCGCAAAGCCACCGCGGGGCCGAATACGGCCACTATAGGAGGCTCCAATCCGGCCTCCTTACCAAGGTCTAGCACGGTGTCCAACGTTCCTTCCACAACGCGTTGACCGGGCCTGGTGCCCCACTGTATCAAGGCGGCTGGAGTATCTGCCGGCATGCCGTTTTCCTTCAACGTCTTGCATATTCCGCCCAGGCTTTCCCAGCCCATGAGGAGCACAAGAGTGCCGCCGCCCGCCGCCAGCGCTTTCCAGTCTACGAGGGACTCTTCCTTGCCGGGGTCTTCGCTGCCGCTGACCACGGTAAAGGAGGAGGCCACCTCTCTATGCGTAACGGGGATGCCGGCGTAAGCCGGAACCGCGATGGCGGAGGTTATCCCCGGCACCACTTCAAACGGTATGTCTGCTCTGGCCAGCGCCTGCGCCTCCTCGCCGCCGCGTCCGAATACGAAGGGGTCTCCGCCCTTGAGCCGCACCACGGTTTGTCCCAGACGGGCGCGGCGCACCATTTCGGCGGCGATCCCCTCCTGAGCGCCGGATTCGCCGTGCGGCCGTTTCCCAACGAAGATCACCTCCGCCCTGTCAGAGGCAAAGCTGAGGATACGCTGATCAACCAGCCGGTCGTAGAGCACGGCGTCGGCGCTGCGCAGGAGTTCCAGCCCTCGCTGTGTAAGCAGGCCAGGGTCTCCCGGGCCCGCTCCCACCAGATATACGGTACCCGCTCGTCCGGCCTTCATCTCATGCCACCCGCGGATCTAACCGCTTCGATAGCTCCCGTTGAAAGGAGTTCTTGGTAGACCTCGCGCGCAACGGCTTCCGGGTTCTCAGCGCTTCCCGACGCCGAGGCTCTGAACAACCACTTCCCCGAACTGTCGGCGGCAAGCATGGCACTGAGGGTCAGGGTCTGAGCGCTGATCTCCGCGTAAGCCCCGAACGGAGCGGTGCATCCCGCGCCGAGAAGTGACAACAGAGTGCGCTCTGCCCTCACGTTTCTTGCCGTATCCGAGTCTTGTATTGGCTCCACCAGTTTTCTCATCGCCTCATCGTCAGACCTTATCTGGACCGCCAGCGCTCCCTGGCCGGGAGCGGGCACGAACTGCTCCGGCTCAAACACCTGGGCGGCCTCGTTCTCTCTTTGCAGTCTGCGCAAGCCGGCCATTGCCAGCACCGCACCGTCGTACTCCTCGCCGGACGCCTTTTGAAGGCGGCTGGGGACGTTGCCCCGCATCGGCAGGATTTGAATATCCGGGCGGACGGCAAGCACCTGGGCGGAGCGGCGCGGGCTCCCGGTGCCTATACGTGCGCCCTGGGGTAACTCCGCCAGGGGAAGCCGCCATTTGTTTACCAACACGTCGCGCGGGTCTTCACGGCGTACGACCCCACCTATGTGTAGACCATCGCTAATCGTGGACGGTAAGTCCTTCAAGCTGTGTACCGCCAGGTCTATCTCCTGTCGCAGCAGGGCAGCCTCCAGCTCTTTAACGAACACGCCAACGCCGATCTGAGGCACGGGCGACCGGTCATCCAGATCGCCGCCGGTGGAGATGGTGCGAATTTCCAGCGACCTACCGGGGGCTGTGGCCCGCAGCAGTTCCAAGACCTCTTCCGTCTGCTTCAAGGCCAGTTCACTGGCGCGCGAGCCTGCAATTACGGGATCCAATTCAAGCTCCCACTCCCTGTGATGCGCCGGGCTGTTCCTCCAGCATCCTCCGCAGCCTCTCTCTCGCTTGCGCCGCCTGCCCGCTCCGAAACATGGCCAGGAGCTCATCATCCATGCACTCCTGCCAGCGGTCGGGGTCCGGCCGTAGGCCCTTTGCCCGCACTTCAGTCCGCACGTCGGCGAGGACGTCCACCATATCCGCCCACTGCAGGCACAAACAGAGGTCGGGGTCGGACATCATTTCTCTGAGACGGCGAGCCAGCGCCGGGCTAAGTCCCGCGGTTGATATGGCGCACTGCACCTCACCGTGCTGCCCTCTTCTGGCTATCGCGGGGGCTATGAAGCTGCACAGTTGAGGCCTGTCCACCACGTTGAGCAGGATGCCGCGGCTATGGGCCTCTTGGGCAACCCTTGTGTACTCATCCTCGTTGAGGTTCTCCGATACAACCAGGAACGCCCCTTCCAGGTCGCCTTGCCGGTATTCCCGTGGCTTCCACTCTATGAGGCCGCGGCCTGCCAGGTCTTGAAGCACAACGGAGACCTCGGGACTGATCAGGGTCACCCGCGCGCCGTGTTCCAAGAGCCCCTGCACCTTGCGCTCGGCCTCATGCTCTCCGCCCACCACCACGCAGGGGCGTCCGTTCAAGTCTAAGTAAACCGGATAGTACGCAGGCATAGCCTCATTTTACTCCGCAACTCTTGGACTGGGTACCTAACTTCACCCTCTTATATTAGCGGTAGCTGTAAAGTACCTGTTAGCCTCGTCCCGTCTGACTGTGAATCTCCTTCCCCCTCGGACTTCCATGTATAATCCTCCTACCCAAACCAGCGAGGAAGTCATGATAAAGCAAGACCGCTTGGTGAATACATTCTGCGACCTTGTGCGGATAGACAGCCCATCCGGAGAAGAGGAAGAGGTAGCCCAAGATATCACGCGGCGTCTCAGCGGCCTCGGCTTCGATATACAGCGGGACTCCTACGGCAACCTGATAGCCTCTGAGGAAGGCGACGAGCCATTGATGCTATCGGCTCACATGGACACCGTCGAGCCGGGCCGCGGTATAAAGCCGCAGGTACTGGACGACCGCATCGTCTCCGACGGCACCACCATCCTAGGCGGCGACTGCAAAGCAGGTGTCGCCGCCATACTGGAGGCATTGGAGTCGCTCCACGAGGACGGTGTGGAGCGGGTCCCCGTACAGCTTATCTTCACCCGCGAAGAAGAGATCGGCCTGCTCGGTGCTCGCAATCTTGACGTGTCGCTGCTCAAGGCCAAACGCGGCGTCGTCTTCGATGGCAACGGCCCGCCCAGCAAGGTGACCAGCACCAGCCCCACCTACGTCAGCTTCAACATAAACGTCACCGGCCGCGCCGCACACGCCGGCGTTGAACCTGAGAAGGGACTATCCGCCATCCACATTGCCGCCGAAATCATCACCGGCCTGCGCCAGGGCCGCATAGATGACGAGACCACTATCAACGTCGGTGTTATCACCGGGGGTTCGGTGCGCAACGCCGTTCCCGAAGAGGCCTCCTTCAGCGGCGAGTTCCGCAGCCGCAACATAGAATCCCTGGAGTTGATCCGTCGTGAGATCAGCGAAATGTTGGAACAGGCGCGGGGCAAGTATCCAGAGGCCGTCATAGAAGAGACCATGAACGTAGAGTTCGAGATGTACCGGCTGGGCAAGGATGACCCCATGCTCCGGAAGGTGTCGCGCATACTTGAGGGCATGGGCAAAGTGCCGGAGGTTGTCCCCTCAGGCGGCGGCACGGACGGCAACGTATTCAACAAACACGGCTTAAACTGCGTTGTGGTCGGCATGTCCACCCGGGATATGCATACCGTGCGAGAATACGTGCCCATCGCTGACCTGACCGACACTGCCCGCTTCTGCCAGGCTTTGCTTCTGGACAAGGAGTAGACGTGAATGACCTTGTCTGTCTCATTCACTGGAACGAGAACAAGGCCAGGGAGAGAGCGCAACTCATAGAAGCCGACGGTTACCGAGTGGACGCCTCACCCTTCACCTCCGGTTCCCTGCGCCAGCTCAGGGATAATCCACCAGCCGCCGTTGTCATTGACCTTTCCCGCCTGCCCTCGCATGGCCGCGAGGTGGCAATGGCGTTGCGCTACTACAAGAGCACCCGCGCCATACCTATCATCTTTGTTGACGGCCAGCCAGATAAAGTAGAGCGAGTCAAGGAGCTTCTGCCTGATGCGAAGTACACTGCGTGGCAAGACATAGGCCCCGCCATTCGGGAAGCCATAGCGGCTCCCCCTACCGATCCGGTGCGGCCACGGACCGTCTTTGACAGCTATGCAGGCACTCCGCTCTTCAAGAAGCTGGGTATCAAGGACGGTTCTCGCGTATCCCTTGTCGATGCTCCTCAACGGTTCGAATCCAAGCTAGGCGACTTACCGGAAGGCGTTCTGCTGCAAAGGAACAGGAACGCCTCCAACGATCTGACCCTTTGGTTCGTCACCTCCAGCGAATACCTGCAAGACCGTATCCGTTCCATGGGCCGCTCCATTGGCAAGGACGGGCTATGGGTCATCTGGCCCAAGAAGACCTCAGACATGCAATCGGACCTCAGCCAGGTGATCGTGCGCAGGATAGGCATGGACGCCGGCCTGGTGGACTACAAGATAGCCTCTATAGATGAGACCTGGTCCGGCCTGCGCTTCGCAGTGAAGAAGCAGGGAGGCCCGACTGCTTCCGCCTAGCGTTGTCCCAAGCATGCAACGTCTGCTATCATCCCCGCTGAACAAGCCAGAAGCCCGGAGGTGAAGCGTGGCTACCACCCAGACCTTTGAAGAAGCGGTCCAGGAGTTCATAGAGCTATCCAGAGAACTGGTCGGTAAAGAGACCGAGGAGAGTATGCCACCAGCGCCGCCCGCGCCTTTCGAGCAGGACGGCCCCCCCTACGAAAACCCCATTCGCTTTGACCAGCGCAACATCCAAAACTACATGCGCACCATCGGCGACGACAATCCCCTGTACAACGACCCCGATTATGCCAAGGGCACGCGTTACGGCTGTCTCATTGCGCCGGGCCCCATACTGTCCCAGATAAGGGGCATCACCGCTCATGGCGTACAGTACGGCGGTGAAGGCAAGAAGCGCAAGGAAGGTTATCCCGTGGCCAACTACTTCTCCGGCGCCGCTTGGGAGTTCTTCGACACGGTCAAGGTAGGCTCCAAGTTTCGCTCCTCCATGGTAACCAAGGACCTCTTCACCAAACAGGGTTCGCGGGGAAACCTCATCTTCTTCATATCTGAGCTGATGTACTGGGACTATCACGGCGACCTGGCCGGCAAGTGCTACGGAACGCTGATCATGGTTCCCATCGAGGCTATGGGCGCGTCGCGCTCCATGGACGTGAACAAGGTAGGCTCCCAGCTCCTCTACGAACGCGGCACCCAAAACTACTCCGCGGAAGACCTACAGGCAATAGTGGAAGACATCGAAAGGATGCGCCCCTCTCGCCGTGGCGCTGAGACGCTCTACTGGGAAGACGTGGAGGTTGGCGAGAAGCTTGGCCCGGTTGTCGTCCCCCCTTGGACGCTCCAGGACCTGGAGGCCCCCAACATAGTCGGCTCCTGCGTGCTCCATATCGCCAAGGGAGACCCCGGCGACGAACTGGCCTTTGAGCCTGTATTCAACCGGTTCAAGAACCGCAGTGAAGGTCACCACGTCACCCATCCCGCCACTCGCTGGCCATGGTCGGCCTCCGCCGAACACTCCGATCCGCTCATGGCGGCTTTCCGCGCCCTGCCCGGCCCTTTCGACGGCGGTGTGCAGCGAACACAGATACCGCACCGGCTCCTCAGCGACTGGATGGGTGACGAAGGCTTTGTACGGCGGCAGCAGACCGCTATCAGGAAGCCTGTTTTCTACAGCGACACCACTTACTACACGGGCGAGGTGGTCAAGAAGTTCAAAGAGGTCCAGGAAGGCGAGGAAGGCCCGGGCGCCGTCCCCGGCAAGCGCGAGTATCACGCGGTGGGCATCCGCTTAGAGGGCAAGAACCAGGTCGGAGAGGTCTCCACACCGGGCACCGCCTGCATCTACCTGCCATCGCGCCAGGATGGGCCGGTGCAACTTCCCATACCCCACAAGGCCCGCCCCGACTTTGTTCCCTACGACGTCTTCTACCGCGACTGGTTCTAGGCAACCGCCTCTTCTCCGTCATCCCCGTGATTGACACGGGAACCCAGGGGCGCAAGATGTCATGCTGAACTGCTAGAACGCAATTAGCGAACGCAGGTCGTAATCTGCGAGCTTATCACGTCCTCTCAATGCGGCCAGCTCGATGAGCACGGCCATACCGGCCACCAAGCCTCCACACCACTCCACCAGTTTCGCCGTGGCCCGCATGGTGCCCCCGGTGGCCAAGACGTCGTCCACTATCAAGACTCGCGACCCCTCTTTCAAAGCGTCCCGGTGCATCTCCAGGGTCTCCGAGCCGTATTCCAGAGAGTAATCGACTCCGTAAGTGTGCCATGGCAGCTTGCCCGCCTTGCGTACGGGGACAATGCCCGTGCCCAACTTCATGGCCACGGGAGCGCCTAAAACAAAGCCCCTTGCTTCTATCGCCACCACAGCATCGATACTTGCATCATTGAAAGGCTCGCTGAGTGCCCTCACCGCCGTTTCCAGGGCATCGGGGTTCCCCAACAGCGGGGTGATGTCCTTGAATTGGATTCCCTTCTCAGGGAAATCCGGCACGTTGCGGATGAAATCCTCCAGGTGCAGGTCACCCTTCAATCATCTCCTCCTCTGTAAATCGCTGCCGCAATGTCTCTGAACGAACCCGTGGGAACAGTGCCGCTCCTCAGCATCCGCGCCCCGGTACATCTTTTGCAACGGTCATGCTGAGCAGTACAGGTGTTGGTCGGGGTGAGTGGACTTGAACCACCGGCCTCTACGTCCCGAACGTAGCGCTCTGCCAAACTGAGCTACACCCCGCGATAACCTAAGCGATTATACCGCAATTACCCAAAGGCGGTAATCTGTCCGCGAAAGTTCTAATGACGCCCAGGCAACAACCAACTGGGCCACTCGTTAAGCAGCTAGGTTCAAGTGGCGTAAGCAGGAGCTACTCTGCCGCTGCGATATATTTGCCGCAGGTTCGACCGCCACAGACTGAGCAACAGCAACAAGCCAATGAACATGGATGCCGTTATAGTGAGAATAGTAGGTGCGCTCCACTGATCGGCCAGGTAACCGTTAATCAGGTTGGCGAATGCCATTGTGCCGCCGGCGTGCATTGTGTATATGCTGGAGACACGGCCCCGCACCCGGTCTTCTACGCCGCTCTGCACTAAGGTATTAGTGATAGCCATGAAGGTGGCCTGAGAGGCCCCCATTCCAGCCGCCGCTAAGAACGCTAGGGGCAGAGTCGAGGAGGCGGCCAAAGCTATGGGAGTCAGCCCACTGGCCAGTCCCGTGGCTAGCAGAAACCAGCCAGTCCATCGACTACCCGTCAGGCTGGCTATTATGAGAACCCCGATGAGAGCGCCGCCACCGGTGGCCATGATGAGCACGCTGAATACTGACCCTCCGGCTCCCAGTTCTCTCTGAGAAAATACCGGCAGCATAGACTCAAAGGACATGGTCAGCGAACAGTGCAGAGCCACCAGCAGGATGATCAGTCCTATTGTGGCGTGACGGTAGGCGTACACAAGCCCCTCTGTCAGGTTACGTACCATACCTTGTTCAGAACGTACTTCACCTCGTGAAACGGTGTTCACCCGCAAGACAAAGAAGATCCCCAAGGCGTAGAAGAAGGCTCCCAACAGGAAGGCGCCTCCCACGCCAACCGTGGCCAGCAGTGGCGCGGCTAAGCCGGGGCCTCCAACGCGTGAGCCGTGCATGGCAATACCGGAAAGAGCTACCGCGTTGAGCAAATCCCTGCGCGGCACCAGATTGGGAACCAGAGCCTGCATGCTAGGCATGATCACGGCCCGGACACACCCGCTGATGAAGGCGAAAACTACCACATGCCAGACCTGCACAACGTCAAAGACAATCAATATCGCTAGCAGCAGCGCCTGCACCAAATTGACCGCATAGCCTGCAGCAAGCATCTTTCTACGGTCGAAGCGGTCGGCCAGCAGTCCACCCAAGGGTGCGGCAACGATGAGCGGACTCATTGCCGCAAACGTGACTACCCCAACCATCAGTGACGAGGAATCGGACAGGTTGAACGCCAGCCAGCCCCTGGCAACTATCATTGCCCAGACGCCCATCCCGGCAAAGGTGCTGCCTGTCCAAAGGTAACGGTAGTCGCGATGATGTAAGGAAGCGAATGTTGGCAGCCGAGAAAAGAAATTAGCCTGTCTGGTTTGGATCACTGGTTCACCAGGTGTCACTTGGCTGGGCAATAGCTTACCAGAATAGCGAAGGTTTTAGCTGCATACAGGCGATCAGGACATAGGTGAAGCTTGGACAGCCCGCCGTTAAATCTTGGGAGGTCTGTCTGTCAAGGCCAGACCAGGCAGTGTATACAATCAGCATTGACACGCAGCATTTGACATGTGCCCGTATCCCGTATAAGGTTGGGCTGTCTCAAGATCAAACGGGGGGTATACTGTTATGAGGTACAGTAAAGGCTAGTTCTCAAGCCACAAGGAATAACTCTGCTCGTCTCTCAAGGTTTCGGTAGTTTCAATCATCTGCCCCCGCTCGTAGGTTTTCCCCTCTTGTTTTCCCTAGGTAATTATTGCTTTCGTCCCGTAGATATCAAATAGTGAGGAATTGCACAGACTAATGCTTGAGTTTCCAGAGAACTGGGTAATACGCGGAGACGTCCAACGTTTCATTGACACCAATACAGAGTGGGTCATTGTCAACTGGAACGCCTTCTTTCGCGCCATCAACGAAGGGGTACTGACTATCCTGGTGCCCATAGAAAATCTCCTGTTGTGGATACCGTGGTGGCTGGTTCTGATAGCCGTGACAGCCGCTGCTTGGAAGATACTAGGCCGCCGTTTAGGCATTATAACGTTCGTCTTGCTGCTGGTAGTCGACTTCCTAGGCATGCACGATCTAGCCATGCAGACTTTGGCTATAGTAGTGACATCAACCCTGATCGCGCTAGGATTTGGGATGCCGTTGGGCATCCTAGGCGCTAAGAATGACCGCTTTGATAGCGCCATGCGTCCCATACTGGACAGTATGCAGACAATGCCCAGCTTTGTTTACCTGATTCCTGCTTTGATGCTGTTCGGACTGGGCAAGACCCCCGCTGTAATGGCCACCGTTATTTACGCCATCCCCCCTCTGATCAGGCTCACCAACCTTGGTATAAGACAGGTAGACCCAGAGGTGGTTGAGGCCGCCAAAGCTTTCGGCTCTACCTCGCGCCAGATACTGGTTAAGGTTCAGCTTCCCATGGCTTTGCCCACCATCATGGCCGGCGTCAACCAGACCATCATGATGGCCCTGGCCATGGTGGTCATAGCCTCAATGATCGGAGCAAAGGGTATAGGCATAGAAGTGCTGAACGGCATCGCCAGGTTGGAACCTGGCCGCGGCCTCATCGGAGGAATAGGCATAGTCATCATGGCCATTATCATCGACCGTATTACACAAGGGCTCGCCAGGGGGAGAAGGACCAGATCCACGTAGTCCCCCCTAGATTTATTCAACAGATTCACTGGAGGAAATGTTTATGAAAATACTGCCTGAAATGAAAGCCAAGTTCCTTTTGGTCGCCATCGTGCTAATGGCGCTTCCGCTCTTCGTTGCATGTGCATCCGAAGACCCGACCCCCACCCCGGAACCCGCGATGGAAGAAGCGACACCAACGCCCATGGAAGCCATGATGGAAGAAGCGACGCCAACGCCCATGGAAGCCATGATGGAAGAAGATAAGCCCACCATTTTTCTAGCCGACAACCAGTATGAGTCGCTATGGATAAACAACGCCGTGTTCAAATTCATTGCTGAAAATGGGTACGGTTATCCAGTAGAGAGCGTGGAAACGACAACCCCCATTGCCCAGGTATCCCTGGCCAACGGCGATGTTGACATCTGGATAGAGCTCTGGCCAGGCAACATGATCGACTGGTACAACGAGGAGACTGCCGACGGCACGATCGAGGACCTCCTGAACCCGCCCATCTTTGAAGGCGGACCGCAGTTCTTCACGGTACCCAAGTGGGTAGCGGACGAGCACAACATAGTAACTATAGAAGATATGAAGCGACCGGAAGTCGTCGCTTTGTTCCCTGACCCCGAAGACTCAAGCAAGGGCGTCTTTGTCAACTGCCCCATAGGCTGGCAGTGCGCCGAGATCAACCGCGCCAAACTGCAAGCCTACGGCCTGTCAGACCTGTACAACATACAATCGGGAGGCACTGGCGCCGCCCTCGACGCCGCTCTTGTCGGAGCACAGCTGAGGAACGAACCCGTCTTCGGCTATTACTGGGCCCCAACGGCCATCATGGGCAAGTATGAGTGGACAGTAGTAGAAGAGCCTGCATACAATGCAGCATGTTGGGGAGAGGTTATCAAGGGCAGAGACGACGCTTCCTATACGCCTACCGAGGCTTGCGCCTATGAAAACAACCCCGTAGGCAAAGGTATCAACAGCGGCCTCAGAGAGAAGGCCCCTGATATAGTTGAAATGCTAGAGAAGATGGATATGGGCGTGGACGTCATCAACAAAGTGGCTGCCTGGGCAAGTGACGAGGATATCCAAGGCGACTGGGAGAAAGCGGCCATCTACTTCCTAGAGACCTACGAGGACAGATGGACAAGCTGGATGCCAGCAGAAAACGCGGACGGAGTCAAAGAAGCGCTGGCAGGAATGAGCTAGTAAGGCAGATCTAGCCAACAAAAGTAAAAGGCGGGCTGGTTGGCCCGCCTTTTACTTTGCATAGTCCCCTTTATTCTTACTACCGCTCTGCCTCGCTGGCGGCTCCGGCAGTCTGCGGTTCGTCCTCTTCTTCAGACCCGTTCTCCGTTATCGGTGACCCTATGCTAGTCAGCACGGCAGCGCGATGCACTTCTCCCAGCAACCGCCCATTCTCGTCCACCACCGGTATGGGATGCTCGTATTCTGCCGCCAGGTTCACCAGGTCCTCAACCAGGGTGTCAGACGTGACACTGGGCATATCCATGCCGTCCAGACCCTTGAACTCAGTGACGCCTCCTCTGAGCGCACTGTTTGCCGCATCCAGGTCTATCAAGCCGCGGAACTCGCGGTTGCGTCCCACGACAAATGCGTGGTTCACATCGTTAGAGCGCATTGAATGCAACGCCACCCGAGGTCCTTGCCATTCGTAGACAACGCTCTCCGGTTCCTGCATTATACTGCTCGCGCTCAGCACCTTGGCCGGTGATATATCCTTAACGAACTCGGTCACATAGCTGTCCGCGGGGATTGTAACTATCTCTTCCGGCGTACCTAACTGGATTATTTCGCCGTCGCGCATTATGGCAATGCGGTCGCCCAGCTTCAGCGCTTCGTTGAGATCATGAGTAATGAAGACAATTGTCTTTTGCACCTGGGTCTGAAGAGCAATCATTTCGTCCTGCATCTCACGGCGGATCAAGGGATCAAGCCCGCTGAATGGCTCGTCCATGAGCAGGATCTCCGGCTCCAATACTAGGGCGCGTGCAATCCCCACGCGTTGCTGCATCCCTCCACTGAGTTCGTCCGGATAGGCTTGGTCCCATCCTGTCAGCCCTACCGTTTCCAGCGTGGTATGGGCTCTCTCGTACCGTTCCTCTTTGCCAATACCCTGGACTTCCAGCCCGTAGGCCACATTGTCAAGAACCTTTCTATGGGGAAGCAGGCCATAATGCTGGAATATCATCCCGATTTGCTTGCGGCGCAACTGGATAAGTTGCTCATCGTTGTATTGAGTTATGTCTTCACCGTCTATTGCAATGGCGCCAACCGTAGGCTCAATTAGGCGAATGAGGCACCGCACCAGCGTGGACTTTCCTGAACCGGAAAGCCCCATCACTACAAAAACCTCTCCAACCCCGACATCAAAAGAGACGTCCTTGATTCCAATTACATGACCCGTTTTCTCCTGTACCTCTCTCCTAGACGCCTCTCTTATCCATTCCTCGTGTATAAGAGAGTCAGCATCATGTCCAAATATTTTCCACACACCACTAACGGATATTCTTGCTTCTGTGGAGTCACCATTCATTGTGAAGCTCCTCCTAGAACTATTATGCTTGGGGATTGATCAGGGGACGGTACCGTCCAATAAACGAAGCGCCGTTTGACGATTAGCTTTAGGAAATGAAGTTCAACCTTATTAACATATGGGTTGGGTGTCAAGGTTGACAGATTGTTCATGAGTGGTCTGGTTAGCCCACTGTGCCCGTTTATGGAAGATGCGCTTCCCTACAGGAAGGTCGGACACTACACCACAACCCAGCCGCTATGACACGCCCCAGGCATATCTCTATAGATACAGGAACGCCTGCCTCAATGCCTACTGCGCGGTATACCCACCGTCAACAGCCAGTTCCGTTCCCGTTACAAAGGACGACTCGTCAGAGGCAAGGAATAGACAGCAGTTAGCGACCTCCTCCGCAGTCCCAGGCCTGCCCAAAGGATGGGCTGCTACGATGGTCTGCCCGACGGTCTCGTCTTCCAACAATGCGCGAGTCATCTCGGTAGCTATCACACCTGGATGGACGGAGTTCACTCTTATTCTATCTTGGGCATATTGAACCGCTGCGGCCTTGGTCAGAAGCCGTACCGATCCCTTGGAAGCATGGTAGGCAGCAGCCAGTCCTGAACCGATGAGGCCAGCGATAGAGGACAGGTTCACTATTGAGCCCCCGCCGTTCCGGCGCATGGCCTGAACGGCTTCCCTAGTTCCAAGAAACGTCCCGGTAGCATTCACCGTTTGCACGCGTTCCCAGAGCGCCAGATCCGTCTCATCCAGGCGCTGCATAGGGAATATCCCAGCGTTGTTCACCAGGATGTCCAGATGCCCGTACAACCCTTCCGTGGCTTCGATCACTTTGTGCCACTGATCCTCCTTAGAAACGTCCAGCCCCATGAACGTCGCCTCGTAGCCAGCTTCCCTCAACTGTCCGGCAAGGGCTTCCCCTTCTTCCTCCAGCAGGTCCGCAATTACAACCTTTGCTCCCTCCTCCACGAAGCGTTTCACTGTTGCCGCGCCTATGCCTCGGGCGCCTCCCGTTACTACAGCAATCTTCCCTTCAAGTCTCACAACAACCTCCCTTTTCCACACAGCAAGGTGGAATGCTAGCTTAAGTACAAACCTCCCTATCTTTAGTTTACACCTCTGCAAGTGAAATTTGGTTTGATCATGCTACTCAAGCATAAAGAGGACCTGAAGAAGCCTCACGCCACTCTGCGCTCTACCCGCAATCGAGTTCTGCGACATAGTGCACGCACATCCGTCCACGCAACACGACCCGCGCCCTTAGCTTGGCTTCCTTCCTAGTGCTATACTCAACTAATGCTCAAACCGGTTACCATAGCTGTTCCCGCCACCACCGCGAACCTTGGACCCGGCTTCGACTGCCTGGGAATGGCGCTGGA
Source organism: Dehalococcoidia bacterium (assembly GCA_034422935.1). Taxonomy (GTDB): domain Bacteria; phylum Chloroflexota; class Dehalococcoidia; order Lucifugimonadales; family QGNO01; genus DAOUJH01. The sequence goes on along the minus strand of DAOUJH010000002.1, from coordinate 97,761 downwards.
CATATGGAACTACGTACAGTTTCATCCCGGCCGGCAGCCCGGGGTAGAAGTGATAGGTGAAGGAGAAGGAAGACTCACGCCAGGCCAGGGCAACATGGTGTTCCGTGCGGCCCAGCGGTACTTCCAGGAAACCGGCACGGTTCTCCCTCAGTTCTCGATCACGTGCCATAACCAGATCCCCCTGGCCCGTGGTCTCGGCAGCAGTTCGGCGGCCATAGCCGGTGGTATCCTCGGCGCTTGTCTAATGAGCGGGGCGACTCCTGAGTCGGAATTGCTTTGGAAGCTGGCAGTCGCCACGGAAGGGCACCCGGACAACGTCACCCCGGCCCTCTTCGGCGGGTGTCAAATAGCAGTAGCGGACGGCAATAGACTGGTGAGAGCGCCCGTACCGTTGCCGGAAGGGATCAAAGCCGTACTGTTCATACCGGACCAACCCATGGGGACCAGGAAGGCCAGAAACGTTGTCCCTCAGAGGGTCAGCCTAAAGGATGCCGTATTCAACTCCGGTCGCGTGGGGCTGCTTGTGAATGCCCTGGCAACAGGCCGGCTGGACGACCTGAGAGTCGCCACGCAGGACCGCCTGCACCAGCCGGCGCGCCAATCCATCTTCCCCGCCATGAAGCCTCTCTTTCAGAGCGCGCTGGACGGCGGAGCCCTGGGCGTGTTCCTCTCCGGAGCAGGCTCAACCGTGCTTGCGCTCACCAAAGGCAACGAAGTTACCGTAGCCAGGGAGATGGAAGACGGTGCAAACAAGGCCGGAGTCAAGGGCAGTGTAAAGATTACGCAACCCTCCTTACAGGGAGCACATGCCACTTCAGACAGCATGATAGGCGCCACATAGGCATGGGAGCCCAGCAACAATCCAACCCGCAGCACGTCCCCTTCCTCTGCGTAATCATCCCGGCTTACAACGAGGAAAAGCGCATCCCCTCAACCTTGGAAAGGGTTGCTGCCTACTTGCAAACGCAGGACTACTCCTGGGAGGTTCTTGTCGTTGACGACGGCAGCAACGATGGCACCGCCCGCCTCGTCTCGGACTTCGCGGCCAGCCATCCCGGCGTATCGCTGCTGTCCATTGAACACGCCGGCAAAGGCTGGGCGGTACGGTCCGGCATGCTTCACACCCGGGCCCAGCATCGATTCATCTGCGACGCAGACCTCTCCATGCCCATAGAGCAACTGGAACGGTTCCTGCCTCCACGCCTCAGCGACTACCACGTGGCTTTGGGTTCGCGGGAAGCACCCGGAGCGCGCCGCTTCAACGAACCGCGCCGCCGCCACCTCATGGGCCGGGTATACAATACCCTGACAAGGTTGTTTGCCGTACCCGGGGTCAGCGATACGCAATGCGGGTTCAAGTGCTTCTCTGGACAGGCGGCAGATAAGCTCTTCGCCATGCAGCACACTCCGGGGTTTGCTTTCGACGTTGAGATACTATTCGTGGCTCGCCGTCTGGGGCTGCGTCTTGTAGAAGTACCCATAGACTGGCATTACTCCTCAGAAAGCAAGGTACGCCCCCTGCGAGATGGGTTGAGCATGATGCTGGATATCCTCAAGATTCGCTGGGCCTTCCTCAGAGGACGGTACCGCGCCACCGGCTCCTGAATGAAAACCATAGTTGTCATTCCAACCTACAACGAGGCTGAGAACCTCCCCACTCTGTTCGATGCCCTGTTTGCACTTCAGCTGCCGGGGCTGGAGCTCCTTGTGGTGGATGACAACTCGCCTGACGGCACCGCCGACCTTGCGCATAGACTCGGCCAGGAGCGAAAGGGAGGAGTGCACGTGCTGCGTCGCGCCCAGAAAGAGGGGTTGGGCCCCGCCTACGTGGCCGGGTTCGAGGAGGCGCTGCGTTTGGGAGCGGAAACCGTGGTGCAAATGGACGCCGATATGTCGCACCCCCCTGGGGTGTTGCCAGACCTGCTGAACGCCCTTGATAAGTACGACGTAGTCGTCGCGTCGCGATATATGCCGGGGGGAGGAGCATCGGAAGATTGGGGAGTATCGCGCCGTCTAATCAGCCTCGGTGGAGACTTCTACGTGCGCTTGGTAACCGGGCTGAAAATAAAGGACGCCAAGTCCGGCTTCAAGGCTTTTCGCAGAGAGAGTCTGCAGGCCTTGCCCCTGAGGTCCATACGAAGCCGCGGTTATATCTTTCAGGCAGAGGTGCTCTTCATGTGTCAGCGCCTTGGCCTTTCTATGAGAGAGGTTCCGTACACCTTCGAGCAAAGAGCCGCCGGCCGCTCCAAACTGAGTCTGGGCATAATGGTGGAGGGTTTGTGGCGCGCTCTTCAAATGCGCTTGCGCCCCCCGAAACCGGCAGGCCGTTCATCCGATACCAGCCGTAAGTAGCCCAATCACGGGACAGAAACCAAAGCGCGGGCCTTTGCCGATATACCGCGGCGGCCCAGCCCCAACAGGTCCACGGCTCTAGCCCGGGTCTCTTCGTCAAGCTCCGTGTGCATTTGAAGCTCTCCGCCCTGTTTGGAGGCCAGGGGGATGCCGTCTCGATAGATGATCCTGTTGCCGTTCACGGCGGGGACTTTCGCCCCGGGCGTAAGTATGCCGGCCAAGTTCAGCGGGTCGCTGGCGGAGATGGCCGTCAACCGTCCATCCGGTTCCGACTTGCGCATGTTGCGCATGGTCTCGATTGCTTCCGGCAGGGCGAACTGTTCGCCAATGAACCCGGCAACGAACCTGCCGCCGCGAATTTCCCCTCTTGCCTCAGAGCGTCGATAGACTTGGAGAAGCGTACGCCACGGCGGGGACATGGGCTCGCGGGCCAGCAGATCGGGGAACACTATTCCATAGCGATGCAGCAGTTGAATGGCGCGCTCCTCCACAGCGTTTTCCGCCACGTAATGCGTCTGGAGCAACGACCAGCGACTAGCGGGCAGGCGACCCGCCCTGGAGCGTCTCTTGAACCTGGAAGAGCGCTGGACCCGTTTGGCCGCGCCGCTGACAAGACCCCGCAGAGCGTTGAAGCCGTCAGCCGTAACCAGGCCTGCTGCCACAAGCTGCCAGAGGGCGTTCTCAACCTCTGAGGGCATCCGCTTTGTACCGGCGATGATATCCGGAAGGAACGAAGCTCCATAGCCGGACAGGAACTCCTTGACGTCGGCGGCTGCACCCGTAAGCAGGTAGCCGTCCGGGGGCATTTCATGCAGCAGCCAGGGCAGCGCTTCTCTGAGGCCCAGGGACACTGTCCCGCTCCTGGAAAGCGGCATTCGCAGAATCTGGCCGTCGGCGGGACGACGGCTGAACCTGCCCCAGACAACCTCACCGGCCAGGCATAGGTTATCCAGCGTGGAGGGGAGATAATTCTCCATCCGCGAGGGCAGTATGTCCGATTCCCAGGATGATGCGGAAGCCTCGAATCCCTGCATCTGTTCGATAACTTCCAGCAAGCCGTCCTCGCCGCGCGCTCTCCATGATACCGATGCGTGTTGCCAACGGAAGAGGAATCGCATGAACTCCGCCGACGACACGGGCTCTATCTCGCGCCTCAGCCGGGTGATGGTGTCCTTGTGGATTCTGGCCAGGATGCGGCGGTCGCAGAACTCCTCATCTTCCAGGCCGGGGGTGAAGTAACCTCTCAGTACGCCGCCCGTGGCTTCCAGGTGGGCCAGCGCTATATCCACTGCGCCCTTCCTCATTCCCAGCGCATCTGCCATAGCGGCGGGCGTGAACGGGCCGGAGCACTCCACCCGGTTTCTGACCAGGATCAGCTCCGCCTCGTCCTGGCCGGGAGGCTCCGTTTCTGCCAACGCTCCGTTGGGCGACGGTTCAAGCCTGGCCTCAGGGAACGCCGCCGATACCAAGGAGACGTTTTCACGGGCAATCCAGGCCATACGACCGTTGCCGTAAAACGCCTTCATGGCACGGCCCTGCCCGACCAGCTCGTTGAACCAGTCCAGCCAGGCGTCTTTCTCAACGAGGTTTGCTCCGCGCCCTATATCCTGTTCAGGCAGTATCCCAAGGGTGAGCAGCGCATCATGCAGCTCATCGGCGTCCCGCACCAGGGGCCAGGCATCCTGAGAACCGTTTTCTATAGCTGAGGCATCCAACGCCCCCAGGTCTCGCGAGTCTTCCGGCAAAGCACGGCGCAGCACCACCGCCCTGGAACGGCGTTCTTCCAGTGGCACGTCGTCCAGGAACGCATAGGGCATGGCGTTCAATATCTGATGGCTGAAGACGGACGGCTGCACGGTGTCCCTGGCAAACACCTCGATTGACCCCTTTTCTATGCCTTCCAGCACACTGCGCATCCCTTCCAAGTCCATCGCCTCGTTGAGGGCGTCCCGCATCGTCTCGAACACCAGCGGATGGTCGGGGATTTCTATGTCGCCGGGCATAGCGTTGTCCTGACAGGCGACCTGCTCCGGGAACACCGCAGCCAGCAGGTCTTCCGAGCGCATCCTCTGGAAAGGCGGCGGCACCTTCTTTCCGCCTGCGAAACGCAATATGGCCAAGGCGCGGGTAGCGTCCCAACGCCACCTGATGCCAAAGAGGGGCACCTGGAGTATGGCCTGCTCCAGCACCTTCCGCGCTTTCCTGGACGATATGTACTTGAAAATATTGTCTATGGGGAACGTCATGGAAGGGCCCAGCGAGAGGTTGATCCCGTCCTCGGTGGCCGACGCCTGAAGCTCGAAGTCGAAAGTGCGGCAGATCTCCTTCCGCAACGACATGCCCCAGGCCTTGTTGATGTGAGAACCGAAAGGGGAGTGTATTACCAACTGCATCCCCCCCGCTTCATCGAAGAAGCGTTCGGCCACAATGCGCTTCTTGGTGGGCACGCTCCCCAGGACTCTCATGCCTTCTACAATGTACGCCGTCGCCTGTTCCGCCGCTTCCCTGGAGAAGCCCTGGCTCACAATCCATTGGACGCCGGTACCGTCTTGAGAACGCTGATACAGCTCTTCGCGCAGGTCGGAAACCTCGTCGGAGAGTTCGCTGGTTCTGCCGGGCGCCTCACCGATCCAGAACGGTATGGAAGGCGCGGCTCCCTGAGCATCCTCCACTCTAAGCCGCCCGCTCTCCACTCGCAAAATTCGCCACGGCGTATTGCCCAGCAAGAAAACGTCTCCCCTCATGCTCTCAATGGCAAAATCCTCGTTGACCGTGCCCACAAACGTGTTTTCCGGCTCCGCAATAACGTCGTAGTCCGCGTTCTCCGGTATGGCTCCACCGCTGGTCAGGGCCGCCAGGCGAGCGCCGCGGCGTCCCTTCAGCTTGTGGTTCACCGCATCACGATGGAGATAAGCGTTGCGCCTGCCTTCCCTGGGAGCCACTCCATAGGAGAGCATTTCAACCACCTGATTGAATCTCTCCCTGGGCAGCTCCTGATACGGATAGGCGCGACGGCACAGGTTGTAGAGGGCATCCTCGTCCCAATCCTGGGAAGCGCACTCGGCGACTATCTGTTGCGCCAGTACGTCCAAGGGCCAGGGAGGAATGACCAGTCTGTCCAGATTACCCCCATTGAAACCACGAACCAGCGCCATGCACTCCAGCAGTTCGTCTCTGGTCAGCGGGAACAAACGTCCCTTGGGCAGGCCGCTCAAAGAGTGTCCGGACCTGCCCACTCTTTGCAGCAAGAGGCCAATGGAGCGCGGAGAACCTATCTGGCAGACAAGGTCTACGGAACCGATGTCTATCCCTAGCTCCAGCGACGCCGTGGCTACACATACCTTGACCTCTCCCTCCTTGAGCCGCTTCTCTGCATCGTGGCGCGTTTTCTGGGAGAGGCTCCCGTGATGCGCCGCCACAGACTCCTCTCCCAATCTTTCCGAAAGCAGGTGCGCCACTCGCTCCACCAAGCGACGCGTGTTCACGAAGACTAGGGTGGTAGTGTGGCTCTTGACCTCGTCGGCTATCTTGTCCAGCACCCTGCCCCACAGCTCATGCGAGGCGACGGGGCCCAGCTCATCGTCGGTAAGCTCTATAGCCAGGTCCATCTCTCTGGCGTGGCCCGTATCCACAATCAGACAGCCGGGTTCGCCTTCAGCATCGATCTCTCCGGCGCCCACCAGAAATCTAGCCAGCTCCTCTATGGGCCGCTGGGTAGCAGACAAACCTATTCTGGTTACCGGATCGCTTGCCAGGTTGCAAAGCCGTTCCACTGAGATGCTGAGGTGAGAGCCGCGCTTGTCGTCGGCCACTGCGTGAAGCTCGTCCAGGATAAGGGTCTTCGCCTGTCGCAGGGACTGGCGGCCGCTCTTGGAGGTAAGCAAGATGTACAACGACTCCGGCGTCGTGATCAATATATGCGGGGGCTGCTTTGCCATGGCCTGTCGCTGGCTGGGAGGGGTGTCCCCGGTGCGCACCGCCACGCGTATCTCCGGTAGAGGCGTACCATTGCGCTCCGCCATCTCCGCTATCTCTTGGAGAGGGACGGAGAGATTTCTATGGATATCGTTGGAGAGCGCCTTCAAGGGGGATACGTAGACTACCTGGGTGCTCTCCGGCAGACCGCCGTCCAAGCCCGCCTTCACCAGGCTGTCCAGGCAGGTGAGGAAGGCAGCCAGCGTCTTCCCTGAGCCGGTGGGCGCCGCAATCAGGGTGTGTTTGCCCGCGGCAATGGCCGGCCAGCCCTTGGCCTGCGCCTCTGTAGGGCCATCGAACCGCTGGTTGAACCAGTCCCGTATAAGTGGATGGAATCCTTGAAGGCTCACGCCCCAACCCTCATAGCTCATAAGTTCTTGGAAGGAGAATTATATCCCTTTCATGGTGACTTGTCGCCCCTTTGGCGCGGACAAATTGCTATACTGGAAGGATAGATCAACGACATTAGAGAATAAGCTGCGCATACAAGCAAATCCAGCTTGAGCTGTTCATGGACAGGGCTGGGAAAGAAGGGCGGCTATGTTTTCGAGAATCCTTGTGCCTCTGGACGGATCGTCACTAGCGGAACAAGCGTTGCCATACGTGGGGCAGCTAGGAAAGCTTTCCCACTCTAATATCCGGTTGATACGCGCCATTGAACCTGTGCCGCCCGATCTGGCGGACCCAAGACATGGCTTGTATTTGGACAGGGTGACCACCAGCCTGCGCGACGACGCCGGACGGTACCTCAACACGGTAGCACAAACCGTACAAAAGAGCGGGCTGAGCGTTGTAAGCGAGGTCCATGAGGGTGATGCCGCGACCTGCATAGTGGGGGAAGCAGAGCAAGACCCCGGCGCGCTGGTTGCAATGGCCACCCATGGGCGAACCGGACTAGGGCGCTGGATGCTGGGAAGCGTGATGGACAAGGTGCTTCATGCCGTACACAACCCTTTGCTTGCAGTCAGGGCAAAAGACCAACGTGATTTTGCCCTTGGCTCCGAGATAGAGCGGGTTGTAGTGCCGCTTGACGGATCGTCCTTAGCGGAGCAGGCATTGCCTCTGGCGCTTTCCATAGCCCAGGCGCTGTCTATCAAGATGGTGCTGCTGAGAGCCACCCCTACTACCCTGATTTACCACTCGGGGAATTATCTCAATGCCCCAATGGAAGAGATCTTGGAAGAAGAGGCTAGAGCGGCCGTTCAGTATCTCCACGATACGGCCTTGAAGCTCAACGAGGAGAGCTTGTCCCAGGTGGACGAACGCGTAGTCTACGGCAGTCCGGCATCCACCATTATCGATGCAGTCCACGACTTACCCAACTGCCTGATAGTAATGACAACGCATGGACGTTCCGGGGTAGAGCGCTGGTTCATGGGCAGTGTAGCCGACCGGGTGATACGCAGATCGGATTGTCCTGTGCTGCTGATCAGAGCAATCTGAACGTAGAGGGGGCATCCCTCGTCCACTGGGGTGCTTCTTTGTCGAAAAGTGGTTTAGGACAGCCGTCCAACCGACTCCTCAGCATGACAGGCCGCCCACGAGACCGATTAGAAACCTCTTTGAGTTCCCATATTGTGTTCCCCAAAGAATGGCCTTATTATATTTGTACGGTTGAGACGAGGTAAGGAGCTAGGATGAACGCAATCTCGTTCTTCGGGTCACAGATTACTGGCGATTACACCAAGACGGCAATCAGGCTGCAGGAAGCCACCCATGAACAATGGTCGGTGGACTGGCAGAATCTAACGCTTGTCTGCCGTCACGGTATTTCGCTAAGCCCCCCGGCTTGCGCCAAGAAATCAGAGGCCAACCTGAGGGAGTACGCAGCGGCACGGCACGGCAAGACAAAGAGCTGATCCGCTAGCGCTGTTCCATTAGCTAGCTCCTGACAAGTCTCAAAGACTCAGCGATTTCCGTAACTAATCCGCCACTTCCCGCAGAGGCCGTAACCCCTCAGGTTCACCTGGCCCTTTCTTGATCGCGGCTCGAGGGCCGGTTTCGGGCAAGAGGATTCCCGCTACGACCACCGTGACCGGCAGCAACGCAAGCAACGTTAGGCTGGGTAGATAGGTTCCCAGCCAATCCGTAGTCGTGCCCACCAAGACCGGTCCGGCAAGGCTGGCCAGATTGCCCACCGCAAGTCCGGCGGCGAGCACCATGGCAATCTCCTGAGCCGACTTCTCGGGAAGCTCCGTTGCTACGGTGAAGACCGTGGAGATGAACACCCACTGGGATATCCCAAGCGCGACCACAGAAACATATATCAGGGGTTGGTAGTTGAAGAGAAACGCGCCAAACCCGGAGAAGGTGAACAGAATACCTGCCCCTATCAGAAACGGGCGTCTCAGTCCCAATCTGGCGGAAGCCAGGCCCGCCACCGGACTTACCACCAGGCCTATGAAGGCGGGTATGCCTACGATGAAACCCGCTTTGGACAAGGAAAAGCCGAAGACTTCGTTGTAATAGGTGGGCAGCCAGGAACTGAAGCTTAAATAGGTCAGGAACGGGCCCACAAATGCCAGGGATACCAGGATAGTGGTTCTTTCCTTGAGAACGCCTAATAACCGTGTGATGGAGGGAGAGCTGACCGATACCCTGTCTTCCATCGGTTCTTTGCCCAAGACCACCCAAGCAATCGCCCCCGCCAGGGCCACTGCGCCGAAAGTAAACAGCGTGATGTCCCAACTGAAGAGGTTGGCAATGGGTACGCCTATGAACAGCGATATGGCCATACCGCCCGTCTGACCCATCCAGTTGACCCCGTTGACCACGGGCAGTTCCCGTCGGTCGAACCATTGCGAGGCCACTGCGCCCACCAGGGGAATCACCACTCCCGCGCCGAAAGCAAAGACCACACGCCAGGCAACGTGTCCGGCGAAGTTGGACATGAACGGAGCCAGCATTCCCACCGACATCAGGAATGCGCCGAAAGCAAATGTCCTATATATACCGAAGCGCGACGCCAGGAATCCCGACGGTACGTTGCCCACGGCCAGCATCAACCCCATAACCGCAACCAGTATGCTGACCGTGCTCCTGTCCAGGCCGTATTCGTCCATTATCAAGGGGAACAATGGAGCCGGCGCCAGCACGTTGATGCCTATGCTCAACTGGGCCACTACAAGCAGGCCTTCTATGACCCAGCGGTATCTGCTTCTGGAGGGTTGCTGCATCTCTATCCCACAAAAAACGCGGCTCACATGAGCCGCACCGGTCGTTGCAAAGCAAATCAATCCAACTTACGCAGGGAATTATAGCGCAGCGTTGGAACGTAGTCGATAGAGGCTAAGCATAGATGTTATGGTACGGTCACTGGCGCAGACCCGCCGCCTGTGAGTCCTTAGATGGAGGATTGGTAGAGAAATGACAAGTATGCAAACGCTGACCGCTAGGCTCAATGAAATGTGCAATGAGCTACCGTTTCACACGGGGTGGCACTTGAAAGACGCATCTTCCGGGGAAACGTCCAACCTGAACGGCGACGTAGTGGTCCCGTCCGCCAGCACCCGCAAGATCGCTATCCTGATGGCCGCCCTCAAAGCCGTAAACCAGGGCAAACTCAGTTTAGACCAGCCTTTCGTGGTGCAGTCCAAGTATCAGAACAATGATTCAGGCTGCTTTCAGCACTTGAGGCCGAGGTTTGCCATAACCCTCCAAGACGCCCTGGTAATGATGATCATAGTCAGCGACAACACGTGCACAGGCGCAGTCTCAGACTTGGTTGGCCTGGACAACGTCAACGCTCTCTGCCAGTCAATAGGCATGAAGGGCACCAATCACCTGGTCGGCCTGCCGCCTCTGGGCCTGGGCCGCAATCACTCGCTGGACCAGGTGAACACCACTACTCCAAATGACGTTGGCTTGCTGCTTGACCTAATCCTGCAGGGTTCCTCGGATCCCACGGCAGCGGACAAGTTGGGCTGCACCACAGAGCTATGCCAACTCGCCATTGATATTCTCAGCTGGCAGAAACTGCGCAACAAGCTGCCCGCTCTGCTTCCGCTGGGCACAAAGGTAGCGCACAAAACGGGTACCGGCTACGAATCGCGAACCATAAATGACGCAGGGATTATCTATCAAGGCAACGATCCGTTGTTCATACTTTCCGCTTATATGGAGAACGTCCCTGTGGAGCTGCCGGATGGACAAGCGGGACATGCTGCTGCCTCAGCACTCATCTCACGCATATGCAGAGAGTGCTACGATGTCCTGAAGCGCTAGGCACGGGTTCGCTCACTCTGGCTGGCCTGTGCCGTTTGTCCTGATGGAATAAACGTAATTGTTGCTCGTTGTGCAAGACTGATATAATTGGGCTACCTGCAGTAGCTATCCAGGGTACTGGTAAGGAAGAGCAAAATGGCCGATTCAGCTGAAGAACAGGTCGCAAGCGGAGCGGGAAGCAGTGTGTCCACCCAGATTCAGGGTGAGGAGCCCCAAGCCGAGGTAGCCCAGCGCAGAGGGCCCGCACTCTACTCCATGCCCTCCCCGTTTCCCGAGGGTTGGTATTTCATCGCAACCCGACGGGCTGTAGAGAAGGCCAAGCTCATCCAGAAGACATGGATGGGTGAGAACGTCTTAATATGGTGCGACAATAACGGGCGGATATGCGTCTCCGAGTCTTATTGCCCGCATCTGGGCGCCGATATGGGGCCTGAAGGAGGAGGATGCATACGCGACGGCCGGTTGCTCTGCCCCTTCCATGGCTATGAGTTCGATGCAACGGGCCAGTGCGTAGCCACTCCTTTTGCCCCTGCGCCCAAGACCGCAAAGCTGCGCGTCTACGAGACACAGGAAATCAACGACCTCATTTTCGCCTGGTGGGGAATTGGGGGACGAGCGCCGCATTGGAGCCTGCCCACAGAGACACTGGAGCTAGAAGGATGGGGCAACTCACAGATCACTACCCTTCGCTTTGCCGGCCATCCCCAGGAGACAACGGAAAACGTAGTAGACTTGGCCCACTTGCGATACGTCCACGGCTACGACAACGTGACCTCCGGCCTGGAATTGGCTGTAGACGGCCCTTACTTGGAGGCTCAGTTCGACTTTAAGAGAGTTCGAAAGATCGTCAAAATGGCGAACCTTACCTTTGACTGCTCGGCCAGAGCCCAAATATTTGGGCTGGGCTATTCATTCGTGCAAGTCCGCGAGCTGTCCATCGGCATGGATTTGCGCCTATGGGTGCTGGCGACGCCGGTTGACGGCAAGCTCATAGACCTCACGCTGGTTTCCCAGGTGAAGGAGATCCACAAGCCAAAGCGGATGTTTGCAGGACTGGGGTTCCTCCCGACAGGGATGCGAGCGCCCATAATGAACAGGTTCATCGCGTCCCAGCAGCGGGACGACGTTCTGCAGGACGTGGTCATCTGGAGCCGCAAACAGTACAAGTCGCGCCCGCGCCTCTGCCGTTCCGACGGCAAGATCATGCCCTTCCGGGCCTACTGCGCGCAGTTCTACACGGATCCGACCGATTAAGGCTGCGCTGTTGCTTCAGGCGCGGCGCTGCTCATGCCCTTGGGCCTGTTCAAGGCGGGGATGGCCCTAACAACCGTGATCACCATGAAGCACCCTCCCGTCACGAAGAAACCCAGGTGAGGGAAAGTAAATGTGCTGACTCCTATGGCGTAGGCGCCCTCGGAGGCCCGTGCGAACACGGCGAAGATGAATATGAACGTGAGAATCGTCATTGCCATCCCGGCAACACCCGATATTATGCCTACTACCCGTGGCAGGACCACCGAAGCCGCACTCGCAAGCCCAAGAGCTAGCAGGATCACAAAGAGTATTCTGGTAATTCCACCGTCCAACTCTTCATCAGCGGCCACCTGCAAGATTGTATAACCTTCCGAGACCGACTCATCTCCGAAGCTTACGATGAATATAGCCCAGGGCATTACAATGCTCAAAACCGCAAACAGGCCCATGACTGAAGCGACAATACTTCCAACGTTCAACTTTAGCGCGCTTTGCAGCACGCCAAGTCCCCTTTGCACTGCGCCAAGCCCCGTCGCGGGCTGAGCCGTTTCACCGGCTTCGCCGTCAGCGTCGGAGCCGGTGGCCGCCGCCGCGTCTTGCTGGCCCAACGTGCTTTTCAACCACGCAACCGTGTGTTGGGGGAAAGTCCGAACCATATGGCTGTATCTAAACTGAAATGCCCCAATCGCTCCGAACGCCAACAGAGCAAGCCAGAAGCCCAGCGAGCTGAAGTAAATGAACATGGTCAACAAGCCCAATGCTGATATCGCTATACGCGTCTCTACCTGGACGGAGTGCGGCAGAAAGTAGGTCCCGATAGCAGCCATTCCAAGAATTCCTAGGACTACCAGGTATATCAGCGAAACGTTAAGCGCAACTAGGGATAGAAGGACAATGACACCCAAGCCAGGTACGACGTACCTTTCTTCAATTCTCATAAAACCCTCTTTCGATAGCTGAACGAAATACAGCCGAATCGTAGCATAGCCTACCAATATCTACGAAGATAAGCAATTTATAGTAAAATCACAGCCATATACCTCTCATAATACGCGCAATGTAAATGTAAATGTTCAAGGTTTTCAAGGCTTGACAAGTGGCAAACACCGTTTGAAGGGGGCATTGGCATTGTGAGAATCACAGCAGAAGGCACATCAAAGCTTGCAATCGTTCGCCTTCACCCACCGGCGAGGGGCTTCTGGAAGACCGGCATGGAACCCGAGGATCAGGCCAGTTTGAGGAGAATCTAGTCTACGTAGCGTCCACAGTGGACCCCGATAGTCACACAAAGACCGTCCAATAGCCGCCCAGCGTTCAGCCCTTAACCTTCCTGAATCGCCGTCCGTACATGAGACTCCCGTAGTGGTTGAACCACCGCCGTGCTTCGGGATCATTGAAGTGGTAGTCCGCGCCTAGCTGCCTTGCGGCGGCCAGTCCAGTAACCAGGCAAGTTTCCTGGCTGTTGATCAGGGTATGGGCGCCACAGTGCCACGTTCGTCTCCTGCCCTGAATGAAGCGGAACATGGGGACAAGCAGCGCAACGTGACGCACGTCGTGGACTATGTGCTGCAACCACCGCTCCGCAACAATCTTCTGCTCGTCTATGGGGCTGACCGGGTTGTAGGTCACCAGGCAAGGCTTGTCGGAGCGCATGGCCCAGGGCTGCTGGTTGTGCATGATGTACGTTATTTCGTAGTTGTCCGGCTTTGTGCCGTACTGCTCAATATGATTGGTGCGCGTCGTCAGTGGCTTCACCTCATTGTCGGGAAGAACTGAGGAATCGGAGTGGACGACAGCGTGACCATGGATTTCGCTCTCATAACGTATCCTGGAGAGAATGTACCGTTCCAGAAATGCGGGGTTCTCCAGAATGCTGAGCGCATGGTTAGCATTGCAGGCGAAGATGACCTCGTCAAAGGTCTCCTGAACGCCGTCTTCGTCCTCTATCACTACGCAGGACTCCTGCCGGTACACCTTTCGCACGGGACGGTTCAGGTAAATCTTTTCCTGAAAGTTCGCTGTCAGATTCTCGTAGATGCGCCGCGTTCCCTGGTCCCATGTTTTCATAGGGGTGGCGGTTTCGATATCGAAGAACTCAAGATACCTTGCAAAGAGCGCTGCGGGCATGTCGAATATCTTGGTTGCCAGCACAAAATTGATGAACATGGGTTTCAGAATCTTGTACCTGAAGTCCCCGGAGAACCTGCCCAGACTCAGGACGGTCCCCATGCTGACGTAGTTGAACGGGTTGAGGGCATTCAACAGCTTTGACCGGGAACGGGTCAGCCAGCCAAACCGGTGCAAACACCTCAGGAGCCGTTGGAATCTGACAATCTCGGACTGTAGCTCCTCCCTGATGTCGGAATCGAAGTCGTGAGCGTAGAGACCGTCGCCGTACTTCACGCTATAGCTGAACTTGGTATCAAGGAGTTCGATACCAAACCGTTCCATCAACAATAGGATGTGTTGATATACGGACGGGATCAATGCGGTGACGGAGATGTCAAAGGGAACCGAACTGCCGTCCTCCTGCGGCATGTCGGCTGTAAAGGCGTTGCCGCCAACCTGCTCCTGGGCTTCGAACAGCCGAAAGTCAAAGCGGTCCGGGTGATGATGCAATGCCCACGCTGCCCCCAGCCCGGACACGCCTCCACCAACTATAGCTATACGCCGCGGTATTGTCCTACTCTCCCCGGTTTCCATGATCGCCTATTGTACAATGTTCTCTCTGCTCCACCGGCTTCGGCATTGGGCATGGTTCGTTGACAGCGCATCATAGGTCGCATATCATTGGCAACCAGATTAACTTTGCGTAAAGAGGGTGAGAGTTTGGTCCAAGTCAGCATATCCGAAGGGGAGAGTTTCGACAGCCTGCTGAGGCGTTTCACTAAGAAGGTGCAGCAAGACGGCATCCTTTCCGAAGCCCGCCGCAGGGAGCATTTCGAACCCCCTAGCATAAAGCGTAAGAAGAAGGCAGCCGCCAAACGCCGCAAGAGTTCCAGGCGTTAGCCGGCCTTCCCCCTCAGTACCGGAACCTTCTAAGATGTCACTACAGGAACGCCTTTCAGAAGACCTGAAAGACGCAATGCGCCAGAAAGACGAAATCCGACGTTCCACCATACGCTTCGTCCGTGCTGCCATACACAACCAGGAAATAGACAAAGGGGACGCCCTCAACGACAATGAGATCATAGGCGTCCTCAGTCGCATGGTGCGCCAGCATCAGGAAAGCATCTCTGAATTCAAGAAAGCAGACCGGCAGGACCTGGTAGGAAAGGAAGAAGCCGAACTGCGCATCATCCGTCAGTACATGCCCGAGCAGGTCTCGGAAGAAAAGCTCGCCGAGCTGGCCAGAGAAGCCATCTCTCAAACAGGCGCTTCCGGCCCCGGCGACTTCGGTAAGGTAATGGGAATCCTCATGCCGCAACTACGCGGGCGCGCAGACGGCGCTCAGGTCAGCAGCGTAGTCAGGCAACTCCTCTCCGTCTGACGTGACCCGCCGCGTGCTGTGCTGAGCGGGTGCCTACAGCTTGTCTACTACAAGCTCCTTCATCTCCTTCAGGCGCTGGGGCCGATCCAGGTCGGGGACGTTGAGGTTGTACTGTGTAACGCCCAAACCGGCCAGGCGGCGTATCCGTTCGATGCACTCGTCGGGAGTGCCCGTCATTCCGCGATACCGTTCGTTGAGGTAGTCCCGCACACCGTACTCCTCGGCAAGACGGTCGTACTCCTGCAGCTGCTCTAGGGACGGCCTGCCGTGGGTCGTCAAATCGTAGGCCAGCGATAGCTTCTTGACCCCTTCTTTGTAGCGGTCCGGGATGAACTTGCCCTCCAGAGTATAGCGGCCCAGGTAGTTGGCCTCGCGGGTTGCGCCGCCCTGTCGCTCCAAAGGCGCGCTGCCCGCATCCGTGTAGACGTTGAAGGCGACATTCCACCAGATATCCAGGTCATTCAGGGTGCGTCCCGCCGCTGCTGCGCCCTCCTCCACCGCCTGCAGTGCGCCCTGCGCCACATCCGGAGAAGTGCCCGAACCGATGATAACGCCGTCGGCTATTTCACCGGCAAGGCGCAGTCCTCTCACCGCAATGGCGGCGATGTAGATGGGAATATGCCGCTTGGCCCAGGGCAGCCGGGAAATGCCGCCCTGATACTCAGCGCGGCCTTGTGTCAGGAGGTCGCGCACGGCGATGACGTACTCCCTCAGAGACGCCACAGACGAAGCCCTGTTGCCCGCGTTGTACACGCCGCTGTTCCCCGTGCCGATGCCTATACTGACCCTGCCCGGGGCAATTTCATCGAGAGCGGCGGCGGCGCTAGCGGTGACCACGGGGTGCCTCGTCACGGGATTGGTTACCCAGGGGCCAAGCTTAACGCTGGTCGTGTTGAGTGCGGCCACAGTACAGGCGACCCAGGGGTCGCGGTAGAGTGCCGGTGAATCGGCGATGCCCATGCGGTGATAGCCGAGGCTTTCCACGGCGCGGGCCCATTCGATAACGTCCCGATAGGAGCCTGGGCGTGAGCTTGTGGAGAATTTGACGTCCATTGCGTCCAATGCTATGTGGGCGAATTGTGAAGTGTCAATTGTAGCCGTTTATCCTCCCTGATATGATGGCTTATTGCGGGGAGGGATGAGCAGCCCTCCCATATTCTTGAATCGAGCGACTATTCAAGAACGGAGGCGCTATTGAACAGCATATGGATCGTTGGTTCGGCAGCAGTGATTGCCTCAGTCGCGGCCAACCTGATAATACGGGCGATTGCCGTACCGGCGTTGGACATCTCCGGCGAGTTCGAGCCTATGCAGATGCCTCGCATCGCGTTCTTTACTGTAATAGGCACGGGCGCCGGACTGGTGGCCTTCCACTTCATCAGACAACGTTCCCGCCGGCCCGTGAGGACGTTCCTCATAGTAGCCGCAGCGGCGCTTGCCGGGTCATACGTGCCCAACTTGATTCTCCTAGTCGCAGGGTCGCAGGAAACGTTCCCTGGGATAACGAATGCGGCGGTTGGGGTGCTGATGCTCATGCATTTAGCCGCGGCGGTAATCACTGTGGGGACTCTGGTGTGGTGGGAACTCCGCAACAGCGGATGAGTTGCGGAGACGCAGAACGTAGAACAAAGAATGCACCAAACGGAGGTCTGCACATGCCAAAAATGACCGGTGGTGAAGCTGTAGTCAGGGCGCTGGCGGCGGAAGGGGTTGAGGTGGTGTTCGGGCTGCCCGGGGTACAGATAATGCACATCTACGACGCTTTCTACAACAACCCGGACATACGGGTGATCTCCTGCCGGCACGAGCAGACCACAGCCTACATGGCCGACGGCTACGCCCGTTCAACGGGTAAGGTGGGCGTGGCGCTGGTGGTGCCCGGCCCCGGCGCTTACAACGCCGCGGCGGGCATGTCGGACGCTTATGCTACGTCGTCGCCGGTGCTGCTGATATCGGGGCAGATAGAGAGCAACGAGATAGGCAAGGACTTCGGGCAGCTCCATGAGATCACGGACCAGTTGGAGTTCATGAAGCCGGTGGTGAAGTGGAACGATCTGGTGACAAGAGCAGAGGACATCCCGGAAACCATCCACGAAGCGATGCGACAGATGAAGACGGGCAGGCCGCGGCCGGTTGAGGTGGAGATACCCCCCGATACCCTGGGGACAGTGGCGGACATCGACCTGGTGGAGCCGGAGGCGTACATCAGACCGGCTCCCGACGCTGCTGCCATAGAAGCCGCCGCAGAGCTGATCGCCTCGGCGGAGAGGCCGCTGATCTGGGCCGGAGGCGGCGTGAACCTAGCCGATGCCGGAGCGGAACTGACCCGCCTGGCCGAGCTGCTCCAAGCGCCGGTGATCAACACGTCCGAAGGCAAGGGCGCCATTCCTGAGACCCATCCTCTCTCCATGGGAACCACAGCTTATAGCTGGGGGCCGGGTGCGGAGATGTTCCCCCAGGCGGACGTAGTCCTGTCCGTGGGCAGCAGGCTGGGCAGCTACCGGCCTGAGCCGGGAACTACGCCGCGAAGCGACCAGAAGCTGATCAACCTGAACATAGACGAAACCGAGTTTGGCAAGACGATGCCGGTTGAAGTCGGCATCGCCGCCGACGCAAAAGTAGGACTGAGCCGGCTCATCGCTGCGCTGCAGGGGCGTTCCATCCGCAACGAGTGGGAGAAGGACAGGCTAGCGGAAATCAAGTCTAGGACATTGGACAAGGTTAGAAAAGCAGGGCCCCAACAGGTGGACCTGGTGGAAGACATAAGGAAAGCGGTGCCGGAGGACGGCTTCCTGGTAGGTGGCATTACCAACATAGGCGCCTGGAGCTACCTGGCATACCCCGCTCTCAAGGAGCGCACCTTCATCACGTCTTCATACATGGGGAACCTGGGGTTCGGCTTTCCCACCGCGCTTGGGGTGAAGGTAGGCAACCCGGACAAAGCGGTTGTGGCGTTGACCGGGGACGGCGGTTTCGCCTATGCCATGGCGGACCTGGCCACAGCGGTGCAGTACGGAATCAACGTGGTAACAGTAATCTTCAACAACGGCGGATACGGGGCCTCATACCGCGACCAGCACCGCCGGTTCGGAGGGCGACTGGTGGGCACTGAACTGCACAACCCGGACTTTGTAAAGCTGGCGGAGAGCTTTGGAGCAAGGGGCATGAAGGTGGCTCATCTAGACGAGACGGGCCCCGCCATCAAAGACGCCATCGCCGACGAGAGGCCGGTGGTGATCGAGGTGCCTCTGCCCCCTGAACTCGACCCACCGTACTATTTAGCGCCGTCCAGGGGGTAACGCATGGTTAGATTGTTCCCCAGACGGCCTAGAATCGGAGTCTTAGAGATACGCGGCATCATAGGCGCCAGCGTACAAGCGTCCGTCTATCACGAGTTGCTGGACAGGCTGGAACGCGATCCCAAAACGGGAGCCGTGCTGATGGATATCGACTCTCCCGGGGGAGCGGTTGGCGCATCGGAGGACCTGTACCTGAAGACAAAGCGCCTCTCGGAGAAAAAGCCGGTGGTGGCTTTCATCAGGGGCAGCGGCGCCTCCGGAGCCTACCTGCTGGCCTGCGCCGCCACCAGGATAATCGCGCTGCCCAGCGCCATAGTGGGTTCTATAGGCGTAATCTCCATGCGCCCAGAAGCTTCCGGCCTGCTGGACAGGCTGGGAGTAGGCTTTTCGGTTAGCAAGAGTGGGCCGTTGAAGGACATGGGCGCGTTCTACAGGCCTCCCACCGATGACGAACGAGCCAAACTGCAGTCGCTGATTGATGAGCTGTTCGAGGCGTTTCTGAAAGAAGTGGCGGAGTCGCGGAAGATGGATCTGGAGGAGGCGCGCAAGTACGCCACAGGCGAGGTGTTCACGGCAAGACGCGCCGCGGAGACCAAACTCATCGACGAAACGGGCGACTTCGAAAAGGCGCTGG
The DNA here is from genome assembly GCA_034422935.1 of Dehalococcoidia bacterium. Classification (GTDB taxonomy): domain Bacteria; phylum Chloroflexota; class Dehalococcoidia; order Lucifugimonadales; family QGNO01; genus DAOUJH01. Next base: position 78,533 of record DAOUJH010000002.1, on the reverse strand, counting down.
ATACGGCGGCTGAGCTTGGCAAGGTGCCGCGCCGCATGAAGTACCTGAGGCCGCCCAAGACATTCAGACAAAGGATGCTGGGCCAGTTTGCTACGTGGTCGCTGGAGGCTGCTCTGGATGGGACAGAGTCGGCAAGCTCCCCCAAGCTATGGTACCTGTGAGGCACGGTGGGCGCAGAGATGATTAAGTCGCACCTACAGAGAAGTTGCCGCCTCTTGTATAATCCCGTGGCTCATAATGCGGACAGTACAGGGAATTGCAACAGACGCTAAGAGGCTTGGAATTGACCTATTACCCGGCCAGTTGGACAAATTTCAGGCCTATACCAAGGAGATGCTGGATTGGAACCAGCGCGTCAACTTGACTGCCATCACTGAGCCATTCCAGGTGGAGAGGCTCCATTTCCTAGACTCGTTGACTGTGTCACTGGCCTTGCCAGCGCAGGTCAGGTCTGGTGGGAGCCTATGCGACATGGGCAGCGGCGCCGGTTTACCAGGCATTCCCTTGAAGATAGCCTTCCCCGGCATCAAGCTCACCGTTGTGGACTCGGCGGCCAAGCGCACCGCTTTCCTTGAAAGGCTGGTATCAGTCTTGGGTCTGGCGGATGTGGATGTGATCAACAGCAGGGCCGAGGACATGGGACGGCGCTCTGAATTCAGGGAGAGGTTCGATGTTGTGGTGTCGCGGGCGGTGGCCGAGACGAGAGTGCTTCTGGAGTACACCCTGCCCCTGTGCCGGGTAGGCGGCTTGGCGATCATGCAGAAGAAGGGGGATGTCCAGGAGGAGGTGGACCGCGCGTCGGGAGCTCTCCGTGAACTGGGAGGTGGACGACTGAATATGGTAGAGGTGCCGGAAGATGTCCTGGAAGGTCAGCGGAAACTTGCCGTGGTGAAGAAAACATCAAATACGCCACCCGGGTATCCCAGGCGTGCAGGAATTCCCGCCAAGAGGCCTTTATGAGATACGGAGAGCCAGCATAGCTTCCTCTAAGCAACAGCCCAAGTTCTCTCTGAAGCGAAGGTTCTTCTCCGCGCCAACGCTGATATCCTTTATCTTGGCTTTTGTCATCATCTACTTTCTGGTTTCCCGCTTTTCCATCAACCTAGACGCGACCTGGGAAACCATACGCAGCAGCAACCCGCTGCTCTACCTGGCGGCGATGCTGGTGCACTACACCACCTTTCTGTTCAGGGGAGCGCGCTGGCGGGTGCTGCTGGACAACGCAGGGGTGTCGCAGACGGCGGAGCCGCCTTCCGTTCTCGCTTCAGCAAGGCTGGTGCTGGTGGGATGGTTCACTAGCTCGGTGACGTGGTTTCGCATGGGCGACGCTTACCGCGCCTATGCCTACACGGAGGAGAGCGGCGCGCCTCTGGCCCGCACCGGCGGCACCATACTGGCGGAACGGGTGATGGACGTGATGCTGGTCTTTGTACTGCTGCTGGCGGGCTTCCTCCTGATTACCCTCGATTCTGAAAACAGGCCTGCTCCGCTGTTCATAGTGATAGGCCTGGTGCTGGTGGTCTTGTCCTTGCTGGGATTGCTGGCCATGCAGGTATTCTGGAAACAGGCGGCGGCCATACTGCCCAAGCGCCTGCGAAGAACATACGTCAGCTTCCACCATGGGACCATGCGCAGCTTCAGAACACTGCCCCGGGCCGGGCTGTTTGGACTGCTGGGCTGGCTGTCGGAGGTAGGCCGGCTCTACCTGGTGGTTAGTGCAACGGGGCTGGAGGTGGGCATTGGTCTCATTATATTCGTCACCGTTGCCAATGCGCTGCTCTCCGCCGTGCCCATCACGCCGGGCGGCCTGGGTATAGTGGAGTCCGGAATCGCCGGTCTTCTGGCGTTGGCGGTTGCAGAGGAGAGCGCGGTATCCATTGCCCTGCTGGATAGATCCATCAGCTACCTCAGTGTAATCATCTTTGGCGCGGTGGCCCTGGCATACCATCAGCATCTGGTGGTTAAGAGATCCAGAAAACAGGCGCAGGAAAGCCAACCGCATCCCACCGGAAACGGGCAGGTCGACAGCCATTGACTACCGCTTTTCTTTGTGCAATCCTTCCTGCGGAAATGGACAGGGCTTCCGGTTGCTGCCCAACCGATAAACCCAGTAAGAGGGAGCTATGGGTAAGAGACTCTTTGTAGGCAACATGTCCTTCTCCATGACGGAGGAAGACTTGGAGTCGCTGTTTGGCGAGTACGGGGAGGTCGTTTCGGCGGCTGTGATCAGAGACAGAGAGAGCAACCGGCACCAGGGCTTCGGCTTCGTGGAGTTCACCTCTGACGAGTCGGCCGGTGAAGCAATGAGCAAGCTGAACGGACAGGAAGTCATGGGGCGTACCCTGCGCGTCGATGAGGCCAGGGAGCGCACCCGGAGGCCAACGGTCGAGGGCTTCAACGGTAGTCGCTGGTAAGCCAAAATGAGTCCGATCACGTTAAAGACCGATTACAGTTTAACCATGGGAGCGCTTCTATGACCTGGGCCGAAGATATGGTGCAATGTCTCAAGGAAAGCAATATCTCTCTAATTGCATTTGTGCCGGACATCTCCATTGCCCAGGTAACGCAGCTCATGCAAAGAGATCCCTATTTCCACGTTGTTTCGGCGACCAGAGAGGAGGAGGCCATAGGCATAGCGGCGGGCGCTTACGCGGTGGGGCGTAATGCGGCTGTCTTCATGCAGTCCAGCGGCTTTGGCAACTCGATAAACGCCATCAATAGCCTGTGCATCCCCTGCCGCATTCCAATTCCGCTATTCATCAACCTGCGCGGTGAGCTGAACGAGTTCAACATTGCGCAGGTACCCATGGGCCGCTCTACAAGGCCGATCCTGGACACCCTGGGCATCATTCAATACACGCTGGACGACCCCGTAAAGATGCCGGCGGTGGTCTCAGGCGCTTTGAAGCTGTGCTATTCAAGCAGAGAGCCGCTGGCCTTGTGCATGACTCCCCTGCTTCATGGAGGCAAACTTGCATAGACTGGAAGCAACAAAGCTCATCCTAAGCCATCTCAATGACGAACCCGTGGTGGCCAACCTTGGCCCCACAACCGATGAACTGTGGCACGCCGGCCACCGGGACCGCAACTTCTACACCTATGGCTCCATGGGGTTGTGCTCATCTAACGCCCTGGGGATGGCCCTATCCATACCGGACAAGGTCATATCGCTGGACGGCGACGGTTCGCTGCTGATGAACATGGGCGCTATTGCCACCATAGGACAGGAAAGGCCGAAGAACCTGATTGTAGTGGTCTGGGACAACGAGGAGTGGGGCCAGACCGGCCACCAGACCAGCCATACGGGACGCGGCACAGACCTGGAGCAGGTGGCCAAGGCCTGCAGCATCCCTCGCACCGCCACCGTGGAAACGCTGGAGGACCTGGACCAGGTATTCCAACAAGCCCTGAACGAGGACGGGCCATGGTTCATAGTAGCTAAGATAGAGGAGGAGGAGAACCTCCCTCTGGCCCCCAACGAGCCGGAGATGACCCTCTATCGGTTCAGGGGCACGTTCGTAGAGCCTGAGTCGCCGTCCCACTGATAAGGCGCCTACCCCTGAAAGCAGCGTTCATGCATTCAAGCGCATCCTGACGATTGCCATCCATTGTGCTACCCAGCGCCAAGGCTCTCTTACAAAGATTCCCCTTTCTGACAAGTCTGTTCTTATGTAATTATTATCGCACCCTCTTGACTTACGTGTAATTCTATGTCAATATTACCTTGCTTGCAGTAATACACAAAGGGGGTAATACACCATGACAAATCAAAGGTCGGTAGAGAACATTGATTCCCTGGTTGAGGAGATCGAGCAGGCCGTACGTGACGCACTCGGCGAGGGAGCGCAGACGGAGAACATCGATGACCTGGTCAACCGTATCAGCGAGTCGGTGAGGAAAGCGGCCAGCGGAGACAAGGCTCACGATTTCGGCTCGGTTGAGAGAGAGGTCCGCAGGGCGGTCCAGGATGCCGTGGGCAAAGAGAAGCCGGGAGAAGACTTTGAGACCACCGCTGACATGATCATCAAAACAGTGCGGGCTGCGTCCAGCAGAGGGTCGAAGCTGGCCGGGTCAGTTGGACAAAGCCTGAAGGATACAGTACAGGATACGATACAGGCCATGCGCGGGACAGGCAGGGATGGCGTTGTAATGGTCAGGGTCAACCAGGAGAGCATGAAACGCATTGACGAGCTCATAGAGACCGGCCTGGTAGGCAGCAGGTCGGAGGCGGCTGCCTACCTCGTTGCGGAAGGGATCAAAGCAAACCAAGACCTCTTCGACAAGATATCCTCAAAGATGGAGGCGATCAGGAAAGCGAGGGAGGAGTTGCAAAGCCTCCTCAACGAGGAGGGCGCGCCCCGCGCCTAGCTTTCACCAGCGGCAACGAATCAAGGGACGCCAATCCATGAAGCACCAATTTTTCGGAGACTACTACGACTATATCAAGTATGGCCTACTTCGCCAGTTGAGTTGCCACGGTCAAGTCAGCACCTCCGTCTGTTGGATGCTGACTAAGAACGACGATAGGAGGGATGGACTTCGCATCAACTATCTAAGGGATCCAGCAATGTGGCGAGACTTCGACCCCCTCGTGTTTGATTGCCTTCGCACGTCCGTGTTGATCAGGAAGGAACGGAATGTAAAGGTAATAGAGGAAAGCGGCCTTTTGTCCAATACGACCTTCTATTCCCATATGTTGACTGACGCTTCCGACGAACGCGGCAGGTACTTCGATGGCTTTCTCGAATTCGCACATGGGAGCGACTTGGTTTTATTTGACCCCGATAATGGCCTTGAAACCAAGTCAGCCAAATATGGCCGGAAAGGTACTTCCCGGTATCTTTTCTACAAGGAGGCTAACCGGACATTCAAAGCGGGCCACTCGCTATTGGTTTATCAATACATGCCTCGAAAGCCACGAGAGCCACTCATAAGAGACCTGACAAGTAGGTTGCTCAGTGAAACTGGCTCGCGACAAGTGTACGTGTTTAGCGACCCGCAGGTGGCTTTTTTTCTTGTGCCACAAACTAATCAAGTAGCACAGCTTGCCAAGACTGTTAATGGAATTCAATCCGTATGGGGTGAAGTGCTCTCGATATCCAGAGTTTAGGATTACGACGCTTGAAAGAAACTCCTTCACCCGGTTTGCGGCGGCTCTGACGGTCGCGCCGCGCCCTCTAAACGCCGCCCGCCATTTGCCCCTTCTCTATTGCCCGCCTTCCGCATATGATCGACTCATGGAACACACGCGGTCTTGTCCACACCATCCAGGCCTAAAAACGGCCCATTGCGAATTTCGGATTCGTTTCCCCATTTTTTTAAAAAAAGATGTTCGCGTTTAGCCTTGCAGCTTGACATAACGTTGGAAACGATTCGCAGAGGTGGACGGACGGACGGCGGCTATGCAGGGGTCTCCGGTGTTAAGGGCTGCGCACCTGTACGTCCGGTTCAGGCTCGCGGCCTTACCCAGGACTCGGCCCAGGCTAGGACCGCGCTCATCGACTCGCGGCCTCCACGGTCGTCGCGCTGGGGCATACCGGAGGCGCGCTTTCCGTTCAGCACCAACGACGCCTCTCTGGCAGGGAAGAACACGCTGTACACGCCGTGGCTGCGGCCATTGACGCCGGGTGGAACGTGCATGGGGAACGGCTCCAAGACATTGGACCACGACATGAGTATATCCACCCCGCTGCCCTTGACGGTTTCGATGGCTGTGCCGCGCACGTCGCCGCCGCGCTCGAAAGCAGCCTTGACGATGGGCAGGCTGGTGTCGGCGAAGGCGGGATAGAGCATCGACTCTATCTCTTCCTGCAGCCAGCGCGCGACATCTTCGTTGTCGGCATAGACGGTTATGGGAGCATCGGTGATTTCGGTCTGGAGGAACAGGGCGTGCCCTACGCCTGCCGGTGAGTAGAAGACGCGCCAGTGGCTAGCGCGGGTGGTGAACTCGCCGCCCTCCTGCTGGGCAAGTCGGATAAAGGAGTTCTCGCCGGTTACTCTTACTTCGTTGGAGTCAATTTGCACCATGTGTCTGACCTCGCTTTAGAGATGTAGGGGTATTGTAACCCGAGAGTCGCCACGTTTCATCACGCAGGAATATGGCTGTGCGAAAGGCGCTGCCGCATCCCCCGCTACTATCCCCGGCTGGCGCCGCCGACGTCGCGGCGGTGTAGGAGGTAGAAGGCCAGCGCCCCGCTTACCAGGGTGTAGGCCGCCAGCACCAGCAGGGTGTGGAGATCACCGGCATAGTCGGCCGACTCCCCTCCGCCTCCTCCTATGCTGATCCCGCCTCCCGTGCCGGAGAAGGCTTCCATGCTGTAGACGGGAAGGAACTCTGCCACGTTTTGGAACCAGTCGAAGAGTGCGCCGAATATGCCCACCACAGTCTGCTCCAGGAAGTAGTACCCTACCCCGACGCCGATGCCCGCCGCGGACGAGCGTACCGCCACCGTCACCAGGGAGACCATCGCCACGTAAGGGATCACGGAGAGCACCGACCTTCCGAAGAGCTCGTAGACTTCGCCCCAGGGGGTGTTGTTATCCAATTCCTCCGCGCCGGACAGAAGCCCATCGATAATCTGGCCGGAGAGCACGCCCAGGACGCCGATTAAGAGCAGCGCCGCGGCAAAGGCAAGCCAGGCTACGCCCAGCTTGGACGCCAGCACGTGCCACCGCCTCACGCCTCTAATCAAAACGAATCGCATGGTCCCCCAGCCATGCTCTGTGCCTATGAGGGAGGCGACCAGGATGGCCACCAGTATGAGGCCGATGCTCTGGCCTATGGACATGGTAAATATGGCGCTCCCCGGGGGAGTGATGAGGTCGTAGATGCTTTGTGCGTCTTCCTGACGGCGCTCGTCCCAGTCCTGGCAGTCTGCCGCAAGCATCGACTCCTCAACCTCACCGACCTGGCTGAAGTCCGCTCGTCCCTCCACAACGTCAGAGCAGTCGAACTCCAGCAGAGCGCCGTCCGGCCCCTCGAAGGCCACGGTATCGGACCGGGTTCTGGCCTCGTTGTAGGCGAGGATGGTGGCCCAGATGGCCATCTGAGTAATGAGCACCAAGACGGCGAGGAGGATGTAGGGCATCCAGCGGCGGCGGAGCTTGAACCACTCCCAGCGGAATACGTTAGCCAGGTCCAGTATCACGCCTTCTCCTCCGCGGAGTCCGCGTCGTCGCCCGTGACCTCCAAGAAGTACTGCTCCAGGGAGAGCTTGGCGGATGACATCTCGCGCACGTGGACGCCCTCTTGCGCCAGGGCGGCGGACAGCTCCGAGGAGCGTTCGCTGGAAGCCGCGACGATGAGCGCGCCGTCCTCCGTTCGCACCTCGTCCACCCACTCCAGCGCCGAGAGGATACCTGCGGCACGGGCATCGTCGGTGGTGGTGAGGCGTACTGCATCCTGCCCCTTCAGCAGGTCCTGTACCCTGCCTTGGGCAATGAGAGACCCCTTGGAGAGGATAGCCACGCTGTCGCAGACCTGCTCAACCTCGTGGAGCAGGTGGCTAGAGAGGAGCACAGTATGGCCATCGCTGCCCAAGCTACGTATCATGGTGCGAACCTCGGCCACGCCCGCCGGATCCAGCCCGTTGGTCGGTTCGTCCAGGAACAGCAGATCCGGGCCGCCCAGCAGGGCGTAGGCGATGCCCAGCCGCTGTTTCATGCCCATGGAGTAGGTGCTGAACTTGCTCTTGGCCCGCGCCGACAGCCCCACCTTCTCCAGCAGGTCGTCCACCTCTTGAGGAGAACCCCCGCCCGCGACGCCTTGGAAGTAGCGCAGGTTGTTACGCCCGCTGAGGTAGGGGTAGAAGCTGGGCTCCTCCACGATGGCGCCAATACGCCGCAGGAGGTGGGGGTTGACCCCATCCGCAGGCTCTCCGAAGAGGCGGATGCTGCCGGAGGTGGGCCTGGACAGGCCGAGCAGCATGCTCATGGTTGTGGTTTTACCGGAGCCGTTGGGCCCCAGGAGTCCAAAGACGCCCCCGCGGGGTATGCGGAGTGAGAGGTTTTCCACGGCCTTGATGGCGCCGTAGTGCTTGGTCAGGTCGCTGGTTTCAATTACCCAGCCGGAATCGGTGCTTATGATACCTTCCGTGATATATGGGGAGCTTTTCGAGCAGCCTCTCGACGGCGCGTACGATATCCGCGCACCTCCGTCTTGTCAATAGAACAAGGCTAAACGGGCGACGTTACCGCATCTCCGCTAGTATGCTATCATCCCAGCCTGCAAACCATACTGAAAGGTTCTTGTCTCTCATGTCTAACCTGATGCGGCTCATGGTGACGGCCTGTTTGCTCACCGTCGTCGTTGCCTGTGATAACGGAGCGCCGGAGGAGCCGGAAGTCTCCACATCCATGAGGATCGGGCTGATGCTCAACTTTAGCAGCGCTTCGGAGACTGTGGCCGATAGGAAGCGCGCCTTTGATCTGGCTATACGGCATATCAACATGGCCGGAGGCGTGCTTGGCATGCCGGTCGAAAGCTTTGAAGCGGACTCCACGCGTGACCCGCAGATGGGGGTTGAGGCGGCGCGGCAGTTGGTGGAAACGGAAGGCGTCCACGCCATAGTGGGCCCCACCGCCAGCGCAGTGTCATTGCCCGTCGCAGAGATGGTCACCGGGCCGGCCGGCGTGCCTACCATCAGTCCCTCGGCCACCTCTCCGCAACTGACCACTGCAGCCGACGACGGCTACTTCTTCCGCACTGCCCTTTCCGACACCGCCCAGGGGCCGGTGCTGGCCCGCGTGACCGGGGAACGGGGCTTCGACAACGTGGGCTTGCTCTACATAGACGACCCGTACGGCCAGGGGCTGGCACGCAGCTTCCAAGAGTCGTGGGACGGGACGTTGCGCGCCGTGGCAGTCGACCCCAATCAGACGACCCACCTTGCGGAGCTGCGAGAAAGTGCAAGCGCGGGCGCTCAAGCGCTGGTGGTAATCACCTTCGAGCAGCAGGCGCTAGCCATCGTCCGGGAGGCACTGGAAGCGGGCATCTACAGCCAGTTCACCTTCGGCGACGCCGCCAAGAGGCGAAGCCTGGTCACTGAGATAGGCGGCGAGCGGCTGGGCGGCATGTACGGTACGGCGGGGGCGCCTGCCCCGGACAACGACGCCACCGCTGCCTGGGAGGCGGCCTATGAGGCCGAGTACGGCGCTCTGCCCCAGTCCACCTACGTCAAGGAGACTTACGACGCGACCGTTGCACTGGCCCTGGCTACCCAGGCGGCTGGCAGTCTCAACGGCGACGCCATCCGCGATCAGTTGCGAGCCATCTGCAGCCCGCCCGGTGAAACGGTCATGGGAATTCCCCAAGGAGTCGCCGATGGCCTTCGCCTGCTCACCGACGGCCGTGAAATAAACTACGAGGGCGTCGCTAACTCCCTGGACTGGGACGAGAACGGGGATCTGCTCCGCGGCTACATAGGCATCTGGAGATATACCCAGGACGAACGCATAGAAGATCTGGATACTATCCCCTTCCAGTACTAGCAGCGGGGGGCTACCTGACTGCCTGCGTCTCGGCTACGGCGGGGTCCACGGCAGCTTCCGGCTTGCGCAGAGCGGGGAAGATGGAGATTGTGGCGATCATCGTCGCCAAACCCAGGAGGCCCATCCACGCAGTGGCCCAGACGGGGCCTATGATTTCGGCGGAAGTGCCCAGAAGAATCATGCCAAGCGGGCCCATACCGAAAATGATCATCCGTATGCTGAGAACTCGTCCCCGTATTGAGTCGGGGACTACTATCTGGACCTGGGTGAAGTTGCTGGTCATGAAAACCTGGAAGAAGAAGCCCAGCAGCAACACCACGATGAGCGACAGGGAATAGACGGGTGACAGCGCGAACAGTAGGACCAGCGTGGGCAGACCCAGAGAGCCGGCTATGGTCAACACCTTGACCTGGTTGTGGCTGCGCATGGCCGCCACGATTACCGAGCCAAACAGTGCACCGACACCCTGCATGGCGGCAAGCCAGCCCAAGCCGTCTGCGCCCACGTCCAGGACGTCCCTGGCGAACACGGGCAGTATACTCATGAAGGGGAACCCGAACATGGTGGCGCCAAAGCCCAGCATCATAAGGCCCAGCACCAGTTTGCTTTGCCTTACATAGCTGATTCCCTCGGCTATGCTCTGCCACATGGATAAGCCGGCGTTATGGCTACCCCTGGTGGCCTTGGTATTCAACGGTATCAGCAGCGCAATGGCCAGCAGCAGCACTAGAGAAGAGCTAAGGAATGTGGCGCCCATACCGAACGTATTTATAAGCTGGCCCGCCATGGCGGGTCCCAACAACTGGCCTGCGCTGAACACTGTGGTGAACAGCGCCACCGCGCTGGCGATGTCCCTGCGTTCCACCATTGCGGGGACAGCGGAGGTGCGAGCGGGAAAGCCGATTGAAAAGGAGATGCCGTTGAAGAAGGAGATGACGAATATCTGCCAGACCTGGATAACCTCGAAGATGACCATGAAGGCAAAGAGCAGCAATACCGCCATGTTGAACAGCTCTGCGTAGAGGATCACCCTCTTGCGGTCGAAGCGGTCAGCCACGAATCCGCCGATCAGCGCTGTAAACAGCTGGGGCAGCATGCTAGCCGCTTGACTGGCCGTGACCAGAAAAGCGGAGTTCGTCATCTCCAGAACCAGCCAGCCCCGCGCTATGTTCATGAGGAAGAAGGAGGTAATGGAGATGCTGGAGGCCCCCCAAAGGTAGAGAAACTGCGGATAGCGTAGCGCCCTCAACGGCCCGTTTATGAGAAACTCCAAGCGGCTACGGTGCCAGGCAAAGGTGGGGGCGCAGTATTGGCGGAGGTGCTTGCGGTAGTGCTATCGTCCAACTGGGCTTTCCTGGAAAAGGGTGGATTCCATATTATACACCCAGACCGGGCACTTGAGGGTTACCCGCAGTAGGACTACAATCTGCCTGCTAGCTTCTCCAGGAGGCGTATATATGACAACTCGGATGATGAACCTCGCTAAACAGATAGGGCGTGTGCCGTCCATGACGGTGCCGCTGGATGCGGAGGGCGAAAAGCGGTTCCAGGGATTGATGGAAGACCTTGTCATGGTGGACATGCACGAGCATCCCATGGTGTTCACGGAGAACATCGACGACCTGCTGGAGTACTTCCGCAACGGCAACTACGAATGGGGCTACCAGGCCGCTATGCATGGAGGCTGGGCTGCCGTGGGCACTTCCAACGGATTCCGCGGCGGCATCAAGCCCACGCACGCATCCTCCATGGATTTTGAGCTAGTACTGGACGAGATAGGACTTATGCTCGCCGACATCAGCCTGAACAGCGACATTGTGGTGCAGGTTAGTAACGCAGACGAGATACTGTCTGCTCACGCGGATGGCAAGGTGGGGTTCTTCCCCACGGTGGAGCACCTAGCCATCGGCAACCAGATACACCGGGTGGACGTGCTGTACGGCATGGGCGTACGCCTGGCGGGGCTCACCTACTCGCACAAGTCTTACATTGGCGACGGCTCATACGAACGCACCGATTCCGGCCTCAGCGATTTCGGGATAGCGGTGGTGAAGCGCATGAACCAGCTGGGCATGTCCGTAGACCTGTCCCACGCCGGCCACCAGACCGCCTTGGAGGCCATCGAGCACTCGGAAGCGCCTCCCATCTTCAGCCACAACGCCGCTTATACGTTGAGACAGACCAAGCGCGCCGTAAAGGACGACGCGCTCTTGGCCTGCGCCAGGAAGGGGGGCATTGTCTGCATCACTTCGGTGCCCAACTCCTTGAGCGACGACCCGAAACAGAACATCAACGTGGTGCTTGACCATTACGATTACATGGTGAACCTGGTCGGTATAGACCACGTGGGGATAGGCACGGACACCATAGTGGGCGACCACGTAGCCTATTCCACAAGGTCAATAGGCAGCAACGTGCCCAACGCTCCATACATGGACGGGCTGGAGTCCCCGGCGGACGGGAAGAACATCATCCGGGGGCTGATATCGCGGGGCTACTCTGATGTTGAGGTGAGGAAGATAGCGGGCGGGAACGCTTTGTCCTATCTGAGGCGGGTGCTGAGGTAGACTAGTATGGACCATAAAGATGGTCTATAATGGTCTAATGCAAAATCGCCTGGAGGAGTCATGGCCGTCCAACAGTCCAATCCTCGCCGCATCTGGACGGTAGCCGAGGCAAAGGCCCGGCTATCCGAAATCCTGCGTCTAGCCGAAACGGAGGGGCCGCAGCGCATAGGTACCCGGCGTCCATTCGTAGTGGTGCCCGAACGCGTATGGCAGAATCGTGAGCCTGAGCCCATGCCTCTGGGCAAGTGGCTTGTGGCCAATACGCCGCGAGGCACGAACCTAGAGGTCCCAAACCGACGTGCAAGTAGCCGCAAGATCCCCTTCATTGACGAAGACAACGGTTCATGAGCGGCTATCTCCTGGACACCAATGTAATATCGGAGCTGACGAAGGATAATCCAAACCCGGCCGTGATAGACCTCTTGAACACGCAAGATAACCTATGGCTGTCTGCTATCGTCGTAGAAGAGCTCGAACTGGGAGTGCGTCTCCTCCCGCAAGGCCGCCGGCGGGATGGATTGAGGGAGTGGCTATCTCTAATAATGATTGGCTTTGAGGGACGCATATCACCTGTTGGAAGGCGGGAGGCCGAATGGGCCGCTACATTCCAGGCGCGGGTGCGTCGGAGTGGCGGGGACCTCGAACTCGGCGATGCGCTTATAGCAGGAACCGCTATGGCCAACGACATGGCCATAGTCACCCGCAACGCGCGGGATTTCGACGGACTGGATGTCGACGTCGTCAACCCCTGGAAGGCCGCGTGAACCACGCTGTAGAGCTGTACTATAGACACCATGCCTCCAAGCATTGACATAGTCATACCCGTATTGAATGAGGAGCGAACGCTGGCTAAGACAGTAGGTACGTTGCGTGAGTACCTGCCCAACGCCATCTCCAACCCGTGGCGGATTGTAGTGGCCGACAACGGATCGGAGGACGGGACGCCGGAGATAGCGCGCCAGCTTTCCAAGGAGCACTCCGACGTGGCATGGACGCGGTTGGAGCAGAGAGGCCGCGGCAGAGCGCTACGCCAGGCCTGGCTGGAAAGCGACGCGGACATTGTGAGCTACATGGACGTCGACCTATCCACCAATTTGAGCGCGGTGGCGCCCATGGTCAAAGCCCTGGAAGATGGCTACGACCTGGCAGTCGGCTCAAGGCTGGCGAAAGGCGCCAGGGTATACCGGCGGACTCTGAAGCGAGAGGTCATCTCGCGCAGCTACAACATGCTCATAAAGGCCATGTTCTTTTCGCGCTTCAGCGACGCCCAGTGCGGCTTCAAAGGACTTTCCCGCAAGGCGGTGCAGGCGCTTGTGCCGCATGTGAAGGACACGGGCTGGTTCTTCGACACGGAGCTGTTGCTGCTGGCGGAGAAACGCGGGTTCCGCGTCAAGGACATTCCGGTGACCTGGACGGACGATCCAGATACGCGGGTGAAGGTGGTGAGCACGGCATGGGGCGATATCAAAGGGCTAACGCGCCTGCGGTTCGGTGGGATTCCAAAAGTGGAGCGGCCCAACGGAGCTTAGGCATTGTTCTAGGTCTCCGTTTTGTGGAAGCTCACCTCCAGGACAACCTCCGTTTCCGGCGTGACCCTGGCCCAATCGGCGATGCGCCAGCCCACTACCCAGGCCACGCGATTATTTGCCATGAGTAGAGGCGTGCCTTTGCGATGGGATTTCGGAATGTGAGCGTCTATCATGAACTCCTTGAGACTCTTTTCGTAGGGGAGTCCCAGGGGCTGAAAACGGTCACCGGGAAGGCGGCTCCGCACCTTCAACTCTTCACCGAGGGCGTTCAAGCTCAGATAAGCGCAATATGGGTTGTCATGCTTCATATCAGGCGGCCGGTTGCGACCCTCCAGCAAACGGACAGCCACGCGCCAGTCACCGGCCCGGGTCTCACCGTGAACCCTGAGTGTCGTTTCATCCAGAGGTCGGCTGGAAAGAGACGCGGGCTTTTCGGTAAGAAGAATCTCCTCGTAGCTGGTGCCGAACCTGACGCCACCGTGCAGTGAAAGGGATCGTCCGGCGCCCTTTCCAGCCAACTCCTTCATCGCCTCTATCTGCGCCATGCTCAGGTCGGAAGCCTCGCCTGCCGTCTGGGCGTAGGCCCTGTGCAGCACGTGGGCCTGCAGCGAAGGGTGCAGGGCTTTGAAGGCGTGTCTGTCCAATCTGATGCCATCCGGCTCCACAACAGCCAGGGACGACCAGGCGGATGCCGCCTGCTGCTCGAGGTAGGCCACGTCCTGGGCCACCGTGCGGGCCAGTCTGAGCAGCGATTTCTTGACTGAGGGATTGAACTCTTCCAGATGCGGTATTAGTTTGCGCCGGATGCGGTTGCGGGTGAAGCGCTCCTCCAGGTTGGACGAGTCCAGGCGAGGGATCAGCCCGTGCTCCAAGCAGTACGCCTCCGTCTCCTGGCGGCTGACGTTGAGCAGAGGACGCACCAGGGTAGCCGAGCCATGCGCAGTGCGCCAGTTTGATAGAGGAAGCATGCCCTTGAGACCGCGGATGCCGGTGCCGCGCAGCAGGTGCAGCAACACCGTCTCGGCCTGGTCATCAGAGGTATGCCCCAGGGCTAAGGCGGAGGATCCGGTTTCCATGGCAACGCGGGTCAGAAAGTCGTAGCGTGCAATGCGAGCGGCCTGCTCCCAGGAGAGACGCCTACGGGCGCGCATACCGGCCACGTCTACCTTATCCAACGCAAGGGGCACACCGAGCTGAGCGCAGATGCCCGCCACGAACTCGGCGTCGGCGTCGCTTTCTGCCAAGCGCAGTCCGTGGTTTATATGAGCGGCCCGCAGCTTGAAGCCGTGCTTGTCAGCCAGGTCGTGAAGTGCTAGGAACAGGGCCAACGAGTCCGCCCCTCCGGAAAGAGCCGCCGTAATCACGGAAGTGGGCTTCAGCAGGAAGGCGGCATCCAGCGACTCCTCCACCTTCTCTTGTAGAGGAACGGTCTTCACTCTACCTTCACGTAGACCCTTCTACGGTGGCAACGCGGGTCACCTTCACCTGCTCTATCCTGACTCCACGCATCTCCGTGATCTCCAGGATGAAGCCCCTGTGCAGTAACCGCTCGCTCTCACGGGGAATGTGGCCCAGCCTGCTCAAGATGAACCCGGCCACGGTCTCGTAATCACCCTCCGGGATATCGATGCCCATGCGGTCGTTGGCTTCATCGATATCCATTCCACCCTCCACCTGGTAGGTGTTGGCGTCTATGGCTTGGAACTCTTCTTCCGGGGCTGCTCCTTCTTCCCCAACGCGGCCCACAATTTCCTCGACAAGCTGCTTTAGCGTGACCAGGCCGGCCACGCCGCCGAATTCGTCGGCGATCATGATCATCTGGTAGGAGGACTCTCGCAGCTCTGGGAAGACGCTTCCCACCATCTTGGTCTCTGGAACAAAGTAGGCATCCCTGACCATTTGGGTAACGTCGTAGTCCAGCGGTATTTTGTCCATTGACATGGCGCGGACCACGTCTTTCACGGACACAGTGCCTATCACGTTATCCAGATTCCCTTCAAAGACAGGAAAGCGCGTGTGCGAGTGTTGGCTGTAGACATCCAGGAAGTCCTGAAGATTGGCCCCTTTCTCCAAGGCTACGATCTCGGTGCGAGGTGTCATCACCTCACGCAACTGCCGCTCTCCAAAGAAGCGGAACACCTGCTCCAGCATATCCGCCTGCGGCGCCTCCACTTCGCCGGCCTCACGTCCCATCACAATGAGGGCGCGTATCTCTTCACCGGCGAACATGTTAGCTCCGGATACGCCGAACAGCCTGGCCACAAGCCGGGCCAGACGCTCCAGTACCCAGACAGGGGGGAGAAGCATGATTCCCACCCACTGCAGAGGCCGCACCGCCAGCAGAGCAAAACGCTCCGAGTTCCGAGCGGCGACGGTCTTGGGTATGGTCTCCGAGAAGATGAGGAGGAGCACGGTGATGAGCACAGTGGACACAATTACGCTCTCGCTGGGGCCAAGCCTGGTAGCAATGAGTGAGGTCCCCAGCGCTGCGGCGGCGGTGTTGGTCAGGTTGTTTCCTGTGAGTACGGTTGGCAACAGCTTCTCCGGTCGGCCCGCTAGACGGCCAACGCTTTCTGCTCCACGCACCTTGTTCTTGATCATCACCGCCAGCTTTCCGCGTTGCAGGGAAAGAAAAGCCGCCTCCGAACCGGAAAAGAAAGCGGAAAGCAGCAGCATCACCAGCATAAGAGCCAGCCAGATAACCTCTATTGTGTCCATACCACTCCTTGAAAAGCAAAAGACCCCCTAGAGCTTGCTAAGGAGTCTCTTTAGTTATGCATCGGCTATTCTATTAGCAAAACGGGAGTCCATGCCTCCTGACATTGCGGAATATAGCACCGGAGGAAGGCGTGTGTCAAAAAGGAGGCATTCACAGCACATCCACCGCTACTTTGTCTCCTGCCAATCACGGCCCACGGTCAGTGGACTGGCTGGGTGTTGGATGCTCCGGTAGGTATAGAGATCGGACGCGGACGGCGTTGTTGCGACCAAGTTCCGCCAGGCGACGGAGGAACGCCACCATGCGGTCCTGGCCCCAGGTCAGGTAACGCCACCAGACCTCTTCACCGCCCGCGTTGCTGCGGTTGATGGCAAAGTTCGACCGTTCTATGGCTGCGTAGGCCCCTGCGCCGCTAGCCACCACTTCCTCCAAGCTGGCGGGCAGCGTGGAAGACACGGCGTTCAGGACGTGATAGGCGTTGTAGTAGAGATTCACCGTCTCTCCACCGGCGGGCGCTGCTTGGATGAACAGTGTAAGCGTATCTGCCCAGACGCTGAATCGTACGTAGCTGGGCGGATACAGCCCCGACGGGTATTCCACGGCCTGCACAGAGAGCAAGCCGTTCAGCGACGACAGGCTGAGATCACGGCTGTTCGCGCTGGCGGTGAGCACGGCCTTCAACTCGTGTGGTGAAGCCGTGCTCACTTCGTTCAAGGCGCGCTGGATATGGCGGTCAAGCTCATCGTCGGTCCAGCGGTAGTTATCTGAGTCCTCATCGTGCAGGTCACGACGTACCCTGGCCCGCATTGTCGGCAGGTCCATGCGCTACCCCCTTTACCTAGTCCCTTACACCGGCCAGCTTGGCCAGCTTCAACGTGTTGAACAGAGCTATAGATACGTACCATTTGACCCTTGTACGCGTGGCGTCCTTGCTCTCCAGACTGCCCACGCTCTCCACCTGCAGGCCGCCGGGCGCGGTCAGGCCGACCAGCCCGCCTTCGCCGAGCTGCACGGCGTAGATAGTGGAGCAGTCCGCGCTGGAGCCGACGGTCTGTTCCTCAGAGATGTAGTCGTTGATGCCTACGGGTATGCCGTCGTAGAACTGCGCCATCATGCCGAACTCGTTGCGGTCGGTCTCAAGGAGGCCGCCGCCAGTGGCCCGCGACAGCGCCCCCAGCTTGCGGCGGGAGCGGCGGCTCATCAACAGCAGGTGCGGCTTGCCTCCCTTCACCGTGTCGATGAGCTGGTCCAGTTTGTCCAGCGACAGAGTCGCGCCGTTGGCGCCCATGGATACCGTCTGTCCGTCGGCGGTGAGCCGGTCAATGCCGTCGAACGACTTGGGGTCGGTGTCAGTATCGCCGTTGATGAAGGTGTCCTCGAACTTGTCTCGTACCGCCTTGGCCTTGAGCTCGATGACCGCGGCCTCCAGGTCCTGGATGTTGGAGCGGGTGGCCTTGAGGTAGTTGTCCACGTCGGCGTCCCCGCCCAGGATGGCAAGCGCGGTGGTGACCTGGGTGAAGGTTGGCGTGGATTCCGTCCACGTATCGCCGACGTCAAAGAAGGCGGCGGTGGGCGCGGCGTTCTCCCGGTTGTAGGTGAGGCCGTTGCCCGTTATCTCGATGAAGGGAAGCTCCTGGAGGACGGGACTTTCCTTGATCACCGACTCTATGACCCCGGCCAGAAGTAGGTCGTTGGATAGTTTGGCCGCTTCGGTAAGTGTGAGTGCCATCTGCTCTGCTCCTTGAATGGGATTTGTAAGGAGCAGAATAGAACGTCCGTTCTGTATTGGGAAGAGGGAGATGTCAGAGATGTTATCAGTCAGCCAGTACAATCCCTCCCTAGCCACTCTCCTTTTCCAAAACGCTCTTCGGCCAGAAGTAGTCGCGTTTGGGTACGCCGGGGGAGCCGCCCCATACACCCTGCTTCTCCGTGTCCACGGAGTACGTATAGGCGTTGTCCAGGACCTCCTCCTGCGTTGCCCACGCCCTGCGCGCATGGACAAAGTGCTGCGGCATCAGCGGTTCATCATCCGCTTCCAACTCAATCACGCGTAGACTTGGTACGTACCGGCTCAAATTACGCCTCCTAGCTTGTTCTCACTCTACTATCATATCCATCTGGCAAGCTAGTGCAACTTCTGGTATGTTCTGGGCTGAGAAATCCAACTAGGAGGACACCACATGGAGAGACGCGTTCAGGTGGCGCAGGTGGATGATCTGGAACCGGGAAGTATGATGATGGTGGAAGTGGACGGCAAGCCTGTGCTGCTGGCCAACGTAGACGGAGAGTTCTACGCCGTCAGCGACATCTGTACCCATGAGGAGTATAATCTTTCCGAAGGCTCTGTGGAAGGCTGCGAGGTTGAGTGCCCCGGCCATAGCGCTTTCTTCGATCTGAAGACGGGTGACGTCACCGACGGCCCGGCCATGGACCCCTTAGAAACGTACTCGGTTCAGATAGAGGACGGGGCGGTATTTATCGAATCGGCATAACCTAGGCAAAAATTGGAACACGGAGGGTGAATAATGAACTTGGTAGGAAGCAGCGGAATTCTAGAAGTCGGAAAGGACGCTTACGGCGTTGTCCATCCGGACGGGGCCACCAACGGGGGTTTCATCATCGGGGACGAGGGCGTCATTGTAGTTGAGGCGCTGGAGACCCGGAAACTTACCGAAATGGTGAAGGCGGAAGTGAGGAAGGTGACGGACAAGCCGATACGCAGCCTCATCTGCACACACTTCCACGGCGACCATTCCTTTGGCAACGAGTACTATCTGCCGGCTCATATCATAGGCCATGAGCTGTGCCGCCGCGAGATCATAGATAGGTGGGACTTCTCGGTGGACAGGTTCGCCAGCCGCTACGACGACAACGACCCGGAGCAAGCCGCCGAGATTCGCAACGCTCGCATCACTCCTCCCGACGTGGTGTTCCACAACGAGAAGATGACCCTTTACCTGGGCAACAAGCGCATTGAGCTCTACTACTTTGGCAAGGCCCACACCTCCGGCGATATCCTGACCTATCTTCCGGACGACAAGGTCCTCTATTCAGGCGACGTGGTCACCGAGACCGGGGCGCCGCCCTATGCCGAGGACGGTTTCCCCGCCAGCTGGGTCAACGTCATTGAAAGCATCGAAGAGCTGGACATACAGACTATCGTGCCTGGACACGGCGTTGTGGGCGACAAGAACATGGCCATCACGGAGCGCGAGTACCTTGCCCTTCTCAGGAATGAGACCCGCAAACAGTACGATGCAGGAGTGGAAGTGGCCAAGGCCATCTCCGACATCACGGTGCCCGGCTTCCAGTCATGGTCGGAAGGGGCCATGTTCGAAATGGCGGTGGACCGCCTATACAAGGAGTTCGCGGGGACAATCTAGCTTACCCTTCGCCGACAGTGGCGATAAGGTACGCCTCCAGCAGAGCGTCTATGTTCCCGTCCAGGATGGCGTTGGGATCGGTGGATTCGTAACCGGACCGGTGGTCCTTGACCATCTTGTACGGGTGCAATACGTAGCTCCGTATCTGGCTGCCCCACTCGGCAGAGACACGCTCCCCCTTTAGCTTTGCCTGCTCCTCGGCGCGCTTCTTGATCTCGATCTCCATGAGGCGCGCTCGGAGCACCTTCATCGCCGTCTCTCGGTTCTGCGTCAGGGAGCGTTCGTTCTGGCAGGTGACCACGATATTCGTTGGCAGATGGGTGATGCGCACCGCCGTGGCGTTCCTCTGCACATTCTGCCCGCCGTGACCCCCTGCCCCGAAAGTGTCGATTCGCAGGTCGTCCGCGTTGATTTCAACCTCGATGTCCCCTTCGGCTTCAGGCAGCACTTCCACTAGGGCAAATGACGTGTGGCGAGAGTGAGAAGCATCGAAAGGTGAAATGCGCACCAGCCGGTGCACGCCGTGCTCGGTCTTCAGGTAGCCATAGGCCAAGCGACCCTGAACCTCTACCAGGGCGCTCTTGATACCCGCTTCCTCCCCGGGCGAGGAGTCCAGAATGCGGCCCTTGTATCCCTTACGCTCGGCCCAGCGCAGGTACATGCGAAGCAGCATCTGCGCCCAGTCCTGCGACTCGGTGCCACCGGCGCCGGCGTGTACGGCGAGGATGGCTGTGCGATTATCGTATTCGCCGGAGAATACAACGTCCAACTCAAGCTTGCGCAACTCCGATTCCAGAGACTCCGCCTCTTCTTCAAGGGTGGCTTCAATGGAAGAATCATCCTCTTCCTGGGCCATCTGCACAAGCTCAAGGAGGGACTGAGCGCGCATCCGGAAGCTCTGCCAGCTTTCCACGGTGTCCCGCAACTCGGCGAGGCGGCGCATATCCTGCTGCGCCTGTTGGGGACTGTTCCAGAATTCGGGGGCAAGGCTGCGCTTTTCCAGACCGATCATGGCAGCCTGTTTCGCTTCTACGTCAAAGACGCACCATTAAGTGGGATACTCTTTCCAGCAACTGCTCTGCTCTGCTTCTGATGTCTTGCATTTCAACCTTCCACGACCCGTCTTGCGGGCCTGTTATTCAATTCAGTTCCATGCGGCTCTGGGCCGGGCCTGCAACAGCTTCTCGCTGCGGTATCCTGCCCGCCGCGGCCTGATGGGCCAGTCGAGTCGGCTCAGGCATGCGGTAGCCCTTGCCGCTGGCTAGAACGTAGCGCATAGAGGTGTCCAGGTCAACCTTGTGGCCTATTGAGACATAGATCGGACTGACCTTGTCCCTGGTGCGCAGCGCCGCGCCGACCACCTCATCTTTGTCCTTCAGATATGACCAGGAGCCTCGTTCATCCGCCAGAGGACCATGCTTGCCCCTGAGTATAGATTTGGCGCAGCCTATTGTCGGCAGGTCGGCCAGCACTCCAACGTGACAGGCGATCCCGAAGCGCCTGGGATGGGCCAGTCCCTGGCCGTCGATTAGCACAAGGTCGGGGGTGATGGTCAGCTTTTCCAGGGCTCCCAGCAACACCGGCGACTCTCGGAAGGAGAGGTAGCCCGGTACGTAGGGGAACGGAGGCACCCCCTCTGAGCATTTGACCTCGACGACTTCAAGGTCGGGGATGCTCATCACGACCACGGCTCCCCTGGTAACTCCATCGCTGTCCGGCGGCGAAAGGTCCATGCCTGCAATGAACCGTGGTCTTTCGGGAACGGCGCTGACCCTAGATACCCGTGAAGCCAAGTCAGACTGGATAGCAGCCGCTTCCTTAAGAGAGACGTTCCAGGGATGAAGTTGGAGGATGTTCAAGGTGATTGCTCTAGACCGGACGCCAGCCATGATAGCAGTTGAGCGATAGGTGGTTCAATGGTATGCTGGCTTGCGGTCGGGGCGTGGCGCAGCCTGGTAGCGCACCTGCATGGGGTGCAGGGGGTCGGTGGTTCGAATCCACTCGCCCCGACCATTCCGTTAGTCCAATGTACACTCCTGATCTGCCTACCCCAAGTTGCAGACTCATTTCCTTATACAATGCCTGCTGCTTAGCTATGAGAGCCGCTACCGCCCGGGGAAAGATGTCACGCGAACAATACAAGAACGCCAACCGGTCGTACTGGGATGAACTGGTGGCAATACACGCGTCCTCTGAGTTCTACAACCTGCAGGCTTTCAAGTCAGGCGTCTCCACGTTGCATTCCATAGAAACGACGGAGATCAAGGATGTTCAGGGCAAGCGCCTTCTACACCTGCAGTGCCACTTCGGGCTGGATACGCTTTCTTGGGCCAAGCTCGGCGCCGAAGTGGTGGGAGTGGACTTTTCGGAGAAGGCGATAGAGCTTGCCGGTTCGCTGGCCCGGGAGATGGATATCCCCGCCCAATTCATATGCAGTGACGTCTACGAGTTGCCAGCCAAGCTGAGCCGTCGATTCGATATCGTGTTCACCTCCTATGGTGTGCTTACCTGGCTGCCGGACCTCAGCTCCTGGGCAAAGGTGCTGGCCCGGTTCGTTAAACCTACAGGCTTCGTCTACATTGCGGATGACCACCCCTACGCCAGTATGCTTGACGAGGCGGAGGACGGTACGGTCTTGCCCAGCTACTCCTATTTCCAGAACCCTGAGCCGATGTGGCTCCCCTCCGGAGGGTCCTATGCCGATAGGACCGCGCCGGTGGTGAGTGAACACTATGAGTGGCATCATACCTTGGCAGAGCTGGTAAGCGCCTTGTTAGATGCCGGTCTTGTTGTTGAGTCCCTCCGCGAGTTCCCAGTGTGCTCCTGGCAGAGATTCAGCGCCATGTCCAAGGATGAGGACGGCTGGTGGAGAATCAACGGCGATCCGTTCCCGTTGACCTTCTCACTCAAGGCACGGCTCGGAACGGGTTAGCTTCCACTTGGGTCCTGGGCAGGCTTGGTTGTGCTGAACACAAGGAAGATAACCGGGATGGTCACGGCCAGTATCGTCATCATGACGTAGAAGGCCGGCAGGTAGCTGTCGAAAGTGTCAAACGTCCAGCCTAGGAATAAGGGCCCGGCCAGTCCTATAGTTACTATTGCTCCGTCCACCACGCCCCAGATGGTGCCGAACGCTCTGGTGCCAAAGATGGTCCCGGCAATGATGGGACGTGAGGGGACCGACATGCCGTGGAACAAGCCAAGGACAACGGCGAAGACCAGGGCCTGCCAGTAAACGGTTACGTTGGCTAGGATGAGCAGCGATATGAACTGTCCAAACATGATCACGGCAAGGACACGCCTCCAGTCGAAGATATCCATGAGCACACCGGCGGATATCCTGCCTATGGCGCTCACGCTGAAGGCAACCGCTACGGTGGAAGCGGCCTGTGTCCCGCTGAACCCTATACCCTGAAAGTAGGCTATCTGATGCACCTGCAAGCCGCCCATGCTGGCTTGCTGTGCCCCCAGAACACCAGCAAGCGCCCAGAATGCCCTGCTACGCAAGGCCTGTTTCACTGTGAAATCGGAGGGCTGAAGAGGAGGAGCCGCAGTCCGGACGGGCGCAGCTGCCCGTTTGCCAGGCGTCTCCAGCGGCGCGTCGCCATCGGGCAGGTAGCCATAGTCCTGAGGCCGTGCACGGGCAACAAGGGACAGCGGGATACCGATGAGAAGTACGCCAAGGCCCAGCCAGAAGACGGCGGCACGCCAGCCCACTTCGGTTTCCAGGATGGATATCAGGATTACCGACGGCCCTCCCAGCGCACCGCCCATCATGGCTAGGCTGGTGGCCCGGCCTCGCTTTCTGCGAAACCAGCGCGCCACCACGACCGCCCAGGTGATGCCGTGCGATGCGCCGCTCATGCCAATGGAGGCATAGATAAACGCAACGTAGAACAGCCAGATGTTGGAGGCAAAGCTGATGAGCACCATCCCCGTTCCTACGATGATCACGCCAACCAGGATGACCTTCCTTGGCCCCACCCTGTCCACCAAATAGCCGATAACGGGAGAGAGCAGACCCGACTCCACCTGGCGCAGGGAAAAGGCTCCCGATAGGACGGTGCGCGATACGTTGAAATCGTTGAGGATGGGTAGGAAGAAGACGGTGAACCCCTGCCAGAATGATATGGAGAAGTAGGAGTTGAGAAGGATGCTCGCCCCGACTATGTACCAGCCGTAGAAAATGCGGGGACGCCGCTTGGTCTGCCCGGGACCGTTAACTGGGCCTGTTGACGGGGTTGTTTGGATGCGTCTTTCTCCCTAGAACAGTTTAGTGACTGTGCTACATCTGCTCCGGCGCGGACATTCCCATTATGGAGAGGCAGCGGGCGAACACGATGCGGCAGGCTTCGACGAGCTTGAGCCTGGCGAGGGTGAGGGGCAGTTCCTCCGGCACTTCCGAGACGACTCGGCACTGCTGATAGAACCAGTGGAACGC
The DNA here is from genome assembly GCA_034422935.1 of Dehalococcoidia bacterium. GTDB lineage: Bacteria > Chloroflexota > Dehalococcoidia > Lucifugimonadales > QGNO01 > DAOUJH01. The sequence goes on along the minus strand of DAOUJH010000002.1, from coordinate 54,405 downwards.
CGTGGCTAGCTCGGTGGCGTAGCGGGGAAGGTGATGCGGCTCCAGCGTTTCGGCCATGTGCTGCACCAACTCAGGCAGGACCACCATCTTCTTGATCAACGCCGTCTCCGCTTCGTGGTCCAGCAGGCTGACATCGCCTGAGGTGTAGTCCAGGTTTCGCTCCTTGGACAGGGCCATGATGCCAGCGATGCGGGCGTGGGCGTACTGCACGTAGTAGACCGGGTTGTCCGCGGACTCCTTCTTCGCCAGCTCCAAGTCGAAGTCCATCTGGCTTTCAGGGGTGCGAGAGAGAAAGAAGAAGCGGCAGGCGTCGGAGGCTACTTCCTCCAAGAGCTCGCGCAGGGTGACAAGCTCGCCGGAGCGCTTGGATGCTCGCACCGTCTCTTCGCCTCGCTTCAGCGTGACAAGCTGGCTGACTATGATGGTCAGTCTATCGGGGTCGATGCCGAGAGCGGAAACGGCCGCCTTCATGCGCGAGATGTGGCCCTGATGGTCGGCTCCCCAGATATTTATGACACGGTCAAAGGCGCGTTCGATGAACTTGTTCCTGTGGTACGCGATGTCCAGTGCAAAGTAGGTGGGCTCACCGGTGGAGCGGATGAGGACGTTGTCCTTCTCTTCGCCCAGGCTGGTAGAGGTGAACCAGGTGGCGCCCTCGCGCTCCGCGAGGTATCCGTTGCTCTCCATGTCCTGCAGGGTGAAGGCGGGTTCTCCCTTCTGGCGGAGTTCGCCGTTTTCGCTGAACCAGACGTCAAAGGCGACCCCGACGTTCTCCAAGTCGGTGCGGATGATGGCCAGCATCTTCTCCAGGCCAATCGCGCCTATCTCAGCGACGGCTTGGTCAACGGGCAAGTCCAGGAAGCGCTCCCCGTGTTCGGCGGCCACCTCCCTGGCGAGGTCGTTCACGTACTCACCCATGTAGCCGCTTTCCGGCATTTCGGCGTCCCTGCCCATCTGCTGCAGGTAGCGCACGAGGAGGGAGCGGTAGAAGGTGTCCATCTGCGTACCGGCGTCGTTGATGTAATACTCCGTGGAAACATCGTAGCCGGCGGCGGCCAGAATGCTTGCCAGGCCGCTGCCGAGCACGGCAGTGCGGGCATGGCCCACGTGCAGCGGCCCGGTGGGATTGACGCTGGCGAACTCCACCTGCACACTCTCCCTGGTACTGCGCTGCAGATTGCCGTAGGTCTCGCCAGCCTGGAGTATCCCCTCAACCTGTTGCTGCAGCCATGCCTGCTTCACCACAAAGTTGATGAAGCCAGGAGCAGCGGCGCGCACCTCCTGAATGGAGTCGTCGGCGGGGGTGAGGGGGACCAGGCGCTCGGCGATGGCCATGGGGCTCATTCGTGCGGCTCGCGCCAGGCGCAGGGGCAGGCTGATGGCGAAATCGCCGTGCTCCGGGTTCTGGGGTCGCTCGACCTCTATCTCAGGGGTGGGCCCGGCGGGCAGAGCGCCGCTCTGCTGTGCGGCCTCCACCGCCTGGGCGGCAAGCTGGGCTATGCGGTCTTTGAGCAGCATTATGCTCTAAATGATACCACGACAAGCCAATGCGGTTGATGAGCAGATGAGAGATGAATTGTTTCCAACGTTATGTCAAGCTCCAAGGCTAAACGCGAACCAAATTTTTTTGTGAGGTGAGAAACAATTCCGATTCCTTCGGCTAGCTCAGGGCATGATTCTGCCAAGATTAGCGCGCTTTTCGTCGCGATGGCGAGAATGGGTGTTGTGGGTGAGCCGTGTTTCATGGGGTTAATGATAGAGAGAAAGCGGCCTATGGGGAAGGAGGTGGTGGCAGGGGTACGCAGTTGCAGGTCGGTTTCCGCCAGCTAAGACGGCGTTGGATGCAGTGATGAAGATATATTATGCTATAGCATCATGAGAACCACGATATCCCTTGACGACCAGCTTGCCAAACAGGTGCGTCGCGCTGCCAAAGCCCGCGGCATAAGCGTCAGCGCCTTCATATCCAGGACATTGGACGACGCCCTCAAGCGGCGCGAGACGGCTGAGCCGCCCCCGTTCCAACTGGTGACCGTGCGCGGCGTCCACACCCGCCCCGGGATTGATCTCGACCGACCGAGGACGCTCGACGCAGAAGACGATGAGGCCCGGTTCGGGCATGGAGACGGGTGATCACCCCTACCCCGCTTCTCCGCCTCCGGCAAACGTGGATTGGGCCAGGGACTCCCTCAATTCGGGGTGTTGGGAAAGGGCGGGATCGCGGTCAAGCAGAGACTGCGCTTCCTGGCGGGCCAGCGACAGCAGCTCGGCGTCGGTGATGCGGGCCATGCGCAAGTCGGGCAGGCCGCTCTGCCGTGTGCCGAAGTAGTCGCCAGGGCCGCGCTGCTCCAGGTCGAACTCCGCCAGCTTGAAGCCGTCGGCCATCTCTTCCATGGCGGCAAGACGCTTCTCGGCATCTTCCGACGGCGATTCGGCGACAAGGACGCAGTAGCTGGCGTGCTCGCCGCGGCCCACGCGACCGCGGAACTGGTGCAGCTGGGCAAGCCCGAACCTGTCCGCGCCCTCTATGACCATGACGGTGGCGTTGGGCACGTCTATGCCGACCTCCACCACCGGCGTGGATACGAGAATATCCAGGCTGCCATGGCGAAAGGCGTCCATCACCTCTTTCTTCTCGCCGGTGGACATGCGGCCGTGAAGCAGTCCCACTCGCAGATCGGGGAAGATCTCCCCGGCAAGACGGTCGCGCTCCTTCACCGCGGCACGGGCGTTGATCGCCTCCGATTCATCGATGAGCGGGTAGATGAAGAAGACCTGCCTGCCTTCAGCAATCTGTTCTCGCACAAATTTGTAGATTGAGGTACGGCGCTCCGGGCCGACGTGCTTGGTCCGTATGGACTGCCTGCCCGGCGGCAGCTCGTCGATGGTGGAGAGGTCGAGGTCTCCGTAGAGGGTGAGGGCAAGAGTGCGTGGAATAGGCGTGGCCGACATGACGAGCATGTGCGGCCTCCGCCCGCGCTCCCGCAGAGCAGAGCGCTGCATCACCCCGAAGCGGTGCTGCTCATCCACCACGGCGAGCGCTAGGTTGGGCATCTCCACGCTCTCCTGGATGACGGCATGCGTTCCGATGACGATGTCCAGCGCGCCCGCGGCAAGCATCTGATGAATCTCGCGCTTGGCCGCGGCGGGCGTGCTGCCCAGCAGCAGACCGACGGTGATAGGCCTGGGTTGGGACCCCAGCCGCACCGAGAGCAGATGCCCGCTGATGGTCGGCTCGGCCAGCCCCTCCAACAGGCGGCCCACGGTGAGGAAGTGCTGCTCGGCAAGGACCTCGGTGGGGGCCATGATTGCACCCTGGAAGCCGCAGGCAGCGGCGGTAAGCAGGGCAGCCAGGGCGATCACGGTCTTGCCGCTGCCCACCTCTCCCTGGAGGAGACGGCTCATGGGACGCTTGTCCCGAGCGATGTCGGTCATGACCTCGTTCAGTACGCGCTTCTGAGCGCCGGTAAGCGTGAAGGGCAACGAGTTTAGGAAGGTGTCCATGACTCCGTGAGGCGGAGACAGGGGCACCGCTCCTTCCACCAACTCCGATTTCTTGCGGAAGGAGAGGACGCCAAGCTGGAGCATGAACAGCTCCTCGAAGGCTATGCGGCGGCGCGCCGCTTCGAAAGCGCTAGGGGAGTCCGGATAGTGAGCCTGCCACAGGGCGCGTTCCAAGGGAAGGAAGCCGTTGCGTCCACGGAGATCGTCGGGGAGAGCGTCCTCTACGGAAGAAGCGGCGCGGCCCAGGGCCTCTCGCGCTATCCTACGCATTGAACGCTGTGTGATGCCTTCGCTCAGAGGGTATACAGGAAAGAGACGTCCGTGCTCGGCCAGCTTTTCCAGGCTATCGCCGTCATTCACCTGCTCCAAGTGCGGCGCGTTCATGCTGCGGCGTCCGTTGAAAATTGTCACCCTACCGCTCAATACGTACCTAGCGCCGCTCTTTAGATTCCTTGCCATGTAAGGCTGATTGAACCAGACAACGCGGATAGTGCCCGTTTCATCCACGAAGTCAGCTTCCACAATTTTGAGGGGATGTCTTGGGTTAGGAGGTGAAGGTGACGTCCACAGACCAGCCACCACCGACTGCTCCTCATCGATTTGAAGCTCGGCTATCTTCACCACGCGGTTGTGCCGTCTGGGAAACAGGTACAGGATGTCGCCGACCGTCTTCAGGCCAAGGCGCTTCAGGGGAGCGGATACCCGGGAGGTAACGCTGCGCAGCACCGATGCCGGTACGTCCAGGGATAGCGACTTGGCGACGGGGTCAGGGTCTTTGGGCGCGGGCTTGGCGGCAGACGTCACCTCCGCCGAGGCTTCCACGCCCAAAGCGGAAAGGGCGGTGAGCACCCAGCGGGAACGCTCCTTCTCAGTCATGGCTCCGTAGGAGACCGGGAGCAGGTTGCCAGCACGGAGAGGTTCAGCTTCGCTCTCCCCGTTGCCGGAGGCTTGCCACTGCTCAAGGAACCGGTCCAAGCCGCCGATAACGGACTTGTTGTCGTAACCGCGCTGCTGTTCCAGCTTGAGCGCCCCGATGAAGGCCTTGAGCCGGGCGCCGTTCCCTGATTTCTGGCTTCTAGTCTTAGAAGGCGTGGCAGCCTCCTTACGTGGTCGTTGTCTCTTTATAGCGATTCGGGGATGTTCTCGGACTGTATCACTATGCCGATGACACCGGGGCCTGCGTGGGTGCCGACCACCGGGCCGATCCGGCCCTGCAGAACCTGGCCGTCAGCAACAAAAGGTCTGAGCCGTTCAGCGAGCTCCTCCGCCTCTTCGGCTGTGCTGCTGTGCATCACCGCAGCCTGTTTGAGCGGCGCCCTCTCTTCGGCCAAGGTGACCATGTACTGGATGCCGTAGGCCCGGCTGCGCACGGAGGTTTCTGACTGGACGATACCGTCCCGTACGGTGATGATGGGCCTCACTTTGAGGAGGGTGCCAATGAATCCCCGCACCATGCCAATGCGACCGCCCTTGCGGAGATACTCCAGGGTGTCCAGCAGGCCGAAAAGCTGCACCTCTCCCACGGCGCGATTGGCTTCTTCCAAGACGGCTTCAAGGGAAGCGCCCTGTTGAACGGCTTTGGCGGCGGCCATGGCCACCAAACCGGTCCCGAGGGCGGCCTGCTCGGAATCGATGATCTCGATGCTGGAGCCTTCCATCTGCTCCCTGGCCTGCCTGGCGGAGTTCAACGTGCCGCTGAGCTTATCCGAGATGTGGATGGAAACTATCCGGTCTCCGGCCCCGGCCAGCTGTCCGTAGACCTCCATGAACTTGCCCGGCGAGGGCTGAGAAGTGGTCGGCAGTTGCCGCGCGGCCTTAAGCCTCGCGAAGAACTCGTCATGGAGTATGTCAACGCCGTCCAGAAAGGTCTCCTCTCCAAAATGAACGTTGAGCGGGATTACGGTGATCCCAAGCTGCTCGGCTACTTCAGCCGGTAGATCGGCGGTGCTGTCGGTGACTATTTTAATGGCCATGATAAGCTAGAGCTCCCTATTCAATAGATACTAGGTAATCGTAGTGGGGCTGTCCACCGTAGACCAGATCAACCTCAACGCCCGGACACCATCCCTGCACCTTCTCCTCCATTTGCCGGGCTTGGTCCTCCTGGGTAGTGGCACCCCAATATAGGGTAATGAGCCCCCCTCGCGAAGGCGCGGCGCAGCGGCACATCTCTCGCAGCACCTCATCTATATCGTGTGAGGCGGCAACTAGCTCTCCGTTCAGAAGGGCTATGAATTCGCCCTGGCTCACACTTCTGCCGTTTATAGTGGTGGAGCGCACCGCCTGGGTCAACTCTCCTGAATGCAGAGCTGATATGGCGTCCTGCATGCCGGCCAGATTGGACTCGGCGCTGGCGTCCGGGTCGAAGGCCAGCAAAGCGGATACACCCTGGGGAACGGACGTAGTGGGCAGAACGTGGATGGGTTTTTCCGATAGAGAGGCGGCTTGCCGTGCGGCGGGCACTATATTGGAGTTGTTGGGAAGGAGTATGACCTCCTCTGCGGCGGAGAGCGCCGCGCTATCGGACAGATCCTTTGCGCTGGGATTCATGGTCTGGCCGCCCCGCACTATATCAACGGCGCCCAGATCGCTGAATATCTGCTCTATACCGCTGCCGGAAGCCACAACGACCACGCCCAGAGGCGCCGCTTCCTGCAATCCACGGCGGTGGTCCTCCAGGAAGCCGCGGTGCTGCCGGTCCATGTCGTCCATTTTCAACTGGGATACGCTGCCCAGCGTCCTGACATGGGCAACTATGGCCTCAGGCTCCTCGGTATGAAAGTGAACTTTGATCACGTCTTCCATGCCCACTACCACCGTGGAGCGCGCGTTCTCCTCCAGGTATGTCCTGATTTCGTCAACGCCCACAGTGAAGTCTGAAAGAAGGAACTGTGTACAGTAGCCGAACTCCTCTTGCTCCGTGGCGTCCAGATAGGCCGCGCTGGGGGCCGCCTGCCCAACGTCTATGTCGAGAATCTTGGGCTCTTCTCCGTTCAGGTAGCAGATCATCCCGTCGATGATGGCCACTATGCCGAGACCTCCGGCATCGACGACGCCCGCTTCCTTGAGCTTGAGAAGCAGTTCCGGCGTCTCCAGTAGCGCCTGGCACGCAGCTTCATAGGCGTAGCTCAGCACCTGTGCGGGGTCATCTTCGCCGGAAGCCGTCCGTTGCCCGGCTTCCTCTGCGGCTTTTCTGATCACGGTGAGCATAGTGCCTTCCACAGGATTGCCCACCGCCTTGTAAGAGGCCTGCGAGGCCTGGTCAAAGGCGCAGGCGACGTCTCCTGCCGAGAAGGACTCTCTGTCCTTGAACCCCTCGGCAAGGCCGCGGAAGAACTGCGACATGATGACGCCGCTGTTGCCGCGAGCGCCCATGAGCGTTTCGTAGGCTACGGCCTGGGCCACCTTACCTCCAGTTGCATCCTTCAGTTCGTCAAGAACGGGTTGAGCCGATTTAAGGGTGAGGTACATATTGGTGCCGGTATCGCCATCGGGAACGGGAAAAACATTCAAAGAGTTGGCAATGGGGGCGTTCAGTTCGAGAGACGCCGTAGCGGCAACCAGCATACCTCGGAAATCGTCGCCGGTAAGGTTGGAGAAGGTGCTTTGCGCTCTGTGGGTCATTGCGGCATCCGCTTGAAGTGTGCTCAAACCTGTGCTACTTTAGGCGGAGTATATATCCAGCCCCGCGCTGGCGTCAAAGAGATTGTGTCATGGCTAAATGCAATGTTTGCGGAAAAACGGGCCAGTTCGGCCACAACGTAAGCCACTCGAAGAGGGCTACCAACACCAGGTGGCTCCCGAATGTTCATAAGACCAAGCTGCTGATAGACGGTCGGATGCAGCGCGTACGGCTATGCACCCGCTGTCTGCGCACGCATCACCGGAAAATAGCCTAAGCCGGGCTAGCCGGAGCAGACCTCTTCCAGCTTGGCCCTCAGCCGTTCCAAGGCCTGCCGAACCGGTTCGCGCTCGTTGAAAACGGCGGAGCCCGCCACGATCACGGTTGCGCCGGCTTGAGCTACCGAAACGATGGTGTCTTGGTTCACGCCCCCGTCCACTTCCAACTCTGCTTTGGCTCCTATGGCATCGAGACGTTGCCGCATACGGCGCAGCTTTTCAACCGAGCTGGGGATGAAGGCCTGCCCTGGGAAACCTGGGTTGACCGACATGACAAGGACCTGGTCAAGGTCGGGCAGCACATCTTCAATAACGGATATAGGGGTTGCCGGGTTGATGGCCACACTCGCTTTGGCGCCCGCTTCCTTGATCTGATGCACGACCCTGTGCAGATGGGTACAGGTCTCGGCGTGGACGGTGAGTATGTCTCCCCCTGCCCTGGCGAACTGTTCCACGTGCCGCTCCGGCTCCACGATCATGAGATGTATGTCCAAGGGAAGCGTAGTACGAGCGCGCAGGGCCTGCACCATGGAAGCGCCGAAGGTGATGCTGGGCACGAAGCGGCCATCCATCACGTCCAGGTGGATGTAGTCCGCGCCTGCTTTTTCAGCCTCCGATACGGCATCTCCCAGGTTAGCGAAGTCCGCGGAGAGTATGGACGGGGCTAGCTTGAAGTTGCTCATCGGCTAAGCCTCAGCTCTCCAGCAGGGAACGCGCCCGTTCCAGCGCCGCCCGTACCCGGTTGGGCGCTGTGCCGCCGGGAACGTCGCGAGCTTGAATGGACCTTGCGGCGGTGACCTGGTAAACGTCCTCCTGAAACACTTTCGAGAAACGGTGGTACTCCTCCAGGCTTAGCTCATTGAACCGCTTCTCCTGTTCTGAGGCGTACTCGGAGACCTGGATCATAACGCCGTGAGCCTCGCGGAATGGGACCCCCTTCGCCACCAGGTAGTCGGCAAGGTCTGTGGCCAGCACCATGCTATCCTCGGAGGCTAGCCTCATGCGCTCCGCATTGAACTCAGCGCCGGACATCATGCCGGACATGACCTCTAGCGTGGCTTGAAGCGTGTCCACCGTGTCGAAGAAGCCCTCCTTGTCCTCCTGAAGGTCGCGGTTGTAGGTCATGGGCAGCCCCTTGATCACGGTCAGCAGGGCGACGAGGTTGCCGTAGACGCGCCCCGTCTTGCCGCGGGCAAGCTCGGCGAAGTCAGGGTTCCGCTTCTGCGGCATCATGCTGCTGCCGGTGACGTACTCATCGCCCAGGCGGATGAAGTCGAACTCCTGGGAGGACCAGTAGACGATCTCTTCCGCCAGCCGCGATAGGTGCGCCATGCAGAGAGCGGCGTTCGCCAAGTACTCGACCAGGTAGTCGCGGTCGGAGACAATATCCATAGAGTTCTCGCTTATACGGGCGAAACCCAGCTCCCCGGCAAGGAACTCACGATCGTAGTCGTAGGGCACTCCGGCCAGAGCGCCGCTGCCCAAGGGCAGCACATCTGTGCGCTGGAGGCATTCCCGGAACCGCTCCGCATCGCGGTGCAGCATGTGGAAATAGGCGAGCAGATGGTGGGACAGCAGCACGGGCTGGGCCCGTTGCATGTGGGTGTAGCCCGGCAACGCCGTCTCCGGGTTGGCCTCGGCCACGTCCAGAATGACCTGCTGAAAGCTACGGATGAGGCGCACCGTGTCCTGGATGGCCTGCTTGGTGTAGAGGCGCATGTCCACCGCTACCTGGTCGTTGCGGGAACGGGCGGTGTGGAGCTTGCCCGCTGCGTCGCCTATCTTTTCGTACAGCCGCGATTCGATGTTCATGTGGATGTCTTCAAGCTGAGACTGCCAGGGAAAGACGCCGTCCTCTATCTCCTTCCGGATCGCGGCAAGGCCGCTGGCAATGGCCTCGCTGTCGGCATTGGAGATGATGTTCTGCTTGGCGAGCATGCGGGCATGCGCCATGGAAGCAGCGATGTCTTGCCTGTACAGCCGCCTATCGTAGTGCAGGGAGACGGTGTAGTCCGACGAAATCTTGGGCCTGGGGGTCTTGCTTTGCGTCATAGCTGGAGAGATTCGACCTTGATCAGTCGCTGGCTCACGGGGTCTACCTGGTAGCCCAGCGCCTCAAGCGCGGTGACACCGAGCACGGGAATATCGTCCGGCTCACCGAAGATAACGGAGGTCCCAATTATCGAGTCCTCATATGTCATCCGCACGATACCTATTCGCCTACTAATCGTGCCGCCAAAGCCACGAAACACCCGCTCACTTACAGGCTCAATGTCAAGCTCTCTCAGGATCAGGGAAGGAACGACGGTGAGCAAAGCGCCGGTGTCCGCCAGGAACTCTATGCCGCGGCGCTTCCCAGGCTCGGATACGTTGGCAACGTCTATCTCCACGTGGGTGAAGCCCATCAGCCGGCGTCTCCCCGCGCCCGCAGGGCGCTGCTGCGCAGGCGGTGGGCGTTGACCCTGATGAATCCGGTGGAATCCGGGGCCTCAAAGCCGCCTATCCTGTCCATGCTCACCAGATCCTCGTTGTACAGCGTAACGGGTGAACGCCGCTCTTTTGTGATGACGTTGCCCTTGTACAGCCCCAGGGTCACGGTGCCGGTAACGTACTCCTGGCTCTTGTCCATCACCAGGCGCACCAGCTCCATCTCCGGGGAGAACCAGAACCCGTAGTACACCAGCTCAGAAAAGCGCGGGGTCAGCGAATCGCGGAGATGCATCACCTCTCTGTCCAGCGTGACGCCTTCCAGGTCGCGGTGCGCTTTGTGCAGGATTGTGCCGCCCGGGGTTTCGTAGACGCCGCGGGACTTGACCCCGACAAAACGGTTTTCCACCATGTCCTCACGTCCGATGCCGTTGATGCCGCCCAGGTGATTGAGGTAGGCGAACAGCGACAGCGGCTGCGATTCCGTTGTGCCGTCGCTGAGGTTGCGCACCTCCACCGGATTTCCTTGGCGGAACTCTATCTCAAGCTCCGTCTCCTTGTTGGGGGCGCGCTTGGGCGAACGCGTCATCTGGAACATGGAGTTCCGCGGGCGGCGCGCCGGGTCTTCCAACTCGCCGGCCTCATAGCTGATGTGCATCAGGTTGGCGTCGCTGCTCCACGGCTTGCGTCTGGTAGCCGATACGGGGATGCCGTTGAGCCGGGCGTAGCGCAGCATGTCTGACCTGCCGGTGAACTTGCCCAGAAAGACGGGGTCGCGCCAGGGGACGTATATCTCCAGCTCCGGAGCCAGCGCGTGGAAGGTGAACTCGAAGCGGACCTGGTCGTTTCCCTTGCCGGTGGCGCCGTGCGAAAGGGCGGTGGCCTTCTCTCTGAGCGCTGCCTGCACCTGGCCTTTGGCCGTGAGGGGACGCGCCAGCGACGTGCCGAGGAGATAGCGCCCCTCGTAGACGGCGTTGGCCCTGATTGCGGGATAGATGAAATCTGTAACGAACTCGTGCCGCAGGTCTTCCACGTATGTGGCGGAAGCTCCAACCTGCCGCGCCTTGCCCACTACCTCCTCCATGTCTTCGTCCTGGCCCAGGTTGGCGGTGTAGGTGACGACGTCATGTCCCTGCGCGATGAGCCAGTGCAGGATGACGGAGGTATCCAGGCCTCCGCTGTAGGCAAGGACTATCTTCTTCCGGTTGTCCATCACTCAATCACCGTTTCCAAGGCGCTCTCCAGCCTCTCCACCGCCTGGTCGATCTCCTCCTTGCTCACCGTCAGCGGCGGCATGAAGCGGATGGTGGTGGGCCGTACCGCATTAAGCAAAAGCCCTTCTTCGTTGCAGGCGGCGACTACCTTGGCCGATAGTTCGTCGTTGAAGGCGAGGCCAAGGAGCAGACCCATGCCCCGCACCTCTGTGATGCAGGAATGGCGCGACTTAAGCTCAACAAGACGCTCTTTCAGATAATCTCCGGCTGCCGCGGCCTGGGACGGCACGTCGTTGTCCACTATATACTTGGAGGAGGCGTACGCCGCGGCACAGGTGAGGACGTTGCCGCCGAAGGTGGAGCCGTGGTCGCCGGGTTCGAGTACGGCGGCATGCTCCTTGGCGAGAAATGCGCCAATGGGCACGCCCCCGCCGAGTCCCTTGGCCAGGGTCATCACGTCCGGCTCCACGCCAAACGACTGGTAACCGAACACAGTGCCCAGGCGGCCCAGACCGGTTTGTATCTCATCGAAGATGAGGAGAAGCCCGTTCTGGTCGCACCAATCGCGGACGGCCTTCAGATAGCCCTCCTCCGGCGCGTTGACTCCGCCCTCGCCCTGCAGCGGCTCCAGCATGACGGCACAAGTAGCATCGCTCGTGGCGTCCTTGATCGCCTCCAGGTCGTTGTACTCAACGTTGACGAAGCCGTCGGCCAGCGGTCTCCAAGCCTCTTGATAGTGGGGCTGCCCCGTGGCGGCTATCATTCCCAGAGTGCGTCCGTGGAACGAGTTGAGGGCAGTGATCACCTCGTGAGCGCCGTTGCGGTGCAGCTTGCCGTATTTACGCGCCAGCTTCACCGCACCCTCGTTGGCCTCAGCGCCGCTGTTGGAGAAGAAAACCCTATCCAGACAGCTGTTGTCTATGAGGACCTGGGCAAGCTGAAGCTGGGGCACCGTGTAGTAGGCGTTGGAGGTCTGCATCAGGGTGGCGGCCTGTTCCTGGATGGCTTCCACAACCGCAGGATGACAGTGCCCTATGTTGTTCACCGCCCAGCCGGCGGTGAAGTCCAGGTACTCCTTACCCGTTTCGTCCCAGACCTTTGTCCCCTGGCCTCTGACTATGGTCACAGGCTGACGACGCACCACTTGCATGTAATATTCGCTCTCTATCTGCTGCCACGTGCTCATGATGTTTACTCCTCTTCTAGTAGGTCTGATAGTTGGCTAACCGCCTCTTCCAAGGTGATTATGCCTGTCCTCAAGTCTTGCAAGGCTTCCTGGATGGCCTCCAGCCGCCTGGCCGTTTCCTCAGAGAGGGTGGGAGGAACGCCATCACTGGGCGGACTTGGGCCTGCGATAGCCTCGCCTCCAAACAGGGCTTCCAGCGCCTCATCCAGCGAGGGCTCCATGACCACCTTGTTGGCGGAAGCCAGTATAACGCGTTTCAACTCAGGCAAGGGCAACCCTTCCGCTCTGAGATATACGGGCTCTACGTAAAGGATGGAATCGGCTACCGGAATGACCAGCAGGTTCCCCCTGATCACCACCGACCCGGACTGGTTCCACAATGTGAACTGCTGCGATATCTCGGTATCGTTGTCTATGCGCGCTTCTATCTGCACCGGGCCGTCTATTTGCACCCCCCTGGGGAACGTGTAGGCCACCAGCTTGCCGTACTCAGGGCCGTCCATGCGCGCCGCCAACCAGGCCACCATATTAGGCTTGTCCGCCGGGGTGAAGGGGAGGATGAGGACGAACTCCACCTCTTCCTCGCCGGGAAGCCTCATAATCACGTAGTAAGGTTCCACCGCCTGCTGATTTCCAAAGAAGACCTCCAATGGAACGCTCCACTGGTCCTCTTTGTTGAAGAAAACCGTTGGATCCGTCATGTGATATTGGAGGTAGGTCTGCGCCTGGACGGAGAACATGTCTTCCGGATACCTCAGATGGGCTCTGAGGAACGGCGACATCTCATCCATGGGCTTGAACAGAACTGGGAATATCTTGGCGTAGGTCTGAATGAGCGGGTCTTCCGGATCAGCTATGTAGAACTGCATCTGACCGTTGTAAGCGTCGACCACCACCTTTACGCTGTTTCTGATGTAGTTGAACTGCTCATCGAACGGCCTTGAATACGGGTATTTGTCCGTCATGGTATAGGCGTCTTGCATCCAGAGCAGCCTTCCCTGGTCCACTATCAGGTAAGGGTCTGCGTCAAGCTGCAGGAATGGCGCCACGTGGCCGATTCGCTCCTGAATGTGGCGGCTGTAGAGGATCTTGCTCTCGGGCGGGATTTCGCCGCTGATCAGTATGTTGATATCGCCGAACTGCCAGGCATACGCAATTCGTCTGAGCAATGAGCTAAGGTGGACGCCGCCCGAACCCTGGTACTGAACGTAGACGGGCACGTCCTCCTCGGTTGGGTGGTCGAACTCAGGTGTATTGCTGTTGACTATGACGTAGTTGGTGGTGTTCTCGCCGTAGTAGACCTCCGGCCTGTTGATCTCAATGTCGCCGGTGGGAGGCACGTCCTGCACAAAGAAGATGGGCCTGCCCTCATCGGTGAACTCGGTGACGGGGCTGGCGGCGGCGCCGTAGCCGTGTGTGAACTGGAGTCGCTGGTTGACCCATCTCTGGGCCTCTTCCGGCAGGAACTCCGGGTAGAGCTCGCGGGCCCCGATGAGCACCTGGCGGTATTCACCGTTTATCTCATACCTGTCTACGTCCACGTCTTGGAAGTTGTAGTAGAGCCGCAGGTGCTGGATCTGGTTGTAAATATCAATCAAGGGGCGCGGGTCCCATAGGCGCACGTTGTTCACAGTCTCCTGGTTGGCCAGGATGTCGTCTGAAGTAAGCTGAGCCGTCGCTTCATGCGAGCGCTCCTCTACCCGGTCCAGTCCAAAGGCGGCGCGGGTGAACTCTATGTTGCGGGCGATGAAGCTGCGCTCCCTCTGCAGCTCGTTGGGTTCAACGGTGAAACGCTGGATGAACGAGGGGTAGAGGCTGCCCAGGCCAACGGCGGCCACCAGCCAGAGAACCACGCCACCGATGATGAGACGGTTGCCCCTTGCACCCCTCAGCGAAGGGTGCAGGGTGGCCAGCAGCAAGACGCCGCTGGCCGCGGCAATAGCCGCCATCACCAGCAAAACCGGCAGGCGCGCGTTGATATCGGTGTAGGTTGCGCCAAAGACCGCCCCGTCCGCGGACAGCAGCACCTCGTACCTGTTCAGGATATGCATGAAGGCCAGGTTGAAGAAGATCAGAGATCCCAGAACGGCCAGGTGCCCTCTCTGCCAGCGTGTGAACTGGAAGGGCAGGCCTCTCAACGCAAAGTAAGCTATGTATACGCCGGTGGTTGCTAGGAGGAGGACTATAAACGCCCCAAGAAGCCAGCTTTGCACCAGGTTCAGAATGGGGAGGGAGAACACGTAGAAGGAGACGTCGTTTTGGAAAACCGGATCCGAAACCCCAAACGAGGTGCTGTTGATCAGCCTCAGCATTAGCTCCCACTGGCCGCTGAGGGTGGAACCAAACGCAAGTGAGACCAGCACTGAGCCAAGAATGATGGCCAGGACGGTTAACCTGTTCAACCAGTAAAGGGTCTCGGGGGGGAGGGGAAGGATCGATTCTCCGCGAGCGTGACGCAGGGCCAGCACCACGGTTATCGTGATCATTACGCCAAAGACCAGGGTTCCGGTGATAAACAGCCAGGCGCGAGTCCACAGTATGGTCCTGAACACGTCCAGGAAGCCCAGCGAGTTGAACCAGAGCCAGTCGGTATAGACGCCTCGCAGGGTGTTGAACAACACCAGCAGGAAGACGACGCCTATGAGGACCAGCCCCCACTTGATCAACGAGCCGGTATTAGGAGGGAAAGCAAGGGTAGGCTCCCACTCTAAAGAAGGGCCGTTGCCGCCGTTCTGTCTCAAATCTATCTCACCTCTTCGGATTGCCTAAGCGGTTAACCGCGTACCTACATTATCATTGTTTACGGCTTTAAGCAGCGCATTGGGGAGCCCACCATCTATTATCTGCGCTGTCTGAACTCGCTGCAGGGCTTTGACGCATGCTTCTAGCTTTGGGATCATGCCGCCATCGGCGGCGCCGGACGCGAGCAGCCCATGCACCTCCTTGGGCGTGAGCCTAGCGATGAGCCTTCGTGACGAGTCCAGAACGCCCTCCACGTCCGTAAGGAAGATGAGCCGCTGCGCCTGCAACGCCCAGGCCAGGTGGCCGGCTGCGGTGTCGCCGTTGATGTTGAGCAAAGAGCCGTCGTCACCAGCGCCGCCGGTTTCGGTCACCCCCACGGGAGCGATTAGCGGAATATATCCGGCTTTCAGGACATCGATCACCGGTTGCGGGTCCACCTCGGTGACTTCACCCACAAACCCAAGCTCCGGGTTGCTGATTCGCGCCCGCAGCATGCCGCCGTCTGCGCCGGAGAGCCCCACTACCTTGCCGTCGAGAGCGGATATAGCGGCGACAAGCTGCTTGTTTATCAGACCGGCGAGCACCGCTACTACCACCTCCAGGCTGGGAGCGTCGGTGACGCGCAGGCCTCGTACGAAACGCGGCAGCAGCGACTGCCTCTTCATCCAATCGGAAATGACCGGGCCGCCCCCGTGGACTACCACCGGTGTGCGCCCCGCCTTTTGCAACGCAACGATGTCTCGAAAAGAGGTATCGGCGCTGCCCAGGGTGCTTCCGCCTATTTTGACTACTATTGTTTCTTTGGAGTTAACCATCTCTAAGAAATCTAGCTATATGATGAGCTACGGTGTCTGCTTTGTCTTTGGCTAGAAAGTGGTCTCCGCCTTTGATAACCACCATCTCGGAATTGGGTAACCGTTTAGCTAGATGTTCCCCTACAGCCAATGGACTAATAGGATCCCTATCTCCCCAGATCAACAAAGTCGGAACAGTTATATCGCGAAGCCGATTATCAAGGTCTGTTTGATCATCAATAAACCAAGAGGGGAAATTCGGAAAGTTTCGCAGATACTCTGATTGCCAGTCACTTGCATTGAATCTCTCCATATCAATACCACCGGAGGTTGCGGTAAGGACGAGATGATTGATTTGCTTAGGTACAGCTAGGGCTACCAGCATAGCAACCACACCACCCATAGATTGAGCGACAAGGTCTGCGCTTTGACGAATCTTGCTGGTTACCATATTAGCTAGATCACTCAGGTTATTGATTCTTGGGCTTCTAGGAGTAGTCCCAAAACCGGGCCAATCAACAATATCAACATTTGTTAATCTGAGCCGTTCGACGACTGGTAGCCAATACTCTCCGTTCCCCGATGCACCCGGTAGGAAAATGGTCTGCTCAGCCATTAAGCTCAGGTGGTGTAGGCGCTGTTGAAGGTCACGTACGCCTCGCTGAGGTTGCAGCCCCAGGCACGGGCAGAGGCGCTGCCCAGACTCAGGTTGATGGTGAATTTGACCTCCGGGTTTTGCATCTGGAGCACAATGGCATCCTTGAAGAACGGGATGGGAAGGCCGTTCTCCATGATGCACACGTCGTTGATGTAGAGCGACAGCCTATCCTCCCTGACCCGTGCGCCGCTGCGGCCCAGCGCCACCACCAGCCGACCCCAGTTGGGGTCGTTGCCGTGAACGGCCGCCTTGACCAGGTTGGAACTGGAAACGGTACGAGCCGCCAGTCGCGCCTCCTTATCGTTGCGCGCTCCCACCACCTCTACCTCGAACAGCTTGCTCACGCCCTCGCCGTCCAACACGATCTGTTTGGCCAGGTGGATGCAAAGCCGTGTCACCGCTTCGTGGAACAGCCCCGCCTCGTCCGACTCCTCAGTGATCTCCGGTCCTCCCGCGGCCCCGTTTGCCATGATCAACAGCGAATCGTTGGTGCTGGTGTCGCCGTCGATGGAGATCATGTTGAACGAGTCGTTTCCGGCTTGAGCAATCACCTTCTGAAGGAAGGAAGCATCCACCGGTGCGTCCGTTGCCAGAACGCTGAGCATGGTTGCCATGTTGGGATGGATCATTCCGGCTCCCTTGGCCGCGCCTCCCACCGTCACCGTCCTTCTGTTATGCCGGTAGGATACAACCGCCTCTTTGGCATGAGTGTCAGTGGTCATGATGGCCCTGGCAAAGGCGTTTCCGCCGTCGGCGGAGGTCTGAATCTTGGGCAAAGAAGCTCTGATCAACGCCATGGGAAGCTCTACGCCGACCATTCCCGTGCTGAGGAAACCTATCTCTTCCGGCGTCAGGTCCAGTTGGGCCGCGGCTAGCCTGACAACCTCGGCGGCGTCCTTAACTCCCGGCTCGCCGACAACCGCATTGGCGATGCCGCTGTTGGCCACCACGGCGCGGACGTTTCCTTGCTGGACGTGCTTTTCAGTGAGGACAATGGAGGGCGACCTCACCTGGTTCTTGGTGAAAATGCCTGCGCTGACGCAAGGCGTCGAGGAATGGATAATGCCCAAGTCCAGCTTATCCTCCGAGTAGGTCTTCATACCGGCGAACGTTGCGCCCGCCAGAAAACCGGGGACGCTGGTCAGCGATCCATTGAGAAGAACCTCTATGTTTTCATTCATTCCTGACTCCGTTGCTTGTGAAGTATAGTTAGTCTGGTACCGCCTGTCCTTCTTGGACCTGATTGTATAGCAAGCCATGACCGAGTGACGGTCCAGGATCATCGGTTTGCCCTGGCCTTCCGCCTGCCGCAGCACTCTGACCCAGCCACGCTTTATCCAGTACCGGATGGTGCCCGGCTCGACCGATAGGTCGCGGGCCGCCTCCCGCAAGCCGATGCCCACCTCTAGGGACATAGGACTGCCTCGTCACGTTTTGCACACATTTCAGGCAGATATTGTCCGAAAATACCAAGCAAATGTCAATAGCAGAGGGATAATGCTCCTCATAGCAGGGTACATGAGCCTATTATGTGTGTTTTACACACTCAAACGAAGGGGGATGTCATTGAACAAGTAGATTAAGAAAGATGGTACATGCTCCCGCTCATGTGGTTCGACAAGCTCACCATGAGCGGGAGATTACGGTCGCAGTCATTCCCGATCGCGTCCTTCCCTTCGGCTTTGCTCAGGATAAACTCTAAGCTCAGGGCGAGCGGGGGTGATACGCTCACGCAGCAGTGCACATAGAGTCTATTATGTGCCTTTTACACACTCAAACGGATTCTCAAGCAGGGAGATTGTGGGCATTTGTAGGGGCGGTTCGCGAACCGCCCCTACACCTTGAGCTTTTGCCAGTATCTCTTACGTCCTCTTCCCCTCTACCGGACGCGTCTGCCTGCCTGGAAAACGCCCCACACGTTTCGCAGAGCGGCGGGGTCAGAGTATGGGTCGCCGTCTATGAGCACCATATCGGCAACCTTGCCGGTTTCAATCGTGCCTGCTATATCGTCGATTCCCAGCAGAACCGCGGCGTCGTGAGTGGCGGCGCTCAAGGCGGCAGGCGGAGACATGCCGTTCTCCACCATCAGCTCCACCTCCCTGGCCAGCATTCCGTGACGCACCGCCGAGCCTCCGGCGTCCGAACCCGGCACCACTTTCACACCGGCAGCCAGGGCGCGCTTGAAGCTGGCAATGGACTCGGCGGCACGCTCCTCGGTGCGCGCCAGCGTCTCCCTGTCCTCACCGGCCATGTATCCCTGGCTGAGACGGGCGTCCCAGGTGGACATCGTTGGCACCAGGTACGTCCCCATCTCCGCCATAAGGCGGGCCGTCTCCTCGTCTATGAAGAAGCCGTGCTCTATGGAAGCCACACCCGCTTCGACCGCCTGATGGGTACCCTCGTATCCCACGCAGTGGGCGGCGACTTTAAGCCCGGCCTCGTCGGCAACACGAACCACCGCTTGCAGTACGTCCAACCCAAGGGTGGGGAACTGCTCGCCTTCAGGGGTCATGCCGGTGGCGCCCACTTTGATCAGGGCTGCGCCCCTCTGTACCTGGTCTTTGGCGGCCAGGACCATCTCCTCCAGATTGTGGAGCGTGCGCACAAAAGGCCCCCAGGTGCCCGGAAAAGCCAGCCAGTCGCCCGCGGCCAGGATGCGCGGTCCGAACACGTTGCCCGCAGCCACCGACTCGGCGAAGGGGACGTTGATGCCGTTCCTGGAGCCAACGTCCCTTGCCGAGGTGATGCCGGAAAGGAGGGCGCGGCGGGCATTGCCCACGGCCTTGAGGGTGGCCACTTCCGGCGGGTCGCCGGCCAGGATTTCGCCGTTGTCCGGCCCGCCGTCGCTGGTGAAGTGCTCGTGGCAGTCAATGATGCCGGGTATCAGCGTGAAGCCGCGTCCGTCGATCTCCTCCGTGTGCGTGTGTCGCGCCGGATGGGCGGCGTCTTCACCGATCCAGGTTATGCGGCCGTGCTCCGCCTCCACGGTTACGGACGGCACTGGCGCAGCGCCCGTGCCATCGACCAGTCTTACGTTGCGTATCAACAAGCTCATTGCATCCCTCCCTTACCTTACGGTGAGACTTCCCTATAGTTAGCGCCCCAGCACACTCTCAGTCCGTGGACACTCTGATGGGGACGAATAGCGAGGCGGCAGCGGTGACCGCCACCATGGTGGCGGTGAAGTAGAAAATGCCGTCCATGCCGTACGGCCCGCGTATCCATCCCGCAATAGCCGGAGACGCCGCGCCAAAGATGGCTCCCCCTGTGAACACTACGGCAGTAACCGAGCCTTCCGTGCCCCTCTTTGCGGCGTCGATGGCTGCCGCCAGCATGACGGGATTCACCGAGTACAGGAACAGGCCGAGCAGGGCAAGCACTACGGCAAAGCCAATACCGTCTCCGAAGAAAAGCAATGAGTAGATGAGGGTTGATATGGCTGCCAGTCCCACGAATACCACGGGGCGGCGGCCTATTCTATCGCTGGCCCATCCCATGGCCGGAGCAAACCCAATACCGAACAGCGTAAGCAGAGCCACGTGGTAACCAATCTTGAACGAGGAGAACCCCAGGTCTTCGCTCATGTATAGGACTATGAAGATGTTGAGGGCGTTGTGAGCCATGGCCCGTACCGTGGTAAGCGCGGTCATGCTCAATACGGCGCCGTTCTTTAACAGGGGCCGCATGGACCGCAGGTAGGCTTTGAAAGTCAGGCCCATAGAGCTTCCGCCAGGCATGTCCCGGTAGGCCAGCAGAATGGCCGCGGCGCTGATCAACGCGGGCAGCACCAGGAGCAAAGCCAGGGCTCTCCAGCCAAGACCGGCCCACTCCAGGCCAAACAGGGTGAAGCCGCCCAGCAGAACGCCCACTACTACCGGAGATATGCTATCGCCGATGGAGCCTCCCATCCTGTGTACCGATAGCGCCGTAGCGCGACGGCTGGGATAAACGGCGGCCAGCGTCCCGAAGGCGGGAGCGTGCCAGAAAGAGGTGCCTATCCCCGTGACGGCTACGCCCAGGACGAGCAGCCAGTAGCTTGGCGCAACGCCTATGAGCAGGTAGCCTATCGCCAGCGAGCTGAGGCTGGATGCCAGGATGAGCGCGACTTTGCTCCGCCACATATCGGCGACGACACCGGCGGGGATGTTGATTCCCGCGCTGAAAATGGTGCGGGCGGATCCGATGAGGCCGATCTGCACGTCGCTGATGCCCAAAGAGGCCTTTATGGGAGGCAGCAGGAGAAGAAACGCCTGCTGGTAGAAGTGCTTTACGGAATGGCCCGCCGCCAAGCCGAGCATGAAGCCCAGAGGCGGCTCTTCAGCCCTGGCCCGTCTCCTTTCCTCAACCGTTGTCGCGGCCTGTGACAGAGTGAACTCCCGTTGGGAAATGTGCAGCCCATACTAAACCCGTTGGTAAAGAAGTACCAGTGGACGGGACTTTGTCCTGTATAATCCCCCGTGTAATGAAACGCGATACAAACATTCGTTTCCAGGATAGAGCGGCAATAGTGACCGGCGATGATTTCGGCCTCCGCAGGGAAGCGGCGCTTCTCCTTTCCGCGGAAGGCGCTTCACTGGCGCTCAACTCGACGGACGCAGGGGAGGCGGAGAAGCTAGCTGCTGAAATAGTAGACGCCGGAGGCAAAGCCATACCGGCTTCTTACAACGTGACGTCAATGGAGGGTGGGCAGGCGCTGGTAGAGTCCGCTGTGGACTCGTTTGGCAGTGTGGACATCCTGATCAGCGCTGTAGGCGCACGGCAATCCCAGCCCATTGCCCAGATGATCGAGCAGGACTGGCATGCGGTTATGGAGGGAACTTTGAAAAGCGTGTTCACGGTGACCAAGCACGCCTGCGCCCAGATGCGCCAGCAACGGAGCGGTCGCATAGTCTACTTGCTCCAAGAGCCTGAACACGGCCAGACCGGTGCAACGGCGTACGACACCGCGCTGGAAGCCGTAGTGGGACTGAGCCGCACGACGGCGCTGGACATGGAACGATACGGCGTCAACTGCAACGTGGTAATCGCCAGCGACGCAAAAAACGCCGTTCTCCTGGCCGCCTATCTCTGCACGGATGCAGCGGCCCGGATCAGCGGTCACGTGTTCGGCGCTAGCGCTGAAGAGCTCTGCCTGTACTCCAAGCCGGAGGTGGCCCGCGCCGTCTACAGCGCCGAGGTGTTCTCGGTGGAAGAGATTGCGTCACTGGCGCCCAGGCATCTTTTCCCCGGGGGAGGGCCGCAGTGAGCAACAGTCTGGAAGGCAGGGTCGCTGTGGTTACCGGAGGCGGAGGAGGCATTGGAGGCGCGGTGAGCAGGCGGCTGGCCGGTGAAGGCTGCTCCGTGGTGGTCAACGACCCAGGAGCCGCATTGAGCGGAACAGGCGCTTCTGAAGCTCCGGCCAATGGTGTCGTTTCACAGATAAGAACCGGAGGAGGCCAGGCCATCCCCAGCTACGATTCCGTGGCCACGTTTGAAGGAGCGGGGCGCATAGTCCAGGCGGCACTGGACGCCTACGGCAGGCTGGACATCGTCTGCCACGCCGCAGGCATCCTTCGAGACAGGATGGTGTTCAACATGTCGGAGGAGGAGTGGGACGACGTCCTACGGGTCCACCTGTACGGAGCGTTTAACCTTGTACGCCAGGCCGTACCCCACATGGTGCGGCAGCGTTACGGTCGCATTCTGCTATTTTCGTCGGTATCGGCGCTGGGCAACCTGGGTCAGGCCAACTACTCGGCGGCCAAAGCGGGGCAGATTGGCCTTGCCCTGTCCCTGGCAAAGGAGCTGGCCCCTTACAACATCACGGCCAACGCCGTCCTCCCCGGAGCCGACACCAGGATGACGGAGGGCATGCCGGAGACGGCCAGAGCCTACATAGAGCAATGGGGGCATCCCTCGGACGCTCCGGTCATAGAGGACGCTCGCTCGGCGGAGCGGAACGCTCCCAAGATAGCGTATCTGTGCACAGAGGCCGCCTCCAATATCACGGGGCAAGTCATTGGAACCTTTGGGCTGCCGATGACCGTCTACTCTCCAAGGCAGGTCGTGAGGACGTTGCTCAAGAGCGGCGACTGGTCGCTAGATGATATGGAGCTCATTGTGCCCAACTCTCTGACCAAAGACCTGGCAGGCGGCGACGATGAATAGCAATGAGCACGAGCTGGACAGGGTCAAAGCGCTGGAGGCGGCGCTGGTAGCTGCCAGAGAGGCTGCGGAAACGCTGCGTGTGCGGTTCAGGCAGAAGACGGGAGAACCGCCATTGAACAGCTGGACGAAAGACGGGGGCGGCCTGGTGACGGATGCGGACATAGCTTCTGACCAGGCGATAACCCAGGTTCTCAAAGTCCACAGCGTACCGGGATCCATCCTGTCGGAGGAGAGCCATACACCCGACGACGACGACGGGCTGACCTGGCTGGTGGACCCGCTCTGCGGCACAGTACCGTTCAGCACCGGGCTGGCGCATTGGGGAGTGAGCATCGCGCTGCGCCAAGGCGGAAGCCTGGAGCTTGGCGTCCTCACTCTACCGGCGCAGCAAGACCAGTTGACCGTGGTCAGGGGACGCGGCGTATCGAGAAACGGGCGCATCTGGACATCCTCTCCGCCGGGCGACAGGCTGTCGGAGGTCACCGTTGCCCTGGAGATAGACGGCGGCGCGGAATGGAAGCGAGTGTTGGCAGGAAGCCTGGACTGGGTGGGCAGCGTGGGGCAAATCAACTCGTTCTCCTCCGCGGCTTTCCCCGTTGCACAGATATGCCTGGGACGGCTAGCCGCGGCGGTGTTCTACAGGATAACCCCTGTGCACCTGGCGGCGGGAGCGCTCATCGCGGCGGAGCTGGGGATCGTGGCGACGGATGCATCGGGAGATCCCCTCGATTGGAGCCAGGACGGCGAATTTCCGGTGGTGGTCATAGGCTGGCCTGAAGTACACGGCCAGCTCATCAAGGCCATGTCAGGTAAATGATGCGGATGCGATCCTCTGCCGCTCAAACCAGGGGATTGTGGCTGCTGTAAGGAGAAGGTGTGTCCATGTTGAACACCTTGAAGGGCCGCCATACTGCATCGGCCCGGTCGAACCTCATCAGAGCAACGAAAAGACCGTCGCGGCTGTAGGCCCTGGCCTCCTGAAGATGCGACGCGTAGTGAGTGCCGGGACTCAGAGGGACGGCCTGGCCGTGTGTCACCTGGCTCGCTTCCCAGGAGTCCATTTGAACGGCGGGCAAGTGGAGCACAACGTGATCCGGGGGGAGGAGCAGCGGTTCCCAGGCATCGTTCTCCAAAGAGGTCTTCAGGACCTCCAATGGGGTAGCGTCACCTGCGCAGAAAGGGCCGGTGCGCAGACGGCGCAGCTGGGAGAGGTGGGCCCCGCATCCCAGCGCCTGCCCCAGATCATGGGCCAGAGAACGTACGTAGAATCCGCGGCTGCACTGCACGGAAAGCGTGGCCTGCGGCGGTTGCCACTCAACCAGCTCCAGTTTGAGCACTTCAACCGTCCTTGGAGGGGCCTGCACGGCAACGCCGTCCCGTGCCAGCGCATAGAGACGGCGTCCCTGCTTCTTCAGCGCGCTGAAGGCGGGGGGCGTCTGCTCGACGACGCCTCTCATAGGCGCCAGGGCCGCCTCTATCATACCAGCGGTTACGTCCGAGGCGTCTTGCCTGCCGGTTACTTCGCCTAAGCTGTCGTAAGTATCGGTGGATACGCCCAGATGGACGGTGGCCAGATACTCTTTGCCGGTGTTGACAATGAACTGCATGAGGCGGGTGGCCTGACCCAGGCAAACGGGCAAGACTCCCGTGGCCACCGGATCAAGCGTCCCGGCGTGTCCCACGTGCCGCTGAGAGGAGAACCGCTTGATCTGGCGCACCACGTCCATGGAGGTGATGCCCGGCGGCTTGTCCACGTTGAAAATACCGTGGCTGGGCCGTTTCAACTGGCCGACCTCTCCGATTCAACGTTATCCATGAACTGAAGCATCTGCAGGCCCTTCTCTATGGACTCGTCCAGACGGAAAGAGAGCACGGGAACATAGCGCAAAGCGACTCTGGCCTTAAGCTCTCTATGAAGAAAACCGGATGCTCTTTGAAGAAGCTCGACGGTGGAGCGCTTCTCCTCTTCATGGCTCATCACGCTCACGTAGACTTTGGCCTGGCGCAGATCCGCTGAGACGTCAACATGAGTGACGCTGACCAGCAGAGGCAGCCTGGGGTCGTTCATTTCGGTTGCCAGCAGACTGCTCAGTTCCTTGCGAACCAGCTCGTTGACACGTTCAATTCGCCTGCTCATTGGGATGTCCTTGGGAGTTGGGAATGGAGCTTGAAGCCGTAGAGGCCTGGAGACCGGGACCGCTGTTAGGAGACCTGCTCCTGCCGGTGGAACTCCAGGGTGTCCCCTTCCTCAAAGTCGTTGAAGCCGTTTAGCATCACGCCTCCTTCGTATCCCGAAGTCAGTTCGCGGACGTCGTCTTTGAAGTGGCGCAGGCTAGATATAGATCCATCGAATATGACGCTGCCGTTGCGCGATAGACGGGCCGACGAGTTCCTTACGACACGGCCGTCCGTGACGTAGATGCCGGCTATCTTGGAGTTCCTGCCGCGGCTGAATACGGCCCTGACCGTGGCGTGGCCGTCTATCACCTCTCTCACCGTGGGAGCGGCCATGCCCTTTATAGTGCTCTGCACGTCGTCCAATAGCTGATAGATGATGCTGTAGAACCGCACTTCCACGTTTTCGGCGTCTGCTACCTGGCGGGCGCTCTGCTGTATCGTGGTGTTGAAGCCGATGACTATGCCCTCCGAGGCTAGGGCCAGGAACACATCGCTCTCCGTTATGGAGCCGGAAGCGGCATGGATGATGCGGACCTGGGTCTCGTCCGTGCTCAACTGAAGGATGCCGTCGCGAACGGCTTCAATGCTTCCCTGCACATCAGCCTTGAGCACCAGGTTCAGCTCCTTTGTCTCTCCGGTGCGGATGCGGCTCATTATGTCTTCCAAGCTCACCTGACGCCTGGATTCGTGCTGCCGCTGCGCAATCTGCGCCGCCGCTCTGGCCTCCCTTTCGCTCGGCGCTACCTTGAAGGTGTCGCCGGCGGCTGGGGGCTGGTTCAGGCCAAGCACCTCGACAGGAGTGGACGGCCCGGCGGAACGTATCCGTTTGCCGGCATAGTCCACAAGCGCTTTGACTCTACCGGTAATTGAGCTTATGACCAGGATGTCACCCACGTTGAGGGTGCCGCTTTTGACCAGCATAGTGGCTACGGGGCCACGGCTCTTGTCCAGCTTGGCTTCCAACACCACTCCCTGCGCGGAGCGGCTGGGGTTTGCCTTGAAGTCCGAAATTTCGGAGACGACAAGGATGTTTTCCAGCAGGTCGTCCACGCCTTCTCCGGTCACAGCCGACACCGGTACCGCGATAACGTCGCCGCCCCACTCTTCAATGAGGAGGTTGTTCTCCGAGAGCTGTCGCTTGACCCGGTCTATGTCCGCGTTGGGACGGTCTATCTTGTTTATGGCTACCACAATGGGGACGTCGGCCGCTTTGGCGTGGTCTATTGCCTCCACGGTTTGCGGCATTATTCCGTCGTCCGCGGCCACCACCAGAATGGCTATATCGGTAACCTCTGCGCCGCGCGCCCTCATGGTAGTGAAGGCCTCATGTCCAGGGGTGTCCAAAAAAGTGATGGTACGGTTGTTGTACTCGGCCTGGTAAGCGCCGATGTGCTGAGTGATGCCTCCGGCCTCTCGCTCAACCACCCTGGTCTTGCGAATATTGTCCAGCAGCGTTGTCTTGCCGTGGTCCACGTGGCCCAGGATGGTAACCACGGGAGACCTTTCCTCCAATGCAGAGGCGTCCTCTTCCGCCTCTTCTACACCGGTGGACTTCCTTGCTCTCTCCTCCAATGGAGCCACCTTGTAGCCGAAGAGTGGAGCCAGCGCCGCCGCCGTGTCAAAGTCGACGGCTTGGTTTATGTTGGCCATGATTCCAGCCCGCATGAGCTGTTTCATCAGGTCTATGGGGCTAACCTTGAGCATCTCGGCAAAGCTTGCCACGGTGATGGCTTCGGGTATCCTGACAATCCGGACGGTTGTCCTGGCGCGCTGCCCCTGCTGCGCTTGGGGTTTGTCTGTTGTTTGTGTGGCCTGACTTTCTCTTTCCATGGCAAATCCAACCTATTCCTGGCTGTCTAAGGTTTTGGCGAATTCTTGCAGCCTTTCCCTATCACCCGCGGCGAGCTTACCCTTGAGCGAGTGTTCCAACCTACCCCTGTTCAATCCCTGCTCCCAGCATCCACTCGTTCCGCACAGATAGGCGCCGCGCCCCGCGGTCTTCCGCCTCCCCTGGTCAACCAGTATTTCTCCAAGGGATGTCCTGACAATTCGTACAAGCTCTTTTTGCACAGCCTGCCTACCGCAGGCCACACAACGCCTCAGAGGTCTATGACGCTGCCGCACTGCCCTCCCCCACTAGCTTATTGCCGGCTGTTATGTTGCGGCGCCCTTGCGGCGTTTGCCCCGCCTGCCCCCTCTGCCGCGCCTTCCTTCACCGCCCCTGGGCACCACCAGGTCCTCGGCAAATCTAATCTGGGAACCTCCCCCTGTGGGAGTAAGCTGAGGCACTTGCCAAATATCGTCCGTAAGAGGAATCTCCTCCACCTCTTCAACCTCTTCCACTTCCTCTTCCTCAATAGTGAAGTCCGACCAATCATCTTCGACAGCCACAGGCGCCAGCGCCTCCTCCTCGACCTCTACTACAGCGGGCTGTTCCTCTGCCGCCAGATCTTCCAGTTCAGCTTCAACCGGCTCCACCTCAGCCACGGGCGCCGCTGCGTCCGCAATCGCCGCCGGTTCCACCTCAACCTTTTCATCCAACACCTCTACCGGCTCGGCTGGAGCCTCCGATACGGGTTTGGCGACTGCCGGAGCAGGAGCGGGCCTGCGCAGACGCTCCAACTCAACGTCGGCGGAGCTGAGAATGTCTATCTTCCAGCCGGTCAGCTTGGCCGCCAACCTGGCGTTCTGGCCCTCCCTGCCTATGGCCAGGGAAAGCTGCTTGTCCTGTACAACCACGGTGGCGTTGTTCTCTTCTTCATTCAAGGAGACGTATAGCACCTGCGACGGGTTCAAGGCATTGGAGATGAAGGAGGAAGGATCGCGGTGCCACTGCACCACGTCAATCTTTTCGCCCTGAAGCTCGTTGACTATGTTCTGGATTCTTATGCCTCTCAGGCCAACGCAGGAACCCACGGCATCGACGCCTTCCTGCAAAGCGACCACGGCCACCTTGCTCCTGGAGCCGGGCTCTCTGGCGATGGCCTTGATCTCCACAATGCCGTTGTATATTTCAGGGACTTCCATCTCAAAGAGGCGCTTGAGCAGGTTCCTATGGGACCTGGAGATTATGATCTCAGGCCCTTTGGCGGTCCTTGCCACCTCTACTATGTAGAACTTCATCTTCTGTCCCTGGCGATACCTTTCCGTGGACACCTGCTCGCGGTCAGGCAGCACAGCTTCGGTACGGCCAAGGTCGACAACGGTTTGCCGCGCCTCGATACGCTGGACCGTGCCCGTCACCACGTCCTCCGAGCGGTCCGAGTACTCCTCGAAAACCAGTTCCCTTTCCGCCTCACGGAGACGCTGCATAACCATCTGCTTGGCTGTCTGGGCAACAATGCGCCCGGAGAGGTTGTGGGTGGACTCTATCTTGATGATATCGCCGATCTCGGCATCCGACTTAAACTTCTTAGCCTCGGCGCGGGTCATCTCCGTCTTGTCGTCTTCAACGTCGCCCACCACGTTCTTGAGAACATAGACCCGGATGTCGCCCGTGCCTGGGTTCAGGCTGACCGAAATATTCTGGCTGGCGGCCAGATTATCTCGCTTGTAGGCGGAGGCCAGTGCAGCTTCAATGGCGCCAAGCACCATCTCCCTGGGCAGGCCTCTTTCTGCGGCAAGCTGGGTTAGCGCGATCAAAAAGTCGCTCTTCATAGCCAGCCACCTCCTCGTATGCTCTGTTCAACAACCCTCCAACTGAACAAAAAAGTGGGACGAAACCCACTTTTTCAAGCAAACAATTGAGGTTGGAGAACCAATAACTAACGGGATTATAGCACTATCATTGGAGACAAACAACCCAAGAGCCGAGTCACGTTTTCGCTAACGTGTTGGTAATGCCGCCGCTGGTCGTAAGACCACTTCTAGCCCGCTCGTGCCCTTCGACAAGCTCAGGGCAAGCGGTGGGGATGTGATATGATATGCAGGTTGGTGGCTCTGCGGCGACCCGTTATGCTCCCCAAGCAGGGAGGAGGGAGACTTTGGCGCGTATAGCAGCATTCCATTTGTCCAACCCCGACGACCCAGCCCAACCAAGTTTTTACCATAATGCTTTGTTGGCTTTTCTAGCAATCGCCGTAGTATCGGTATTGGTATCATGTACCTCATCCACGCCTACGCCTACCCCCACAGCTACGCTTGTGCCTACATCAACACCTACTGCAACTCCCATAGCTACGCCGAGTCCCACGCCTACGGTTACAGCTACACCGTCGCCAACACCTACTCCTACGATAGACCTCCTAGCCACTCTCGTAGCACAGGCTAGAGCTTTGCCGACGGAGACTCCCACTCCAATTCCAACGGCAACATCGACACCAGGGCCTACACCCTCCTTAACGGTTAAGGAGGTGTTGGACTTGGCAGTTGCCGCTTTGGAGAGTGACCTGTCTGGCCGCATTGAGAGCGAGTTCAGAGCGGGTTTTGGAGAGTACGTATTTTTGACTGAAAGTGTATCCGGTGTCTGGGAAACGTTCGGAAAGGCTAATGCTAGCTTTGGCCCAGATCTAAGTAGTCGCGCGCATTTTAGTAGCCTCTACGACTGGGAAGGCCCGCCTACTATTGAAGTGGATGGCCAGACAATAGAACTGCCAGCGGGTATACATCGAGAGATCATCTTCGATGAAGAGTATATATATGTTATGAGTTCTCCTCCCCATGAGAAGATGCGGGTCGAGAGGACGTGGCACGACCACGATAATTCAGACCTATTCGTCTTCTTGGACTATTACTATTGGTTGGTTGTCAGTGAAAGCTCTGTAGTTGAGGAGGAGCTTAATGGCGAACGGGTCTATAAAGTTACGGGGCCGCCTCATTACGGCAGGGCTTATCCAGTGCTTGGGCCTTCGAGATTCGATGGTGTGGTGCAATACTGGATAGGCGCTGAGGACTATCTACTTAGAAGGTTCGAGATCTCCGGTGTTGTGCCGGGTGACGGGTCCGAGTTTAACGGGTTCATCGCTCTGTCAGATTTCGGGGTCCCTGTGGATATCCAGGTGCCGATGCATGAAGGCGGAGATGATCATAGCAACTCTCCGACAGATGCAACCGAGATTGCCGTCGGAGAACAGGTACCCGGCACTTTAGATTCTTGGCTTGATTTCGACTATTTCCGGTTCCAGGCTGAAGAGGGCCAACGGTATGAGATAGTTGTGTCGGTTGAACCAGTCCTCAACCAGTATGGTGTCCCGACCAACGTTTATGGTACCAGCGCCACTTTGTATGAGCCGGATGGGGTAACTGAGACGTGGGGTGGTTCTAGCGGTACGGGGGCGGACGGAGCTCAGATCGAATGGGAAGCGCCAGCCTCTGACACGTACTATTTCAAGGTTGAGAGGGGTCATGAAGGGACGGTAGCCTACACAGTGCAGATATTCGTGTGGATAAGACAATAAGCTAGATTGTAGTTGCTTATCCCTTAAGGCATAGGTTCCTTGAACCCGAAGCCGGTCAGAGGAAAGAGCACGCTTTCCGAAGACGTTATCGCTCCCTGGGCGCGCAATCTCTCCGCCGCGGCCAGCACCGTGGCCGAGGTTGGTTCCACAAACAGACCTTCCATACTGCTCAGACGCCTCTGCCATTCCACAATCTCGCTATCCGATACGGCCAGGGACTCACCTCCGGTCTCTCGACAGGCTTCAACGAGCTCTTGCAGCCGGGGCGGCGACGAAATCTTGATGCCTATGGCCACCGTCTCCGGCCCCGGTACGCTCGGGCTCCAATCATGCCCCTGGAAGGCGGAGGCCAGGGGTTGATACGCCTCCGACTGGACAGCGTGCAGGCGGGGAATCTTCTGTACGCGTCCGTCCTGGAGCATCTCTTTGAAAGCCCACCACATGCCCAGGAGCTGCGAGCCGTTCCCCACGGCTATGATTATATTGTCCGGCAGCGGGTCCATCTGCTCGGCGATCTCATAGGCCATGGTCTTGTTGCCCTCTATGAAGTAGGCGTTGAGCTGGTAGGACAGGTTCAACGTATCGGAGTCGGAGCAGAACGCGTCCATTGCAGCCGCGGCAGCCCGGCGGTCGCCGTCCACCCAGTGCATCTCGGCGCCGGTCTGCCTGATGGCCTGGACCTTGCGGTTGTCCTCTCCTTCAAACGCAAAGGCGACAAAGGTGATGCCGGCGCGGGCGCAGTAGGCGGCCAGCGAGTGGCCCGTGTTGCCTCCACCGATCTCAGCGGCGCGGCGTACTCCCGTCTCCTTCAACACGGAGACCTGCACGGCGTTGCCCCGGTCCTTGAATGAGCCCGTGGGGTTCATGTACTCCAGCTTGGCGTAGACCGCATCGATGCCCAGGGCCTGGCCAGTATGGGTCAGGGGTACGACGGGCGTATCCCCTTCTCCCATGGTCACCAGATTGGCCTGATCCTGCACCGGAAGCATGGGCAGGTACCTGGCGATGCCATTCGCTCCCGGCACGACCCTTGCTTCTACCGTTGCGGGGGTGTCGTAATCTACCCTGAGCAGATCCCCGCATTTGTCGCAGGTGGTCCTGTACCTGGAAGTGTCAAGATGGCGGCTGCATTCCAAGCATACGAGATCGAAGGACATGGCGAACCTCTCCGGATGAGATGAGCGCATTATAGCCGCAGCGGCCAAGCGGGGAAAGAAACAGGCGCTCCGAATTGGAGCGCCTGTTTAGAGTGCGTCTACTGCGGGGCCTAGTAGTCCATGGGAGGAGCGGCAGGCATGGCTGGTTCCTTCTTGGGAATCTCGGTGACCATGGACTCAGTGGTGAGAATCATGGTAGCCACGCTTACGGCATTCTCCAGGGCGGACCTGGTCACCTTGGCCGGGTCCACAATCCCCATGTCGAACATGGAGCCGAACTCTCCAATCTCGGCGTCGTACCCGTAATCGTTCTCACCCTTGAGGATGGAATCCAGGATCACGGAGCCGTCCATGCCGGAGTTGTTGGAGATGATGCGGATTGGCTCTTCAAGGGACTTGCGGACGATGCGGATGCCGGTAGCCTCGTCGCTGTCCAGCTCCAGAGCGTCCAGCGCTACGGCGGCGCGGATCAGAGTTGAGCCGCCGCCGGCAACTATCCCCTCTTCAACGGCGGCGCGGGTAGCCGAAAGGGCGTCCTCCACGCGTGCCTTCTTCTCTTTGAGCTCGATTTCAGTGGCGGCGCCAACTTTGATGATTGCGACTCCGCCGGAAAGCTTGGCCATGCGCTCCTGCAGCTTCTCCTTGTCGAACTCGGAGGTGGTCTCCTCTATCTGGGCTTTGATCTGCTTGATGCGGGCCTGGATGGCGTCATCGGAGCCTCTGCCCTCTACAACGGTAGTGTCCTCTTTGCTGGACACTACACGCCGGGCGCGGCCCAGGTCGTCCACCGTCACCGAGTCAAGCTTGCGGCCCACTTCCTCGCTGATGACCTGGCCGCCCGTGAGGATAGCCATGTCTTCCAGCATCGCCTTGCGCCTGTCGCCAAAGCCCGGGGCCTTGATGGCAAGGGCGCTCAGGGTACCGCGCAGCTTGTTGACCACCAGGGTGGCAAGGGCTTCGCCTTCCACGTCTTCCGAAATGACAACCACGTTCTTGGTAATCTGCAGGATCTTCTCCAGGGCGGGAAGGAGGTCCGACACCGCCGAGAGCTTCTTGTCAGTGATGAGGATGTAGGGGTCGTCTATCACGGACTCCATGCGGTCGGCGTTGGTGATGAAGTAGGGGCTGATGTAGCCCCGGTCGAACTGCATGCCCTCGACCTTTTCGATTTCATCGGTGATGCCGCGGGACTCTTCCACCGTGATTACGCCGTCCTTGCCTACGTCGTTGACCACCTCTGCAATGAGCTCGCCGATGGTCTTGTCGTGTGCGGCCAGAGTGGCCACCTGGGCTATCTGCTCCTTGCCCTCCACGGGTTTGGCCAGCTTCTTGATCTCTTCCCGCAGGGTCTCAGCGGCCTTGTCCATGCCGCGCTTCAACACCATGGGGTTGGCGCCGGCGGCCACGTTCTTGAACCCTTCCGTCACCATGGCCTGGGCCAGTACGGTAGCGGTGGTGGTGCCGTCACCGGCGGCGTCGTTGGTCTTGCTGGCCGCCTCTTTGAGCAGCTGGGCGCCCATGTTCTCAAACGGCTCTTCCAGCTCTATCTCTTTGGCTATGGTCACGCCGTCGCTGCAGACGGTGGGCGGACCGAATTTCTTGTCCAGGATTACGTTACGGCCACTGGGGCCCAGGGTCACTCTAACCGATTCGGCCAGCGCGTCTATCCCCTTCTTCAGGGAGCGCCGTGCCTCTTCGCCAAATACTAACTGCTTCGCCATTGTCCCTCCTTAAAGTTCGGACTGAAATATAAAGTGCTTCTAGCTGATTTTTGCCAGGATGTCAGACTCGCGGAGTATGAGGTAATCAACGTCGTCTTCTTTCAGCTCGGTGCCTGCGTACTTGGAGTAGACGATCTTGTCGTTGACCTTCACCTCCATAGCCAGGCGATTGCCATCATCGCCGAGCCTGCCCGGGCCTACTGCGACAACCTCACCCTTTTGGGGTTTCTCTCTTGCGGTGTCCGGGAGGACCAGGCCCCCTTTAGTGACCTCTTCCTCTTCCAGGGGCTTGATTACTACGCGGTCTCCCAGCGGTTGGAAAGTAACTTCCACACTGCCCTCCTTTTAGGTTAGATATTTGTTGCCTATCGAACATTTAGCACTCTGTGTCGCAGAGTGCTAATCCAATTAGGCATGATATTACCCACCGCGAGAGGTTGTCAAGTGGACGGAGGCTTTGATGCAAAAGGGAGTTGGTTGATGAATAAGTAGCCGACAGTGTAGTCCCTCTTGCCTAATCCAAACCCGCAACTTTGACACCCCCTACCTGACTTGTTAGGGTTTTAGACGACTTGGGCAAGTCAACGGTTGCGTAGAGGTACGAGCAATCTCGCGCCCTCTAGCGGCTAACGCAACCAGGATAGCGACTTGCCCAAGAAGCTCAATCCTTTGCTAGGGGGCCTTTATGTTCAAGTTTCTACCGTTTCTACTGCTAGTTATCCTGTTGCTCGGCTGTACCGGGCCGCAGGGTCCACAAGGCATTCAAGGGCCACAGGGAGAGCGTGGCGACCAGGGTGTACAAGGTGTACGCGGCGAGCAAGGAGAAAGGGGTCTGCCAGGCGCACAAGGAGCGCAGGGTATACAAGGCCCGCAGGGCGAACGTGGCGACCAGGGCGTACAGGGACGACGCGGTGAGCAAGGGGAGCGGGGCGAGCAGGGAGTACAAGGCGAGCGGGGGCAGCAAGGGCTGCAGGGCGAACAAGGGAAAGGCATAGAATTGCCCGTTATGTTCTACACGCTGGACGACCTAAACCGCATAGCGCCCAGGCTCGAAGAGGAACTAGGCGGCAGTTGGGAAAGTTATGAAAGCACAAGCGGTAGCTGGATTTCGCAGTTGACGACCCCTTACGGCTATGCGAGATATAATCACAATGAGGATTATTGGATACTACCAGTGGCAACGGCAGATCCCGCAACACACGAGCGCCTTATTGCGGGGTTCCTGCGAGCCGTAGACCCTGCCTCCGCCGCCCAGCGGGTTGCCGAGCGCGTCGTTGCAAACAGGACGGCAAGCGGTCGGTCGTGCCAGGGGCCACGGATGTTGGAGCTTAGCACCTTACAGATCAACGACGGCGAGTGGGCTACCTTTGTCAATCCCGTGCTATCTGAGTTTTACGATATAAACCCTGCCTGCTAAGGGGCAGATTGTAAGTTTTGCACTCCCCTACGTGACTAACTAACCGAAGGTGAAGCAAGAGGAGCGAAGCGGTTCTGGGACAAAAGAGATTCAAGGAGGAGAGCTAAGCCTTGGTCGGAAGCGGGGAGGGTTACCTGGTCGGCGGAGGCTTTGACG
Source organism: Dehalococcoidia bacterium (assembly GCA_034422935.1). Classification (GTDB taxonomy): domain Bacteria; phylum Chloroflexota; class Dehalococcoidia; order Lucifugimonadales; family QGNO01; genus DAOUJH01. Next base: position 19,808 of record DAOUJH010000002.1, on the reverse strand, counting down.
TCGTCGGAGGCGTTGCCCATGGCTACGCCCAAGCCCGCCCACTGGATCATGTCCACGTCGTTGGGGCTGTCCCCCACGGCGACGACTTCCTCCCTCTTCACGCCCTGGGACTCGGCCAGATGCTCAAGGGCCTTGCCCTTGCTCCCGTCCGGGTGCCCTATCTCGCATAGGTAGTCGTAGGTCTGCATGGCGGCGATGGCGCCGTTGAAGTGGCTGTCTATCATGGACGCAACACCGCTTACAAGCTCGGCGTCCCCGGTGACAACGATCTTGGTGAACGGTTCATGGATGTCGCGGATGAGACTGGTCACAAGCTCAGCCCGCATCTTGAGGAGCTGTTCCGACTCGCGCACAGCTTCGGTCATTTTCTGCACGTAGCAATGGTCGCGCACATATACCTCGGGATTCAGGCCTCGCTCTTCAAGGAAGCGGATCAGGCGGCGGGCGAGGCACAGTGGCAATGGGGTCTCGCGGACGATCTCGTGGGTGGCGGGGTCGGTCGTCAGAGAGCCCTGGTAACAGATTATGGGCAGGGTGAGACCCAGATCCCGGCTGAACATGAGCGCGGATTCGTAGGTCCGTCCAGTGGCCAGGGTTACCCCCGCTCCGGTCTCCATGACCCGTGCGACAGCCTGCTTGGTCCGCTCGGTGAGAGGGGTGCCGGTCTGGCGGTCGTGGATGGTGCCGTCGATGTCGAAGGCGAGGAGCCGGTAGGTCATTGGGATGACAGGAACCTGGCCAGCTCGTCTGTAGTGAAGTCGGGCATTTCCCCCTCCCCTGTTGCGGTACGCATCACGAATCCTTGCTCCTGCGGCGTCACCTCTCCGATTCGAGCGACGGGAATGCCTGCGCTCTCCAACCCGGCGGTTACGGCCGGGACGTGCCCAGGTGAAAGCGTCACAATGAGAGCGCCGGAGGCGAGGAGACCGAGAGGATCGAGGCCAAGGGCCTGGCAGAAGGCCTGGGTCTCAGGGAGGATGGGTACGGCATCGAGGTCCAACCTGATGCCTGCGCCCGCGGCCCAGCCGATCTCCCGGAGGCCGGTGACAAGTCCGCCCTCCGTGGGGTCGTGCATGGAGTGCACCTCTCCGGACATACGAGCGATACGGGCGTCCTTCAGGACGCTAATGCCGGGCGTGTAGAGGAGACTGCGGGCGTTTTCTATAGTCTTGTCAGGGACGCCCTCGGCAGAGAGTACGGAAGCCGACTCACGGGCGAGGACGGCGGCGCCCTCTATGGCGATGGCCTTGGTGAGAAGTACGGCGTCGCCGACCTGGGCGGCGGAGGTGGGAGTGAGGTCGTCGGTGTGGGCTTCACCCAGCATGACGCCAATGGCCATAGGCCTATTTAAGTCATAGGTGATCTCGGTGTGGCCGCCGATAAGAGATACTCCGATCTCCTTGCAGGCGTCGGAGATCTGTCGGAAAGCGTTTTCGATCCAGGACTCCGGCGTGTTTTCGGGCGCCAGGAGAGTAGCAAGGAACCAGCGGGGCTCTGCGCCCGTGGCGGCAATGTCGTTGGCGTTGACGTGGACGGAGTACCAGCCTATTTCGTCGGAGGCGAAGGTTATGGGGTCGGTCTTGGCAACGATAACCCGATCATCGGCCATGGAGATGACGGCGGCGTCCTCACCAATGCCCGGACCGATTAGGACTCGAGGGTCAGTGATGGGCGCGGAGGAGAGGAGCCGGTGCAGGAGGTCGGGTGGAAGTTTGCCTACTTGCATTGAGATCAAGCTACCTCCTGAATCGGCTTCGCTATTAGAAAGTAGAGGCGTCTTCGCCCACCCACTTGAGGATGATGGCGTTCAGGGTGCCGTCGGCTTTCATCGACGCCAGCGCCTCGTCGAGCTTGCCCTTCAGGTCGCCGCCCTTGCGCACGCCAATGCCGAAACCCCGGTCCAGCAGCACGGTCGGCCCTACAATGGCCAGTTGACCCTCGTGCTCAGCAAGCTTCTCCACACCGTAACCGTGGTCCACCAGGACGGCATCCACTTCGTCGTTGAGCACTGCATCGACTGCGTCCGTTGTGATATCGAGCGGCACAAACGGCATGCCCATCTCCGTAAAGTAGTCGGAGTAGATGGTGTTTGCCGAAACCCCAATCGTGCCTTGGGCAGCTTCATCGCCCTCGCCGGCCCTGGCCACGTAAATCGAAGGGGTTGGGGGGTAGTACGCTTCCGTGAAGTCTATCGTCTCCTCCCGTTCGTCGGTGATGCTCATCCCTGCAAAGATCGCGTCGAACTCTTCGGCCACCAGGTCGGGGATCATATCGTCCCAATCATTTACGACCCACTCGCATTCCAAACCGGCGCGTTCGCATAGTTCGTCTCCAAGCTCACGCTCAAGGCCGTCTATTTCACCATCGTCGTTGACAAAGTTGAAGGGATCGTAGTTGCCGTCGGTGGCTATGGTCACCGTGTCCGCTCCGCCGCATGCAGCCAGCAGCATGAGCGTTGCCGCCAGGAGAAGCGCGCTAATCGCGTGTATGAACCGGCCTTTCAAAATCAACTCTCACCTCACTTGAGCCAGCGTTCTTGTCAGGCCCAGAGTGGCCTGACTTTTGGTGCAAGGCCTCCTACCCTGTATACTACCACCAGTTGTTACACAAATCTCCGCCAGCCCACGTCTCTCTGTGGGGTAGCAATTCCTAAACCAACGCAAATTTGCTGGAGGGTTCCATGAATGGCGTGACTGCAATAGCCGAAATACTGAAGCGCGAAAACATAGATTTTATTGTCTGTATTCCCAGTAACCCTCTGATCGAGGCATGCGCCATCGCTGGTATCAGGCCGATAATCGTTCGCCAGGAACGCGTCGGCGTAAACATGGTCGACGCCTACACCAGGGTCCGCAACGGCAAGAGCATAGGCGTGTTCACCATGCAAGCGCAGGCCGGGGCACAAAACGGTTTCCCCGGCGTTGCCCAGGCCTACGATGACTCCACGCCCATCTTGGTGCTGCCCGCTTCCGCCTCCCGCGACCGGGTAGGCATCAGGCCCAATTTCAGCCCCACGCTAAGCTACCGCGAGGTCACCAAGTGGTCGGCTCAAATCAACACGATAGAGCGCATTCCGGCCATAATGCGCCGCGCCTTCTCGCTGCTTCGCATGGGACATCCCGCCCCTGTCCTCCTGGAGCTTCCGTCGGATGTCGCGTCCGCTGAGCTTGACGAATCGCTGATGACCTACTCGCCGGTGCAGCCGCACCGGGCAGCCGGCGACCCCGGGGATATAGAAAAAGCGGCCGATGCGCTGCTCAAAGCCCAGCGTCCCGTAATCCACGCCGGGCAAGGCGTCCTCTACGCGGAAGCCTGGGATGAGCTTCGCCGCCTGGCCGAGCTTCTGCAAGCGCCCGTGATGACAACCATAGGAGCCAAGAGTGCCTTTCCTGAAGACCATCCCCTCTCCATAGGTTCCGGCGGCGCCACCACTACCAGAGGTGTAGTGCACTTCGTCAAAGGGGCGGACGTTGTCTTTGGTATCGGCACCAGCTTCACACTGACCTCGTTTGGCATAACCGTACCTGCAGACAAGACCCTGATTCATTCCACCAGCAACGACGACGATATCAATAAGGACTACCCGGCGGACCTTGCCATCATTGGAGACAGCAAGCTGGTCCTTCAGCAACTCATCGAAGCGTTGGAAGGGCAGGTCTCCAGGGAACGCGGAAAGGACTCGCGGGTTGCGGACGAGATCAAAGCGGTGAAGGAGGCCTGGCTGAAGGAATGGATGCCCCTGCTGACCTCGGATGAGGTGCCCATCAACCCGTACAGGGTTATATGGGACCTCATGCATACCGTCGACCGCCGCAACACCATCGTCACCCACGATTCAGGGAGTCCCCGCGACGAGATGACTCCCTTTTGGGAGACGTTGATACCCAGGGGATTCATCGGCTGGGGCAAGTCCACGCAACTGGGCAACAGCTTGGGGCTGGCTATGGGAGCCAAACTGGCCGCGCCGGAAAAGCTGGCGGTCAACCTGATGGGCGACGCCGCTTTCGGTATGGTGGGACTCGACTTCGAGACCGCGGTGCGAGAACAGATACCCATCCTGACCGTGCTTCTAAATAACTCCGGCATGGGTATCTATGGGCCTGAGCAGTTCCCCGTAGCCTCGGAACGGTACGGCACCAAGGACCTCACCGGCAACTATGCGGAGGTGGCAAGGGCCATGGGCGGCTACGCGGAGCGCATAGATAAGCCGGATGAAATCATCCCCGCTATCAAGAAGGCGGAGAGGATCGTGGCGGAAGGCCAACCGGCGTTGCTGGAGATAATCACCAAGAGAGAGTACGCCTCTTCCGATAGGCTGAGATAGTAGGGGCGGCCCTATGTTGCACGTAAATGGAAGGCGCAGATCAGGATGAGAAAACTTCGGGCGACAGTAGTTGTGGTACGGGAGGAGAAGGTGCTGCTGGTCATGGGCAAAGAGCAAACCAAGTTCTCGCTGCCTGGTGGCAGAGTGAAGAAAAGAGAGCCATCGATAGCTGCAGCAGCTCGGGAGCTCTACGAGGAAACAGGGCTAGACTCCTCAAAGATTGAGTGGCAGTTCCCCTACAAGGGTAGAGTGCGATGCCACAGGGTATTCCGTGCTACCCCAACCGGAGAAGTACGGTTAAAAGATGGTGAACTCACTCGGTATATCTGGTGGGACGGAAAACAGAAAATACGGGTTAAGAAGCATGTCGTAGCCATTCTTGCCCAGATGGACTGGCTTCACTAGGAGTTGATGTACAGGAGGAAGGCTTAGATAGTATGGCGACGCACAAACGGATAGTCGCCCATGTTCTGCTGTTCCTATTTGCGGTCGTTGTATTCTACTTCGGGCTGGGAGTGGGATTGCAGTTCAATCCCGCCTTGGGCACGCTCCTATGGTTGGTCGCGGGAGCCATAGTCGCATTGAACCTGCTCTGGATGGTCCGATCCCGCCGATAACGCTTCGCTGAACTGCCCCTCCGTGCGCTTCACGGGCAATTGTGCAGGCTTACGCCGAGGCCTGTGGTCCTTCAGCAGTTCTACCACGCTCTTGTAACTTTATTGTTACTTTCCGAATAATTTTTCTATGACTTCTTGTAAATCTTTAGTCAAAACTGGCATAATTGCCCTGTTGACCATGAAATGATGGCCGTGAGGGCGGTCAGCTCCAATGCCCTAGCCCAGAGGAAGGTGACGAATTGAACCGACAGGACGACCTTATACAAGAGATAGCAGAACTGCGGGCGCGCCTCTCCAGGCTGAGCGGGGCCAGCCTCCGCATCAACGAGAGCCTGGACTTAGACACGGTGTTGCAGGAGGTGGTGGACAGCGCCAGGGCGCTCACGGCCTCACGCTACGGGGCGATAACCGTCCTTGACGAAGCCGGACAGTTGCCGGACTTCATCGTCTCCGGTCTGACCAAGGAGGAGCACCAGGGGGTATGGGAGATGCCGGAGGGACTGGGATTCTTCGAGTATCTCAGCGGGCTCGAGGAGCCCATGCGGATTACGGACATAGACAGCCACCTTAGTGAACTGAATATGCCCAGGTTCCTGCCTCCGGTATCGGTTAAATCCCTGCTGGTGGCTCCTATCCGCCATCAAGGAATCGGGGTCGGCACGATCTACCTGGCCCATAAGTCTGGCGACCGGGAGTTCACCCAGGAGGACGAGGAGACGCTGGTGCTGTTCGCCTCCCAGGCGGCGATGGCCATCGCCAACGCCCGCAGGCACCGCGAGGAGCGACGGGCCAGGACCGACCTGGAGACGCTGATAGACACCTCTCCCGTGGGTGTGGTGGTCCTTGACGCCGTGACGGGCGTCCTGAAGTCCTTCAACCGGGAGGCCCGGAGAATCGTCGACAGCCTGCGCGACCCCGACCAGTCGCTGGAGGACCTTCTCACCGTGTTGACATTCAGGCGGGCCGACGGGCAGATTGTCTCATTGCGGGAGCTGCCGGTTGTGGAGGCGCTGCGCTCGGGCGAGACGCTGCGGGCCGAGGAGGTGGCCATCAGCGTTCCCGACGGACGGAGTGTCACGCTACTGCTCAACACGACTCCCATCGTCTCGCATGAGGGCAGGGTCGAGTCGGTGGTCGTCACCCTCCAGGACATGGCCGATGTTGAGGAGCTGGAGCGGATGCGGGCCGAGTTCCTGGCGATGGTCAGCCACGAGTTGCGGGTGCCCCTTACCTCCATCAAGGGCTCCGCTGCAACAGTGCTGAGTTCGGCTGCGGACCTAGACCCCGCAGTGGTTCACCAGTTCTTCCGCATCATAGAGGATCAGGCCGACCACATGCACGACCTAGTCTCCGATCTCCTTGACGTGGCCCGCATCGAGACCGGCACGATGGCGGTCAGTCCCGAACCGGCCGATGTGACCGTGCTGGTGGAGCGGGCGAGGAGCGTCTTTGTCAGCACGGGAGGCAAGAACAACCTAGCCATCAACATTCCGTCGGACCTGCCTCTAGTGATGGCGGACAGGCGGCGCATTGTCCAGGTCCTTGGCAACCTGCTGTCCAACGCGGCCAGGCACTCCTCAGAGTCGTCTGGCATCGGGGTGACCGCCGAGCGGCAAGACGTTTACATTGCGGTCTCGGTGGACGACGAAGGCCGGGGCATTCCGGCCGAGAGTCTGCCCAACCTGTTTCGCAAGTTCTCCAGGGTGCAGTCCGAGGAACAAGGAGGGGACACGGGCTTGGGCCTGGCTATCTGTAAGGGGATAGTGGAGGCGCACGGGGGTCGCATCTGGGCCGAGAGCGATGGGCCAGGCCTTGGCGCACGCTTCACATTTACGCTTCCTACCGTCGCCGGAGCCAGGAGCGGCACAGTAAGCGAACTCCCACCGGCCTCAACTCGCTCCTCGCGGCGAAGGCAGAGGAAAGATGGGAAGCGGGTTCCTGTACTCGTAGTGGACGACGATCCACAAACCCTCCGCTACGTCCGCGACACACTCGCTCAAGCAGGCTACGCGCCGGTTGTGACCAGTGAGCCGGAGGAGGCGCTCCGCCTTATGGGAGAGGAGAGGCCCCAGCTGGCGCTGCTGGACCTTATGCTTCCCGGGAAAGACGGCATTGAGCTGATGAAGGATATTCGTGAGACGGCAAATGTCCCGGTCATTTTCCTATCCTTCTACGGACGGGAAGACCTCATTGCCAGGGCATTCGAAACGGGGGCTGACGATTACGTCGTCAAGCCCTTCTCGCCAACGGAGCTGACGGCGAGGATCAGGGCGGCCCTGCGTCGGCGGGAGGTATCCCAACCACTTGAACCCTATGTCTTCGGCGACCTGACCATCGACTACGCCCAACACAGCGTGTCCCTTGCAGGCCGTCCGGTACAGCTAGTTGCCATGGAGTACCGCTTGCTTGCTGAGCTTTCGGCCAATGGGGGAAGACTGCTGACCTACGAGTACCTGTTGGAACGGGTCTGGGGCGCAAGGCAGCAGGATGACGTGCGGCCCATGCGCACCATTGTAAGCAAGCTCCGCCGCAAGCTGGGTGACGAAGCGGACAATCCCACTTACATCTTCACCGAGCCTCGCATCGGATACCGGATGCCAAAGGGTGAGACACCAGACGAGGAAGCCACTCCCTGAGCGCTGGCGCACCTAGCTTATGATTGAGGAGAGCTTCGTTTCTTGCACGGGATTGCTTATTTTCTTGAAGACGGTGCTCGTCGCCGAGCGAAGCCGACACCAAAGCCGCTCAGAGAGTGATCGGAGTAAGCTATAGCAGGCTCTCACTAGAGCACGCCCGTCACCATCGCCGCCGCCGCCGGATCGTGCGGTCGAGTATAGGGAGGAAGCTGAGGGCACCGGCGGCGAAGTCCCTGCGTCTTGAGTAGACAACGATGGCGAGTACAGCAATTCCGGCGATGATCGATACGATCCACAGCCAGCTTGGCGGACCCTCATCTGATTCAGCCTCGTCCTCAGCCATTTCGGCGGTCGGCTCCGGCGGGGCAACGGTCGTCGCGGTGGCCGTTGGCGGCTCTTCCGGCGCAACGGTCGCGGTTGGAGTGGCCGTGGGTTGTGGCGTCGGCGTAAGCGTGGGTGTAGGCGTTGGCGTGGGCGTGTTTGTAGGCGGCGGCTCCGGCGTGGGCGTGTCTGGAGGCGGCGGCTCCGGTGTGGGCGTGTCCGGAGGCGGCGGCTCCGGCGTGGGCGTGTCTGGAGGCGGCGGTGGCGTCGGCGCTGGACCCACCCGCACGCGCAAGTGGCCCCTGATGGCGCGCTCCTCCCGGTCATCATTCTTGATGACCCCGGAGAAGGTGTATTCCCCTTCAACGCTGGGGGCCGTAACCACGTAGTGAAATGTTGTGTCGCCCAGCAGTTGGAAGAAGATAACCTGTCCCTCCACTCTTGTCCCGAATCCATCAAGACTCGATCTGACAAAAGTGAAGCCGTCCGGCAGCGTCTCGACAATCTGGCCGAAGGAGCCGTAGCCCCTGGCGGTGATGTCCACACGGAACTCGCTGCCTGGCTCCGCCCATGGGGCCTGAAAGGTCCGGGTCGCGCTGTGTGCCTGCGCCTCCCCGGCGCCAGGCTGCAACAACAGGGCGACGGCGCCCACGAGTGCGGCAATGGTCAAGGCCGCGATTGCTCCCACCATCGTCCGGGTCAAATCGTCCTCCTGTTTGCGAGGGTCATCCTACAGCCCCCGATGTTCCGCCAAAGTAGCGATAGATGAGCTCCAGCACTGTTTCCTTATCCACAAGGCCATCAAAGTAGTCGAAGATGGCCGCGAGAACCTCGTCCTTGTCGATGATCCCGTTGCTGTTGAGGTCGAACTCGGGTACGATGGTTGGTGGAGCGGAGCCACCACCACCGCCTCCACCGCCGCCGCTGCTTCCGCCGCCGCCTCCACCGGAACTCCGCTGTGCTACAGCAGTCACGGTGATGGTCACCGTGATCGTGTCGTCCACGCTTTCCGAGGGATCGTAGGAGGCGTTGAAGCCGTCGTGGACCTCCACCGTGACAGTGTAGGTGTTCGTCCCGTCCGGGTCGTAGTCCAAGACGTCTTTGGTCTTCAGCTGGCCCGTTGCCGGGTCGATGTCAAAGAGGTCGGCGTCTTGGCTATTCTGCAGCACGTATGTGAGGACATCGTCCTGGTCGGAGTCCGTCGCACGCACGGGTGCGCCGATGTTCCGGCCCTTAGACGTGCCCTGCCCAACGGAGCGTTCAGTCGTCATGTCAGCAAACTCAGGCACCGTGTTCGCAGCAGGCCTTGTATCTCCAATCCGCACCAGCAGCGCGGTCTGGGCCTCCTTGCCGCCGCCCCGGTCGTCCTCGTAGGTGGCGGTGACCCGCAGATACTGGTTGATGTCGTCCGCCGTCGCGGTGTAGCTGCTAAAAGTCGCGCCCGAAATATCGCCCCAGCTGGAGCGGTTGGAAGAACGCTGCCATTGCCAGTCGACACTGCCAACAATGTCGTCGTCATCGGACAGTGTTGCGCTGAATTCCGTTCCGTCCCATCCACGCAGCGGTGTGATGGTGACCACGCCCGCTTCCTCCACGTCCGTAACGGTGACGGTCACAGGCAATGAGTGCGATAGTCCGTCGTCATCTTCGGCGGTGACGGTGACGTCGTGGCTGGCGTCATCCTCGAAGCTGGGCGGCGACCGGAAGTAGAGCTGGCCCTGTTGCGAGATCCAGAAGTCGTTGTTGTTGTCAACTGACCACGTCAGCGTGTCCCGCTCCGGGTCGACGGCCCTGTATGTCGCGACAGCGTTGCTTCCGTTCTCCGCGTAGCTTGGCGATGTATCGCCCGTGACCTCCGGCGCTTCGTTGACGTCGGTCAGCGTGATGGTCACGTTTTGCCGGTCGTCGATTGCGTCGCTGTCCGGGTCGCCGAGCGAGTCCGCGCCGTCCGATACCTCTACAGTCACGCGCAGGGTGCGTTTGGTCTCGAAGTCCAGTTGCGCGCCGGTCGCGACCCGCAGTTGCCCATCGTTTACGCCAATGGTGAATAGCGCCGCATCCGTCCCGCTCAGCGAGTACGTGAGCGTATCCCCGTTGAAGTCCGTTGCCGCCACGGGGTCGCCGACGGCCGTGCCATCGGTGGCGTCCTCTGCGATCTCCCGCCGGCCATCCTCCGTCGTCGGGAACGCCGGAGCCGAGTTCACCGGCGGCGCCTGCCCGACGCGAGGTGAGACCGCCTGGGCCGTTTTCCCCGAGCCTTCGCCGTCGTTGTAGCTGGCGGTCGCACGGATGTAGCCGCCAATGTCGGTGTCCGCCGGAGTGAAGGTGTCTGACGTTGCCCCGGCGATGTTGGCCCACCCAGTAGTGCTGTTGCGCGACCGCGCCCACTGCCAAGTTACGTTGGTCGGGCCGTCGTCGTCTTCCAGCGTGGCGGTCACCGGAACCCGCGCCTGGATGGTGGCCGTCTCTGAAGAGAGCGTGACGGTCCCCGGCTCCTCGACGTTCTCCACCGTTATCGTCACGTCCTGTGTGTCGTCTATGGTGGTCGATGTGGCTCCCGTGCCGTCCTTGCCGTCGTGCACCTCCACGGTGACCCGGTAGCTGGACTTGGTCTCGAAGTCTATGGCGTCCTTGGCGCGAATCTGGCCGGTGTTCGTGTTGATGGTGAATGCGGCGGCATCCGTGCCGCTCAGCGAGTACGTCAGCCGGTCGCTCTCAGGGTCCTCCGCCGCCACGGGCGCGCCGATGTTCGCGCCCGTCCGCGTGTTCTCCGGCACCGTGCGCTGGCCCGTCTCCGTCGAGGGGAAGAGGGGGCGGCGGTTCGCGCTGGGCACCGGGCCTGTTACCGCTTCCGCCCGCTTGCCGCTGCCCCGCCGGTCCGTGTAGGTCACGGTAGCCTTCAGGTAGAAGTCCTCGTCGTTGACCGTCGGCGTGTATGAGCTGGATGTTGCGCCGGAGATGTTCACGAATCCGCTGTTACTGTTCATCGACCGCGACCACCGCCATGTCGCGCCGGTGATGGTGCCGTCGCTGTCCGCGAGGGTGGCCGTTTGGCTTGCCCCGGCCTCCGGCTCCTGCGGCGAGAAGGTGATGACGCCCTCCTCCTCCACGTCCGACAGGATGATGCTTATGGTCTCCGTGACGTCGACGGATGGGTCATTGATCACGTTGTTGCTCGAGTCCACCCCCTTGCCGTCCGACAGCGTGATGGTGATGCCGAGGGACGAACCCGCCTCGAAGTCGAGCGCCTGGACGGCCCGGAGCCGCCCGCTTGGCGAGAGCTCGAAGAGCAGGTGGTCGCCCTGCGGCAGCAAGGCGAAGGTTATGGGGTCATTGTCGCGGTCGGAGGCCCCGATTATGCCGATGTCGATGATTGCGGGGCCTTCCTGCACCAGGTAGGCCGTCTTCGTGATCCGCGGTGGCACGTTGGGACGCGGGTCCGCGGTCACAACGTCGGTCTCACCGCTGGTCGCCGTCTTGCTACTGCCCCGGCGGTCGGTGTACGTGACCTGGACGCGCAATCGCCGGCCGGAGTCCGCCTCCTGCACGGTGTAGTCGTAGCTGTCGACGGCCGTTGACGCAGTTCCGGCGGTGGTCCAGCTTCCGCCCGAACTGCGCTGCACCACCCAGTCGGGGTCGTACCGGTCGTAAGCCGTTCCGACTCCGTCCGGATCGGAAATCAGGAAGGTCACGGCGTCATCCACACCCGGGCTTTCGTCGCCCGCCTGGATGAACGCCGACCCGGCCTCCTCGATGTCCTGGACGGTCACGGTGACGGGCTGCATGGCCGAGCGCCGCTCCATTTTGCTCTGGATGTCGGTAACGACTACGTTGAAGTTGTAGACGTTGTCCCCGCCCGAATCGTTGGGGGCTTCGAAGTTTGGCGTCTCCTTGAAGATGACGTTTCCGCCGCTGTCGATCTCGAAGTCGCCCGCGTCCGTGCCCGTCAGCGACCATCGGACCCCGCCCTCCTCGTCGTACCCGGTGTATGTCGTGATAGCCGGGAAGGCGTAGGGCGGCTCCTGGAGATTCTCATCGAGGGATGCATCGTGCTCATCCAGGCTGATTGCCGTTTCGGGAGTCCCCGTAAAGGACGGCTGTTCGTTGACGTCGTCAACCCGGACAAAGACCTCGTGCATCCGGGTGTTGGTGCCGTCTGATGCCTCCACGGTGAAGATGTATCCCTCAGGCCCGATAATGGAAGATCCCAGAGGGTTCTCAAAGTCCGGCACGATATTCCAGCGGGCGATGGCGCGCTCGTCAGCGTTGGCCGTCGGGGTAAAAGCCGAGTCCTCATCGATCACGAAGTAACTCGCGTCGTCCCCGGTTATGGTCCAGGTGATGTCCTGCCCCTCCTCGTCCCGGACCTTAAACTCGTACCAGTAGGCCTGGGTTGTCGTTGTCGCGGGGATGGTAGACATGTACAACGCCGTCGTCCCTGAGTCGTACTCGATCTCGTTAGCGTGAAAAGCGGAACTTTCCGCAGTGAACACCGGCGTCTCGTTGACGTTGGTGACCGTCACGGTCAGCGGGTAGTCCCGGGTGTTCGGGCCGTCGCTGATTTTCACGATGACCTGGTACATGTTGTCATCGGCCGCGTGGCTTTCGCCGGTGTTCACGCGGTCAGTTGGGTCCTCGTAGTTGGGCCGGTTCCGGAAGCTGAGCGTACCGTGGCCGCTTGTGGAGTCCTCGGTGATCTGGAAATCAGCAGCGTCTGTGCCGGCCAGGGACCATGACAGGGCGGTAAGGTTGCTTGTCTCCTCATCCCGCGGGATGTAGGTCATCACGTCCAGGTCTGCCGTTTCGGCATCGAACTCGATCTCCGCAAAGCTCTCGTTAGGAACGCCGCCCGGGATCTCCGGCGTCTCGTTGATGTTGGTGACCGTCACGGTGACGCTGAACTCTCCGACACTCTCCTCCTCGCCCGTGCCGCCCTGCCCATCGTCCGCCTCCACGACGATTTCGTACTTGTTGTCGGAGGCCGCGATCATGCCCGAGCCCGCAAGGTCCGCGGGATTCTCGAAGTCCGGCGAAATGTCGAAGGACAGGACGCCCGTGCTCGGGTAGATGCTGAAGTGGGCCGCGTCCGTGCCAGCCACGTCAAACGTTACTGTTTGGATGTCCGTGTTGTCGGCGTTGTCATCGTCTTCGGCCATGTAGGTGCCGATGATGAGTTCGGAGGCCGTAGCCGTGTGATCAAACTCGATTTCCACGAAGCTTGGCCCAGCGTTCCCCGTGATCACCGGCGTCTCGTTGAGGTCATTGACGGTGATTGCGGCGGTCTGGGTGTCTTCCAGCCTTGGGCTCCCGTTGTCTCTCACCCTCACGGTCACGTCATAAACGTTGTTGGGACCGGTGTCGTGCGGTATTTCGTAGTTTGGCGAGTTCTTGAACGTGAGCTCGGCTGTTCCGTTGACGGTGGAGGTGATGTTGAAATCTGCAGCATCGTTGCCCGACAGGTCCCACGACATCGTGCCCGTCGTCGCGTCCGGGTCCGTCGCGATGTACGTCGCGACAACCCCCGTCCCGTTCTCGTCGAATGAGGGGGCGCTGGGGGCCGTGGTCAGCGTGGGCGTCTCATTGACGTCCGTGACGGTCACGGCGAGGGACTTGGAGACGCTGAGGTGATTGGACGCGCCCCGGGCGCCGTGAATGCCGTTGTCCTTGACCGTGACCGTGACGTTGTAAACGTTGTCGTTGCCCGCGTCCTGCTTGTTCTCGAAGTCCGGCGCGTTCTTGAACGTGAGCACGCCGCTCGACGAGTCGATCTCGAAGAAGCTCCCGTCGTCCGCGCTCTCCACCGACCACGTCAGCGTGTTGTTCGAGTCGTTGGACTCGCCGTTGTTGTCCACGTCCGTGGCGGCGTAGGTGAGGACGGAGGTCTGGTTTTCGGCGACGGAAATCGACGTCTGGGTGGTCGTGATCGCGGGCGTCTCGTTCACGTCTGTGAGGGTGATTGTCACGGGGATAGTGGCGTCGATGGCGCCGTTGCTGTTGCCGGCGTTGTCCTTGCTGTCCGTCACCCTCACGGTAACTTGGAACTCGTTATCACCTTCAAAGTTGTAGGTGACGTTGTTCTTGGCCTTGATCTGTCCGTCGCCGGAATCGATGGTGAACGAGCCTGCGTCGGTTCCAGCCAGCGAATAGGTCAGCGCGTCGTTGTCGTCGTCATTGGCCGCCACCGCATTCCCGACGTTTGCCCCTGCTCCGATGTTCTCCGGCACGCTGCGAGTAGTGGACATGCCCTCGATGAACGTCGGCTCGGCGTTGCCGGGGTCGATCTCGCCCGTCACGGCGTTGGCGGACTTGTTCTCCCCGTGGCCGTCCGTGTACCTCGCCGTGGCCCGCACGTACTTGCCCACGTCGGCGGACTTGAGCGCGTAGCTGTTCGAGGTGGCCCCGCTGATGTTCGTGAATGGCCCTGATGCCGAGTCCCCCCGTGCCCACCGCCACGTCACGCTGCTGAGGCTGCCGTCCGGGTCGGTTGTGGTGGCGGTCAGCGTCTCGCCGCCAATCTCCGTGCCCGCAATCGTCACCGTGCCGGGCTCGTCCACGTTGATGAGGTTGATGGTCACGTTGATGCTGTCGTCGATGGTGTTGTCGGTGTTGACATCGACATCAAGATTGTCGCGCACGTTGACGATGACCGAGTAGGTGTTCTTGTCGCTCTCGAAGTCGTAGGTGGTCCCGGCCTTGGTCAGAATCCGGCCGTCGTCGGCAACGATGATGAAGGAAGACGCGTCCGTGCCGCTCAACGAGTAGGTCAGCATATCGCTGTCACCGTCCGTGGCCGACACTGGATCCCCCACGTGCGTGCCGGGCACGCTGTTCTCTGCCACACTGCGCGTGGTGGAACTGCCGTCGTCGAACGTCGGATCAACGTTGCCGCGCACCACCTGGCTCGACGCGGCGCTGGTTGCGGTCTTCCCCGCACCATGGGGGTCCGTGTACCTCGCCGTGGCCTTCAGGTATTTGCCCACGTCCTCGGCCGAGGGCGTGTAGGTGTCTGAAGTCGCCCCGCTGATGTTCATGAACGACCCGCCTGGCGTATTCCCAATCGACCATTGCCACGTCAGGTTGGTGACGGCGCCGTCCGGGTCGGTCACGTCCGGGTCGGTCACGGTTGCAGTTGCCGCCACCCAACTCGTGAACTCGGTGGGCAGCGTCACCGTGCCGGGATCGTCCGCGTTGGTGAGGGTGATGGTCACCTCGATGCTGTCGTCGATGAAATTGTCGGGGAGCCCCGCGGCATCCTTGTTGTCGCGCACGTGGACGTCGACCGAGTAGGTGCTCTTGGTCTCGTAGTCGAGGGTGACCATCGGCGCGACTATTATGATGCCGGTGTTCCCAATGACCTGGAAGGAAGACGCGTCCGTTCCGGTCAAAGACCACTGCAGCTCGTCGCTGTCTCCGTCCGTGGCAGTCAACGCGGCCCCGACGTGCGTCCCCGACGAGCTGTTCTCCGGAACGGTGCGGGTGGTTGAACTGCCCTCATTGAACGTAGGGTCAACGTTGTTGCCCAACACCCGGCTCGACGCCGCGCTGGTCGCGGACTTTCCCGAACCCTGTTCGTCCGTATAGGACGCCGTCGCCTTCAGAAACTTGCCCACGTCAGCGGCCGCGGGCGTGTAGGGATTGGAGGTCGCTCCGCTGATGTTATTGAACGTTCCGCTTGCCGTTTCACCCCGCGACCATTGCCACGTCAGGTTGCTGATGTTTCCGTCCGGGTCGCCCACTGTCGCGGTTGCCGCCTGCCCGCCCCTGATCGAGGGAGGCAGCGTCACCGTGCCGGCCTCGTCCACGTTGGTCACGGTGATTACGACGTGGATGCTGTCGTCAAATACGCTCTCACCCCCGCCGCTGGGGCTCTTGTTGTCGCGAACGAAGAGCACCGTTTCGTAAGAGTCCGTGGTCTCGTAGTCCAGGGACGCTGATGTCTTTATCTGACCGTTGGAGTCTACGGTGAAGAGTGTGTAACCTGAGAGAAAGGTGAAGTCCAGCGTGTCGCCCGAGTCGGCGTCCGATGCGGTGACCTGGCTCCCGACGTTCGTCCCAGAGGTCGAGTTTTCATCGACCGTGAGTGTGACCGATTCCGCCGAAAACGCCGGCGGACTGTTGCTCGCTCCGGTGTGGTTCTTGACTGGCCAGTTGGTCTGCGGCACGGCCTCGTTGCCCGCCCGGTCCTTGACCGGGTTTGTCCCTTTTGTGTAGCTCAGGGTCACCGTGTCGCCGCTGGCGGGAGCCGTCGATAGCGTGAGCGCCACCTCGGCCCCCCGCACCGTGACGCTCGATACGGTGGCCGTGGTGCCAGCCAGCGAGAAATCGCTCGTTGCGGGGGTGGAGCTGCTGTCCAGCAGCTCACTGTGAATGAGGACCAGCGACGTTCCGTTCAGGTTCGCCACTTGCAGCGTAGGGACGATGCTGTCCTGCGCGGATGTTCGCGGGGTCTGCAGCAGAAGAAGAGCCATCACGCCGAGGGTTATCACGGCGAGGACGAGGCGGAGGAATCCCGATGAGGGAGTACGAACGGGACGAAGGAACTTATGGGACTGCGGTCGAGGCGCATTCGGACCACTAGAGGAACCCTCGATTGGCCGCAACAGCATCTCTCCCTCTCTGCCGACACAATGGCGTTGCAACATCCAGAGAGACAAGCTAACGGAGTTGGCGCTACGCCAACCCCGGCAGTACCGCGGCCGGCTGCCGCGGAGGGTGTCTCTGGCATTGCGGATTCCGTTGTCAGGGAGTTCGATTGTAGCAGCTACATGTTAAGGTCCCGTCAGAATAATGCGAAAATTCGGCCAATTGCTGTGAAGTTATTATAAAGTAGGTGCTCGGCTGGCATGTTTGCTGATTGCGATTGCAGGGAGCTTGCTTTGGTCGGATCGGCATTCGGAGGCAGCCGAGATCATAGTCGAGGCAGTCCAGAACCCCCTCGAAGCCCGCCATGCTCCTGATTCTGGCTGGTCTCAGCCTGGTCCGAGGCTAATGACCAGTAGGGGTATCTACCGAAGTGTACGAAGGAGGAATTCCCTGAGTTCTCGCTCGTATCGGGCGGAATCGGTGTTCCATCCGTCGACGTGGGTCGTATCCGGATAGACGCTGTACGTGACGAGATCGGGTCGGCGCTCGGCGAGCTCGGCGCTCGTCTCTATGGGCACGAGCGTGTCGTCCTCTCCGTGTATGAGCAGGATGGGCACGTCGAGCCGGTCCGCGTCCTTCAAGTAGTCCATGGCGTTCCAGTCCAGCCCGAACCGGAGCGTGCCGATCCACTTGACGGAGGCGGCAACGAATCCGGGCAGATTACGCTGGCGCGCCCCCAGGTCCACCGGTGCGCCAAAGTCCATGACCGGCGAGTCCAGCACCGCGCCGGCGACCGAGCCTGCCAGGGATGATTCGTAGAGGAACTTAACCACTATCCCGCCGCCCATGCTGTGGCCGATAAGCACGACGTCGTCCGCCCCCGGCTGGGACAGCACGTACTCCACCGCGGCGTGCAGGTCGCGCCATTCGGTGACGCCGTACTGGTAGATGCCGCTGGGGTCTCCGGGTTGCCCTTCGTCGTTGCGGTAGGTGATGAACAGCCCCGGAATGCCAAGCTGGTGCAGCGTGGGCAATGACGGCAGGCCGTCTGCCGGTTTGGCGCGATGGCCGTGTACGTAGATGGCCCAGGTGTCGTCATCCCCCTCGAATCGCCACGCGTCCAGGCTTCCCAGCGGCGATTCGAACTGGACCTCACTGTACTCGATGCCAAAAGCCAGGTATGGGTCGTTCGGGAAGATGTCGCTCGATGCCTTGGCGGGTGTGGAGCGAGGCTGGGCGCCATCTACGAGCGTGAAACGGCGCACGACAGCAGCTTCCTCGTACTCCACGATGTCGCCGATCATCCCATTGCCGCCATCCCAACTCAACCCCCACTTGCCGTGCAGTCTCCACTCCCCATCTTCAGGGCCGCTCTCCAGCTTGACCAAGCCGTCGCCGACCGCGGTGGCCACCAGATTGTACTCGACCTCGTCGTCTCCGACTTCCAGGGCGAGGTCGTACAGCACGCCGGAGTAGTACCAGGCCACACCGAAGTTGATGGCCCCCAGCAGCAGAAGAGTGGAGACGAGAATCAGGAGCGCACGCCGTAGGACGGAACGCCGAGACGAGGAGAGACGCCTCCTCAGGCGAGCGAACCATTCCGTGCCACGTCGCCATCTCCTATGAGAGGGCGTCTTGTTCACGATTCAATCCTCCCGCCTCGGATCGATACTCGTGGCCGCCAACCTGCCGTTCGACGAGTGGAGCTGGGGGGACTCGAACCCCCTACCTCCTGCTTGCAAAGCAGGCGCTCTCCCTGATGAGCTACAGCCCCAAGCCGGCGCGTCGCCATGGGATGAAGCAGCGCGGAGAGGGACCGGGCTGTTTCAGACCGATCCAGGGCGCATAGCGACGGCCAAAGATAAGGGGCCGACCTACGCCAGGCCCGCCCCTTTGGTATGCGCTTAACAGTTGGATAGTGGAAGGAAACATTGAGTTTAACTATGTGAATGAACGGTAGGCTTTCTCAGGGAGGCGCTTCGGTCCTCAGAGGAGCTCCTCTGCCAGAGGCAGATCCGGCTCGACTCGATTTCCTTGGCGTCCCACCCACCGATCGACCTAGGAGTAGCTCCGTTTTTCCCTGTGTCCGGCGTGAGCCGGGCGTTCGGGTATTGGAGTGTCTCCCTAGAAAGGAGGTGATCCAGCCGCACCTTCCGGTACAGCTACCTTGTTACGACTTCGTCCCAGTTACCAGCCCCACCCTCGGCGCCTACCTCCCTTGCGGGTTGGCCCAGCGACTTCAAGTGTTGCCGACTTCCATGACGTGACGGGCGGTGTGTACAAGGCCCGGGAACGTATTCACCGCAGTGTGCTGACCTGCGGTTACTAGCAACTCCGCGTTCATGCAGGCGAGTTGCAGCCTGCAATTCCAACTGGGGCCGGCTTTGTGGGATTAGCTCCGACTCGCATCATCGCGACCCTCTGTACCGGCCATTGTAGCGTGTGTGTAGCCCAGGGCGTAAGAGCCATGCTGACTTGACGTCGTCCCCACCTTCCTCTCCCTTTTTAGGAGCAGTCTCGCTAGACAGAGTAACTAACGACAAGGGTTGCGCTCGTTGCGGGACTTAACCCAACACCTCACGGCACGAGCTGACGACAGCCATGCAACATCTGTGCATCTGTCCCGAAGGAGGCCCCGCTTTCACGGGGTTTCAGAAGCATGTCAAGCCCTGGTAAGGTTCTTCGCTTACCATCGAATTAAACCACACGCTCCGCTGCTTGTGCGGGCCCCCGTCAATTCCTTTGAGTTTTAGCCTTGCGGCCGTACTCCCCAGGCGGGATACTTATTGCGTTAGCTGCGGCACGGGAGGGGTCGATACCCCCCATACCTAGTATCCATCGTTTAGGGCGTGGACTACCCGGGTATCTAATCCGGTTTGCTCCCCACGCTTTCGCGCCTCAGCGTCAGGGACAGCCCAGGAAGCCGCTTTCGCCTCTGGTGTTCCTCCCGGTATCTACGCATTCCACCACTACTCCGGGAATTCCGCTTCCCTCTACTGCCCTCGAGCCTGCCAGTTTCCCATGTCCCCTCCCAGTTGAGCCGGGAGATTTCACATAAGACTTAACAAGCCGCCTACGCGCCCTTTACGCCCAGTAAATTCGGACAACGCTCGGATCCTACGTATTACCGCGGCTGCTGGCACGTAGTTAGCCGATCCTTATTCATCAGGTACTGTCCATTCTCCTCCCTGATAAAAGGGGTTTACGACCCTAGAGCCTTCTTCCCCCACGCGGTGTCGCTGCGTCAGGCTTTCGCCCATTGCGCAAGATTCCCTGCTGCTGCCTCCCGTAGGAGTGGGGGCCGTGTCTCAGTCCCCCTCTGACCGA
>DAOUJH010000001.1:0-1597 GCA_034422935.1 Dehalococcoidia bacterium | reverse complement strand
ACGAGACCTTTCCGGCCCCGGAAGAGCGGCGCATCGCCAAGCGGCTGGAGTTCCATTACACTCCCAAGCACGGCAGTTGGCTGAATATGGCGGAGATCGAATTCAGCGTCCTGTCTCGTGCCTGCCTGCGGGGACGCAACCCGGACGAGGACAGCTTGGAGCAGGCGATCAACGCCTGCGTGACAGAGCGCGACGCGACGCCAGCCCCCATCAACTGGAGCTTCACTATCAGGAATGCCAGAGCTAAGCTCCGTAGACTTTATCCTGACACTTCAAACTTGACTGACCACTAGGAATAGCCCCTGGCGAAAGGATGGCTCTGGACTTGGAAGCCCAATTCCACACGGGGCTGGGGGGTACTCCGCCCCATATTGACGTGACCACGCCCCACATTGCCGGCTTCGTCGTTGCCATCGAGAGCAAGTTTACCGGGCACCTCAAGTGGTCCACTATGGGCAAGTCCAAATTCGCGGCGTCTTACCTGGACACCGTGGTGGAGTTGCAGGCACTGACCGGGTCCGCCGCCAATGCTAAACCAAAGCCAAGGTGGGATGTGCATTTGCAAGTCGCTGGGAATTTTGCTACAGCCTTTCAGCCCCTGATTGAAGGACCGTCCGGCAGCGCCGTTTCACTTCTACTTTCCGGTTGACCAGACCGAAGAAGAAATGGCTGACTCTCGCCTGCACTGCGGTTTTGGTCCCCAAGCACAGATTGGCGGTGGCCTCCTCTCTCACCCGCCTCCAGATGGCTTCATC
This sequence comes from Dehalococcoidia bacterium, assembly GCA_034422935.1. Taxonomy (GTDB): domain Bacteria; phylum Chloroflexota; class Dehalococcoidia; order Lucifugimonadales; family QGNO01; genus DAOUJH01. The sequence continues at coordinate 842 of DAOUJH010000001.1, read as the reverse complement.
AGCGCTGAAGTCCGGCCTGTACCCTGGCAGATTCACCAGGCGCAGGTTCAGTCCCGGGCTCCCCAAGTACTCCCGCAACGCCTCTCCCCGACGGGCCGGGGCATTGTCCCAGATCACGTTCAGCCGGCCTATGTGCCTCTCCCGCAACTGCTTCAAGAATGCAACTGAGCTGCCGGAGTTGCTGGTGCCCTCCACTTCCATCCACTCCACCTCGCCCGTCTCCACCGCTCACGTGTAGTAACAACGGTACTACTTCCTCTTGAGGTTCACAGGCCTCTAGAATCTTATCCGTCCGGTCCAGGATTGTGAGGCGTATTTGCCTGGGTGTTCGGCAGAAACCTTATCCCACGCAGGAGGCAGGGCATGCGCAAAGTCCGAATCAATCCAACGCCCGTTCGTGGTGAGCCTGTCGAATCATGAACGGGTGGCCCTTCGACAAGCTCAGGGCGAACGGAGGAGCTAACTTGCGCACCAACTTTGCACAAGCCGTGCGCAGGAGCGAAAGAGGATTGACAGCACCGAAGACCGACACTAAGCTCCAACTACCCTGTTCGGAACCTGCTGGTCGGCCGATATGGAGAATGCCGGTTTATAATTGGAGAAATCCCAGAACGTCCTATCCTCAGCGGAATCAGTTAAAACTGGGAAATCGCATGTTAAAAGACGAAGCATTTTGAGGAGGGCCCATGAAATATGACGTTATTATCGTCGGCGGGGGAGCAGCTGGGGCGGTGTTGGCCAGCAGATTGGCTGAAAACGCGAATACCTCCGTTCTGTTGCTGGAAGCCGGGCCAGATTACCCTGATCCAGCCTATCTTCCGGACGAGATAAAGTTCGGCTAC